>CARQVR010000057.1:0-12426 GCA_949051815.1 uncultured Lachnospiraceae bacterium
TATGGCTCCTGCAAGAGCCGGAAACAGAAATTTGTTATGTCGTTTACTATAATTCCTCGCAGGAGATTTCTCTCCTGGCAAGGAACTGTCGGACCGCCTGATCCCACAGGGTGTCGGGGGTCTTATCCATGAGAAAGGTGTTGTAGGACGTACCCGTGACCAGTGTAAGGCCGGTTCCGTCGTAGCGGATATTCAGCACAAAGGCCTTGACCTGCTGGGGTGTTATGCCGGTATCCCCCTTTTTGAGGACAGAAGCCACGTATTCCGGGATCAGATGCAGTACAAACTGAAAGGCAGCAGGTGTGCGGCGTCCTTTGATCAGATCGAAACAGACAGGCCGTATGGTCTTCCATTTCGTGAAATCATAAGGGCGCATTTCTTTGTCTTCCCATTCTTCGCTCGTGTAGAAATCTCTGTTCTGATGTCCGTCTATATGAAAAGTGTTATAGGTGCTGATCGTAGCCTCTTCCAACAGGAAACTGTCAAAATCTTCCCCGCCCAGCAGCTTTCCCATAAATTGTTTTACATTCGTTATTTTAAGTGCGATCATAATTTACCTCGCTGTCGTGTTATCAGTTGTTTGCAGAGTTGTATAACTTCATGTCTTTTTCATCTTAGTATAGCACAGTTATACAAAAGAGGAAAACATTTCCGCAGGCAGCAGTATAACATATGGAAAATCAACTTGACTTTTCATATTATGAGTGGTATATTTATAACATAAAGAGCGAAATACACCACATACAAGGAGGTTTTTATGAAGCACAGGATTAATTATTTAGGATTTTTATCTCTATTGGCATTGATAGCGGTTTTGGGATGGCGGACAGGAAATAAAGGTTTATATGGCTTTTTTGGCTTTGCCTATTATTTCCGTTATTACTGGGTAATCCCCGATGAATTTTTCCGGCTTAATGTGCAGAAAGCCGCTACATTTGCATTCATGTCGGAAATGATTATGCTGGTTCCTTTTATGTTTGTCTGTACCTCTGTTTATGGCACTGCCAAAGCGGTTCCTGTCTCTTTTGCCCTGAGTTTTGCGGTGACTGTTTTAGCGTTTACGACGGCGCTTGTCTATTTGGAGTGGAGAGAACGAAAGGGAGCAGAGAATGATTAAGAACCGAATCAAAGAATACAGGGCAAAATATGACATGAAACAGGAAGATTTGGCCAAACTGGTAGGCGTCCGCAGAGAAACGATCGGAAATCTTGAAAAAGGCAAATACAATCCTTCGCTGGTTTTGGCATGGAACATTGCAAAGGTATTTCATGTTTCGATCGAAGAGGTTTTTACTGTTGATGAGCAGTATAAACGTGCATAAAAAGCAGTAAATCTATTTACAATATATAAGGTTTCATGTTATCATAAGTAGTAATGAAAACTACGTAGAATAGTTGCGGAGGCCTTATGAATTATAAAATTGTTGTAGACAGCTGTTGTGAATTACCCGGGAAGTATAAGAATGACGAGCGGTTTCAGAGTATTCCCCTTGGGCTGGAGGTAGGAGATTACGCGATCCAGGACGATGAGAACTTTGACCAGAAGGTTTTTCTGGAGAAGGTGGCAGCCTGTCCGCTGTGTCCGAAATCTTCCTGCCCCTCGCCCGAAAAGTTTATGGAAGCGTACCACTGTGAGGCGGAGGAAATTTTTGTGGTGACGCTGTCCTCGCATCTGAGCGGAAGTTATAACAGCGCAGAGCTTGGCAGGAATCTCTACCACGAGAAATACGGTGGGAAGAAGATCCATGTAGTGGATTCAGAATCTGCCAGCTGCGGAGAGACCCAGCTGGCCATGCGAATCATGCGGTACAAGGAGGCCGGGCTGTCTTTTGAGGAAACGGTGGAGAAGATAGAAGTGTTTAAGCGGAAGATGCGCACTTATTTCGTGTTGGATAATCTGGAGACGCTCCGCAAGAACGGAAGGCTCAGCGGCGTCAAGGCACTGGTGGCCTCCACGCTTAATATCAAACCGGTCATGATCGGGAATCTGGGCGTGATCGAGCAGAAAGGACAGGCGATCGGCATCAACAAGGCCCTTGCCAGGCTGGCGGATAATATCATAGCAGATGTGGCACATCCGGAGAAAAGGACGCTTATGATCAGCCACTGCAACTGTCCGGAGCGGGCGGCCTATATGCGCACGCTCATGGAGAAAAGAGCATCCTATAAGAAGGTGGTAATCCTGGATACAGCGGGTGTCAGCAGTATGTATGCCAATGACGGCGGGATCATCGTTACGCTGTAAACAGATGCCCGTCGCCTTATTTACGTGCCTTACATTACCAGTATTTCGATTGGAGATGTGACAAGGAGCAGTACGAGCAGTATCTGTACGATCAGAATAGCCGGCATACCGTACAGGAAATACCAGTGCCTTGTTTTGTGGCGGAAAAGATGCATCCCTGCGATGGAACCGAGGGAGCCGCCGATCAGGGCCAGCACGAACAGGGTAGACTCGGGAATGCGCCAGGTTCTTTTGCGCGCCTTGTGCTTGTCTACGCCCATGAAGATGAAACTTGTGCAGTTGACAGTGACCAGATATATGATGATAAGTGTGATCGCGTTCATAAATTTATCCTTTTTCTTCAGAGTTGGGAAATGTCAGGTGTTAGTATCATAACATAAAAAGGTAGAAAAAGAAAGATGACGGCAAGAACAGAATTTGAACCTGTGTACAAAGATATATTTCCTTTCTGGAGCAGACTTTCAGAGGCGGACAGAGATTATCTGTGTGAGAACTCTTATGCCGTGACCTATCCCAGAGGCAGGAATATCCATGACGGCAATGACTGCTCCGGGGTGATCCTCGTGCAAAATGGCAGCCTCAGACTTTATATGATGTCGGATGAGGGCAGGGAAATAACGCTGTATCGTCTGCACAGGGGAGACATTTGTATGCTGTCTGCCTCCTGTGTGTTGGAGTCCATTACTTTTGACGTGTTCGTGGACGCCGAGGAGGACAGTGACTGCTATGTGATCGGCGGGCCTGCTTTTGCGGCATTGTCGGAGCGGGTTCCGGATATCAGGATTTTTGCGCTGGAGACTGCCGTCGGCCGTTTTTCGGATGTGATGTGGGTCATGCAGCAGATTCTTTTTATGAGTATGGACAAAAGGCTCGCCATTTTTCTTCTCGACGAATCGGCCAGAACCGGTGTCGATACAATAACGCTTACCCATGGACAGATTGCCCGCTATATCGGTTCTGCCCGTGAGGTCGTGTCAAGAATGCTCAAATACTTTGCAGGCGAAGGGATCGTGGAGGTTTCCCGCGGGGATATCAGAATTCTCGACCGCAGACGGCTTCGGGAACTGACGATCTGAGAATAGTCTGAATGCATATTGTTACGGACGTCCATAGTCTTGCGGACGTCTTTTTCTGCCCTTTTTCCCTGACAGAGCAGCATACAAAGTTCACATGGCATCTTCATATTAAATTCGTAAATGCAGGATAGCTGTTGAAAAATCAGTATAATTGTTGACATGAAGCATCCCGTCTCCCACAGATGCCGTCTATTCTGCTACAAAAACATATATTATGGGCATGACTTTATATGCCTTAAGAAAATATCGGAATATCAGTTTGTATAATAGAAGGGAATATTATGAAGATAAATAAGAGCGTAAAAGAGTCTTTTACAGTGATCGGGAAGGAAGGTTCCACATCGGATGGGGAAGCTTTTATTTCTAAATTATGGGAGAATGCCAATGCGCATTTTGGGGAAGTAGAGCATTTGGCAAAAAAGGACGAAAATGGAAATCTATGCGGAATATGGGGCGCAATGTCAGATTTTTCCCGTTCCTTCATGCCATGGGAGGGGTTTTCCAAGGGGCTTTATCTTGCGGGAGTGGAGTGCAATGATGAGGCAGAGGCGCCGGATGGATGGACAAAATGGAGAATTCCCGGTTACGAGTACATCTATGTGGAATGTGAAGGGAAGGATGTTTTCCAGAAAGTACTGGAGTACCTGAAAGACAACGGTATTCCGCTGGTGGGTGCGGTGCAGGATTTTACCAGTCCGCAGACGGGGAAGAATTATATGTATTTTCCTATTAAAAAGCTATAGTAAACGACATTAGTTTTAGAAGTAATTTCTATGGCAAGAATTCCACTTTTTTGGTGTAAATTAACGGAAACTTGGTATATTAGATCAAAAAAGGGAGTGATTACATGAAAGATACGGTCTATGGATATATTCGTGTATCCACAAGGGAACAGAATGAGGCGCGGCAGAAGATTGCCCTGCGCAGCTTTCCGGTGCCGGAAGAAAATATCTATATGGACAAGATGAGCGGAAAAGATTTCGAGCGCGACGCCTATCAGGAACTGGTGAGGAAACTCGAAAGGGGCGATCTGCTGGTGATCCAGTCGATCGATCGGCTGGGGCGCAATTACGAGGAGATTCTCGACCAGTGGCGCATCCTTACGAGAATCAGACAGGTGGATATCGTGGTGCTGGACATGCCGCTGCTGGATACGAGGAAAAAGGGGGATGATCTGACCGGCACTTTTGTGGCGGATCTGGTGTTGCAGATCCTCTCCTATGTGGCCCAGAGCGAACGGGAAAATATCCGTAAGCGACAGGCGGAGGGGATCGCGGCAGCCAAAGCGCGGGGCGTACACTTCGGCAATCCGGGCAAGCCTGTGCCGGAGGCTTTTGCGGAGACGGTGGAGAAATGGAGGCGCAAGGAGATCAGACTGCCGGAAGCGTTGGAACATCTGGGGATTGGCCGCAGTTATTTTTATCGACATGTGAAACTGCTTGGTTTGTAAAGATTCTGCAGGATACATTGCTGCAGGTGCCTACATAAAAAAGAGATTGTGGAGACGGTGGAATTTGTGTTGCGGCAGGGGCAGGCCTGTGTTATGATCGCAGTAAAACAACAGGTTTTCAGAGGCTGTAGATGAATGTAGATATGAAAGAGGAGGTCGATTGGCTGATGAAAAGGGCCGGGAGACATTCAACTGTCGGAATGTTACTGTGTATGGTGGGAGTGTGCGTGCTGCTTGGCGCTTTTGCAATGTTCCTGCTGCGCCCCGGGAGCAGAGAGGATGTACAGCCGGCGAAGATTCTGTTCGCCGGCACGGAGGATGACGCGGACTGTGCGATTTTGCTGAGCCAGGATACATGCGTTATGATCGACACGGGAGAAGAGCAGGATGCAGAGCATATCCTTACCCTGCTGGAGCAGGAGCAGGTGGAGAAGATTGACTGCCTGATCCTCACCCATCCGGACAAGGATCATATCGGAGGCGCGCCTGCACTTATGGAGGCGCTTTCCGTCGACCGGATCGTAGTGCCGGATTACGGACAGGAGAAGGAAAGCTACGAGACGCTTATAGAGACGGCGGAAGCGCTGGGGAGCAGCATCACGGTAATGGCGCCCGCGCACAGCAGGGATCTGCGTTTCGGGGATCTTTCGCTTTGCATCTGGCCGCCGGAAGAAGCGTATTACGAGAAGGACAACGACTATTCCCTGGCGGTGCTTGTCAGGCACGGCGGGGTGAAGATGTTTTTCGCCGGGGATGCCCAGAAGAGAAGGATGAAGGAGCTGCTGACCTATTCTCTGCCGCAGGTGGATCTGTACAAAGTAAGCTATCATGGGCGCGACCTCACCACCGGCGCCAGGCTGATCGGCAGCATCCGGCCGCGGTACGCCGTGGTGACGGCGGATGCACCGGGGCCGGAGATTGAACAGGCGCTTCGCCTGGCGGGCGCGCAGGTCTATTGCACGAGGGGACAGGACGCGGTGTTTGTCAGCGACGGGGAGCTCTTTTCCTGTGTGCCCTGACAGCCCTGTTTCCGGGCGGTATTCCAATACCGATCGAGGCACGGTTTTTTACTGTTTCGTGATAAATTTGATATATCGCGTGCTTATCACATATACCATACCAAAATAGCATAAATACAGAACAAAGAAGCAGACCATAAAACTGCCCATAGCTTTAAGCAGATGATCGTGTATGGGTAATATGGAGTTCAGCTTATGATTGACAAACGGTGCGGCTGTCCAGAGCATCATAAAAGACATCAGTACCGGCATGAACAGCTTTAGAAGCACCTGCATACAAATCAGTTTTTTCAGATCGGAACAACTTTTGCCCATATGAAATAACAGCCGTATATTTCGATCCTCTCTCTTTAAATCAATGATTTGCGATAAAGAGAGGATAGAGAAATAAATGATCATAAAAATAATGCAGATACTGATCTGTAAAAATCCCATCCACTGCTGTTCCTTTTGTTCAAAAATGGAAACAGCCGGATTAAGCAGAAGCGTCCCAAAGACAAAAGCGGCTGCTGAAAAAATAAAGCAGATGCAGAAAATGGTATTTACATTGGCACCGGTTTTTGAACCGCCTGTCATTTCAGCCATCTGATACAACCGGTTGCCCTGATATAAAGTGTCTGCCTGTGACAGGCGTAAGGATGCGATAAAAGCATACAGCCATCTATAGAATGAAAAAACGCACACCAACACTGGCAGTGAAATAAAGGAGATGGAAACAGACATTATCCTGCCGGACAGAAAGGAAATGCCCGACAGCAGTGCCAGATAGCCGAAAAAGCTGATCATAAGCATCCATCCCCAAAAGGATTTCCGGCCTGTGCCCAGCGGCTGATTGTGCTGTTTTTCCCGCATAAGCTGCACGATCTGTAATTTATGTATTTTTCTCTTCATAAAAAATGTTGTCAGAATTTCTACACAGCAAAAATAACCAAATGTCTGCAGAATGCTTTTCAGGATAATTCTGGACATGGAGCGGCCTGTGGTATCCGGCAGTAATGTATGACAGCAGATAGAAAAGATGCCCGTCCCGGAAGCCACACCCACAACAAGGCACAACAGTCCTGTCAAAAATAATTCGCACAAAAATACCAGTGTCAGCTTATCTTTTTCCATGCCAAGCAGCATATAAGTGGCAAATTCTTTTGCCCGCTGCCTGATGACAAAATGATTGATATAGTTTGCAAATACCGCCATGATCAGCACGATCAGTAAAGGCAGGGCCATTGTCTGAAAACCCGCCTGCATATCCCCTGTATCCGCAATACAGTTTGAAAGAAAAATAATGGAAGTGAGCATGACCATGGATGCCATATAAAGGAGATAGTCGAGCATGGAACGCTTTGTGTTACGGAGCGCTAATTTAAGATACATAGGGAACACCTCCTGTTATCTTTGCGAAAGTATCTAAAATTCTGGTGAAAAATTCCTGTTTATTTTCCTGTTCCCGTTTCAGGGAGGCTTTTATTTTGCCATCCTGCATAAACAGAATCTCATCGCAATAACTTGCGGAGAAGACATCATGCGTTACCATTAGGACAGTAGCAGTATATTTTCGGCAGAGCATGACAAAGGTTTCCAGTAATTGGGCAGCGGCATGACTGTCCAATGCCCCGGTCGGTTCATCCGCGAGAATCAGGCCGGGGTTTGTCGCGATCGCTCTTATACAGGCGCATCGCTGCCGTTGGCCGCCTGAAATTTCATACGGAAATTTATGCAGGATCTCCGATATCCCTAATTTGCCGGCCAGATCAATGATCGTCTGTTTTACGGTCTCTTTTGGCATCTGCTTAATCGTCAATGCCAGTGCGATATTCTCATAAACCGTTAAGGTGTCTAATAAATTGTATTCCTGAAATACAAACCCCAAATGCTCCCGGCGAAAAGATGCCAGATCATTTTCAGACAGGCCGGCAATGTCATGACCATCAATTTCTATCTGCCCGCTGGTAGCCTTATCTATTGTTGCGATCATATTCAGTAAAGTGGTTTTTCCGGATCCTGATGCACCCATGATGCCGACAAAACGCCCTTTGGTGATTTCAAAGCTGACATCTTTAACGGCTTCGGTTACGGTACTTTCCGTTTCGTATACCTTTCTGATATTTTTTATCTTTAATACGCTCGAAGCAGAAGAATCTGTCTGATTCTCCCACCGGTCTTCGCCAAGCAGGCTTGTGACGACTTCAAGCAGTAATTGATTAGATTTCTCTTTCAGGTTTTCATCGGGTATGAATTCACCTGCAAGCAATTCATTCAAAGTTATGTGGAGCAGGTCGCACAGCGGACAAAACAGGGACAGATCAGGCATTGATTTTCCTGTTTCCCATTTTGATACAGCCTTGTCCGTTATTCCCAGCATTTCAGCCAGCTGGCTTTGGGTCAGGCCGTTGTCTTTTCTTCGTGCGGCAATGAAACCGCCTATTTTCTTTTGATCCATATTTCAAAAATCCTCGCTTTGCATTATTATGATACTTATGATACAGCGGACGGATAAAAGGAACACCTACCAACAGTAGAGTTTTGAGAATCTCCTGTTTTTCCTGTGGTTCGGCCCTATTATAACGCTGTTTGATCCGGACAACAAGATATGGTGTAATTGTGGTTTAAAATACGGGCGTATCTGTCGATGAATTGTATGAGGCGGTAAATTATGTGCATATATGTGCATAGGAGAAAATGAGCATAAAAATAGTAAGTCAAGGAGGATGTGTTAATGAATGTTAGTGGATTTGATGCAGGTAACAATGGAAGTATTCGTATGAAAAGGCTATTGGCATTATTTTGGATATTGACTTGTATGCTGTCATTAGTTGCTTGCGATAAAGCAACTGGTAGTGAAGAACCTGTAGCAGGTGGCGCGGTTTCAGATATGCCTGAGGTTGATAAAAATGTTTCCGGTGAAGCAGAGCAGACACAGCAGGCGATTATTGAAAGTATAAGTGGAACAATTGCTCGTATAGATGAAGATAAAGCTTATAATTTGAACGAAGAAGAAGTAAAAATAATCGCAGACATTATTGAAAATGGCAGCTGGAATACAGAAGGGACTGCCGAATGTGCAAATGATTGCAAACTTATAATTGATGAAAGAACATATTATTATCATTCGGAATGTGGAACATTCAATGACAAAGAAAACAATCAGAACTTACCTGTAACAGCTAAAGAGAAAGAAAATATAAATGTAATATTAGCTCACTATATAATACTTGGTTCAGAGTAATACATGTACACATTTTTTCGTGGAGAAAACCTGCCGATTATGGACATATCCGCAGAAATGTTAAATGTCTGCTATGGTATATATGCCGCTGGAGATTTGAGAAATATCTGAGTGAACTTAAAAAATGTCAAGCGGCGAAGCCAGAACACTTATGACTGATTGGGAAACGGTATATATTTTTGGGAAAACAGTAACATTTGAAGAATTATATCCATTTATCAGCTATACTAACGCTAAAAGCGAAAAAGGAAGTGCGCGCATGAAACAGATTTTAATTGTCGAGGACGACACAACCATGAATAAGATGCTTTCCAATATACTGCTGGCTGAGGGCTACAAAGTTACTTCTGTTTATACCGCAACAGAAACACAGCATTGCTTTTGGTCAGCTACCTACGATCTGGTAATTCTGGACATCAACCTGCCAGATGGTTCTGGATATGAGGTCTGCAAAATGATCAAGGAAAACACACATACGGCTGTGATTTTCCTGACAGCAAATGATTTGGAACAAGACATGATAAAGGGTTATGAACTGGGAGCATCCGATTATATCACAAAACCGTTTTCTAACGGTGTGCTGCGCCACAAGGTTAAAGCGATTTTTTCTCTGCTGGAAAATGCGGAAAAAGAGCCACCCCACAAAATATATGATGATGGACAACTTATGATGGACTTTTCTTCCATGCGGGCAACTTTGAATGGAAAGGAAGTCCTTTTTGCTCCGCTGGAATATCGGATGCTGGAAGTCTTTACAAAAAATAAAGGAATTTTATTGACCCGTCATAAATTGCTGGAAGATCTGTGGGACAGCCAGGAAAAGTATGTGGATGAACATACCTTGACAGCAGCAATCAGCCGCATCCGGGGTAAAATTGAAAAGGACGGAAAAAAATATATTCAAACTGTTTATGGCATGGGCTATATGTTTACAGGAGGGGATGCGAAATGAAAAAAGTACAGTTATCTCTTTCTGGCATTTTCCGGCTGATTGGAGCAGGCGTTACCATAACAATCCCTGTCCTGTGTATCGGTGTGTTTTTCGCTACCCAAAATGTGACGACAGTTATTGTATGCCTGATTACCACTGCAGCATTATCTATATGGGCATTTATCCTGGTCAAGGTTTTACAAAACCGGCTGGCCCATTTTACGGATGATGTATGCCAGACGATTGACGATATGATGCAAGGCGAAGCGACACCAAGTATGATTTTTGATAATGATACCCTGTTAGACCGCATTAACCATCAACTAAACCGTTTGTATCAGATGTTGCAGGCCAACAAAAAAAACATAGAGGAACAGCGTGCCGATTTACAGGGGATGATTTCTGACATATCCCATCAAGTCAAAACGCCTGCCACAAATTTGAAGATGGCTGCTGCTATTCTTTTGGAACAGGAGCTTTCCCGTGAACAGCAAGTGGAATATCTGCAATCCATGAATGTGCAGCTTGATAAGCTGGATTTTCTTATGGGCGCGATGGTAAAATCCTCCCGTTTGGAGACAGGAGTTATCTCATTAGACAAGCAACAGGTTCCGATCTATGAAACTCTGGCAATCGCTTTGGGGAGCATTTTTTTGAAAGCAGAAGAAAAGCATCTGCAAGTTACAGTAGACTGTCCGGACGATCTGCTTGTCCCCCATGACCCGAAGTGGACGGCGGAAGCCCTATTCAATATTTTAGAGAACGCTGTAAAATATACCCCGGCAGGGGGAACAATTCAAGTGGCTGTTGTTCGCTGGGAAGCCTGCACAAAAATTGATATAACCGATACGGGACGTGGCATCCCGGAAAGTCATCAAGCTGCAATTTTTAAGAGGTTTTACCGGGAGCCGGAAGTACACAGCATTGAGGGGATAGGTATTGGTCTGTATCTCACAAGGGAGATCATTTCAAAGCAGAACGGGCGTATCAAAGTAACTTCTGCGGTAGGCACTGGTACAACTTTTACCATCTTCCTGCCAAATGATTAAGGCGGCAGGAAGCCGTCTTTTTCTGTTCTTTTCTTTCCCTTTAGAAATTATTTTAGATATGGCGACATTCTCGTGACCTTTGTATTTTATCATTGAGATACAAACAAGAAAGGTGGTATTCATTATGTCAACGTTGCCCGCGCCCTGCTTACCAAGCCGGAAATCATAAATAACAAATTAAGGAGATTGAACTATGAAAAAATCTATTTTACTTTTTGTATTGGTTTTTACTTTATCATTAGCTGGCTGCGGTGCTGCAAATGATAATGTCGTGCATCAGAACGGAAACCTGATCATTACAAATTATTCCGATTATGCAATCACAGACACAACAATCACCCACTTAGGAAAAACTATATCTGTTTCCCCTAAAGCAATTAAAGATACACAAATTTGTTATTTCACAATTGATCCTGTTGATGATTACATTTATACGGTTTCTTTTGTGGATAACAATGGAGAGGAACACTCACAGGAGTTTACTGATAATTTTACCGAGGATGCTCAAATTCTAATTGCAATCCAGTATTCTGACGGTATTTGGACGATTGACTACGACAGGTAAGGGGGCAGGTTTATGTTCTATAACGACACTCGAAAACAAATCAAAGGGCTTGCAAACAAAATTATGTCGGGAAACCGCCGCCGCAATGTTTTTGTTATCATTGCTATCGCAATGACTGCTTTTCTTATTTCTACAATTCTCTGCATCGGTAGCGGATATGTGAAAAGTGCAGATAAACAGCAAAAAATGCTGAACGGTACAGCGGCAGAAATTATATTAACAAATCCAACGGAACAACAGATTCAAGCATTACAGCAGGACAGGAATATCATATATATGGGCATTAGCCGTCAAATCGGTTTTATTGATACAGCAGCCTATCCCCGTATCAATAGTATTCTTCTCCGTTGGTGTGATACGGTTGAATGGGAACGGCATATTTCTCCAACAGTCGGAAATATAAACGGGCATTATCCCGCATCCGAGAGTGAAATCATGTTGCCCACATGGGTTTTGGATAGAATGGGTATAGTTCATCCGGTTCTCGGTCAGACGATCACGCTTTCGTTCCGCTATGGCTACACAGATATTCATTGGCAGCCGCTTTCCAATCCAAAAGATTTTTCTTTTACATTGTGCGGCTGGTATGATGATTACAGCGGCAACAAAATGTACGATAACGCCATTGCATACATTGCAACGGACTTTTGGAAAAATTCTGTTGCAAACGAAGCAAATACCAAGAGCGCACTATCACTCACGGTTTCAGGTGATGACGGAAATAAAATTCGCTCGTACATTGAACCCTTAAATGAGCTTCAGGAATTTACTGATCTATCAAAAGCCGGAAGCAGCAAAAACAGCTTTAGCCCAGTCGCAGCGACCATTGGGCTGATTGTTACAATAATGATCTGTGGCTATTTGCTTA
>CARQVR010000057.1:12526-22139 GCA_949051815.1 uncultured Lachnospiraceae bacterium
GTCGCAGCGACCATTGGGCTGATTGTTACAATAATGATCTGTGGCTATTTGCTTATATACAATGTCCTGTATATTTCGGTGACAAAGGATATTCGGATGTATGGACAACTTAAAACGTTGGGAACCAGCGAGCGGCAGATGAAAAAAATTGTTTATCGCCAAGTCCGGGTGTTGAGTTTTTGGGGAATACTTTCAGGCTTGATATTAAGTGCTGCAACCGTGTTCTTAATTGTTCCTTTTGGTATACGGGCTTTATCAGGTGACATGATCATAGACGGCGCCATATCCCCATCGTATTCTCCGTTAATCTTCACAGGGGCGGGACTGTTTTCATTCATCACGGCATTGATTAGCAGCATGAAACCGTCCAAAATTGCAAGTTTGGTATCACCTGTTGAGGCTTTGCGCTTTTCCGGGGTAAATACTTCAAAGAAAAACAGCAGCAGAACATCCCGCGGTAATAAAGTTTTCAAAATGGCAATCAGCAATGTTTTTCGGAACAAAAAAGGAACGATATTGGTACTTGCTTCGTTATTTTTAGGAATCAGCCTGTTTGTAATTGTGAATGGAATACTGGCAGGATTGGATGCTTCTTATCTGGCAGACGAATATATGGACGATGATATTGTGATTGAAGTAAGTCAGCAAACAAACCTCGATGATAACATTCTGACCGGTTTACAGGCCGCTCCTGATGTGCAGGAAATATCCTATACGACCAAACTTTATGAACAGTGGTTTATTGACACCGACAATATTCTTGAAAATTACATTAACGATTTTTGTGGTACTGGTACGGTTCCGCAGGAAGCCATTGAGCAGTATGCTGATGGAAATAAGTATCAGACGTATGTGTTCGGGATTGGGGAGCAGGACTTTAACAAAGCTGCTTCATTGATAAGCAGTCCCCTTGAATATGAGGATTTTTGCAATGGGGAAACAGCTTTTTTTGCATCCGCAACTATCGTGCCTTATGAGGGGACTGCAATTAGTGGGACAGTCCAGCTACCACTAAATGGTGAAAATTATACCCTGAATATTGCCCCGTACTATTTGCCTGCCACATTCAGGGAGGATGGAAAAACGCTCATTGCACCTAATATTTATGTCAGTCAGAAATGGTTGGAACGGATTGGGGTTGCCGGAAAAATTAACAGAATCACTTTACAAACTGATAGTTCAGAGCAGGCCCTTGATGCCGTTAATACCATGTTAGAAAATTACAGTGGAATTACTGTTACATCAAAGGTTGAGAAAATCAATGAACTTAAAGCCAGTTTCAGCGGGATCACTTTCTTGGGAAATGCAATCAGTGTTATTTTGTTGGGAATCGGTTTAATGAATTTTATCAATATGATGTATGTGAGTGTAAATAGCAGAAGTAAGGAGTTGGCGGTCCTTGAAAGCATCGGCATGACCAAAAAGCAAATATGTAAGATGCTGCAAATCGAGGGAAACACTTATGCCATCATCACAGCAATATTGATTTTCACGTTGGGAAGCGCGGTATTGTATGGAGCTTTTCAAGTTGTAAAAGTGCAAGCATCCTACGCAGTATTCACTTATCCATTCTATCAAATAGCTATATCGCTGGCTATTGTGATAATTATATGCAATTTGGTTCCTGTTCTCGTTTATAAGGCGGAGGATAATCATAGCATCATTGAACGATTGAGGGTAAATGAATAAAGTTTCTTATATTTTGCATATCTGCTCGATCGGATTAAGATCAGGTGAATGTGGCGGGAGGCATTCCGGCTTTTCTATTATACATTAAAGCAGAGTATATGGATGCTGTTTTGTCATATCTTCGAGACAAATATGGGGCAATAGAAGACTGTTTATTAAAGAAAGATATCTTAAAAACAGAGATTGAAATGTTAAAGAGAAAATTATCATACAGCGGGAAAGAGTAAAGAAAGACGCTTGACGTGCTAAAGCTGAACCGCATAAAATGAAAGTTTTCACTTGCATTTTATGCGGTCAGGCAGAAAAAAGAAATAACGATCTGATCAGCCTTTTGGAAAGCAAATTCCAAAACCGCACCGAAATTGTTCGCGGCGGCAGTGTGGTGATCGAAGCGATCAGCATATCGGAACGATGGATTAAAGGAGCTTTTCTCCGTTTTCCTGCATCTTCATGGCGCGGACTTTGCAGGAGAGTCCGAACAGGTTGATGAAACCTTCTGCGTCATGGTGGTCATACATATCGCCCGTGGTGAAGGAAGCGATGCTCTCATTGTAGAGTGTATACGGGGAAGTGGTGCCTGCTTTGATGATGTTGCCTTTGTAGAGCTTGAACTTCACTTCACCGGTCACGTATTTCTGGGTGGATTCAATGAAAGCCTGGATCGCTTCACGAATCGGGGTGAACCATTTGCCTTCATATACGATCTGTGCGAATTTATTGCCAAGATCCGCTTTCAGAGCGTATGTATCACGGTCGAGGATCAGCTCCTCCAGCTGCTGATGTGCCTCGTAGAGGATGGTTCCGCCGGGTGTCTCATAGACGCCGCGGGACTTCATGCCTACCACACGGTTTTCCACGATATCAATGATGCCGATGCCGTGTTTGCCGCCCAGTTCGTTTAAGGTGGTGATGATCTCGGATACTTTCATCTTCTTTCCGTTTACGGAAGTGGGGATGCCTTTTTCAAAAGTCATGGTAACGTACTCGCCCTCTTCGGGAGCCTTCTCGGGAGTGGTACCCAGAACAAGCAGGTGCTCGTAGTTGGGTTCGTTGGAAGGATCTTCCAGCTCCAGGCCTTCGTGGCTGATATGCCAGAGGTTACGGTCGCGGCTGTAGCTTGAGTCGGCGGAGAAGGGCAGATTGATACCGTGCTGTTTGCAGTATTCAATCTCGTCTTCACGGGAATTCATCGTCCATTTCTCATTTCTCCAGGCAGCGATGATCTTTAAGTCGGGCGCCAGAGCCTTGATGCCCAGCTCGAAACGGATCTGGTCGTTGCCTTTGCCGGTTGCGCCGTGGCAGATAGCGGAGGCGCCTTCTTTGCGGGCAATCTCTACTAATTTCCTGGCGATCACGGGACGCGCCATGGATGTGCCGAGAAGGTATTTGTTCTCATATACGGCATGCGCCTGTACGCAGGGCATGATAAATTCGTCACAGAATTCGTCCGTAAGGTCTTCGATGTAGAGTTTGGATGCGCCGCTGGACAGTGCCCGCTCTTCTAATCCGTCAAGTTCCTCGGCCTGTCCGCAGTTGCCGCATACGCAGATTACTTCATAATCAAAATTTTCCTTTAACCAGGGGATGATCGCTGTGGTATCAAGTCCGCCTGAATAAGCAAGAACAACTTTTTCTTTCATGGTAAGATCTCCTTTGTCTTGTCTCTTTACTTTTATCTTAAAACAATATACAGCATAGCGATGGAGATTGCAAGCGCGATTTTATGCATTTTTTAAAGCAAATACGTCTCGTTTTTATGCAAAAAGTAGAATAATGTATGAATATTATGCAAAAATGGTGAATTTTTATGCGTCGAGCGTTTTTTAGTGATTTCTATTTAAATGCGTGCTATACTATTGCAAGAAAGTCAAAAGGGGTGTGGCGGCCTTTTTTGTGATCGGGAAGCAGTAAAATATGCAGAATATAAGAAAAAATAAAGTTTTTATTGCATAATATACAGAAAAGACGTATTATTATGCAATATGGCGGCGGAGATGACCTGCGCGCAGATTTTGCCGGAAGTCAGAAACCGGCCGGAACAACAGGAGGAAGAGATGATCAAAGCAGGAATTATAGGAGCAACGGGATATGCGGGCGCTGAACTGGTGAGACTTCTTACAGGCCATAAGGAGGTCGAGATCAAATGGTACGGCTCTCGCAGTTATGTGGATCAGAAATATGCATCTGTCTATCAGAATCTTTTTCAGATCGTGGACGATGCCTGTATGGATGATAATATGGAAGAACTGGCCGGACAGGTGGATGTGATTTTTACGGCGACGCCGCAGGGGTTTTGCGCTTCCATGCTGAATGACACTGTTTTGGCGAAGGCGAAGATCGTGGATCTGAGCGCGGATTTTCGGATTAAGCAGGTACCGGTTTATGAGAAATGGTACGGGATAGAGCACAAGTCTCCGCAATACATAGAGGAAGCGGTGTACGGCCTGTGCGAAATCAACAGGGAGGATGTGAAGAGGGCCAGGCTGGTGGCCAATCCGGGATGTTATACGACCTGTTCGATTTTGACGGCATATCCGCTTATTAAGGAGGGCATGATCGATCCGGACAGCCTGATCATTGATGCCAAGAGCGGTACGTCAGGTGCCGGACGGGGCGCCAGGGTGCCGAATCTGTACTGTGAGGTGAATGAGAATATCAAGGCTTACGGCGTGGCAGGCCACAGGCATACGCCGGAGATCGAGGAGCAGCTGGGCTATGCGGCAGGCAGAGAGATCCTGGTGAATTTCACGCCCCATCTTGTGCCGATGAACAGGGGAATTCTGGTGACGGAGTACGCGAAGCTGCTTCCGGTAAAAAGGGCGGATGGGCAGGAATCCCTGCCGACATACGAAGAGATCAGGGCCGTATACGATCGGTACTATGCGAAAGAGAAGTTTGTCCGCGTTCTGGAAAAGGGCGTCTGTCCGGAAACGAAATGGGTGGAAGGCAGCAACTATGTGGATATCAATTTTGTGATCGACGAGCGGACGGGCCGGATCATTATGATGGGCGCGCTGGACAATCTGGTGAAGGGCGCCGCGGGTCAGGCGGTACAGAATATGAATCTGATGTTCGGGCTTCCGGAGAGCGAAGGGCTGGATCTGGTGCCGATGTTCCCGTAGTCCGCATGATTTAACAGGGAAAGGAACAGCACATGGTGAGAAGAGATAAAGTAAATTATTATCTGGATCTGGCGAAGATGGTGGCGCAGCGCTCTACCTGCCTGCGGCGGCATTACGGCGCAGTGATCGTCAAGAATGACGAGGTGATCTCTACAGGATATGTGGGGGCGCCGCGGGGGCGGAAGAATTGTACGGATATCGGGGAATGTGTCCGTATCAGGATGGAGATTCCGCGGGGAGAGCGGTATGAGCTTTGTCGCAGCGTTCATGCGGAGGCGAATGCCATTATCAGCGCGTCCAGGGATAAGATGATCGGCAGTGCACTGTATCTGGTAGGCGTGGAGGCTGACACGGGAGAGTATGTGAAGAATTCCTGCAGCTGTTCCATGTGCAAACGCCAGATCATCAACGCCGGGATCGAGACGGTCTATATCCGGGACACGGAAGATGACTACCGGGTCATTCCGGTACAGCGGTGGGTTGAGGAGGATGAATCACTGGAGGGGACGCTGGGGTATTGAGTATGGGGCCGCTTCAGTTGCAAGGGATCGGTGTTCTCAACAGTGCGCAGGATGAGGCATGACAGTGGGCACTCAGCAGCAGTAAGGGATCGGCGTTTCCAACGGTGTGCAGTCTGAGCGCATGACAGCAGGCGCTCAGTAACAGTATAACGGTATGGCAACAAACTCTGCTATTATGATAGAGTTTGCGCGCAGAATGCCTGTGTAATAGTGCTGCGTGAACTTACAGGATAAGAGAAAGGCATGGAAGAGCAAGATGACGATACGGACGATGACAATAGAAGACTATGAGGGCGTGAAGGCGTTGTGGCTTTCCATCAAAGGATTTGCCATCCGCAGTCTGGACGATTCGAAAGAAGGCGTCGCGCGTTTCCTTGACAGGAATCCTTCCAGCAGTGTCGTGGCGGTGGAAGATGGAAAGATCGTGGGAGCGATCCTGTGCGGGCATGACGGCAGGCGGGGCTGTCTGTATCATGTCTGCGTGGCGGAGGAATACCGGATGCGCGGGATCGGCAGACGGATGGTGGTCTTCTGCATGGAGGCGCTTAAGGCGGAGCAGATCAATAAAGTGTCCCTGATCGCTTTTACGGCCAATGACATCGGAAACGCATTCTGGCGGCAGATCGGGTGGACGAAACGGGAAGATCTTAACTATTATGATTTTACGCTGAATGAGAAAAATATTACGGCGTTTAATAAGATGTGAGAGGTCAGCATGAAAGAAGTATTTGATTTGTCCAGGTTTGATTCTTATAAAGAAGATAATCGCAGGGAAGTAAAGAAAGCAGAAGGAGGGCTGCCCAACAGTTTATGGGATACTTATTCTTCTTTTGCAAATTGTTATGGAGGCGTTATCATTCTTGGTGTGAAAGAAGACAGAGAAGGGAAATGGCATACAACCGGATTAAAAAATGCTTCAAAATTGAAAAAAGATTTTTGGGATACCCTTAATAACCGCAAAAAGGTCAGTATCAATCTTTTGAAAGATGATGATGTAGAAACGTTTTTGATGGAAGACACAGGTGACGTGATCATGGTCATATGGGTGCCTGCTGCAAAACGTGAACAGAAGCCGGTGTTTATCAACGATGATCTGTTTGGCGGAACTTTTCGGAGAAACTGGGAAGGAGATTATCACTGCACGCGGTTACAGGTTAAAACAATGTTGCGTGATCAGGCGGAAGAAACCATGGATATGGAGGTGCTTGAGGAAGCCGAAATAGAGGATTTGAATATAGACTCTGTTCATGGCTATCGCAATAGCCATAAATCTTTTAAACCGGGACATCCGTTTGAAAGGCTGGATGATAATGAGTATCTTAGAGTTATCGGAGCAGCAGGTGTTTCCAAAGAAGATAAAAGGCTGCATCCGACGGCGGCTGGAATGCTGATGTTTGGAAATGAGTATGATATTGTAAGATATTTTCCGGAGTATTTTCTGGATTATAGAGAAAATCCGGATACCGTGATCAGATGGACAGACCGGATTCAATCTTCATCGGGTGAATGGTCGGGGAATTTATTTGACTTTTACTTTCGTGTATATAACAGGATCATCAAAGACATCAAAGTGCCTTTTAAAATGAAGGGAGGATTTCGGATCGATGATACGCCGGTGCACAGGGCATTGAGAGAGGCGTTGGCGAATTGCATTATCAACACGGATTTTTATGGAAAATATGGTGTTATCATATTGAAAGAGAGCGATAAACTTATATTGGAAAACCCGGGCTATATCAGGCTGGGCAAGGAACAGATGCGTCTTGGTGGCAGATCGGATCCCAGAAATAAAAGCCTGATGAAAATGTTTAATATGATAGATATTGGTGAACATGCGGGAAGCGGTGTGCCAAATATTTTTAATGTATGGGAGGAGGAAGGCTGGGAGGAACCGATCATAGAAGAAAGTTTTGAGCCTGACAGGACTTCATTGACTTTAAAATTTATCGAGAAACAAGCGATAAAAACAAGCGATAAAAAACAAGCGATAAAAACAAGCGATAAAAAACAAGCGATAAAAACAGGCAAAAATATGGAAAAGATCAGGCTGTATCTACAAAAACACGAAACAGCAAGAACAAGCGATATTGCGCAGTTTCTGGAGTTGAGTACAGCCAGAACGAGAGCGCTGCTTTCTGAAATGGAAGATGTCGAAGCAGTGGGAACAAACAGGACGAGGGTGTATCGCCTGCGCCGGTAAGGGGTATAGATAAAGGCTTACGGTAAATGAACAGATGATGCAGGTGGTTTGCAGGTTAACTGTGTATGCCGATATAGAAGGTAGAGAACGTTGTGAGGCAGACTGCATGGAGGGGTTAAAAATGAGGACAATGAAGATCAAAGAGGCAAGGCAGGCATACACGGCGCAGCTGGAGGTGCTGCGGAACAGGCAGAGGAAGCTGCTGAAAGCAAGGGAGGAAAACGACGCACAATTCAAATACAGCTCGCAGGAGGAAGTGTGGAACGGCGGTTCCGGGGTAGTGCTCGAATTGTCGGAGGAATATCGTAAGCGTTCCCAGGAACTGCAGGAGCAGATCGACAAGGTGAAGGAACAGATTGAGGAGCATATAAAGCTGCGGGATCAGGTGATTCAGCTGGAGACCGGTATTGCCAATGCTGAGTCGGCGAAACAGCAGGGAGAGGCCATGAAAGAGTACGGGGAAGAGGTAGCCAAATGTCTGGAAATTGCCAGAAGGATCGCCAATGGTGACAAGGTGCCCGCTTCGGATGAAAAGAAGCTGATGGACTTCAATATGGAAATCTATCAAACGGCCAAACAGATGGCCGCGATGAACATGGATAAGAAGCACAAAGAGTATGAATCGCTGTGGGAGGAAGAAGAGGACGGGAAGGAGGAGCAGACGGATCCCCTTGAGACGGCCGGGGAGACGGAAGTTACTGTGGAGATTCCCGATATTGAACCGGAAGGCTGAAAATCGGTCTTTCCAACCGGAGCGAAATGTATTAGAATAAGAAGCGGTGCGCGGCGGCAGTGTGAAAAAGAAAGACGGAGATGCAGACGAAACAGGTTAGAAAAGAAAGGGATTACAGGACGATGAAGATAATAGAAGGCGGCGTTACTGCTGCGCAGGGGTTTGAGGCTGCAGGGATCGAGGCTGCGATCAAATATCAGAACAGAAAGGATATGGCGATGGTATACAGCCGGACACCCTGCAGGGCGGCGGGCGTTTTCACCAGCAATGTGGTGAAGGCAGCGCCGGTTTTGTGGGATAAGGAGATCGTGGAGAACGCTTCTTCGGTGCAGGCTGTGATCGTGAATTCCGGTATCGCCAACGCCTGCACCGGCAGGCAGGGATATGACTGCTGCAGACAGACGGCGGAGAAGACGGCGCAGCTTATGGGGATTTCCCCGGATGCGGTGCTGGTGGCCTCAACAGGCGTGATCGGGAATCAGATTCCGGTGGAGAAGCTGCTTGCAGGCGTGGAGAAGCTGGCAGCGGCCAGGGCTGCTACGAAAGAAGCGGGTACGCAGGCGGCGGAAGCCATCATGACTACGGATACGGTATCCAAGCAGGCGGCGGTGCAGGTTGAGCTGGGCGGCAGGACCGTGACGGTGGGCGGCATGTGCAAGGGCTCCGGTATGATTCATCCCAATATGTGCACCATGCTTGCCTTTGTGACCACGGATGCGGCTATCTCCAAAGAGCTTTTGCAGGAGGCGCTGCGGGAAGATGTGGAAGATACTTTTAATATGGTCTCTGTGGACGGAGATACTTCCACCAACGATACGCTTGTAGTACTGGCTAACGGTCTGGCGGGCAATCCGGAGATCACCTGTAAGAATGAGGATTACGATAAGTTCCGGAAGGCGCTTAACTATATCAATACGACGCTGGCAAAGAAGATGGCGGGAGACGGCGAGGGGGCGACCGCGCTTTTTGAAGCGAAGGTGATCCATGCGGCCACCAGGGCGGAGGCGCGTATCTTAAGTAAGTCCGTGATCGGTTCAAGTCTGTGTAAGGCGGCTATATTCGGACATGATGCGAACTTTGGCAGATTTTTATGTGCGCTGGGATATTCGGGCGTACAGTTTGACCCGGAGAAGATCGAGCTGTACTTCCAAAATGCGGAAAAGAGTATCCTGATCTACAGGGACGGGTCAGCGGTGGAATACAGCGAGGAGGAAGCTGCACAGGTGCTGGCTTCGCCGGAGGTTACGGTGCTGGTGGATATGCATATGGGTGATGCCGAGGCGACAGCCTGGGGGTGTGATCTGAGCTATGAGTATGTGAAGATCAATGCGGATTACAGGAGTTGATT
>CARQVR010000058.1 GCA_949051815.1 uncultured Lachnospiraceae bacterium
TAAAAATGGAGCCGTTGCTCCGGCAGATTATTCATCTACTTTTGCAACAGCCCCGTCTTCTGTTTTGTTTTTTTGGTTTTATTTAGCAGTAACTGTTAAACATCATGCCGCTGTATGCGCTCGTAATGTAAGGGCTGGCAAAGTTCTTGCCGGGATTTTTGTAAGCTACGATCACGTTGTTGACATAGTGCATCGGATCCAGGGAAACCTGATTCGATTTGCGCAGGATAGAGTTCGTAAAGCCTTTCATCGAGGAGAACGCTTCCTTCGCGTCCTCACTGGTCGCCTTCTGGCGCAGCACGTTGTTGTCCACTTCCAGGGTGCCGTCCAGATTCAGGTTCAGCCCTGCGGAGGTAAGGCCCTTCGCGTAAACTCTGGCAACACTGCTCATTTCATGGAAAAGGCGGTCGCTCTTAGGCTGTACGCCGCTGTACTCGGAAACGGCCTGCAGGAAAGAGTTGTACCCTCTCACCAGCGTGTTAATATTCTCGGCCAGCGACTCCACGTCGGTCTTAATACCGATGGAAGCTGTCTCGCCTTCCTCACTGCTCACGCCCTTGAACTGTAACTCATATGTGTGATCCAGCGTATAGTGGTTAGTGGTGGAGGAATGCTCCTCACCGTTTACCAGAAACGAAGCGTTTGACGCCGGGGATGCAACATAATCAAGTCCCAGATAATCCACCACGCCCGCCGTCTTGCTGGTGCGCTGGTCGGAGATAAGGAACTGCATTTTCCGGCCTTCTTTTAAGCCGGTAGCGTCCGATTCCATGCGCAGGGCGGAGCCGCCGTTTTCGTCGGTAACAATCCTGGCCGACATGCCGATGTTTGAATTGTTAATCAGTCTCGACAGGCGTGCCTGCACATCCCTGTTGGTGTCGCTCGACTTAATGCTGAACTGAAATTCATAGCTTAAATCCTCGATCCCCACGTCGAAAGAATAGGTGTCGGGAGCGAGCGCGGCAGGTTCATCGGAGGGAAGGAATTTCCCCAGATTCACCTGGGACGAAGCGAGCCGGTTGATCTCCACCTCGTAGGAGGGGAAGTCAGCTTCCGGCTTTTTGGAACCGACATATTTTGCGGTAGTAATTTCCTCGTTGCTCGAATAAGCCACCTTTTTGTTCAGAAGCTCTTCTTCGTCGAGGCCGCCCAGAGACGCAATGGTATTGCGCAGTTCTCTGGCGTTTTCCTTTATGCCTACCGCAAATTCCCGGGATTCTTTGCTGGTGTCTAAAATGAACAGAGGCGATTCCTTGTTCATTTTGACAATCGAATTATATACGCTGCGAAGCTCGCTCTTCTTATGCGTGTCATAAGGCGTGCTGGACTTCGGCGCATAACTGGTCACATAGAAATTGTAGACGTTCGCTAAGTTGTTGATCGTGTTGTAAGACATAAGCCCTCCTTTCTTCCGTGAAAGCATAACAGATACCTCCTGCGGCCATCCGTAGCCTGCAAGGTATCATTTGTGGGCATTTCTACCTAATATTATATTAGTGCATTTATTTTACCACTTTTTCCACGAAGAATGCAAGTATTTCTGGAATTATAATATATATCGTATAGAAATGTTATTTTATTAACAGGTAAGATTAAAAAAGTAGAGAAAATCAGGGGGAAAATGCAAAAAAGCGGTTGACTTAAGACACGCCGTATGATATATTGTGTGAGCGAGAAGAGAGTTAAGGTCTTTTTTTTATGCTCAAAAAGTGAGAGATACAAGATCAAACGAATCGTAATACAGGTGGAGGTGGCGAGATGCGCACAAGGATCACATTGGCATGTACGGAATGTAAACAGCGTAACTACAATACGACGAAGGACAAGAAGACACATCCGGACCGGATGGAGATTAAGAAGTATTGCAGATTCTGCAAGAAGCATACCCTGCATAAGGAGACGAAGTAAATATTCGTCGCGTTGAAAAAAGGAGATATTGGATTATGGCAGAATCAGCGAAAACAGATAAGAAAGCAGTCAGGTTTTTTGACGGCGTGAAGGCTGAGTTTAAAAAGATCAGCTGGCCGGATAAGGATTCCCTCCTGAAACAGTCTGTTGCAGTCGTTGTTATTTCCCTTGTGGTAGGGGCAATTATCACAGTGTTGGATTTTGGCCTGCAGTACGGCGTCGATTTCATTACTACATTGAAATTTTAAGACAGGTTCTTAATATGCACACGGCCGCCAGAGGGAAGAGTGTCAGCGGTGCTGACGGGCGTCCGGCGCAGTGGGCAGGGAGAAAACATTCCCGCCTGATTCTTAGAGACGAGACAGGGAGGATCCGTATGGCAGAGGCGAATTGGTATGTTGTGCATACTTATTCCGGATATGAAAATAAGGTGAAAGCCAACATAGAGAAAACGATCGAAAACAGGCATCTGGAGGAAGAGATTCTGGAGGTCAGAGTGCCCATGCAGGATGTAACGGAGCTGAAAAACGGCGCGCGTAAGACTGTCCAGAAAAAGATGTTCCCCGGGTACGTTTTGATTAACATGGTTATGAATGACGACACCTGGTATGTCGTGAGAAATACCAGAGGCGTGACGGGATTCGTAGGACCGGGAAGTAAGCCGGTGCCGCTTACGGAGGCGGAGATGAAGCCTCTTGGCATTAAGGTGGAAAATATGAGCGTCGATTTCGCAGAGGGCGACACCATTGCGGTGGTTGCGGGCGTCTGGAAGGACACCGTGGGCGTTGTGCAGAGAATCGACTATGGCAAGCAGACGGCTACCATCAACGTGGAGCTGTTTGGCAGAGAGACTCCTGTGGAGATCGGTTTCGCGGAGGTCAGAAGTATGCGTTAACAGTTCAGACAGCGCGTGTTTTGCGAATCGCGCGGGCTGAATATGATGGAACAGGTATTTACCCGCTTTTGCGGTGTAGATAGGTGTGGGAGCCGGTTAAATGATTGAGAGCGCTGTGCGCTTAAAGTCTGAAACCCGAACCTGTCTGTGATAATCCCGCAGATTGCGGCAGGCAGGTGGAATGGCGTCCGAACCACAATATTATTAGGAGGTGCCGAAATGGCAAAGAAAGTAGAAGGATACATCAAGTTACAGATCCCTGCTGGTAAGGCAACACCAGCGCCCCCGGTTGGTCCTGCACTCGGTCAGCACGGGGTTAACATCGTTGAATTTACGAAACAGTTCAACGCAAGAACAGCCGACAAGGGTGACGTGATTATCCCGGTTGTTATCACAGTGTATGCAGACAGAAGCTTCAGTTTTATCACGAAGACTCCCCCTGCTGCGGTACTTTTGAAGAAGGCATGCAACATCAAATCCGGTTCCGCTGTACCCAACAAGACGAAGGTGGCGACGATTTCCAAGGCGAAGCTGCAGGAGATCGCAGAGATGAAGATGCCTGATCTGAACGCGGCAAGCGTTGAGGCGGCCATGAGCATGATCGCCGGTACTGCGAGAAGTATGGGTATCACAGTAGAAGAGTAATGGAGGGTTCGAGATGAAACACGGTAAAAAATATCAGGAGGCGTCTAAGCTGGTAGATCGCAGCGTACAGTACGAAGCAGCCGAGGCGATTTCCTTAGTTAAGAAGACAGCAATAGCTAAATTTGACGAGACTGTGGAGGTTCATATCAAAACCGGGTGTGACGGACGTCACGCAGAGCAGCAGATCCGTGGCGCGGTGGTACTGCCTAACGGAACCGGCAGAACGGTTCGCGTGCTGGTGTTTGCCAAGGGCGACAAGGTAAACGAGGCGGAGGCGGCAGGCGCTGACCATGTAGGCGGCGAGGAGCTGATCCCCAGAATCCAGAACGAAGGATGGCTTGATTTTGACGTGGTGGTAGCGACCCCTGACATGATGGGCGTTGTAGGCCGTCTCGGTAAGGTTCTCGGTCCGAAAGGTCTGATGCCCAACCCGAAGGCAGGCACGGTTACCATGGATGTCGCAAAAGCGATCAGCGATATCAAAGCCGGTAAGATTGAGTACAGACTGGATAAGGCGAACATTATCCATGTACCTGTCGGCAAGGTTTCTTTTGAGGAGAGCAAACTGCAGGAGAATTTCGACGCGCTGATGGAGGCGATTGTGAAGGCAAAGCCCTCTGCGCTTAAGGGACAGTATCTCAGAAGCATTACGCTGGCAAGCACTATGGGCCCCGGCGTGAAGGTGAACGTGGCGAAGTATTAATTAGCAGGAATGCCATACAAAGAATGGAATAAAAAGAAATGAAATCGGAGAGCGGTGTGCAGTTGCATACCGCTTTCTTTATTTTATCAGGAAATTGCGACAGTGTAAACCATTCAGGGAGAATGCTTCGCATAAGCGGAGTAGAAGCATTCCGGGTCTGCTTATGGCTTCAATGGCAGGGTCAAAAGAAACAGCGCGCCGCCGTCTTCGGCGTCGGTGACGGTAAGCGTCCCTCTGTGGGCTGAAACGATTTCTTTCGCCACCGCAAGCCCCAGGCCGTGATGTCCTTTTTCACTTTTGGCGGCGCGGGAAGCGGGTGTTACGCGATAGAAGCGGTCGAAAATTTTCTCCTTCTCCCCGTCCGGAATGCCGCCGCCGTTGTCCTGCACGCCGATTGTCATTTCTTTTTCGTAAGAACCTTCTGCAATGAAGAAAAGGATCGTACTTCCGGCGGGCGTGTGGGACAGGGCGTTGTGCAGAAGAATATGACATACCTGTCGTATTCTTCCCTGATCGCAGTCACACAGCGGCAGCCCGGCTTCGGGAAGACGGATGGAGAGCAGATGTCCGCTGTCGGCGGCAAGCGGCAGGAAGTTTTCGTAGGTTTCAAGGAGAAGCGTCTGCAAATCCGTTTTCGTTATTTGCAGGGCCAGTCCGTGGCTGTCTGCGCGGGAGAGCGTGAGAAGCTGCTCGAGCATGCCGGACATCTGTGCGCCTTCCCTTGCGATTACCTGAAAAAAGGGCTTTTGCTCCGCGGGGGACGCTTTTTCACAGGCGGAGGCGCTTGAAAGAATGACGGCAAGCGGTGTGCGCAGCTCATGGGAAACGCTGGCAATGAAGCGGTTCTGGCTTTCCCGGGAAGCGAGAAGAGGCTGCAAAAGCCGTCCCGTGAAATACCAGCAGAAGAGCGCAAGGAGACAGAGAGAAACAAGAAACAGAGCGAGGTAGAGAAACAGGCTGCTTCCGATCCGGGCATAGAGCGGTTTCAGCGACTGTAAAAAGCAGATTTGCAGGATGCTGTCGTTTTTGACCAACTGCTTTTGGTAGCAGAGAACTTCGGGCAGGATGCCGTGCCTGCCGACCGAGATGCCGTCGGCTTCTTTTTTCGGGTGCAGCGTGCGCCCGGCGTCCGGCGCAGACAGGTAGTGGGCGTATTCGGGGAGCGTCCGGCTGGCGTGGTCGTAGTTGTGGAACAGTTCTACTCCATTGTCCCACAGATAGATGCGGAATCCGGCATTTTCCTCATGTGTGGCAAGCCAGCGGGAGGTGAGGACCGTCTGTCCGCTGATGGATTCAAACACCGTGTAGGACTGGCTCGTAAAAGAGGATAACTGGAGGGAAAACTGCTGTTTCACGGAAAAATAGAAGCAGACGCCGAGCAGTACAGCCAGCAGAACGGATAACACCGCGGTGAAAAGTTTGGTCAGACGAAGCCGTACATTGTGATACATAAAAACTCCTTTATTCGTTGTCGTTGTATGCCAGACGGTAACCGTGTCCGCGCCGGTTGACGATGGCGACGCGGCTGTCTAACGTTTTCAGACGTTTGCGCAGAAAGTAGATATAGTTGTCCAGATTGCTGTTTTCCACAGAGGTGTCCAGTCCCCATACCTTGTGCAGCAGCACGGTGCGGTCGGTGGTCCTGTCGCCGGCCTGCAGAAGCTGGCTCATAAGATCGCTTTCAGTCTGGGAGAGGGCGCATTTTTTCTCCCCGCACATGAGACTGTTTTCCGCGCTGTCCAGAGAAAGGTCGCCGTAAGAGAGGGCGTTGTTTCCGAAGGCGTTTTTCCGGCGGAACAGCGAGGAGATTCTGGCGGAAAGCTCGGAGTAGGCGAAGGGTTTTACCAGATAGTCGTCCGCACCCGCGTTGAGTCCCGTTACTCTGTCGTTCACTTCGCCGAGGGCGGAGAGGATGATGACGGGAATAAGATTGCCGGCAGCCCGTATGCGGCGCAGAATGTGCAGTCCGTCCTCGCCGGGCAGCATACAGTCCAACAGGATCAGGTCGTAAATTTCCTGTCTGATATACAGCATGGCTTCGCTGCCGTCGTGGCAGCAGTCGGTGCGGTGGCCTTCCTGCTGTAACTGCCATGATACGGCGTGGCATAAGTCTTTATCATCTTCGATTATCAGAATATTCATTGTCGTTCCCTCTGCCAGAAATATGTTTGTGAACAGTTTACCACATTTAATCTTTAAATAATTTCTAAAATTAGAGATTTCTTAGAAACTTCTTAGAAGATATTTAGAAGGAATTTTTATTATAATACTGTTAAGTGAATGGGAAACGTATTTATGGCTGATGATGATATCTGTACGATAATGATAATGTGATGGCGCGCTTTGCGGCTGCAGGGAGGATTGGAGATGTCTGGAAGAGGGCGGGTGCTGTTTTTTATATTGATTTGCGTTATGTTCGCGGCGCTATCAGGCTGCGGCGGCGGGGAGGAAGAGATTCCCATGGGACGTTATGCGGACAGGGAAGTGAAGCTGCCGCCCGGCGTGTTTGATTATATGCATCCGTGTCCGGACGGAAGCTATTATCTGTACGGTCTGGACGCGAATCTGACCTGTGTGGACGCGCAGGGTGAAATTGAGGAAAAGGACCGGAGCTGGGAAAAGAATGCCAATATCCGTGACAAGCATGTGGTGGGGGTTTCGGATGACGGCGCATGTGTTTTCGGCTATGCGCCCAATTTCTGGAATGATGAGGAATTGGAGGAGTTGTGGATCAAAGGCGATACCCGTTATCTGTATTATTATGTGGATGCAAAGGGAGAGAGGCATGCGCTGGAACCGCATGGAGAGGGGTATCGGAAAGGGACGAATCTGCATATCTTTGCCTTTTCGCCGGAGGGCGGACTGTATGCGGCGTCTGAAAACGGGATGTACCGGATTGACGCAGAGAGCGGTGTGACAGAGAGCCTCTTTGCCACATCCGGGCAGGTGAAGTCTGTTGTTTTTGCGGACGGCTTGCTGCTCGCGGCGGACAGCGAAAAAGTGTATTTCTATGATATGGCCAGAGAGGAACTTCTTGGCGGCAGCACGGTGCTGGATGAATTTATAGCCAGCCACGCAGCGGGCGGTATCGTGATGGCGGTGTCCGACGAAGAGAGCAATGTAAAACTTATGGAGGACGCCGCGGAGAGCGACGGAACGGATGACGCAAAGGGTGACAGCGCGGACGCCGCAGATGAGAAAGGGAACGCGCAGGTTCTGTACATGGCATGTCGCACCGGATTGTACCGCTTCGTATTGGGCGGTTCGGTAATTGAACAGATTGCAGACGGGCAGATGACAGCACTCGGGGATACGCAGAGAACCCCGCTTGCTTTGCAGGTGTCTGGCAGCGGGGAGTTCCGCATACTGTTCAGCGGGAATTTCATGGTGGAGATGTATTATGACGAGACGCTTCCCGCCAGACCGTCCAGGGAACTGACGGTGTACAGTCTGGAAGAGAACGGCTGGATCCGCTATGCAGGACAGCTTTTCCAGAAGGAGCATCCCGATGTGCTGGTGCGGTATGAGACGGGAATGGACGGGGACAATGCGGTCAGCAAAGAGGATGCGCTGAAAAATCTGAATACACGCCTGCTGGCAGGAGAAGCGCCGGATGTGATCGTGATGGACCATATGGATATCGAACGGTATGCAGGCAAGGGTGTGCTGAGAGAGTTGGACGGCATTTTGCAGCCATATCTGGACGATGGTATTCTGTACCGGAATATCGTTGAGGGGATGCGGATGACGGACAAGGAGAAAATCTACAGCGTGCCAATGATGGTCTATCTTCCGCTCTGGCTTGGTGAGGCGATGTATCTGGAGGGAGAACAGAGTCTTGAGGATGTTGTCGCGGGTATGGAACTGGCAAGGCAGAAACACCCGGAGGGGGCGATCCTCTATACGCTTTACCCGAAGGACATTCTGCTGCAGACCATGCCGGTCTGCCTTCCGGCGTGGACAAAGGAGAACGGCAGTCTGGACGTGGAGAAGCTGACGGCGTATTATCAGGCGGTGAGCAGAATGTGGGAGATAGACAGCGCCGGATTCGATGCGGCAGGGCGGGAAGCGTGGCAGAAAAACAATATGGAATGGTATGCGCCCACGGATATGGACATGGCGGATATCGGATTCAATTATCAGTACGGCGCCCAGCAGAACTTCGGCGAGACATGGCTGCAGCTCGGGTTTCTGATGACCCCGCAGGTCGGCATGACAGGCATTCATGTGAGCAAGGCGAATATGGCAGCGGACTGGCAGCAGAAAGAGCTGGATGATGTGGTGACTTACGGAGCCTATGCGGGGCAGGCGGACAATGTCTACTGGGCAAGAAGTATAGTGGGGCTGTGCGAGCAGGCAAAAGAGCCGGCGCTTGCAGAAGAATATATGCATCTGTTGCTCTCGGACCAGATGATGCGAAAGTGGTGGCTGGATAAACCGAGGAATCATAGCGGGCTCACGATACGGAAGGATTCCCTTGGTGACATTCTGGATATCGACAACATTGAGTTCGGGCAGACCATGGGTTTTCGGGATCCTACCGGTGTTAACTACCCGGATTTCTGGCCGACGGAGGAAGAAAAACAGTGGCTTTATCAGATGATGGAAGACGCGGACTGCTGTTACCGCCCGGGAACGATGCTGGAGGAATGTGCCATGGAGACCGGCGTGCGGGTGCTTGAAGGAGAGTTGGCGCCGGAGGAGGGAGCGAAGGAAGTTGAAAGGAAAATGGCGATTGCCATGGAAGAGTAGGCGGCTTTTGTTTCTGCTGCCGGGATTTTCAGGTGTTATGATTTTCTATCTGCTCCCCTTTTTCGAGGTGGCGCGGCGCTCGTTCTATCAGTCCGGCAACGGTGTTTTCACGGGGACGGACAATTACCGCGCGGTGTTTGAAAATGGTGCCTTTTTACTTGCCGTGCGCAATACGCTTTTGTACATGGCTGCAGGCGTGCCGCTTTTGATGGGGATCAGCCTCTTTTTGTCACTGCTATTGCGAAACCTTGTACTGCGCCGCAAACTGGTGTCGGCAATGCTTCTGCCCATGGCGGTGCCGGCGGCTGTCATGGTTTTGACGCTGCAGATTCTGATTGACAGGCAGGGAGTCATCAACGGCGTGCTGACACATGTTTCGGAAAAAATAACGGCGCTCCCGGACTTTTCTGCCATTGACTATCTCAATACCGAATGGGCGTTAGTGGTGGTGGTATGCAGTTTTTTATGGAAAAACACGGGGTATATGGTTATCCTGTGGCTTGCGGGCCTTGCGGCGCTGCCAAAGGAAGTGGAGGAGGCGGCGCAGGTGGACGGCGCGAACAGATGGCAGAGCTGGCGTTATATCATCAGACCGGGGCTTTCCGGCAGCTTTTTTACCATAGGGATGCTGTCGGTGCTGCAGATCTTTAAAAGCTACAGGGAAGTCTGGATGGTGGCGGGGAGTTACCCGCAGGCGCATATTTATTTTTTACAGCACCTTTTGCAGAACTGGTATCTGAAACTGGAGTTTGACAGGATGGCTGCGCTGACGGTGATTCTTTCGCTTGTACTGCTTGTGGTGTGTCTGTCTCTGCAAAAAAGAACTGATTAGCGTGAAAAGAACGGGGAAGGCGGAAGAAAACAAAATGGGGAACAGACTGACGGCTCCGGCGTGGGCGGTACGGGAGTATGGTAAATGGCGGAAGCGCAGAAGGGCATGGCTTGCGGCTTTCATCTGTACAGTGGCAGCGGTTCTTATCTGCGCACCCCTTCTTATGATTCCGGGCGGTTCCCTGATGGATAACGCGGAGATGAAACGGATGCTTTCGCCGATACTTGGGGAGGGAAAGGGCTTTGCGGTATGGCATCTGATTCCCCTGTATCCGACCATCAGTCATTTCTACCGGCTGCTGATTGAGTCTCCTGCTTTTTACCGGCTGTTTTGGAATACGGTGGGGATGACGGCGGCGATCCTTCTGGGGCAGTTGGCGGTGGGGCTGCCCTCGGCATGGGCGTTTGCCGCCTTTCGGTTTCGGGGGAGGAATTTCCTGTTCGGTCTGTATGTGGTGCTGATGCTTCTGCCTTTTCAGGTGATGCTTTTGCCGCAGTATATCGTATTACAGAAGCTGGGATTGTACAATCATCCGGCGGCGGTGATCCTTCCTGCGGTCTTTTCCACGTTCCCGGTATTTATCATGTACCGGGGATTCACCAGGATTGACACGGAAATTCTGGAGGCGGCACGACTGGACGGCGCGGGGGAATGGCAGATATATTTTTATATAGGGCTGCCTCTTGGGAAGATGGGGATCCAGGCGGCGATGGTTCTGAGCTTTTTGGAGTATTGGAATCTGGTGGAACAGCCCATGGCATTTCTGGAGGAGCAGGCGAAATGGCCGCTGTCTCTCTATCTGCCGCAGATTACGATCGGGCAGGCGGGATTTGCCTTTGCGGTGGCGGTGATGGTGCTGATTCCCGCGCTGTTTGTCTTTGCGCTGGGGCAGGACGCGCTGGAGGAGGGCATCGCGTATATCGGAGTGAAAACGTGAGAAGGACTGAGCAGATTTGGCGGCAGAGGGTGCTTTGTCAGGAAACGCGATGTCTCATGTAAGGGAAAGAGGCGGGATGCAGATGGAATCAAAGAAAAAACTGTGGCAGGGATTCGCCCTGTTTATGGCGGCTATGCTGATTATGACATATGTGTCACGAATGGTCTGGGTGAGCCGGATGCCGAGAGTCAGGTGGAGCAGTCCCATGTCGGCATCCATACACAATAAGGTCAGTGCGGAGGGGACGGTGGAGGTAACAGGCACGCAGGCGGTGATCGGACTGGAAGGTCTGCTTGTGGAGAAGGTCTGTGTGATGGCGGGCGACCGGATGGAAGCGGGGACGGTTCTCTATGAGGTGAACACGGAAGATTTGCTCGCGCAGCTTTCGGAGCTGGAAGCGCAGGAGGAGGCGTGGCAGAAGCAGGAGGAGTCAAAACGCCTGGATGCGGCTGCGGATGTCATCCGTGCGCAGGAAGATTATGACACTACTGTCATAGAACTGGACAGAAAAATTGCAGAGGAGACGAAGAAACGGGAAGAGCTTATGGAGGATCTGGATACCCATATGTTCCGTATTCCCGAGGAGGATGCCGCCGACGAGATCTGGATTGCATGGGCGGACGAACGGCTGCGGTTTGACAGGGAGATTGCGCAGAAAAAGCGCATGATCGAGGATATGCAGCTTGAGAAGGAGAAGGTATTAAGACAGGCGGACAGGGAATTAGAGGATGCAAAGCGTGCCCGGAGCGCGGCACAGAGCGGTCTGGAACTGGGGGCTTCCGGTGTCAGTCAGGTGCGGGAGAGGCAGGAGCGGATTGCGCTTCTGACAGAGCTTTCCAGAAACGGGGGCAGGGTGGAGGCAAAGAACGCAGGCGATATTCTGGAAGTGATGATACAGTCCGGTATGCGGATGGGAGCGGATGCGGTTCTGCGCTATGCCGACGATACGGGCAGCAGGATATTCCGCACGGTTATCAGTCAGGAGCAGAAGGGCATGGTGCACACGGGGGATACGGTCCGCCTCATGTTTCCCGGCAGCGCGGAGGAGGCGGGCGAGACGATTGATTCCATCGTGCAGGAAAACGGCGGCTATACCGTGACGATCCGGCTGGAACCCGGCGTGGCGCTGGGGCGTACCGAGGGCGTTATGGAGCTAAACGCCACTTCGGAAATCTATGATTTTGTGGTGCCTGTCAAAGCGCTCCACAACGACGGCGGCAATGCAGTTTATGTTCTGGAGGAAAAGGCGGGAATCCTGGGTACAGAACTGTGCGTCAGGAGTATGACAGTGCGGCTGCTTGAGCAAAATGAGGAATACGCGGCAATTGCCGATGAACTGCTGTCGGGAGATATGAAAATCGTGACAGAGTGCGATCAGGAACTGGAAAACGGGATGGTGGTGAAGGAGTGGGAGTAAAGAGAAAAGAACCGGATTGTATTTTGCTATGACGGTCATTTAATGATATAATGGTCGCATGGCTAAGAATAAATCGCGTAAAAGAAATAAGAAGAAAAACAGAATACGGTTTCACAGGAGCTTTTTCCTGCCCTTTGTCATCACGCTGACGGCGGCGGTGGCGGCGGGTGTTCTGGCGCTGGCGGCGCATCAGTGGATCATGGAACCTGTGAAGACGAAGAAGACGGAAGCGGTGCGTCCGGATCAGGAGGAGAAGCCGCCGGAGGCTGACCGTACAGAACCGTCCGGAGAGATTGTGGAAAACGACGGGGGCGAGGCAAAGCCTGCCGCAGAAGAGGGGGGGCCGGAAGCTGTCTCCAAATATCAGGAGACGCTGGACGATCCCGTTTACATGGAGGAAAACGGCATTTATGCGCGGGAACCCGCGCAGCCGGGGCAGGTGACCATGACCTTCGCGGGGGATATTCTTTTCGATACGAACTACGCCATTATGAGCGTAGTGGGTTCCGGCGGGGATATATCCAAGGGGGTGACGCCGGAGGTCATCGGGCGGATGCAGGCGGCGGATATTATGATGCTCAACAATGAGTTTGCCTATTCCGACAGAGGGGCGCCTCTGGAGGAAAAGCAGTTTACCTTCCGGGCAAGACCGGAGACGGCGGCGTACCTGAATGATATGGGAGTGGACATTGTGTCTCTGGCCAATAACCATGCCTATGATTATGGGCCGACGGCGCTGGAGGATACGTTTGATACCCTGCGTGAGGCGGGGATTCCCTATGTGGGAGCGGGCCGGAATATCAGTGAGGCGCGAAGACCCGTCTATTATATCGTGGGAGATATCAAGATCGCTTTTGTGTCGGCTACCCAGATTGAGCGGCTGGACACACCGGACACGAAGGAGGCCACGGAGACCTCTCCCGGCGTGTTCCGCTGCTGGAACGGGGCGAAACTTTTGGAGACGATCCGGGAGGCGGCCGAAAACAGTGATTTCGTAGTGGTCTATGTCCATTGGGGGACGGAAAATCAGGTGGAGCTGGACTGGGCACAGTTAAAACAGGCGCCGGAGCTGATTGCGGCGGGAGCCGATCTGGTGATCGGGGATCATCCCCACTGTCTGCAGCCCATCGGCGTGATTCAGGGTGTGCCTGTGATTTATAGTCTGGGGAACTTCTGGTTCAATTCAAAGACCCTGGACACCGGAATGGTGGAGGTGGTCATCGACGAGACGGGTATCGTGAGCTACCAGTTCATTCCCTGCTTACAGAGCGGATGCAAAACCACACTTTTGCAGGGCGCGGAGAAGGAGCGGGTGCTCTCCTATATGCGCAGTATCTCCGCGGGGGTGCAGATCGACGGGGAAGGGTTCGTGAGCTGGTAGACGCCTCCGAAACATATCCGGATCAAACGGAAAGTAAAAATGCTGCATATTTTCACAAAATGAAACTTTCCGGACGGATGAATCGTATTACCTGTAAAGGCACATTTGATCGGGACAGAAATGTTTTGCCGGAAAGGAAAAGAGCGATGAACATAGGAAACAAATATGCTTCGTGGATGCATAATGCGACACAGCCGGGATACGCAGGACGCGCCGGGCGGACAGGTAAAGAAGGTGCGGATAAGCCCTTTTTTGGCGGCAGCAGGGAAAGAGACGAAAATGTCATAAATGATGCGGCCTCCGGCAAGGCGGAGACAGACGAAAAAAGAGAAGAGAAAAAAGCGGAAGATATGACTTACCGGGAACAGATTCTTGCGCATATGGAGGAAATGGCGAAAAAGGTGAGAGAAGGCAAAGTGGAGCCGACTTTCCAGACGGGCGCGCAGTCTTTTACCATAAAGGAATGGGAGAAGCTTCTGGCGGATTTTGACGACGCGGAGGAGGCTTTACAGGAGCAGATCAAGGAGCTGATCGCGGAGGTGGAGAAGCAGGCCGCTAAGGAAGCGATGAGAAGAGAAGCGGAAGGAAAGCCGGACTCTGACGGTGCGGAGACGGTTGTGACAAATGTGTCAGTTCCAGAGGCGGCCCTGTCTGCGGTGGAATCGGGAGGCAGTGTGGTGAATCCTTCGACCGCCGGGAAGGGCGCTGCGGGAACGGCTCCGGCGTCCACAGGCAGCAGCGCGGCGGTGCCTCATACGGCGCAGACAACCGTGGGCGGCGCAGAGGCTGCTGCACAGGCCGGGACAACAGCGGGCGCAGGCGCGGCGGCTTCCGGAAAAAGAACGCAGGAGACGGACGATAATTGTACGGATGTGGAAGTGACGGATCCGGAGGAGCTTATGGAGCTGCTCACGGAAGAGGCGACCAAAGCCACTTTTCCCACCGACGATCCCCAGAAAAAACACTGGTTTATCACCTGCTACGGGCAGGACGGGATCTGGTGCAAGGAGGCTTATTATGAGAACGGCAAGTGGGTGAACAGGGACTGTTTCAGACTGTCCTATACGGAGGCCGGACAGTACGAGAAGGTGATGGCGTTTATACAGAGGTTTCCGCAGGATGCGAACCTGCGGTTTACCTGTAGCGAAGCGTTCTGGAAGGACTTTCTCGCCGGAAAGATTGATGAAGATGAATTTGTCAATTTCTTTGAGACTTCTACCGACAAGGACGGTGTGCCCGACTACACATATGAGAAGGACGGCTCCACTTGCATTGACAGGGAGAAGGCGAAGTGGGCCAAATACATGAACGGCTTCGGCGCGCGTTTTTATACGGCGGAGGAAATGGATCTGCTCTGGCGCGGCATTATTCACGAAAACCGCAAGGGCCTGCAGAAAATTTCCGACTATGACGGCCGGATGACGATTCCGGAGGATGCGAAAAACGAAAAGGCACAGGACGGGGAAGAGGATCTGGAAACGCAGATCATCACCAAACCTGACGGTTCCACGGTGCTTGAGATCAAGACCAGCTTTGGCGTGATGGAGGTGGAAATCACGGAGGCGCAGAAGTTCGGGCTGCAGTACGAAGCGCGTCCGAAAGCGGCAGCTGTGACGCAGCGGTTTGCAGCGCCGTCTGTGTATGCGTGACAGGGACCGTATCGGTAAAGGGCCGGAATAACTGCAATAAGCGGAAATAACCGGAAACAATAACCGGGAATAATCGAAAAAACAGTTGACAGTTCCCGGCGCGTTGTGCTATAGTAGCAAATGCCGAAGACAGCAGGTGCCGTATTGCCGGCGTAAGAGTCCGCCTGCCGAGGAGAGAAGAGATATCATTGACTTATATCATCCTTCCTGTCTTCAGGGAGGATGTTTTTATGAACGCACATGTTCGGGACAAACTCCTACCGGCACGAAAATCTATAAGGAGGTAATGTAATGGCAAAGGTGGAATTGAAAAAACCCATCGTAGATGAGATCGCCGCTGCCGTGAAAGACGCGCAGTCAGTCGTTCTGGTTGACTACCGCGGACTTACGGTGGAGCAGGACACACAGCTTCGTAAAGAGCTGCGTGAGGCCGGGATCACCTACAAGGTTTACAAGAACACAATGATGAATTTTGCATTCAAGGGCACGGACTGCGAAGTGCTTCTTCCGTATCTGGAAGGCCCCAGCGCGGTTGCCATCTCTACAGAGGACGCTACGGCTCCCGCGAGAGTGTTATGCAAATTCGCTAAGACGGCAGATGCCCTTGAGGTTAAGGGCGGCATTGTGGAAGGCATCGCTTACGATGCGGACGGAATCAAGGAAGTCGCTAAGATTCCTTCCAGAGAAGAGCTGCTGTCCAGACTGCTTGGCAGTATGCAGTCTCCGATCGCCAACTTCGCACGCGTAATCAAGCAGATTGCGGAGAAGGATGGAGAATCCGGAGAGGCAGAGGCAGCGCCCGCAGCGGAGGAAGCGCCTGCAGAGGCAGAAGCTGCACCCGCAGAGGAAGCAGCGCCTGCGGAAGAAGCGCCCGCAGCAGAATAAGCGGTTCGCGTTTGAAATGCTTCGTATGGAAACCAGGGTCTGCATCGGGCAGCCCCGAAAGGCAATGTGAACAAAGAATAAGAAATATGGAGGAAAACAATCATGGCAAAGTTAACTACTCAGGAAATGATCGATGCGATCAAAGAGTTGACAGTATTGGAATTAAATGATCTGGTAAAGGCATGTGAGGAAGAGTTCGGCGTATCCGCAGCAGCGGGCGTGGTAGTTGCAGCAGCAGGCGATACAGGCGCGGCAGCAGCAGAGGAGAAGACCGAGTTCGACGTTGAGCTGACAGAGGTTGGCCCTAACAAGGTTAAGGTAATCAAGGTAGTTCGTGAGGCTACCGGCCTTGGCCTGAAGGAAGCGAAGGATCTCGTAGATTCCGCTCCGAAGATGGTTAAGGAAGCTGCTTCCAAGGAAGAGGCTGACGACATCAAGGCTAAACTTGAGGCTGAGGGTGCAAAGGTTACCCTTAAGTAATCGACCGGCATATCTGAAAAACGGAACCGTTCACATGCTTGTGTTAAGCGTGTGGACGGTTTTACTGTCTTTTTGGCCAGCTCATTTTTTCGAAAAAATTAATTGACTCCCATGGTAATTTGTAGTAGAATGGATGATGCACTATTGTGGTGTGTTATGCTTTTTTTAGTGTTGCTTCCGACGAAGCATGGATCAATCATAAAGAACGGGGTGAAGTGTCAATGGAAAAAAACAGGATCCGTAAGACTGCAGCCGGCAGAAATACGCGTATGACCTATGCACGACAGAAAGAGGTTCTGGAAATGCCGAACCTGATCGAAGTTCAGAAGAACTCCTATCAGTGGTTCCTGGATGAAGGCTTGAAGGAAGTGTTTGACGATATTTCTCCGATTTCGGATTACAGCGGGCATCTGAGTCTGGAGTTTGTAGACTTTGAGCTGTGTGAGGAAGATGTCAAATATTCTATCGAGAAATGTAAGGAGAGAGACGCCACTTACGCAGCCCCTCTCAAGGTGAAGGTACGTCTGATTAATAAGGAAAAAGACGAAATTACCGAGCATGAGATCTTTATGGGTGATCTGCCGCTTATGACGCAGACAGGCACCTTTGTAATCAATGGCGCGGAGCGTGTTATCGTCAGCCAGCTCGTCCGTTCCCCCGGTATTTATTATGGAATTGGACATGATAAGATCGGTAAACGGCTTTTTTCCGCGACAGTGATCCCGAACCGCGGCGCGTGGCTGGAGTACGAGACGGACTCCAACGACGTGTTCTATGTGCGCGTGGACAGAACCAGAAAGGTTCCGATTACCGTGCTGATCCGTGCCCTCGGCGTTGGCTCTAACGACGAAATCAGGGAGCTTTTCGGAGACGAGCCGAAGATCGAAGCAAGCTTTGCAAAGGACGCTTCTGAGAACTATCAGGAGGGTCTGCTTGAATTGTATAAAAAGATCCGTCCGGGCGAGCCGCTCAGTGTGGAGAGTGCGGAAAGCCTGATTATGGCGATGTTCTTCGACCCCAGAAGATATGATCTGGCGAAGGTCGGCAGATATAAATTTAACAAGAAACTGATGTTCAGAAACAGAATCAGACACCATGTGCTCGCGGAGGATGTGGTGGATACCCAGACCGGTGAGATTCTGGCGAAAGCGGGCGACAAGGTGACGGCTCAAATGGCGGATGCGATCCAGAACGCAGCCGTTCCCGCCGTGTGGATCCAGACGGAGGAGAGGAATGTGAAGGTTCTCTCCAACATGATGGTGGATATCACGAATTTCGTTGACTGCAATCCCAAGGAGCTTGGCATTACGGAGCTGGTTTACTATCCCGTGCTGCAGCAGATTCTGGACGAGTACAGCGGAGATCCGGCGGAGCTTGCCGGCGTGATCCGCAAGAATGTACATGAACTGATTCCGAAGCATATTACGAAGGAAGATATCTTAGCTTCCATTAACTATAACATCCATCTGGAGTATGGCATCGGCAATGACGATGACATTGACCATCTGGGCAACAGACGGATCCGTGCGGTGGGCGAGCTTTTGCAGAACCAGTACCGCATCGGTCTTTCCCGTCTGGAGAGAGTGGTGCGCGAGAGAATGACCACCCATGACGCGGAGGAAATTTCCCCGCAGGTGCTGATTAACATTAAGCCCGTACAGGCAGCGGTGAAGGAGTTCTTTGGTTCTTCCCAGTTGTCCCAGTTCATGGACCAGAACAATCCGCTCGGCGAGCTGACCCACAAGAGACGTCTGTCAGCACTTGGTCCCGGCGGTCTTTCCAGAGACCGTGCCGGATTCGAGGTGCGTGACGTACACTATACACATTACGGCAGAATGTGCCCGATTGAGACGCCTGAGGGACCCAATATCGGTCTGATTAACTCGCTGGCGTCCTATGCGAGAATCAATGAGTATGGTTTTGTGGAGGCGCCCTACAGAAAGATCGACAAGAGCGATCCGCAGAATCCGCGCGTGACGGACGAGACTGTCTACATGACGGCGGATGAGGAAGACAATTATCATGTGGCGCAGGCTTCGGCGCCTCTTGACAAGGACGGCTATTTTAAGAGGAATAATATATCCGGCCGTTATAAGACGGAGACCCAGGAATATCCGAAGGCTATGTTTGATTACATGGACGTGTCTCCCAAGATGGTATTTTCGGTAGCGACAGCGCTGATTCCGTTCCTGCAAAACGACGACGCGAACCGCGCGCTGATGGGTTCCAACATGCAGAGACAGGCAGTGCCGCTGCTCTTTACGGAGGCCCCTGTGGTGGGAACCGGCATGGAGCCGAAGGCGGCTGTGGACTCCGGTGTATGTATGGTGGCGAGAAAGTCCGGCGTGATTGAATTTGTGTCGGCTGATATCATCCGGATGACATGCGACGACGGGGAGAAGGACGAGTACCGTCTGATGAAATTTTCCCGAAGCAACCAGTCGAACTGCTATAACCAGAAGCCCATTGTGCAGAAGGGTATGCATGTGGAGGCCGGAGACGTGATTGCGGACGGTCCGTCCACGGACGGCGGCGAGCTGGCTCTTGGCAAGAATCCGCTGATCGGATTTATGACCTGGGAGGGCTACAATTACGAGGACGCCGTACTCCTCAGCGAGAGACTGGTGCAGGAGGATGTCTACACATCCGTGCACATGGAAGAATACGAGGCGGAGGCGCGCGATACCAAGCTCGGGCCCGAGGAGATTACGAGGGATGTGCCGGGTGTCGGTGACGATGCGCTTAAGGATCTGGACGACAGAGGCATCATCCGTATCGGTGCGGAGGTGCGCGCCGGCGATATTCTGGTAGGTAAGGTGACGCCCAAGGGCGAGACGGAGCTTACCGCGGAGGAAAGACTGCTCCGTGCGATCTTTGGTGAGAAGGCGAGAGAGGTGCGCGACACTTCCCTGAAAGTGCCTCACGGTGAATATGGTATTGTTGTGGATGCCAAGGTGTTCACGCGAGAGAACGGCGACGAGCTGTCTCCCGGCGTCAATCAGGCAGTCCGCATTTACATTGCGCAGAAGAGAAAGATTTCCGTTGGTGATAAGATGGCAGGCCGTCATGGTAACAAGGGTGTGGTTTCCCGTGTGCTGCCCGTGGAGGATATGCCTTATCTGCCAAACGGACGTCCCCTTGACATTGTTTTGAATCCTCTGGGTGTGCCTTCCCGTATGAATATCGGGCAGGTACTGGAGATCCATCTGTCGCTGGCGGCGAAGGCGCTTGGCTTTAACGTGGCTACGCCTGTGTTTGACGGCGCAAAAGAGGATGATATCATGGACACGCTGGATCTGGCAAACGACTATGTCAATCTGGAGTGGGAAGAATTTGAACAGAAGCATAAGGATGAACTTTTACCTGAGGTGATGGAATATCTGTCAAAGAACAGAGAACACAGAAAGCTCTGGAAGGGCGTGCCGATCTCGAGAGACGGCAAGGTGCGGCTGCGCGACGGCAGAACCGGTGAGTATTTCGACTCTCCGGTTACCATCGGACACATGCATTACCTGAAACTCCACCATCTGGTAGATGATAAGATCCATGCGCGTTCCACCGGTCCTTACTCGCTTGTGACGCAGCAGCCTCTGGGCGGTAAAGCGCAGTTCGGCGGACAGCGTTTCGGTGAGATGGAGGTTTGGGCGCTGGAGGCATACGGTGCGGCATACACGCTGCAGGAAATCCTGACCGTGAAGTCCGATGATGTGGTGGGCCGCGTGAAGACTTACGAGGCGATCATCAAGGGCGACAACATTCCAGAGCCCGGTGTGCCGGAGTCCTTTAAGGTGCTTTTGAAGGAGCTGCAGTCTCTGGGATTGGATGTCAGAGTGCTTCGCGACGACCAGACAGAGGTGGAGATCATGGAAACCATCGACTATGGGGAGAACGATTACCGGTACGAGATCGAGGGCGATTCCCGCAGTTACGACTATGAGAGAGAATCCTTCGGTTCCATGGGTTATCAGCGTCAGGAGTTCGATGAGGACAGCGGACAGCTTGTAAGCAGTGACGAGGAGGAAGCAGGGATCTTTGAGGAGGAGCCGGACGAGGCTTTCGAGGAGGCTTACACGGAATAACAATGTGAGAATGCTGATAAGCGGCATTCTCCGTGTGGACTGGAGATTCCGAAAACGGCTTCTCCGCATGAATATGACAGATGGAGGACAGTGCAGGATGTCAGAAATGAGACAGGAAGCGTATCAACCCATGACATTTGACGCGATCAAGATCGGGCTGGCGTCACCGGAAAAGATCAGAGAATGGTCGAGAGGTGAAGTTACCAAGCCGGAGACGATCAACTATAGAACCTTAAAGCCCGAGAAGGAAGGTCTGTTCTGTGAAAGGATCTTCGGGCCGAGTAAGGACTGGGAATGCCACTGTGGTAAGTATAAAAAGATCAGGTATAAGGGTGTTGTCTGCGACCGCTGCGGTGTTGAGGTGACGAAGTCCAGTGTCCGCAGAGAGCGCATGGGCCGCATAGAGCTGGCAGCTCCGGTGTCCCATATCTGGTACTTTAAGGGTATTCCGAGCCGTATGGGACTGATTCTGGATCTCTCTCCCAGAGTGCTTGAGAAGGTGCTGTATTTCGCGTCCTATATTGTATTGGACGGCGGCGACACGGATCTGGATTATAAGCAGGTGCTCTCCGAGAAGGAGTATCAGGACGCCAGAGAGACATGGGGAAATAAATTCCGGGTAGGTATGGGCGCGGAGGCGATCAAGGAGCTTCTGCAGGCCATTGATCTGGAAGAGGAAGCGGCGGAGCTTAAGGAGGGACTGAAAGAGTCCACCGGTCAGAAGCGCGCCCGCATTATCAAGAGACTTGAGGTCGTGGAGGCATTCCGCGAATCCGGAAACCAGCCGGAGTGGATGATTATGGATGTGATTCCGGTGATTCCGCCCGATCTGCGCCCCATGGTGCAGCTCGACGGCGGCCGTTTTGCAACCTCCGACCTGAATGACTTATACAGAAGAATCATCAACAGAAACAACCGTCTGAAAAGACTTTTGGAGCTTGGCGCTCCCGATATCATTGTCCGCAACGAAAAGCGTATGCTGCAGGAAGCGGTGGACGCGCTGATTGATAACGGCAGAAGAGGCAGACCCGTGACAGGACCCGGAAACAGGGCGTTAAAATCCCTTTCCGACATGCTTAAGGGTAAGTCCGGCCGTTTCCGTCAGAACCTGCTCGGTAAGCGTGTCGACTATTCCGGCCGTTCCGTTATCGTGGTCGGCCCTGAGTTAAAAATTTATCAGTGCGGTCTGCCTAAGGAGATGGCGATCGAGCTGTTTAAGCCCTTTGTGATGAAGGAGCTGGTATTCCGCGGCATTTCGCAGAATATCAAGGCGGCGAAAAAGCTGGTGGAGAGACTGGACACGCAGGTCTGGGATGTGCTTGAGGAAGTGATCAAGGAGCATCCGGTTATGTTAAACCGTGCGCCTACCCTGCACAGGCTGGGTATTCAGGCGTTTGAGCCGATTCTGGTGGAAGGTAAGGCAATTAAGCTCCATCCGCTCGTATGTACCGCGTTT
>CARQVR010000059.1 GCA_949051815.1 uncultured Lachnospiraceae bacterium
GTCCGTGGATTTCCACGAATGTCCACATCTCCATGTGTGTACCGTTGGGATCACCAAAGGTAGCGGTCGGAATCTCCTCCTCTGCTGCTGCCGCGTCGTCTGCGGGAGCTTCCTCAGCCGCGCCGTCGTCTGCTGCCGCATCGTCGGAACCGCCGTCCGCCGCAGGAGCCTCAGCCGCTGCGCCGTCATCTGCCGCGGGAGCAGAGCCTGCATCCCCGCCGCCACATCCTACCAGTGTTGTAGCGAGCATCGCTGCGGTCAACAAAGTAGCCAATACTTTCTTTTTCATTCTTTTTCCTCCTTATTGAATTGATATACTGTCGGACAACCGCATGATATTTTTCCTAAAATACTTTAGGCGCCATACCATATATTTCCAAAGAAATATCCGGTAGTACACAGCCTTAAATGTAACATTTGTCGCATTTCACTTTTTTAAAATTAAGCAACCTGTACATTTTTTTTTTTTTTGCGGTTATCTTATGTTCATATTGTACAATAAGGCGATCGGTACGTCAATAGCTTTTTGAATTATTTTAGTTTTTTTTGAAATATTTAAATTTGCATAAATTTTTTCATTCATCCATTTTCTTCCCAAACGCCCCATTTATCATACGGACAGCGGTTTTTCTTCATCGCCGCCCGCAGCTCCACGAAGCAGCCGCAGGCCCTGCACATGCCGTCCAGAAGCAGGTCGCACTCCCTGCAGAAAGAAAGCCGCTTCTCATAAAGCGACTCCTCAACCTTTAACTCTTCATCCAGACCGGCTATATAGTCGTGCAGATTTTGAAAATATGCCGCCTGATCCATGTCCCTTGTGAGACACTTGCGGCAGATTCGTCTGTTTTCGATCTCCATATCCATCCTCCTGTCCAATCCTGCCAATTTGTAAAAAATCGAGCGTCGGCACGCTCGATTTTTTACACTGTCGCAATTTCCTATGGAATAAAGAAAAGAGGACACAGCCGCAGCCACGCCCTCTCTTCCGCTATTCTTCCATACCGGTCAGCGGATGCGGAAACTGATTACACTGCCCGCAGGCGCGCTAAAGCATACTTTGCCGTCCTTCACCTCATAGGCGTCGAAAGCTTCCTCCTTCACCTTCTCCGGATCGTCAAAGGTGTTGTGAGCGTGCATCTCACCTTTCAGAATGGCTGCCGTAATCTCACTGGGCGCAAGTTCCATAAAGGACATTTCCACAGGCGCGTCCTCATCCACGGAGAGGTTTGCCAGCATCACGTTCACGCAGCCGTCCTTGTCTACAGAGACGGACTCGTCGAGGAACGGCACCTGACACGCCTCGTCCACGCCGACCATCTTATTGCCCTCGATACAGCTCTCCACAAGCGCCGCGTCCTGATGCTGCTTATACATATGGAAAATGTGGTAGGTGGGCGTGAGAATCATCTTCGGCCCCTCCGTCAGTATCACAGACTGTAATACATTGACCATCTGCGCGATACATGCCATTTTCACCCTGTCACAGTGTTTGTTGAAAATATTCATGGTTACGGCCGCCACCAGCGCATCGCGCATGGTGTTCTGCTGATAGAGGAATCCCGGGTTCGTGCCCGGCTCCACGTCGAACCAGCATCCCCACTCGTCCACGATCATTCCGATTTTTTTCTCCGGATCATACTGATCCATGATGGCACCGTGCCGCTCTATCAATTCTTCCATATAAAGCGCTTTCGCCATCGTCGTGTACCACACCGCATCGTCAAACTCCGTGGCGCTGCCCTTGTTCTCCCATCCGCCCGGATGTACATAGTAATGCAGCGACAGGCCGTCCATGTAACCGTTTGGAATGTTGTTTGGCTGGGGAAGCGCGAAACAGGTCTTTAACACACCCTCCGTCCAGAAGTAGTCCGCCACATTGGGACCGCCGCAAATCTTCTGGATGGGCGCCGCATTGTCATAGTGGCGCACATAAGTCTGGTATCTTCTGTACAGATTCGCGTAGTACTCCGGGGTCATGCTGCCCCCGCATCCCCAGTTCTCATTGCCCACGCCGAAATAGTCGATCTTCCAGGGCTTCTCATGCCCGTTTTTCTTGCGCAGATCCGCCATCGGGGAAACGCCGCCAAAGGTGATGTACTCCACCCACTCGCTCATTTCCTGCACCGTGCCGCTGCCCACGTTGCCGTTCACATAGGTCTTACAGCCAAGCTGGTCGCAAAGCTCGAAAAATTCATGGGTGCCGAAGCTGTTATCCTCCACCACGCCGCCCCAGTGGGTGTTGATCATCTTCTTGCGGGTCTCCTTCGGTCCGATCCCGTCCTTCCAGTGGTACTCGTCCGCAAAGCATCCCCCCGGCCAGCGCAGCACCGGAATCTGCATCTCTTTCAGTGCGTCCACCACATCCTTGCGCATGCCGTTCACGTTCGGGATGTCGGAATCCTCACCCACATATAACCCCTCATAGATACATCTGCCCAGATGCTCCGCAAAATGACCGTAGATCTCCGGATTGATGTGTCCTTTTTTGTTCTTCTCATTGATGAACAATTTTGCCATACTCTGTTTTCCCTCCTAAAATCCGTATGATTCTTTGAGCAATCCCGTTTATGATAAAGAACTGTATAATTCACCTTTTTATAAATTATTTTATTGATACTTAAATACCGGTCTGCCGTTCTCCCATCCAAACTTCATCAGCATCGCATGGCGGTTTGGATTGTAGAGAGGATCCCCCACGATCTCCGTCTCCGTCCGGGCATGATACACCATAATGTCATTGCCCTCCTCATCCACGGTAAAGCTGTTGTGCCCCGGCCCGTAGACGCCCAGTGTCTCGTCGGAGCGTAACACCGGATAACGCTCCTTTTTCCATGACAGCGGGTCGAGAAGATCCGCATTTTCATCCGCCGTCAGCATACCTATGCAGTAAGCCACGCCTGTCTCCGACGCGGAATAAGTCATAAATATCTTACCGTTTCGTTTCAGGATAGCCGGACCTTCGTTCACCCAGAAGCCCACCCGCTCCCAGTCATAGTCCGGCGTGGTTAAGAGCACCTGCACGGTCTTTAACTTGTAAGGCGTCTCCAGCTCGCCTATGTAAAGGTTGGAAATCTGTTTTCCGACGCCCACCTTTTCCGCCCAGATATAATACCATTTGCCCTGATTCTCAAACACGGTGCCGTCCAGAGAAAACGCCTCGAAGGAAAATACATCGTCGTCGGCCCTTCCCATTTTTCCCTTTTCCGTCCATGTGCCGGTGATGGGATCCTCGTCCTTACACTCCAGCACATAGGGTCTGATCTGCCAGACGTCATCCTTATCGCCGCCCGCATAGTAAATGTACCATGCGCCGTCCACATAGTGAAGTTCAGGCGCCCAGATGTGGCAGCTCATAATGCCCGACTCATGTTTGTGCCAGATTTCCGTTTCAGGCGCCTGCGCAAGTCCCGCCAGCGTATCGGCTCTGCGCAGCACGATCCCGTCATAGGCCGGCACAGAGGCCGTAAAGTAATAAGTGCCGTCCGTGTGTCTGTACACATAAGGGTCCGCCCGCTGTAATATCCACGGTTTGTTATATAATAGTTCGCTCATCCTATCCCCCATTTCCGGCTTCTCCCCAAAGCCATTTTTTATTTTTATAAATTAATTTAATTGTATCTGAAATTATACAAGATGTTTGTAGAGAAAGCAACTATTATTTTGCACGACCACGGGCAAAAACTGCCGCAGGGCGAAAGGCTTTCCAGTCTCCTGTCCGGACGGGCATGTGCCGGACACCACGGCCGCGCATCTGCATAAAATATAGTAACTCTCCCGAAGAAAGGAAGCCGCCATGGATTCCACCGTACTGATCGCCGGCCGCCCCGGGGACACCAAAAACTATGAAAACACGATAAAAAGAATGGGTGTTTCCTGCTTTGTCAGCATAGATCCCGCCCGGACTGACGACGCCACCCACCTGCTTCTCCCCGGCGGCGGCGACATTACCCCCGCCTTTTTCGGTCAGACCGACCACGGCTCTCTCCATGTTGATACAGAACTAGACATCCTCCAGCTTGAAATACTCGCCCGTTTTACCGCGCAAAAAAAGCCCGTGCTCGGTATCTGCAAAGGGCTGCAACTCATAAATGTCCACTTCGGCGGCAGCGTCTCACAGCATATCGACACCGCCGAAAACCACAAATGGGTCGGACGCGACCAGTTTCACTATGTTTTTCACTGTGACCTCGGCCGCCGCGATTTCTTTTACCAGCTCTACGGAAGCAGCGTCAGGGTAAATTCCGCCCACCATCAGGCTATTGACCGCATGGGCAGAGGGCTTGTCCCTGTCTGCCGCGCCGGAGATAACGTGATCGAAGGCATTGTCCACAGTTCCCTCCCCCTTCTGGCCGTGCAATGGCACCCGGAACGTCTCCCCGACGAGGCGGGCGACTCGCTGTTCTCCCACTTTTTCCTGCTCCGCTAACCTCTGAGACGGCTTTCCAACCGGGCCATACCCTCCTCGAACTTCTGCCGCTGCATCTCCCACTTGTTTTTCCGGCCCGGGTGCTTACGCCGTCTGCTTCCACGCCTGCTCCGTGCCTGCTGCCTTGCATGAAGCGAAACCATGTCAAACAGGGCGCGCATAATCTGCAGCACCACTTTCCCCGTCTCCTCGTCCACCTCGCCTATGGCCCTGCCGATCTTGTGCAGACTCTGAAACCAGTGCGCCGTAAAATCAATCAGGTTGTCCGTCTCCGACGCCTGCACTACCCCGTAGAGCGTATCCACAAAAATATGCATCTGCTCCTGATCCAGTGAGAGAATCCATTCGTTGAGCGTCTGGTCGATGAACTTGCGCCCGGGCCGTATCTCATCCACCACCCGGAAATCACCGTCCTTCACAAGCCATGTGTACGGATTGTGCTGGGCAAGCCCAAGGGTTTTGCTCTCCACCACCCGGTAATTGCCCTCAGTGTAAAGCAGCATCCCCACAAGCGAAGAGCGCGGCACCGTCTTGTGAATCCGGCCTTCGATCTCCTGAAAGGCGCTGCGCTCCCTGACCTCCGGCCGGAACCCCGGCCCGTCGTGGTCATAAATTCTTTCGATCCGCTCCCGCACCGACACGTCACAGTGCATAGCCGCATAGACTGCCAGATTCCCACCCTTGGAGTGGCCGCCCACAAAAAAGCGGCCGTCAATCGTCTCCGCCGCCTGCTCCAGATAGGGGACACTGTGAAGCTGTCCGGGCACCGGTTCCGAAAAGGCCAGATTCAGATCTTCCTTCCAGCCCACGATATTCTCATCCGTTCCCCGGAACACCACATAGGAAATCCCCCCGGAAAGGCCGCACACCAACGCGGAAAACTGGCTCTCCTTCTCCGGCTCTATTAAGTTTACATAATTCCAAAGACGCATATCTCCGAAACGCCTGCTGTTTAAAATCCCCGTAAAAAGGGCCGTATTGTCCTTGCGGTACCGTTCATCCCCATAAAGGCGGTCATAATCAGAATGGGCCGCGATCCGGGCAAGGCTCACCGGACCGCACGTCTCCTCCGGCCCCGGCACGATACCGTCAAATTTCAGGTAGGAAAGCTGGCTGATCACCAGACTGTCCACATCGTCGAATGGTTTCTCCTCCAGACTGTAATCCCCGTATTCTCTCAGATAATCCAAAATGGTTCCCATTGTTTATACTCCGAAAACGCCTGTCTGCCGTCCGGTCCTCCGGCAATGCCATCACAAGAACTTATGCCGCACCCCCGCCGGAATCCCCTGTATTCGTCTACTCTATATTTTGGCTTCCAAATGCTCGATGTTTTTTATTAAAACACTCACCGTCCCGTCCGGATTCGTGATAAACTCCACGCATTTGGGATTCTTGTACTGCTCCATGGGTATTTTGATCTCAATGCCCGTGTCCGTAAAAAGGTGCTGGCTCTGAAACTTCCGCGTCGTGTTCTCGCTACGCGGCTCTATCGTCTCCCGCACCATGTTGTACTTTTCCATTTTATCCTGAAATGCCGTTCTTAATTCCGGTTCGCCCTCGAAGATCTTCTCCGCGATCTCCTCCACCACGAAACCGCCCTTCTCCTCCATCTCCTCCTGTATGATACTCTTGGCGCGCATCTGCTTCTCAAAGCGTTCGCTTTCCGCAAAGCCCTCCTTCTGCACGCTCTCCACGGCGCGTCCCACAATGGACAGCTTGGATTTGTGGGAGAGATGGGCGCTGCACTTTAGGAAGAGGAAGGAAAAATAGTCCGTCTTCTCCCCGTTCACCTCATACTTCTTTTCCACCACCTGCACGGAGAGATCGGAGAGACAGATCACCGCCGCCTCCGTCAGCCGCTGGGTCTGGGAAGGCAGGATAGACTTGTGTCTGATCAGCTCGTTGCTGTTTCCCTCCCCCTCCGAAAGGGGCATCGTCCTGTGGGTATAAAGGGTCTTATAATTCATTTTAAGGAGCGCCAGATACTCCTCCTCCCCCTCCCGAAACCGCGCCACCATCAGGTCCGCCGGGGGAATGTCGATATTGCCGCTCATAATCTCAAACAAAAGTCCGGCAATTTCCTGACTGATCCCGACAAAGTTTTCATCCTCATATCCGGTCAGCAGCCTGTACACCTCCGACTCCCGCTCGTAAAAACGGCATTCCTTCGCGTCGTCCCCGGCACAGATTTTCCCGATGTGCTCCCGCACGAACTCCGCCACCTCCGAGCCGAACTCCAGCTCCGTATCGGAGAGCACCGGCATCCCGATGGTGGGGTCTAAAATATGTACGATGACGTGCTTTATTCTGATATCTTCTTTGTTCATTCTTTCTCCTCTGTCTGAATCACTCTGTTAGGCGTTTGCGAAACTCTTTTTAGATTATTGATTTTGCACAAATAGTATAATCAACGCAGACTCGCTTTCGCTCCGTTCCAAACGCAGCGGCGCTAGGCTCGAAAAAACCTCGCCAAGTGCCGGCGTTTTCCAAGGGTCTGCTTATAATTATACTATTTGTACAAAAAACCACGATTTGATGAGTTTCGCAATTGCCTCAATAACTATATGGTAACCACAAAACACTTGATCTGCAATGTCCTTCCTAACTGTATTTTCCTACATAGTCCGTTCCGGTCTCGGTCTGCATAAGGTTTACATAATACTCCGGATTCTGCTCCATCAGAAGCATCGTGTGAAAAGCCTCCAAAAGCATCTTATCCCCGTTGCTCTTCATGCTCTCCCTGTCCCTGTCGAGCTGCGCCTTGAAGTGATCCATCTGCCACACCATAATGTCAATCAGGCTGTAACCCGCCACCTGATACTTGCAGAGAAAGTTCTGATGCTCCAGATAATACAGAAATTCCCGCGCCACGCCCTCCGATGCCGTCAGCATCTCAAAAAACCGTTCCAGAAACGCCTCGTCCTCCCCTGCGTAATGGCACAGCGCCCGCGCCCATGCATATGCTCTCGTCTTCTCCTCACCGGTCATCTGCTTCTCACCCTGCCTTTCTTCTGATTCCCCTTTTTCTGCTTCCCGTCTGTTTCTGTTTTCCGGTGCCTTCTGTTTTCCATCTGTTTCCGCTTCCCGCCTGCTTCCGTTTCCCATCTGTTTCCGTTTCCTGTCGCCCTCTGCTTCACGCCTGTTTCCGTTTCCTGTCGCTTTACGATCCGCCCTATCGGTTCTTTTTCTCCGGCTTTTCACATAAAATATGCTAAACAACACCAGGACGTGTTTCTATGGCTCTCTTAGAACAGATCAACAATCTTTTATGGGGTCTTCCCCTGATTATCCTGCTTATGGGCACACATATTTATTTCACCTGCAGGCTGCGGTTTCCCCAGAGAAACCTTTTCTGGGCTATCCGCCTCTCCCTGTTCTCCGCAGAGGGAACGGCCTCTGCCGGAGCCGGGGCAGCTTCATCTGAGACTACCCGGAATCTCTCCCCCTTCTCGGCGCTCTCCACAACGCTCGCCGCCACCCTCGGCACGGGAAATATCATCGGCGTCTCCACCGCGGTCGCCCTCGGCGGTCCAGGCGCAGTCTTCTGGTGCTGGATCACCGGAATCCTCGGGATGGCCACCGCCTACGGCGAATGCTACCTAAGCGTGCTCTGCCGCCAGAAAAAAGAGGACGGCCTATACGTCGGCGGACCGATGTATGTCATGAAAAATGGTTTACATAACAAATCTCTGGGCAGCCTGTATGCGCTGTGCACACTGACAGCCGCTTTCGGCGTGGGATGCACGACCCAGTCCAACTCCGTCACAAGGGCTGCCGCCCTGAGCTTTGGGATTTCCCCCCATCCGGCCGGCATCGCCCTTGCCGTGATCACGGGCGCGGTGATCCTCGGCGGCATCCGTACCATCGGCAGTCTCTGCGAGCGAACCGTGCCCGCCATCACGTTTCTCTACCTCTTCGGCTGTATGCTTCTTCTGTTCCTCTACCGCCACCAGCTCATCGCAGCCGTGATCTGGATCATGAAAGACGCCTTCTCCTTTGCCAGCCTGTCCGGAGGCGTGGCCGGAGCCGGTATCGCCCGCGCCATGCGCTACGGCATCGCCAGAGGTCTTTTCACAAACGAAGCCGGCATCGGCACTTCCGCTATCGCCGCAGCCGCCTCCCACACCAAAGATCCCAAGATACAAGCCTATGTGTCCATGACCGCAGTCTTTTGGGACACGGTAGTCATGTGTCTGCTGACAGGGCTGGTTGTAGTCTGCAACATGCTCTATGACCCGGCATCCACCGCCTCCGCAGCCGAGACGGATCTGACCGCAGCCGCCTTCTCCCATCTGCCCTATGTGGGGGACGCCTTTCTCACGATCTCCCTGTGCGCTTTCGCCGTGACCACCCTGATCGGCTGGTCCTATTTCGGGGAGAAGGCGGCGGAATATCTGGGCGGAAACCGCAGCGTGCCGCTCTACAAGCTCTGCTACATCGTGATGATCTATCTGGGCGCCATCATTCCCATGCATCTTGTGTGGGAGTGCACCGACCTGATCAACGGGATTATGGCTCTCCCGAACCTTTTTGCCCTGTGGGCGCTGAGAAAAGAGATCCGATCATAACTTTTCACGCCGGAAACGCCCGCGCCCCAAATACAGGTAAAAGCCCACACAAATGAGCGCGGAGAGGAGGGATCCGAGCGGCGCGGCCCATCCCATGGGATATAGGCTGTCCGGAAAATACACACCCGCCAGATATGCGCCCGGTATGCGTATCATAGCAATCGCCATGATATTATGTATAAAGGATATCCCTGCCTTCTGGTCGCCGCAGAAATACCCGCTGAAACAGAAGTGGACCGCCGCAAAGAGCGTATCAAAGGCATAGGAGCGCAGATAGGCGCAGCCCGCCGCCAGCACTGCCGCATCTCTGGTAAACAGCCCAACCAGCGTCTGCGGCCAGAACTGGCTGTAGAGCGCGCAGGCCGCTCCCCAGCTCATGGTGATGAGCAGACCGTAGCCCAGCGAAGCTCTGGCCCGCTCCGGCTTGTCCGCTCCCATATTCTGGGCCGTGATCGCAGAAATCGCGGAAAGGAAGGCCGAGGGCACCAGAAACAGGAACCCGATCAGTTTCTCCACAATCCCCACAGCCGCCGAAACCACCAGTCCCCTGCTGTTGGCAATCACCGTAATCACGATGAATGCCACCTGAATCAGCCCGTCCTGACAGGCGATGGGGGCACCCACCTTAAGAATCTGTGAAACGCTCTCCCGGTCCGCCCGTATATCCCGCCGCGTCACCCGAAATCCGAGATCCCGCTTTTTTAACATGGCGAAAGCAAAGACCACACTCACCGCCTGTCCCAGAACGGTTCCCAGAGCCGCGCCCGCCGCGCCGAGTCCCATTCCGCCGATCAACACAAAATCCAGTACGATATTCACCCCGCAGGCCACCGCCACAAAGTACATCGGTCTCCTTGAGTCTCCCACCCCGCGGAAAATACTGCTGATTACATTGTAAGCGGTGATAAAGGGCACACCCGCAAAGCAGATGCCCAGATACCGCCTTGTCTCCGCCACCGCCTCCGCAGGCGTCAGCATAACATCGGTTATTAAATTGACAGACAGCAGAAGCGACACTGTAAGCGCCGCCGCAAACACCGCAAAAAGTGCCACGGACGCGCCGACCGTCTTCGCCGCCGCGCGCTCGTCCCCCGCTCCCACATTTCTGCCGATCCGCACGGTAGCGCCCATAGCCAGACCCACAATAATCACCGTGAGCATATGCATGACCTGACTGCCGACCGCCACCGCCGTTGTGGTTCCGGAACCGTTATAAAGCCCCACCACAAACAGATCCGCCATACCGTAAAATGTCTGCATAAAGCAGGCCAAAAGATACGGGAGCGCAAACCGTATCAGGTTTTTCCCCACGCTCCCCTCCGTCAGCTTATTTCCTTCCATACTTTACTCCATCTCTGCGCATTTTTTGCGCATAACCGAGTTTGTGTCAGGCAATGCGCAGACACATTACTTCCCAAAATACCCCGCCACGGTCTTCAAATGCTCCATCACGGGCAGATGCTGCGGGCAGACATTCTCGCACTGACCACAGCCGATACAGTCTCCGGCCTTACCGAAGGTGCCCGTCAGCCGGTCGTAATACTCTCCCTGCGGCGTCCAGCCCTTTCCTTCCGCCTCCTGCATTTCCGCATTGTAGAGAGAGAAATATTTCGGAATCGCGATCTTCTTCGGACAGCCGTCCGTACAGTAAGAACAGCCTGTGCAGGGAATCGCAATATTGCCGTTAATTATGGCCGCCGCCCGGTACACCATGCGCTTCTCCTCCTCCGTAAGAGGTTTAAAATCGCTCATATAACTGGTGTTATCCAAAAGCTGCTCCATATTGCTCATGCCGCTTAACACCATTTTTACATTGTCCAGACTGGCCGCAAAACGGATGGCCCATGAGGGAACCGACATATGCGGGTCATAGTTTTTAAACATTTCCGTCACGGCGTCCGGCACCTGCGCCAGCGTGCCGCCCTTAACCGGCTCCATCACCCAGACCGGCACACCGTGTTTCGTCGCCACCTCATAGCAGAGTCTTGACTGGATCGCGCTGCTCTCCCAATCCAGATAGTTGAGCTGGAGCTGCACAAACTCCATCTCCGGATGCTCCGTGAGCACCTGATCCAGAAATTCCGCGTTGTCGTGGAAGGAGAAGCCCATATGCTTTACAAGCCCCTGCTTTTTCTTCTCCGCCAGCCAGTTGAAACAGTCAAGCTCCGTATAAATCTTATAATGTCCGAAGCCGATGTCGTGAAGCAGGTAATAATCGAAAAACGTAACACCTGTTTTTTCAAGCTGTGCCTCGAAGATTTTATCCCGATCCTCCTTCGTGCTGATAAAGCTCGCATGCAGCTTGGTCGCCAGCGTATAGCTGTCCCTCGGATGTCTGTCCACCAGACACTCCTTCGCCGCATCCTCGCTCTTAAACCCGCAGTACATCCATGCGGTGTCGAAATAGGTAAATCCCCTCTCCAAAAAAATGTCCACCATCTTCTTCGTGGTTTCCATATCAATACTTGTCGCGTCGTCCGGATTATGTAAAGGCAAACGCATCAGGCCAAATCCCAGTTTTTTTGTTTCCATACTTGTCTCCTCTTCTTCCTTTTTTATCAGATGATTGCGCCCCTATTGCGTCTGGCACGGAGCGCAACCGCGTCTGCGTTGATTATGCTATTTGTGCAAACTCAACAACCTTAAAAGAATTTCGCACCTACCCTAACGCCACATCTAAAATCATCATAATCACAAACCCGATGGCCACGCCCACGGTGCCGATATTGCTGTGCGCACCGGCCTGCGCCTCGGGAATCAGCTCCTCCACCACCACATAAATCATCGCACCCGCCGCAAAAGCCAGAAATACAGGCAGGGCCGAAACGATCTGCTCCGCCAGCACAATCGTGACAAGCGCGCCGATTGGCTCCACAATACCGGACAACGCCCCGTAGAGAAAGGCCCGCCCTCTGGAAACGCCCTCGCTGCGAAGCGGCATGGAGATAATCGCCCCCTCCGGAAAGTTCTGGATGGCGATGCCGACCGCAAGGGCAAAAGCCCCCGCCATGGTAATGCCAGCATCACCGATCAGCGCCCCCGCAAAGGTTACGCCCACGGACATGCCCTCGGGAATGTTATGCAACGTCACCGCAAGGACAAGCATGGTCGTTTTTTTTAACGCCGCTTCCACGCCCTCCGGCTCCGCGCTCTCCAGATGCAGGTGCGGAATCAGACTGTCCAGCACGAGAAGAAACGCCATGCCGCCCAGAAAGCCTCCGGCAGCCGGAACCCATGCGACCTGTCCCTGCTCTCCCGCCATATCAATGGCCGGAATCAGAAGCGACCACACCGAGGCGGCGATCATAACCCCGGAGGCGAAGCCCAGAAGAAGTCTTTCTATCTCCTTATGCATTCCCCTCATAAAAAATACCATGGCCGAACCGAGTGTCGTTCCCGCAAAGGGAATCAGTAGTCCCGCAAGCACCTGCATATTCTTTCTATCCTTCCTTATTTCACCTTTACTTTACACCTGACGGTGACAGGTTTCACATTATCCGCCTGTTTTGCAAAGAAAACCTGAAACTTCAGGGAATAGGTCCTGCCTTTAACGGCGCGTCCCGTATCCTTCATGGTAAGCGTCCCCTTCCCATCCTTATTATATACATAAGTAAAGGCATCCGTGTTTCCCGAAAGGACCACACGCTCTATTTCCGGCGCAGGCGCGCCCTTAAGAACCGCGTTCATGTCAATCTCCACGGAATTGTAAGCGCCGCTGTACATAAGGGCCGTTTTCGGCAAAGCAGTTACCTTCACGCCGCCCTGTTTCAGCTTATATTTCACGGCGGGAGCCGGAATTTCCTCTATCTCTCCGTTTACCGTTCTCAGCATCAAAAGCGGCGTTACCGTATACTGGTATTTCGTAACAAGTGTTTCGTTTTCCCTTGCCCGAAGTTCGATTGTCTTTCCGTCTTCGCTCCACTGCGCCCGGAACAGATGCGCGTCCCTGCCTGTCAGTTTCACCTCCCGGTTTTCCGGAATGAAAAACGTACCGCCAACCGCCTTTAAGGAGGGCGTCAGCGTCATAAAGCTGCCGTCCCTGTTCAACACATCAATACTTCCCTTCGCCGTCAGCTTTACCGCCTTCTCCGGAGCGGTGTTCACTACCTTTAAAGTCAGCGGCGTTTTCCAGATTTTTCCGTCCCTGGCCGCCTGCACGATGTACTTGTAGGAGCCGGAAGCCACCGCCTTGTTGTTCAGCCGGACGAAAACCTGCGCGTCTTTCACGGAAAAGATAACCTGACTGTTCTGCACCAGCGCCCCCGCCTTTGCATCCTTCGGGTCACAGTAAACGCTCACCCGGATGCCCTGATCGGCGGTGATTCTGCCTCCATCCTTCCATTTCACCGCTGTTTCCGCCGCATCATAACCTCTGTAAGCAGCATCCGCATTGAGCTGCAGGGTCTTGTTCTCCAGTGCAATGGCAGGCTGTCCCATACTCACCCTTACCTGCAGCGTGTAGTTTACGGTCTCATTCTGCGCCCATTTCTCCGGATCGCTTAGGAGAATCTGCATTTTAAAACTGTCCGTCTGATTCAGATTTCTGCCGCTTAAAAGCAGTCCGCCCTTTTTCCGGTCCACCTCCACCGTATAATTTCCCTTGGCTGCCCCGCTTCTCTTCTCCGCATTCACCGAATCCCATGAAATAGCCCCCGGATTCTTTATGCCGATCCACATTTGCCAGATACCCGCCTTCGGATACAATGTCACCCTGCCGGTATCCCAGGTAATCTTAGGCGTCTTTTTCTCCACGGCTGCCGTAAAGGACGTGGTGTACGAACCCTGCCAGCCGGAAAAGAAAAGCTGCAGCTTTCCCTTTTTGACGCTTTTTAACGTCGCGCCGTTCTCCGCCTTAATATAATAACACCCGTCTCTTTTTTCTATACTGTAATCGGCTAACCCCGTACATTCCAGCCTTGTCAGTACCTCGTCCGTCTCGATCTGCAGCAGACTCTCCTCATTCTTATAGAAAAGATTCAGTTTCCGCTCCTGCCTGACCTTATAGACCGGATTCTTCGACACCACTTTGACCGTGACAGGCAGATTATAAGTCGCCCCTCCCGCTGCGGCGCGGATGTTCACCTTGTAGGTTCCGGTCTTCGTGTCGCTTTTTGCCTTTATGAGATAACTGTCCGCAAGCATTCCTTTTATCAGCGTAAACTTCTTGCTCTTTTCATCGGTCCCCATGGCAGCGGATATGATTTCATATTCTTCCCCCTCCGGGCTTTGGGCCGGATAAAGGGATATCCCCACGCCTGTGGTCTGCCGGAGATTCAGCGTAACGCTCTCATCACTCAGGCCCGGCTGCGCGTCTCCCACAACCAGACGGATTGTCCGTGCCGTCTTCCCTGCGTCGTTTCCGGTCAGTGTAAGCTCCGCCGTACCCGCCGCCTTGACAATCAGGGAAACGTGAAAGCCATCCTCCGCAGCAGTGGCCGATTTAACCGCCACCACTTTCGCGTTGCCGCTCTTCGCCGTCACCTTTGTCGCCCCGGGCAGCGTCAGCGTTATGCTGCTGTTGACCTGATTTGCCTTCTCTGTCTGGAAATCGGAAAGCAGGCCCGTATACTTCTCCTGCGCCTGAACTGTGCCGCTGTCCACCCTTTTAAAGTGCTCCACACTCTTAATCGTCAGCGTCCCTTCCGCCTCTTTTACGGTAAGATTCACACTGGCGTTATAAGTTTTCCGGCCAAGCTTAAGGCTTGCTTTTACCGTGGAGCCGCCCGGACTTTTAGCGGTGAGCTTCACACCGTCCGCCGTCCGCTCCATCAGGAGCACGTCGGGCTTACTGTTGCTCCAGACCGCAGACTCCCCAAGCTCTTTCAGTATCTCCTTTTTCTGTTTACGGAACCATGCATTATCTTTATAGTCGCTGTTACTCTCAAGCTGTTCCAGCGCCTCTGCAAAGGAATAGTTTACATAACACGAAATATTCTGTCCGACGGTGAGAGAAACGCTCTCCGTTTCCACGCCTTCCTCCGACCGCATACCTATGGAAATGTTTTCCACTGTCAGGAAATACACTTCCAGAAGCCGTTCCGCAGGCAGGATATTCCCTCCCGCATCCGCAGGCCGGTACAGCGCCGCGAATTTTTTCGTCTTTCCCCCTGTAAACTGTGTCAGTGCAGTGTCCGGCTCCTTCCAGCTCCAGCCTTCCGGCAGCGCCACATCCCGCAGGACGGTCTGCATATTGGTCAGTGCAACCGGCCGGGGAATGTCCTCTTGCGCAGTCTCCGCCTCCTCCAGTACCGTCACCGTGCAGAACGTCTCCGCTGTCTTCCCGTCGCTGTCTGTCACCGGGTTTCCTTCCTCGTTCACAATCACCGCGGAAATTTCCGTTTCACCCGCACCGACAGCGGTCACGGTAACCGTGTTTCCGCTGATTGTGTCGGCTATGAAGGTGTTTTCGCTGTCCGTCTCCGGTTCCCCTTCTGCCGTTCCTTCCGCCTGCCCGGCCGCAAACGCTGCGACCGCCGGATCTTTGGATGTCCATTTCACATAACTCTGCCCCCGGTTCACCCACTTGCTGTCCGGCGGTGAGAAGTACAGCCGCAGTTGTCTGCTCTCTCTCTCCGGATTCCCGTCGGCGTCTTTCTTTACGGTCATTGTATATGCCGGCTGCCGCATCTCTATCACTGGCAGCTTGGAATCCTCCACTTTCACCCTGCATTCCAGAATAAACAGCCCATCGGCCACATCCGCCCAGAGCATCGTCTCCCCCACGTCTATGGGTGTGACAACACCGTCCTGATCCACCATGGCCACGCTCTCGTTTTCACTGATCCATTTGACCGGGTCTGTGGCAGCTCCTCCGTCTCCGGCGGGATCGCCGTCCATAACGGTAAGACGCCCAGGCGTTGGATTCATCGTCAGATCAAAGGCCAGACTGTAAGTCCCGGCCTCCGCATCAAAAGCAAAGCCCTCCGCATCCGATTGCAGCGAATAGTCCGACACCTTGACGCTGCACACGCCCTGCACGCCGTTCGCCGCTGTGGCCGAAATTTCCGTCGTACCCACACCCACAGCCACGACTCTGCCGTTTGCATCCACTGTGGCAACCGACTCGTCCTTGCTCTTCCAGACAAGCTTCTTGTCTCTCGCATTGCCGGGTTTCACTGTGGCAAGCAGGGTCTCCTCCTGTTTTCCTTCCACATCCTTTAGCAGATGCAGCATTTCCTTATCTAAGACAATCTCCGACACCTCCGCCGGTTCCTCCGCAAGAGAGAAGAAATCCACGTTATAGCTGATCGTCGCGTCTGTTCCCTTTTCCCCGTCCTTTCGCTTAATGCCGCTGACCGTGACCTGAAACTGGGAATTTTTGTTATAGCTTACGTTGTTGGGACGGAAGACAATGCAGTTTGGCATCCCATAATACTCAATATCCACCTTAAATACGCCGTTCGCCTTCTTCCCCGAGAACGTCCAGCTCTTATTGCTGGTAATATCCCGCAGGGTCACGGTCACATCCTGGAAATTTGCTTTCTCATAATCGCTGCCAAGACTCAGCGTCCACGGCGTCCCTGAGCCGTTCATCAGCTCGATGGGCATATTCTGCGCAGGCCACGCCACATAATCCGTAATTTGGCTGCCCTTGCTGTCAAAGGCGTACATCGCCGAATAGGAACCCACCGCGCCGAAACCAGTCTGCGTCATGGAGGGATTTAAAACCCAGCGTCTATGACCCATGCGGTCAATGTTGGAGGCGTCTCCGTCATACATCCAGCCGTTTAACAGACTCTTTGCGATATTACTATAACCCGCCGCAATATTGCCTTTGGCACACCCCTCTTTTCCCTTCTCATAAAGATCCGTCGGGAAGCCGTCCGGCTTCACCGGATTATGGTCCAGCTTTCCGTTGACACGGTTTAGCAGCGCGCCCGCCTGCACCTTCTCCACATAGTCCTCACTCAGTGTCACATCTGCGGGAACGCCCGCCACATAGCGGATAAAATTCAAAAGATTCAGCGCGTTTTCCAGACTTTCATCCGAAAGATGCCCTGCCTTATAAGGATCTTTGACAGAAGGCTCCGCACTGTAGCTGTTTGAAACGTCCAGGCTCCACGGTTTCGCCTCATACCTGTCGATGATCTCCCCCACGCCCGGCGTCTGCCTTGTGATACCCCCCGTCTGGCGGGAGACATTGCAATAGGAATAGGCCGCATATCCGTCCGTCTCCTCCGTCATCAGAGACGGTTCTCCAAGCGTCGGCGCTCCGTTCCAGTCCTCCGGAATCTCAACCTCTGTCGTATTTTCTGAGATTGTATTCTCCGACACGGTCGGCTCCTGCGCAGAGGTGCCGGATTCTGCTTCTTCCCCCGGTGTCTCCGGCTCTTCCGGTGCAGGCATTTCTCCCTCCTCAGGCGTCTCCGGCTCTTCCGGCGCAGTCGGTTCTCCCTCCTCAGGCGTCTCCGGTTCTTCCGGTGCGGGCATTTCTCCCTCCTCAGGCGTCTCCGGTTTTTCCGGCGCAGTCGGTTCTCCCTCCTCAGGCGTCTCCGGCTCTTCCGGCGCAGTCGGTTCTCCCTCCCCGGGCGTCTCCGGTTTTTCCGGCGCAGTCGGTTCTCCCTCCTCAGATGTCTCCGGTTTTTCCGGTGCAGGGATTTCTCCCGCCTCCGGTGTTTCTGCTTCTTCCGGTGCAGGTACGGAGACAACCGCATTTTCTGACACCGGCTCCTGCGCCGCATACACGCTTACGGACATCCCCTCTATCCACAGTGCGGCCGCCAGCAGAACCGGCAGCACCCTTTTCCATTTTCTTCTATTTCCCATTCTTTGCATTGTCAACACGCGTTCCTCTTCTTTTTCCTCCGGCTGCCAGATCATAGCTCTCCGCAATCATGCGCTTTACCACTTCGTCTGGTACCGTACCGTCCAAAATTACCGTATTCCAGTGTTCCTTGTTCTGGTGATATCCGGGAATCACAGAGTCATACGTCTGCCGCCAGAAATCACGCCACGCCGGATCCACTTTCACGTTGATCCGCATAGTTCCTTCATATTCATATGTCCACAAAAACGCTCTCTGATTTCTGACGCATCTCACCAGCACCCAGTTGGTGTCACGAAACGGCATGTCCTGATAAACATCAGGAAAAGTCATTCCGTAGCGCAGCGCCTCTTCTCTCGTTGTCATCGTTTCACCATACCTGAACTTTTTACTCAGGGCATAATGGCCTTTCACCCCAGTGTTTCCAATTATACCACTATCACAGCCGCATTTTCAACGACTTTTCCCCTGACGCCTTACACCAAAATATCTCATTTCCTCACGCTCATACAGATCCGGCTCAGAACCGGCGGATGATTTGTCAGTTACAATTCACACCCACGCCAGATTTCGCACTGATTTACAATTATTCAGTGTGAATTGCAACGATGATGCACACAAAATGCCTAAAAACCGGCATTTTGGCGCTGGCTCCGACACCATGCAGCAAGTGCATGGTGCGGGTGTGAAAAGTAACATTTGTCACACAATTCCCGCATCATTCTCAAAATCAGCTTTACCGTCGCACTTCTTCTGTAGTATAGTGTAATCAGACAGATAATGCAAAAGGCGCTGTGCCACACAAAAACCGCACAGCTCCAAAACACAGAGAGGGATATGTTTATGGACAAAAGTGCAGAAATCAGAAAACTTTGTCAGGAGAAGGAGATCCGCATGATCGACTTCAAAATGACCGACATCGACGGACGTTGGCGTCATATTACCATACCGGTAGAGCGGTTCGATGAAAACGTCTTCGTCTATGGGATCGGCTTCGACGGTTCCAACTATGGGTACGCACCTGTCGAAAAAAGCGACATGGTCTTCCTGCCAGACCCCGATACCGCCTATGTGGATCCTTTCGCGGATGTGCCCACGCTGACCATGTGCGGCAACGTCTGTGTCATCGGAAAGGGCGAGAACACCCCCTTTGACCAGTATCCGAAAAACGTGACCCTGCGGGCCATGGACTACATGAAAAAGACCGGCGCAGCGGATGAAATGGTGATCGGACCCGAGTTTGAATTTTATCTGTTCGACTCCGCGCGCTACGAAGTGTCGCAGAAACAGTGCGCCTATCAGATCGACACCAGACAGGCCGACTGGAACTGCCGGCTGGATGCTCCCGGCAATAACGGCTACGAAGTGACCCATGGCGGCTACCACATTGCCGCGCCTCAGGATGTGGGCTATGATCTGCGCAGCCGCATCTGTATGGAAATGGAAGATTGGGGCATCAAAGTCAAATATCACCATCATGAGGTAGGCGGGCCCGGCCAGATGGAGATCGAAGTGGAATTGGCCAATATGCCCACCATGGCCGACAATACCATGATTATCAAATATATCATCAAAAACATGGCTACCAGAGAGGGCAAGACAGCCACCTTCCTGCCCAAGCCCATCTATAAGGAAGCGGGCAGCGGCCTCCATGTACATATGCTGCTTAAGAAGGACGGCCAGCCCGTCTTCTACGATGAGAACGGCTATTCCGGCTTAAGCCAGACTGCCCATTACTTTATCGGCGGCCTGCTCTCCCATATCGCGTCGCTTTGCGCATTTACTAACCCTTCCACCAACTCCTTCAAGCGGCTGGTACCCGGATATGAGGCTCCCGTGACGGTGGGTTATGCCACATCCAACCGCAGCGCGGTAATCCGTATTCCCGCCTATGCGAAATCCCCGGAAGCCAAGCGTTTCGAACTGAGAAACCCGGACGCCACCGCCAATCCCTACTACGCTTACGCGGCGATTCTGATGGCGGGCCTGGACGGCATCGAGAAGAAGATCGATCCCGCGGCGAACGGCTGGGGACCTTACGACTTTAACCTCTACACACTCTCCGCCGAGGAGCAGAAAAAAATCAAGGGGCTTCCCAAATCACTGGAGGAGGCGCTGGACGCGCTGGAAAAAGACCACGACTATCTGACAAAGGACGGCGTGTTCCCGGAGCGGCTGATCGACGTGTGGATTGCAAGAAAGCGCGCCGAGGCGAAGGAAGCCGGACAGATTCCCACGCCTGCGGAGTTTATGATGTATTATGATCTCTAATCGGAATGATCTCTAAAAGTGTTCGAGGACTTAACACGGGGCGGGTTTCCCGCCACTGTTTTTTCACAGGAGGACTATATCATGAGCGATATCCTGACATTTGCCACCAGAGAAGATTTCAGAAACTGGCTTTCCGGCAACTGCTTCTCAGAAGACGGCGTCTGGCTTTTGTTCGGCAAGGCAGGCGGACCGAAAACCTTAAAGGCCGGGGAAGCCCTTGAAGAGGCTCTCTGCTTCGGCTGGATCGACGGCCAGATGCAGAGCATCGACGAGAAAAGCTACAAAAAATATTTTTCCATGCGCAGGGAAAACAGCAAGTGGTCGGAGAAAAACAAGGCACTGGTCAAAGAGCTGGAAGCGCGGGGCATCATGACAGACCACGGCAGAAAGAAAATAGAGGAAGCCAAACAAAACGGCCAGTGGGACAAGCCAAAACCTGCGGCGGTCACGGAGGAGCAGATTGCGCAGCTTACCGCCCTGTTAAAAGAGTACGAGCCTGCCTGCACGAATTTTCAGGCAATGTCCCCTTCCGTGAAGAAAACATACACGAAAGCCTATCTCGACGCAAAGACGGACGCTGGGCGGGAAAAACGGATCGCATGGATGGTGGATCGGCTGAACCGGAATCTGAAGCCGATGTAACAGTGATACAGGAACTTGGAGTATAGAAACTTTTATAGTTTTCTTACTCCAAATAGGCCTGTTTATACCTTTATTCCTTTTCCCTTATGAGGATGACTTTTTGCGTAAGCAGCCGCCTCGTCACTGACCTGTTCCAAAGTCATGCCATCAAAATACTCTCTCCGCCAAACTGTGTAATCAAAACTATCCCGCTTAATCATCGCAATAAAACGCTCTGCATCAACAATCCCCAATTTTTCCACCAGACATGCAAATCCCGTATCCATAAGCTCTACCGCACTGTTCATCAGTCAACCGCCTCCAATCTTCTGATAAATTCTCCCAGAGTTACCACCTATATCTCCGCTGTCTGCAATTTAAGCAGACGGTCATCCGTGGTAATAAAATAATTACTTCCGGCTAAAACTGCACAAGCAACATGCAGCGCGTCTGCACTTTTGATACCTGTTTTCATAATACGCTCTGCAAATGTCTTTACTTCTGTTTCTTTGTTTATTCCTACATAGCATGATTCATTTGCATTCATAAAATCAGCTATTGCCTGTTTTTTGTGAGAAAATCTGTTTTTCCCATTTTCATATTCTAACATATAGGAAGTTACAAGATCAATTTCACCATTCCTAACCAGCTCTTGAATGTGCAGTTTCGCTTCTGTTTCCAAATGTATTCTAATGTAAGTCTGATCATCATAGGGACGATTATAACAACAATTATCCATATATATCTTCATAAGTTCGCTATTCCCCTTCCATCATATTTAAAGTTTATCATATAATTATGTTTTGGTAAAGAAAGCCTCGCTAACCGAACTAGAAACCCCCAAATGTGAGAAAATATCAAAAATGTGACACCAGTTGTCATCTTTTTTGTGTTATTCTATTAGCAAACGAACCAAAAAGGAGCATGAAGATATGAATATAAAAGCGGCACGGGAGTTTGACAGTTGAATATTTATAAAAGTACTTGCAGGTTGCGTAAAACCTG
>CARQVR010000060.1 GCA_949051815.1 uncultured Lachnospiraceae bacterium
GAGTATATATAGTTCAGGAGGTAGTCTATGAAAGTCTCTTCAATGGATACCCATATGGGAAATATCTCTATCGATCAGGAAGTGATCGCGCAGTTTGCGGGCAACGCGGCGATGGAGTGTTTCGGTGTGGTTGGCATGGCGAGCATGAGCGTCAGGGACGGGCTGGTTAAGCTCTTGAAAAAGGACAGCATGACGCGCGGCATACAGGTTCTTTTGAACAACAATAAGCTCACCATCAATTTCCATATCATTGTTTCTTACGGCGTAAGTATTCTGGCAGTGGCGGATAATCTGATCGACAGTGTGAAATATAAAGTAGAAGAGTTTGCCGGGATAGAAGTGGAAAAAATCAATATTTTTGTAGAAGGTGTGAGAGTAATCGACTAGAGGGAGGATCAGAGAAGTGGATTCAAATACGATAGATGCCGGCCTGATGGCCAGAATGTTTTTGGCCGGAGCGAAAAATCTTGAGAGCAAAAAGGAATGGATCAATGAGTTAAACGTGTTTCCCGTGCCGGACGGCGATACGGGCACGAATATGACGATGACGATTATGGCGGCAGCCAGAGAGGTGTCTGCCCTTTACGATATGGGGGATATCGACATGGTTTCCCTGTGTAAAGCGATCTCCTCCGGATCTCTCCGGGGAGCGAGGGGAAATTCGGGCGTTATTTTGTCACAGTTGTTCAGAGGCTTTACGAAGGGCGTGAAGGAGTGTCAGGAAATCACGGTTCCCGTACTGGCCACAGCCTTCGAAAAGGCGGTGGAGACGGCTTACAAAGCGGTCATGAAGCCAAAGGAAGGCACCATTCTCACCGTGGCTAAAGGAGGAGCGGTCAAGGCGAGAGAGCTTGCGGACGCGGGCGTTACGGATCTGTCTGGGTTTCTGGGACAGGTGATCGCCCATGCGGACGAGGTGCTCTTGCAGACGCCGGAACTTTTGCCGGTGTTAAAACAGGCGGGTGTGGTTGACTCTGGCGGTCAAGGACTGATGCAGGTGCTAAAGGGCGCTTATGACGCTTTTCTCGGAAAAGAGATCGACCTGACGGTGGATAAAAGTACCGTGGCAGCTTCCGGCAAAGCGTCCGGAGCGGCAGATTATGAAGCGCAGGCGAATGCGGAAATCAGATTCGGTTACTGTACCGAGTTTATCATCATGTTAAACAAGGTGTTTAATATCAAGACGGAGATGGATTTTAAGGCGTATCTGGAGTCCATCGGGGATTCCATCGTAGTGGTTGCGGACGAGGACGTGGTAAAGGTGCACGTACATACCAACGATCCCGGTCTGGCGATTCAGAAGGCATTAAAGTACGGTGCGCTCTCCAATATGAAAATTGACAATATGCGGCTGGAGCATCAGGAAAAGCTCTTCCGGATGTCCAAACAGGAGGAAAAGCCTGTAAAAGAGGAGGACGATCTGCCGGGGCCGAAAAAAGATGTGGGCTTTATCGCGGTTTCCGTGGGAGACGGCATTGCGGAGATTTTCAAGGGTCTTGGCGTCGACTATATCATTGAGGGCGGACAGACCATGAATCCCAGCACGGAAGACATGCTGAAAGCGATTGATAAAGTGAATGCGGACACGATTTTTATTCTGCCGAATAACAAGAACATCATTCTGGCGGCCAATCAGGCGCAGTCGCTTGTAAAGGATAAGAAGATTGTGGTGATCCCTACAAAGACTGTCCCCCAGGGAATTACGGCGGTGATCAACTATGTGCCGGGCTTATCTGCCGAGGAGAACGAGGAGACGATGGTCTCGGAGATGAAGGCGGTGGCTACGGGGCAGGTTACCTACGCGGTGCGCGATACGAACATCGACGGGCAGGAGATCAGACAGGGCGACTTCATGGGACTTGGCGATCACGGCATTCTTTCTGTGGGAACGGCGATTTCCAACGTGGCGCTCCGTATGGTGGAAGCCATGATGAAAGAGGAGAAGGAACTGATCAGTATTTATTACGGTGAGGAGATCACGGAGGAAGACGCCGAAAAGCTGCGTAACCAGATCGGGGAGCAATATCCGGACTGTGATATTGAATTGCAGTATGGCGGACAGCCGATTTATTATTATATTATTTCGGCGGAATAAGCAGGCATTTATGGATATCAGAACTTTGAAGGGCGTCGGTGAAAAAACCGCCGCCCTCTTTGAAAAATTACATGTAGATACGGCGGAAGAGCTGGTAACCTATTACCCGGGAGATTACGAGCAGTTTGGGGTCCCGGTTTTACCGGAGCAGGCGCCTGACGGGGAGATTGCGGCGGTGGAGGGACGGCTTGCGGGCAATGTGGCGACCAGACATGTGCGGGGGCTTTCCATTACCACCTTCGAGGTGTCCTGTGAAGGCGCCAGTCTGCATATGACATATTTTAACATGCCATATCTGAAAAACAGCCTGAAACGGGGACAGACTTATATATTCAGGGGATGTCTGCACCGCAGGAAAGACCGGTATGTGATGGAGCAGGCACGGATCTATAAGCCGGAGGAGTACGGGAAGCTGACGGACTGTATGCAGCCGCGCTACGCCACCACGAAGGGGCTGACCAACAACGCCATCACAAAGGCGGTGAGACAGGCCATCCGGCTTGTGGATCTTTCGGAGGATCCGCTTCCGGAAAAGATCCGTGAGGCGGAAGGGTTTTTGTCCTTTCGGGAGGCGGTGGAGCAGATGCATTTCCCCACGGGACGGGAGACGCTTCTGGCAGCCAGAAGAAGGCTTGTCTTTGACGAGTTTTTCCGCTTTATACTGGTGCTTCGCAGGATGCGGGAGTCTAACGAGCGGATGAAAAGCGTCCGGCCCATGATTGAGGTGGCGCAGACAGAGCGGTTGATCGAGGCTTTGCCTTACCGGCTGACGAAGGCCCAGCAGAAGGTGTGGGGCGAAATTCAGGCGGACTTAACTTCCGAATATGCCATGAACCGGCTGGTGCAGGGGGATGTGGGGTCCGGCAAGACGATTCTGGCATTTCTTTCCCTTATCATGTGCGCGGCCAACGGTTTTCAGGGGGCAATGATGGCGCCCACGGAGGTTCTGGCCAGACAGCATTATGAAAGTCTGATGAAACTGAATCAGGATTACGGTCTGCAATTGCATCCTGTTTTATTGACCGGATCGGTCGGCGTCAGGGACAGACGGGAAATCTATGCGCAGATCGGGAGCGGGGAGGCGGATATCGTGATCGGCACCCACGCGCTGATACAGGAGAAGGTGGCCTACAAAAATCTCTCTCTCGTCATCACGGACGAGCAGCACCGTTTCGGAGTCAGACAGCGGGAGACGCTTGCGGAGAAGGGCGGGGGGCTTTCCGAAGCGGACGGCGCAGCTTCCGTATCAGACAGCGGTTCCAGAGAGAAAGGGCAGGCCGTACATGTGCTTGTGATGAGCGCGACGCCCATTCCGCGGACGCTGGCCATCATCCTGTATGGGGATCTGCACATTTCTGTGCTGGACGAGCTGCCGGCGGACAGACTGCCCATCAAAAACTGTGTGGTGAATACGTCCTACCGGAATACCGCCTATAAATTCATAGAAAAGGAAGTGGCGCTGGGCAGTCAGGTCTATGTGATCTGTCCCATGGTGGAAGAGGGGGAGGAGCAGGAGCTGGAGGACGTGGCTTCCTACGCGAAGAAGCTAAGGAGCGCGCTTTCCCCGGAGGTCCGTGTGGAGACGCTTCACGGCAGAATGCGTCCGGCGGAGAAAACCAGAATCATGGAGGCTTTTGAGGCGCATCATATAGATGTGCTGGTGTCCACCACGGTGATCGAGGTGGGGATCAATGTGCCAAACGCCACGGTGATGCTTGTGGAGAACGCGGAGCGGTTCGGGCTTGCACAGCTTCACCAGCTAAGAGGTCGTGTGGGGCGCGGCGACAAGCAGTCCTACTGTATTTTTGTCAGCAAATCACAGCGGCCGGAAACGATGGAACGGTTAAAGATCCTGAATGAATCCAACGACGGTTTTTACATTGCGGGCAAGGATCTGGCTCTCCGGGGACCGGGAGATCTGTTCGGAATCAGACAAAGCGGGGATTTACAGTTTGCCCTTGGCGATATTTACCGTGACGCGGCAGTCCTTCAAAGCGCAAGCGACTGGGCGGACAAGGTGCTTGCTGAGGATGCAGCGCTTGCCGGAGAAGAGTTTGCGTCGCTAAGAAGAGCGCTGACTCTGCATGAGATAAATGAGGTTGACTTTAGGAGTATCTGACGGTAAACTGAGGGAGAACAAAGCGAGAACAAAGTAAGAAGTACTTCTAAGACTCAGCAGTATAGACTGCCTCGCCAAGAAGTACTAAGTCTTACTTGAGAGAATGCAAAAAGCAGCATTCTCCGAAATGGAAAGAGGATGATTATGGGTAAAAAAATTGCAGTAGTGACAGACAGTAACAGCGGCATTACGCAGTCTCAGGCGAAGGAGATGGGGCTTTATGTACTGCCTATGCCGTTTATGATCAATGAGGAGACTTTTTTCGAGGATATTACGCTGACGCAGGAGCAGTTTTACAAAAGGCTTGCAGAGAATGCGGACGTGATTACGAGCCAGCCAAGCCCCGAAGCGGTGATGAAGCTCTGGGACGAACTGCTTGAAACATATGATGAGATCGTGCATATACCGATGTCCAGCGGTCTTAGCGGCTCCTGTCAGAGTGCGCGGATGCTTTCGGAAAATTATGACGGCAGGGTGCAGGTGGTCAACAACCAGCGGATCTCCGTGACCCAGAGACAGTCGGCGCTGGATGCGCTTACCCTGATCGAACGTGGGATGGACGCGGCGGCAGTCAGGGCGTTTCTGGAGGAGGATAAGTTTAACTCCAGCATCTATATTATGCTGGATACGCTGTATTATCTGAAAAAAGGAGGCAGAATCACGCCTGCGGCGGCGGCTCTTGGCACGATTCTGCGCCTGAAACCTGTTTTGACGATTCAGGGCGAGAAGCTGGACGCCTTTGCCAAGGCGAGAACGGTCTCGCAGGGAAAGACGATCATGATGAACGCGATCAGGGCTGACATGGAGAAACGCTTCGGGGGCGTTTCGGCAGACCGGATCTGGCTGCAGATCGCTTACACTTATGACAGAGAGGCGGCGGAACAGTTTCGGGAGCAGGTGCTTGTGGCATTTCCGGGATTTGACGTGCATATGGATCCGCTTTCCCTGAGCATTGCCTGTCATATCGGGCCGGGTTCTCTTGCGCTGGCCTGTTCCCAAAAAATTTAGATGTCTGCGGAAGCAGAAATGGAGAAAATAAATTGCCAAGTGAAAATGAAACAGAACTGGGGCGTCAAAAAGAATATATAGAAAAGTGCCGGGGTTATGTGTCGGCTTTTCAGGTTAAGCACGGGTGCGCGCCGAAAGCCTGCGTGGTGACCTTCGGCTGCCAGATGAACGCCAGAGATTCCGAGAAAATGTGCGGTATTCTGGAAAACGCAGGTTATGCGCTCACGGACGCTGAGGAGGATGCGGATTTCGTTCTTTACAATACCTGTACCGTGCGGGATAACGCCAATCAGCGGGTATACGGGCGTCTTGGCTACTTAAACAGCCTGAAAAAGAAGAAGCCGCACTTAAAGATCGCGCTCTGCGGCTGTATGATGCAGGAGCAGTCTGTGATTGAAAAAATAAAGAAAAGTTATCGGTTTGTGGATTTGATCTTCGGTACCCACAATATTTTCCGGTTTGCCGAGCTGCTTGCAAGAATGACGGCGTCCGGAGAAATGGTTGTGGATATCTGGGAGGAGACAGACGAAATCGTGGAAAATCTGCCGGTAAAGCGTAAGTACAGCTATAAGTCCGGCGTTAATATTATGTTTGGCTGCAATAATTTTTGCAGCTATTGTATCGTGCCCTATGTGCGCGGGCGGGAGAGAAGCCGGGAACCGAAGGAGATTCTGCGGGAGATTGAGGCGCTTGTGGAAGACGGTGTGGCGGAAGTCATGCTGCTTGGACAGAATGTCAATTCCTACGGAAAAAATCTGGAAAATCCCATCACCTTCGCGGAACTCTTAATGGAAGTGGAGAAGATAGAGGGACTGCGGCGCATCCGCTTTATGACGTCCCATCCGAAGGATCTGTCCGACGAGCTGATCGAAGTGATGCAGCGTTCCACGAAGATATGCCGCCATCTGCATCTGCCCTTGCAGGCGGGGTCTGACCGTATTTTGCAGGCTATGAACAGGCGTTACACGAAGGCGCAGTATCTGGCGCTGGTGGACAGGCTGAAACACGCCATTCCCGATATTGCGATCACGACGGATCTGATCGTGGGCTTTCCGGGGGAGACGCTTGCGGATGTGGAAGAGACGATTGACGTGGTGAGGAAGGTACAGTTTGACAACGCCTTTACGTTTATCTATTCTCCAAGGACGGGTACGCCCGCGGCGGCCATGGAAAATCAGGTGCCGGAGGAAGTGGTGCATGAGGGGTTTGACAAGCTTCTTGCCGTGGTGCAGGAGACGGCCAAAGAGAGAGCCGCGCTTTTGCAGGGAAAGGTTATGGAGGCCCTTGTGGAGGAAGTAAACGAACAGGATCCGGCCTTTGTCACCGGCCGGCTTGGCAATAACATGCTGGTACATTTTAAGGCGGACAGGCGGCTTGTCGGCAAGTTTGTCATGGTAGTGCTGGACACCTGTCACGGCTTTTATTATACGGGACGCATGGTTGACTGGTTGGGTCAAACCAAGCATACGAGATTAGGAAAGATGGTTGATAACCAATGGCTGAACTAACACCTATGATGCAGCAATACCTGGATACGAAGAAGGAGTATCAGGACTGCATTTTGTTTTACAGACTAGGGGATTTTTACGAAATGTTTTTCGAGGACGCGCTGACGGCCTCGAAAGAGCTGGAAATTACGCTGACAGGAAAAAACTGTGGACAGGAGGAGCGCGCGCCTATGTGCGGCGTGCCCCATCATGCGGTGGAAAGCCACCTGAACAAACTTGTTTCCAAAGGGTATAAGGTGGCGATCTGCGAGCAGGTGGAGGACCCCAAAAGCGCAAAGGGCATCGTTAAGCGGGAAGTGATACGTGTGGTCACGCCCGGCACAAACCTGAATATTCAGGCGCTGGACGACAGTAAGAACAACTATCTGATCTGCGTCACCTACTTTCCCGGAAAAATCGGGCTGTCGGTGGCGGATGTGACGACTGGGGACTATTATCTGACCGAAGTGGAGGATATCCGTAAGCTACAGGACGAGATCAACAAATACGCGCCCTCGGAGGTAATCTGCAACGAGCAGTTTTTTGTCAGCGGATATGACATTGAAGATATGAAAAACAGGCTGGGCGTGTCCGTCTATTCCCTGTCTCCCCACTATTTTGACGAGGAAGGCTGTAAAAAGACGCTGATGCGTCATTTCCGGGTAAATACGCTAAAAGGACTCGGTATTGAGGACTTTCCGGTGGGAATCACCGCGGCCGGGGCGCTGCTATTATACCTCTATGAGACGCAGAAGACGACTCTTTCCCATTTTACCCATATTTATCCGTACCTGAGCAGCAAATACATGCTTTTGGACAGCTCTACAAGACGAAATCTGGAACTGCTAGAGACGCTTCGTGAGAAACAGAAAAAAGGGTCTCTTCTGGGCGTGCTTGACCGCACGAAAACGGCCCTTGGCGGACGGCTTCTGCGCAAGTACATAGAACAGCCGCTGATCGACAAAGCGCGGATCGAAAAACGGCTGGACGCGGTGGAGGCGCTTGGCAAAAGAAGCGTGGACAGGGAGGAAATGCGGGAGTATCTGCACGCCATTTACGATCTGGAGCGGCTTCTTGGCAAAGTGAGCTATAAAACCGCGAATCCGAGAGATCTGATCGCGCTTCGCAATTCACTGGCGATGCTGCCTTCCCTGCGGACGGTGCTCGCCGATTTCGACGCGCCGCTGCTTCGGGAAATCCGGGAAAATATGGATCCGCTGCAGGATATTCATAAGCTGATCGACGATGCGATTATGGAGGAGCCGTCCATCGCCGTCAAGGAGGGCGGCATTATCAGGGAAGGCTTCAACGAGACGATAGATTCCCTGAAAAAGGCAAAGACAGACGGGAAAAAATGGCTGGCGGAACTGGAGGAGGAGGACCGGGAACGCACGGGTATTAAAAACCTGCGCATCAAACACAATAAGGTCTTCGGCTTTTATTTTGAGGTGACCAACTCTTACAGGGATCAGGTGCCGGAGGACTATGTGCGAAAGCAGACGCTGGCCAATGCGGAGCGGTATACCACGCCCCGCTTAAAGGAGCTGGAGGATTCCATTCTGAATGCGGAGGATAAACTCTTTACGCTGGAATATGACCTGTTTTGTGAAATCAGGGAAGCCATAGCCGGTGAGGTGGAGCGGATCCAGAAAACCGCGCGGGCAGTTGCGAAACTGGATGTATTTACTTCTCTGGCCTTTGTGGCGGAGCAGAACCACTATGTGCGCCCTGCGCTCAACGAAAAGGGCGTGATCGACATTAAAGAGGGGCGGCATCCCGTGGTGGAGCAGATGATCCGGAATGATATGTTTATCGCAAACGACACCCATCTGGATGATAAAAAGCATTGTATCGCGGTGATTACGGGACCGAATATGGCGGGAAAGTCCACTTATATGCGTCAGGTGGCGCTTATTGTGCTGATGACCCAGATCGGTTCCTTTGTGCCCGCGAAAAGAGCGAATATCGGTATTGTGGACCGGATTTTCACGAGAGTGGGCGCTTCCGACGATCTGGCGAGTGGTCAGTCTACTTTTATGGTGGAAATGAATGAGGTAGCCAATATTTTGAGAAACGCCACGTCGGACAGCCTGCTGGTGCTCGATGAGATCGGACGCGGCACTTCCACCTTCGACGGCCTGAGTATCGCGTGGGCTGTGATCGAGCATATCAGCAACAGGCGGATTCTCGGGGCCAAGACGCTGTTTGCCACCCATTACCACGAGCTGACCGAGCTGGAAGGCAAAATGGACAACGTAAACAACTACTGCATCGCGGTCAAGGAGAAGGGCGACGATATCGTGTTCTTACGAAAGATCGTGAAGGGCGGGGCCGATAAGAGCTATGGCATTCAGGTGGCGAAACTGGCGGGTGTGCCGGATATGGTCATCGACCGGGCCAAGGAGATCGTGGAGCAGTTAAGCGACAACGACATCACGGAAAAAGTGCAGAGCATAGAGATTGACAGGGGAAAGAGCGAGAAGAAAAAGAGCGTCAGGTACGACGAGGTGGATCTGGAGCAGATTTCCCTGTTTGACACGGTGACGGACGAGGACGTGATACAGGAATTGAAGGAGATCGACGTGAGCAACCTGACGCCGGTGGATGCGCTGAATACATTGTACCGATTACAAAACCGATTGAAAAATAGGTGGGGATAAGAAAGGCGAAACCTAATTAATACAGTGTGTTGAGAGGTTTCGCAATTTCATGTACCGCTTTAGAATACTGTGAGGAAAAGGAAGCCGTGGCGAAAATAAATATTTTAGACAACCAGACCATAGACAAGATCGCTGCCGGGGAGGTGGTGGAGCGGCCGGCCAGCGTGGTGAAGGAGCTGGTGGAGAATGCCATCGACGCGGGCGCGGACGCCGTTACGGTGGAGATCAGGGACGGCGGCACGAGCCTGATCCGGGTGACCGACAACGGCGACGGCATTGAGAAGTCGCAGGTGGAGAACGCTTTTCTGCGTCATGCCACAAGCAAGATTTCCTCCGCCGATGATTTGACCAGACTGGTCAGCCTTGGATTCCGGGGGGAGGCTCTTGCCAGCATTGCGGCGGTGGCGCAGGTGGAGCTGATCACCAAGACGCCGGAGGAGCTGACGGGCATCCGCTATTTGATCGAGGGAGGCGTGGAGAAGGAGCGGGATGAGATCGGTGCGCCAGGAGGGACGACTTTGCTTGTGCGGAATCTTTTTTATAATACGCCGCCCCGCAAAAAGTTTCTGAAACAGCCGAGGACGGAAGGTTCCTATGTGGCGGACCTGATGGAACATATGGCCATGTCAAACCCGCAGGTTTCCTTTAAATTCCTGCTGAACGGCCAGAACAAATTCTATACCACAGGCAGCGGTGATCTGCGGGAGATTGTCTATCGTATATACGGGAAGGACATAGCCGGCGCCCTCACGGATTTCCGGTTTGAGCAGGAGGGAATGACGGTGACGGGGCTTTTGGGAAAGCCTGTGATCAACCGGTCGAACCGCTCTTATGAGATCTTTTATATCAACGGCAGATATATCCGCAGCACCTTGATCAGCAAGGCGGTGGAGGAGGGCTATCGGGAATATCTGATGCAGCACAAGTTTCCGTTCTGCATCCTGCATTTTCAGATCGATACGGAGAAGATCGACGTGAACGTCCACCCTTCCAAGATGGAGGTGCGGATTGCGGACGGACCGGTCTTTTACGAGACGGTGCGGGAAGCGGTGGAGAAAGCGCTGCGGGAGAAAGAAATGATTCCCGAGGTGATCTTGTCCGATCCGGAAAAGAAAGAACCGAAGGCGGCGAAAAGCGGCGGTCGGGCAAAGGAGACGGCGCCGGAGCCGTTTGAGGAGAGAAGGATCGCACGGTCCTTTCAAAAGCCGGACGTACATGGGGCGGAAATGCCGCTTTCCGGACAGCCGGAGCAGACAGCGTCGATCCGGGCGATCTACGAGAAAAGCCGTCCCGCGGAGGCGAACGTGCTCAGGCAGACGACGGCCTGTTATGCCGGTGCCAGGGGGAATACGGCTGCAGAGGGAAATCTGTTCCCGCCAGAAGAACACGCAGGAAAAACCGGGAAAGACGAAACATCCGGGAAAACCGGGGATATCGGAAAAACCGGGGATGCCGGAAAAGCCGGAGATATCGGAAAAGCCGGGGATGCCGGACAGAAACCGGAACAGATGACCATGTTTGATGACAAAATTCTCTCGGAGAAGGCAAAGGAGCGCTATGAGATCATCGGACAGCTCTTTGAGACATACTGGTTAATTTCCTATCAGGATAAGCTGCTGATCGTGGATCAGCACGCCGCCCACGAGAAGGTCAGATATGAGCGGCTGATGCGGCATTTCAGAGAGAAGGAGGCTGCCTCCCAGAATATCAACCCGCCCATGATTGTGACCTTAAACAATCAGGAGAAGGAATGCCTGCTAAGTCATATGGAGGATTTTGCGGCGCTTGGTTTTGTGATTGAGGAGTTTGGCGGAAATGACTACGCGATACGGGGTGTTCCGCTGGATCTGTACGGGTATACCGGAGGCACGTTCTTTTATGAAATACTGGATGAGCTGGGGGCAGACGTGATGACAGGCCCGCCGGAGAGCGTCCGCAGCCGTATCGCCACCATGGCCTGCAAGGCGTCCGTCAGGGGCAATATGCATATGAGCCGTCAGGAAATGGAGGCGCTGATTGACGAGCTTCTTACGCTGGACAATCCTTATAATTGTCCTCACGGCAGACCGACGCTCATTTCCATGAGTAAGCAGGAGCTTGAGAAAAAGTTTAAGCGGATCGTATAAGTATGTGAAAACCAGGTGTATGTGAAAACTGAGTGCATACGAAATCCGGTGCAGAGAAGTTCAGGAGGAAACGCAGAGGAATGGAAGGAAATGGGCAGACGGAAAAAAGACCGCTTGTGATTTTGACCGGTCCGACGGCGGTGGGAAAGACGGCGCTATCCATCGCCCTTGCGAAAGCCATAGGCGGGGAAATTATCTCCGCCGATTCCATGCAGGCATACCGCCGTATGGATATCGGTTCGGCCAAGATTACGCCGCAGGAGATGGACGGTGTGCCCCATCATCTGATTGACGTGCTGGAGCCGGATCAGGAATGCAACGTGGTGGTGTTTCAGAAACTGGCGAAACAGGCGGCGGAGGAGATTTATGGCCGGGGCCATATTCCCATTGTGGTGGGCGGCACCGGTTTTTATATTCAGGCTTTGCTGTATGACATAGATTTTACGGAAAACGATGAGGACACTGCGCTCAGACAGTCGCTTGAGGAACAGGCGCGCAGGGAAGGGGCATCGGCTATCTATGAAAGGCTGCGCGCGGTGGATCCGGAATCCTGTGAAAGCATTCACGAAAACAACATCAAGCGGGTGATCCGCGCCATAGAGTTTTATGAAAAGACGGGCAAAAAGATTTCCGAACATAACAGGGAGCAGCGCCAGAATGTCTCCCCCTATCGCTTCGCTTATTTTGTGCTGACCGACAGCAGGGAGCGGCTTTACCGGAGAATTGACGAGAGGGTAGACCTGATGATGGCGCAGGGGCTGGAGGCGGAAGTGCGCGCCCTGCGGGAAGAGGGATGCCGGCGGGAGATGGTGTCCATGCAGGGACTCGGCTACAAAGAGCTTTTGTCTTATCTGGAAGGGGAAATTTCTCTGGAAGAGGCTGTTTACCTGATAAAACGGGACACCAGACATTTTGCGAAAAGACAGCTCACCTGGTTTCGGCGCGAAAAAGAGGTAATTTGGATAGATAAAACCGTTTTTGACTATGACAGTCAAAACATATTGACATTCATGCAGGATTTCCTGCGCGAAAAAGGTATGATCCTGTAAGGATATGTCAAATGCGGATGAAATGTGGGTTTTTCGGACAAAAAGAACAGAAAAAACGCGAAAATCCGATTTTATAAATTGTGTTATTTGGGATAGATTGTGTTATTGAACTTAAAAATGTTTGTAATATATCAGTATATGGTAAAAATATAGATGGGAAGAGAGACGAAAAGCAGGAGAATGCAGGAAAATAAATAGGTGGAAATGCTGATTTTACAGGGGTTTTTGCAGTAATAATGCAAAGAAACGCAAAATGGGTGTGCAAAATAGACAAAGGCCAGGTCATTGCGAAACTCCTTTAAGGTTGTTGAATCTGCACAAATAGCATAATCAACGCAGACACGCTTTCGCTCCGTTCCAAACGCAGCGGCGCTAGGCTCGAAAAAACCTCGCCAAGTGCCGGCAGTTTTAATCCGAAGGATTTAAACACTTTACAAGGGTCTGCTTATAATTATGCTATTTGCGCAATTAAAGCTGCGATATAAAGAGTTTTGCAATGACCTGAATACAAAGACAGAAGAAAGATGGAGGTAAATATGACAGAGCTTGAGAGCATGTATAAGGAGTGCGGCATATCGGAGGCAGTATACCGTTTCGGGGATGAGATTCTGGCATCCCTTCGGGAACGGTTCCGGCAGATTGATGAAAATGCCGAGTATAACCAGCTCAAAGTAATAAAGGCTATGCAGAGGGCAGGTGTCAGCGAGGCGTGTCTTCTTGGCACCACAGGCTACGGCTACAATGATCTTGGGCGGGACACGCTGGAGAAGGTGTACGCCGATGTATTCCGGACGGAAGATGCGCTGGTGCGTCCCCAGATTACCTGCGGCACCCATGCGCTGGCTCTTGCGCTGATGAGCAATCTGCGGCCCGGAGACGAGCTTTTATCCCCGGTTGGAAAGCCCTATGATACGCTGGAGGAGGTGATCGGCATCCGCCCTTCCAGAGGCTCTCTTGCGGAGTACGGCATTACTTACAGACAGGTGGATCTGATGCCGGACGGGGGCTTCGACTATGAGGGAATCCGCGCCGCCATAAATGAAAAAACCCGACTTGTCACCATACAGCGTTCCAAAGGCTATCAGACGAGGCCGACGCTGTCCGTTGCCCGCATTGGAGAGCTGATTTCTTTTGTGAAACGGATCAGGCCGGATGTTCTTGTGATGGTGGATAACTGTTACGGGGAGTTTGTGGAGACGACGGAGCCGTCCGAAGTAGGCGCGGATATGGTGGTCGGCTCTCTCATCAAGAATCCGGGCGGCGGCCTTGCCCCCATCGGCGGCTATATTGCAGGGAAACGGGAATGTGTGGAGAATGCGGCCTGTCGTCTGACTTCCCCCGGACTGGCTAAGGAGGTGGGCGCTTCCCTTGGCGTACTTCCCGCTTTCTATCAGGGGCTTTTCCTTGCGCCCACGGTGACGGCTTCCGCCTTAAAAGGCGCAATATTTGCGGCGAATATTTATGAAAAGCTTGGATTTGCGGTGGTGCCGGACGGTTTGGAGAGCCGTCATGACATCATTCAGGCCGTGACATTCGGTTCTCCGGAGGGGGTGATCGCTTTTTGCGAGGGCATACAGGCGGCGGCACCGGTGGACAGCTTCGTGAAGCCGGAACCCTGGGATATGCCCGGCTACGATTCCAAGGTGATAATGGCGGCAGGCGCCTTTGTTTCCGGCTCCTCCATAGAACTTTCCGCGGACGGCCCCATCGCGCCTCCCTACGCGGTTTACTTCCAGGGCGGTCTGACCTTTCCCCACGCGAAGCTCGGCATCTTAAAGAGTCTGCAGAATCTGGCGGATCGCGGAATATGCCGTGTCTGATGGAAAAAATTTCTTTTTTTATGTACATCAAAATCCGATTGTGTTAAAATGAGCGTTGGGGAATATACCGCATGATCTGACCGTACTTTTGGAGAGAAGCTGTCGGGAAAGAGACTGCATGAAAACAGCAAAGTGTGAGAACAATGAGTATTACAGGCAGCAAAATCTTCCATTTGAGAAATTTGCCGCCTTCGGGAGCGGGAGCCTGACGGATTCGGAGCTTCTGGCGATCCTCCTTAGGACGGGCAAAAAGGGCATGAGCGCGAGGGAGCTGGGTGAGCGGGTGCTGTCCCGGACTGCCCGATACGGAAACGGTCTTTTGGGGCTGTACCACATATCCGTGAAGGAATTGCAGAAGATTGAGGGAATCGGCGAGGTGAAAGCGGTTCAGCTTAAGGCAATCGCTGAATTTGCAAAGAGAATGGCCAGTGCAAAGGCAAAGAGCGGGCTTTCTTTTCACGATCCCTATTCGGTTGCGGACTACTACATGGAGCGGTTCCGTCACGAGAGCGTGGAGCATATCCTGCTTTTGCTTCTGGATTCGGGATATCATCTGATCGGTGAGGAAGAACTGTCCAAGGGCACGGTAAACGCTGCCATCTTATCGCCCAGAGAGGTGTTTGTACAGGCTTTCCGGAACGGTGCGGCAGGCATTATGCTTCTGCACAACCATCCGGGCGGAAATCCTGTCCCGAGCGAAAACGATCTTCTGGTCACGGAGCGGATCGGCCGGACGGGAGCGATGGCGGACATTCCGTTAGTCGACCATATTATTCTGGGAGACAACAATTATTTCAGTTTTAAAGAAAGCAAATTACTGACAGATATGTCAATTGAAATGTAAAGAGAAAGGGGTACACTTACCTTGGCAAACAACGCATTTGGAATTGATCTTGGCACCAGCAATATCAAAATTTACAACCGCGCGGACGATGAAGTCTTCGTAGAAAAGAACATGATCGCTATCGAGAATAAAAAGACGCTTTTCGCATACGGCGACGCGGCTTTTGAGATGTACGAGAAGGCGCCAGGCAACATAAACATCACCTATCCTCTGAGTAACGGCGTGATTGCCGATATCCAGAATATGGAGACGCTTGTCAGGTATTTTCTGGGCGGTATGATGAAAAACAATATCCGTCCCGCCGATTATTACATCGCCGTTCCGTGGGATGTGACGGAGGTGGAGAAGCGCGCCTTTAAGGATCTGATTAAGGAATCCAATGTGAAGGCCAGGAAGGTCATGGTGGTGGACAAGGCTGTGGCAGACGGACTCGGACTGGGCATTGACGTGAAAAATTCGCAGGGCGTGCTGGTTGTCAACGTGGGCTTTGACACGACGGAAATCTCGATTCTTTCGCTTGGAGGCATCGTATTAAGCCGTCTGATCAAAGTGGGCGGACGGAAGTTTGACGAGGCCATCAAGGCGGCGATCCGCCGTGAATACAGCCTGATTATCGGCGGAAAGACAGCCGAGGTCGTAAAGATATCCCTTCTTGATCTGGAAGACCAGAGAGCGGGCGCTGTCGTTTACGGCAGGGATATCGTGACGGGGCTTCCCGTGGAGAGGGAAATTCCCACCGCCCTTGTGGATGAGTGCCTGATCGAGCATTTTAATTCCATCATAGACAATATCAAAGTGATTCTGGAGCGTACCCCGCCGGAGCTTGCGGCGGATATCTACCGCCACGGCATTTATCTGACGGGCGGCGCTTCACAGGTGAGTAAGCTGGCGCAGCTTATGAGCAAAGGCACGGGTTTGCAGGTGAATGTCTCTGAAAATCCGGTGACCAGCGTGGCGCTCGGCCTTGCGAAAATCATCAAGGAAGAAAATTATAAATCGGTTGCTTATGCGATAGAAGGAATGAGTAAATGAGTCCAATCGTCAAAAGAAAAGGAGAGAAATTTACGTTACCCGGTAAATATCTCCTTTTTATTTTAACAATCCTCTGCACGGCATTGGTTCTGCTTACCTTTAACACCAAGGTGTTCAGCGGGCCTTTGTCTGCCGTTGCGGGATATATTGTGGTTCCCTTTGAGGAGGGGATCAGCGTGGTGGGAAGCTGGCTGTCCGGCCGCTCGGAGGAGCTTGTGCAGATCAGAGAGCTTCTGGCCCGGAACGAAGAGCTGAAAAAGCAGGTGGATGAGCTGACCATCGAAAATACCAGACTCCAGCAGGACCGCTATGAGCTGACCAATCTGCGGGAGCTGTACAGTCTGAATGCCCAGTATGACGAGTATGAAATGACGGGGGCGCGCATTATCGCCAGAGATTCCGGCAACTGGTTTTATTCTTTTGTGATCAATAAGGGTGCAAGCGACGGCATTGCCGTTGATATGAATGTGATGGCCGGGAGCGGCCTGGTGGGGCGTGTAGTGGACGTCGGCCCCAACTGGGCGAAGGTGAAGTCCATCATTGCGGACGACTCCAATGTGAGCGCGATGGTGCTTGCCAGCGCCGACCACATGATCGTCTCCGGGAACCTGAAACTGTACGCTTCCGGCGTCATTGAGTTTGGGCAGCTTGTGGACAGCGACGGGGTGGTAGTGGAGGGCGATAAGGTGGTTACCTCCGATATCAGCGATAAATATCTGCCGGGCATTCTGATTGGTTATATCAACACCATCACTCCTGATGCGAACAATCTGACCAAGTCCGGATACATAACCCCGGCCGTGGATTTTGAGCATCTGGAGGAGGTTTTGGTGATCCGGCAGTTGAAACAGACTATCCCAGAATGAAAAGAAGTTCTAATGCTCATGCCAGAGGGCATTTCGCAAAGAACTTCTAAGTTTCATTCAAGAGAATGCCGGAAAACAGGCATTCTCTGAAAAATGGAGAATTTATGATGAAACGTGGTGTCATTACCGCATTACTGATTTTCATATGTTTTTTGTTACAGTGTACGGTGTTCCGCGCGTTGGCGTTTGGCGGCATTGTGCCCAATCTGCTGATTGTGCTGACGGCTTCCTTCGGTTTTATGCGGGGGGAGAAGACGGGGCTTTTAATCGGCTTTTTCTGCGGGCTGCTGGTGGATATTTTCTTTGCCAGCGTGATTGGGTTCTATGCACTTTTGTACATGTATATCGGCTATATGAACGGCAAGTTTGCGGCCATTTTTTACCCGCAGGACATCAAACTGCCGGTGGCGCTTATCCTGTGCAGCGACTTTCTCTACGGGATCGGCTGTTATGTGATCCTGTTTCTTTTGCGGGGGCGTTTCGAGTTTACATACTACCTCCTGCACATTATTTTACCGGAAATCGTGTATACCATTGCGGTTACTTTGCTTTTATACCCGCTCATTCTCTGGATTAACACAGGGCTTGAGCGAAGCGAACTGAGGAGCGGAAAGAAGTTTGTTTGAAGAACTCTTAGAGCGTTTTAAAGAAAATTTTATGAATATGGTCACCTCCCGGCTGCTTGTGCTGATGCTCGTAGTCGCCGGTATGGGCGGATATCTGATTTACTGGATCTTTCAGCTACAGATCGTGAACGGGGAGCAGTATTACAACGATTTCCAGCTGAAAATCAGGAAGGAGAGGACGCTTCCGGCTACCAGAGGCAATATTCTGGACCGGAACGGCAATCTTTTAGCCTACAATGAGCTGGCTTACTCCGTCACCATAGAGGACGTGTATGAGTCAGGCAGAGGAAAAAACGCGAAGCTGAACCATACGATTCGCAGGCTGATTGCCATGATCGAAGAACACGGCGATCATGTGATCAGCGATTTCCATATCGAAATCGGCAAGAACGGGGAGTATGTGTACAACGTGGAGGGCGCGCAGCTTCTGCGGTTTCTGGCGGATATTTACGGTTACGCGTCCGTGGATGATCTGAAAGAGAGAGAAAAGGCAGCCTCTCCCGAGGATGTGGTCAGATATCTTTGCGGGACAAGCCGTTATGGCATCGGTGATTACACGGACGATGAGGATTCGGACAGCTTTGTGGAGGGGCTTGGCTTTTCCAGGGAGGAAGTGTTAAAAATCATTACCCTCCGCTATGCCATGAGCGCCAACAGCTACCAGCGTTACATTGCCACCACGGTGGCTGAGAATGTCTCGCAAGAGACGGTGGCAGTTATTATGGAGAATGCAGACAGTCTGGACGGTGTGTCGATTGCCGAGGGAACGATCCGGAAATATAACGAAAGTATCTATTATGCGCAGGTGATCGGCTATACGGGCCGTGTGGCGCAGGAGGAGCTGGAAGAGCTGCAGGCCAAGGAACCGGGCTACGATCTGAATGACACGGTGGGTAAATCCGGAATCGAAGCCTCCATGGAGATGGAATTGCAGGGCAAAAAGGGGTCAGAGACCGTATATGTAGATAACATGGGTAAGGTGGTGGAAACCAGCGACCGGGTAGAGCCTGCCGCGGGCAACGATATCGTTCTGACGCTGGATACCGGTCTGCAGAAAGCGTGCTACCATATTCTGGAATCCAAACTAGCCGCCATTTTGCTGGAGAAAATAGAGAATATCAGGGAATATACGCCTCCGGAGGGAGGCAGCGGCGGGAATATTCCCATTCCGATCTACGATGTGTATTACGCCTGCATCAACAATAACGTGATCGACACGACCCACTTCACGTCCGAGTATGCGGGAGAGACGGAAAAGGCCGTGCAGGAGGCATACCTGGATAAGAAGGCGCGTGTTTTTGCCACTTTGCAGGACGAGCTGACAGAGAGCTGCACCCCCTACGAGGCGCTGACGGAGGAATATCAGGTCTATGAGAGCTATGTGGCATCCGCTCTGTATGACCGTGATATTCTGATGCGGGATGTGGTGGATAAAAACGACGCCACCTATATCGCATGGACGAAGGATGAGGTGATCAGCTTAAACGAGTATCTGAATTACGCGATTGCGCAGAACTGGATCAACGTCTCCAGGCTGGACATTGACTCGCGCTATTCTGACTCCGTGGAGATTTATAATAAAATTCTGGAATATATTTTCGGGATACTCGACAAAGATCTGGACTTTGACAAAAAAATTTACCGCTATATGATTCTGAACGATGAGGTTTCCGGGCGGCAGATCTGCGAGCTCCTTATGGAGCAGTATGTGGTGGAACCCACCGAAGAGGAAATCGCGCAGTTCAGGGCAGGGGCGGTGACGCCGTACACCTTTATGCGAAACCGCATAGAAAATCTGGAGCTGACGCCGGCCCAGCTTGCGCTTGATCCCTATTCCGGCTCCATTGTGGTCACAGATGTAAATTCGGGGGATGTACTGGCCATTTCCTCTTATCCGAGCTATGACAATAACCGGATGGCCAACGGCGTGGATGCGGCTTATTTTGCAAGTCTGAGAAATGATCTGTCCAGTCCGATGTTAAACTATGCGACCCAGCAGCGGACGGCGCCCGGATCTACGTTTAAGCCCGTTTCCGCCACGGCAGGACTTTTGGAGGGGGTAATTACGCTCACGGAGTCTATTACCTGTGTTGGTATCTTTGACAAGATCACACAGCCACCCAGATGTCATATTTACCCGGGTGCGCACGGTTCCTTGAATATAACGGGAGGCATCCGCTATTCCTGTAACGCTTATTTCTATGAGGTAGGCTACCGACTGGGGACCGTGGGAGATACTTACAACGACAGCGTGGGCTTAAATAAGCTGGCAAAATATGCGGATATGTACGGCCTTTCGGAAACTTCCGGTATCGAGATTGAGGAGTATGCGCCCGGGGTATCCGATCTGGACGCGGTCCGTTCCGCCATCGGACACGGCACCAACAACTACACGACGGCAGGGCTTGCGCGATATGTTACAACCGTCGCAAACAGTGGAACATGTTATAATTTAACATTGATAGACAAGGTGGAAGACCAGAGCGGCGGACTGATCCGGCAGAATCAGGCAACAGTCAGAAACCGGATTGATATGGATCCGGCATACTGGGATGCGATTCATGCAGGTATGCGCGGTGTGGTGGAGAACAAAAGGTATTTCTCGGATCTGGATGTGAATGTGGCCGGAAAGACGGGTACGGCGCAGGAGAACAGAAACCGTCCGAACCATGCGCTTTTTATCAGCTATGCGCCTTATGAGGCGCCGGAAATATCGGTGACGGTGCGTGTGGCGAACGGCTATACATCCGACTATGCGGCCCAGATCGCTAAGGATGTGTATGAATACTACTACGGATTGAAGGAAGAAGACGAAATCATTACCGGTACGGCAGGCGAGCTGGAAGGCGGCGCAATTAATGGAGATTAACGGCCGGGCGATATGAAAATTGAGGTGTGAGTATGAAAAACGCAGTAATAATCAAGAGCTTTCCGAACGGGCTTTCCATCTTTCTGGACAGCGAAATCCCCTTTTCGCAGCTTCTGAATGAAATCGCGGTGAAGTTCAGCGAATCCGCTAATTTCTTCAAGGATGCAAGCATGGTGCTTTCCTTTGAGGGCAGGGTGCTGTCTGATCAGGAAGAGCGTCAGCTTGTGGACACGATTTCGGCCAATTCCCGGCTGAACATTGTCTGTATTATGGGAAAGGACGAGGAGACGGACCGGAATTTTGTGAAGGCGCTGCAGCAGCTTTCCTTCCATCAGGATGTGATGGAGAATGCGGGACAGTTCTATAAGGGAACGCTAAAGGACGGCCAGATTCTGGAGACGGAAAACAGTATTATTGTGCTGGGGGACGTCTATCCGGGGGCGTGTATCATATCCAGCAAGGATATCGTCGTGCTTGGCGGACTCTACGGACAAGCCTACGCCGGTGGAAACGGCGAGGAAGGACATTTTGTAGTGGCGCTTGAAATGTCGCCGGAAAAGTTAAAAATAGGCGATTTCAAATACAAAACATCAGAGAAACAGAGCAAATGGTCGATCAAACCTAAGATCCAGCCGAAAATTGCTTATGTGAGGGACGCCAGAGTTTTCATGGAGCCGATTACCAAAGAATTACTGAACGATCTGCCCTTCTAAAGTTCAGCCATGCGCTGTAAAAATGGGCGAATCATGCTCGCATGAATGAGCACATCTTTGCAGCGCATGAGCGGAGCGCCATCTCATGAGCAAAGTTAACTGCGTAAGCAGTGAGAAAGCGCTGTAGGCGCCTTTGCGAATGGCGCGGGCTGAACGATGCGGGCGGAGAGTTTGGTAGACGATAACAATTCATCAATGGAGGACTTGCTATGAGTGAAGTGATTGTCGTCAC
>CARQVR010000061.1:0-7172 GCA_949051815.1 uncultured Lachnospiraceae bacterium
TGCCGCCGCCGATCGGCAGACCTGTCAGGGAATTTTTGAAAATCTGCTCAAAGCCGAGGAATTTGATGATGCCCAGATTTACGGAAGGATGGAAACGCAAGCCTCCCTTGTAAGGACCAATCGCGCTGTTGAACTGCACGCGGAACCCGTTATTTACCTGCACCTGTCCCTTGTCATCCACCCACGGAACACGGAACTGCACGATTCTCTCCGGAACTGTCAGACGCTCTAAAAGCGCATCCTTTCTGTAAGCATCCTCGTCCGCCTCGATCACGACGCGCAGAGACTCAAGTACTTCCTTCACGGCCTGATGGAACTCGGGCTGCGCGGGATTCTTCGCTACAACTAACTCGTAAACCTCATCAACATATGACATTGTGTTATTCCTCCTTCTTGCTTGTATACATTACCACGTACAATTATAGTATGTCACATGGAAATTCACAAGACAATTTAGCGAATTAAAGTGTAAAAATTTCCTCTGCATTTTTAATATATATTGTACAATAATACCAAAATACTTGTATACAAAGTAACGGCAATCACACGTTCTCTGCTGAAAACTACGATTTCCGAAGCGGTTTTACAGATATTCCTTAAGTTTCTCAATGCTCTTTTCCTCAAAGTCCATCAGTTCCTTCGCCAGTTCCACCGTTTCATCTGTGGCAAGACCGTTGTGTTTTAAGCTCTTCCACATGCTGGTGATCCCTCTGTTGCTGCCCTGAATCATCATTTCCGCCAGATGCTCCGTGCTGACATTAAAGGCCGTGTTCGCATGTATGCTGCCTTTGAGCATCATTTCCCCGATCTGGCTGCCGCGGTACCCCTCTCCGTCCTGCTGTAAAATCTGATCCAGCGCACGATTATGGATGTCCGCATAGTGCAGGGACTGTCGGGACAATGTGATAGAAAAATCATCGTTTCCGATCTTATCCAGAATCGTATCAATCGCCGTCATTCCCATCTGTGTATTTTTCTGTATTTCCTTCAATACCATCTCGTCGTCATGTTTCATGGATCGTGGCTCCTTCCTTCTTTATTGTCTCCCTGCTTCACTGTCTCCTTAATTCACTGTCCTCTCCTTACTCTGCTTTTCCGAGAAAAAACAGATGAGGGTAGATATCCTCATCTGTCTAGTCTTTCCGTTTTATATGGTTTTAATCAGATTTTACTCTACAAACTCCGATTTTACATAAGCGGTCTGGCCGTTATACTTAATCTTAGTCCAGCCGTCGGCCTGTTTCATAATTACGTCAAAAGTTTCACCCATATAGGCAGTCGCTATTTTCTCTGAGTTCTCGCTTGCGCCGCTGCGGATTCTGACGGTTTCCTTAACCCTCACCTTACCGTTTGCCGCCCCGGAATTATCGCTGTTGTCAGCCTGTTCCTGCGTATCTTCTTCCTCCCCGTCTCCGGTCTGCTCCTCATCGGATGCCGCCATCGTCTCGGAAGGTTCCAGAAAATCACTCTTGATAAATGCTTCGCCGTCTTCGTATTTAATCTTACTCCAGCCGTTGCCCTTCTCTTCCAGAAGCTCAAATTCGTCTCCCACAGCCGCCTTGCCGAGCTTATCAGCCGTCTCGCTGTCGGAAGTCCTTATATTAACCACATCCGTCGTCTTTACCTTGGTAACGACCTCGACAGGCTCCTCTTCTCCGGTTTCCTCATGCGTTTCTTCCTCTGTCTCTTCCTCTTCCGGCTCCTCGCTCTCCTCCGCACGCGCCAGCGCCTCGCCTACGTTCTTCTCGATTTCTTCCCGCAGTTCCAAGAGGAAATCAGCCAGTTGGGGGTCTTCCACCACCATTTTGTTGTAGGCCTCAGCCGCCTTATTGTTCAGATCAATCACATCAGCCTGTAACTGGATCTCACGCATGTAATGCAGCTCGTTATCGCTCTCGTCGCCATCCTCATTGATGTAGAGTTCTCCGTCCTCGTTGGTGCACACATAATATGTCCGCATACCGGGAATCGGCTTATCATAATCATGGAACTTTAACTCCGCGTAAACATAGGCAATATAAGTGCCTTCCTTCGGCCCTGCCTTGGTATAAATCTCCAATGGCGGATAAGAATCAATATATTTACTGGTCTCCGCGGCTCTCAGGATCTCCGTCGCATCCATATAATAGACCAGCTTCTCCATGATGGCCGTATCGCCATCCACCATCGCCTTATAGTAGACGTCAAATAACTCGTTAATCCCCGGAACGGCATCTTTCTCCAAAGGCACCTCCGGCACGTTAAGCAGCACGTCGTCCTCCTCTGCATTTACTTCCGGCGCAACCGCCGTTTGCTCCTGCTCCACTTTCCGCTTATTCGCCTGAATCGCTATCACAATCGTCAAAGCCACGCAGGCCACTAATATAACGGGAAGAACAATTTTAGAATATCGCACCAGCCAGTTTTTAAACGCCTCAGACTTAGCTTTCAGCCCCTCCCATATTGTATTGTTCGTCGTATTCATGAAACTCCTCCAGTCTCAAAATTTCCGGGACAATATCAGCGTATCGTCCCGGAAACCCATAACTCTATGCACCCGACAGGACTCGAACCTGCATCAAAGGCGTCGGAGGCCTACGTTTTATCCATTAGACTACGGGTGCCCGCCTCGATGTAACATACTTTTTTTGCAGCCAGTAAAATTGTTACAAATTTGTTACATCTCCTGTATCATACCGCAAGCGGGCACACTTGTCAAGTAATCGCGCCTAAGAAATAATTTCCTCAATTTCCGAATTATTTCGGCAATAGCGATAAAGCCCGTAAGAAAGCACCTCTTCGGGTTCTACCTGCGTCCTGTTGACCTCCTCCACCATCTGTCTGTAAAAGTCATATTCCCTGACATGATCATCGGGTATCAGCAGCACTTCGTGGATCGAACTTGGCAAAATTAAAAGATCGCATCCAAAACGTTCTGCCAGCCGCCCAATCTTTTCTGAGTACAGCATCGCCGAAGCGCCGAAACGTTTTTCCTGATTTGTCAGCACATACATCGGCGCTGCATCATCTTCCCGCACGCTGACCCCCGTCATCTCCGAAATCAGTTCCCGCATGGAAACCAAATGTTCCGGCAGTCCCCGTTTCGTATTGTATCTGGCCGTCCGGTAAAGAGATTCCGCATTCTGTTTCCACATCAGCATATGCTGCCTTTTGATCGTAATAGAACCGCCCTCTACCATATCATCCTCCAGCGCATAGTAGAACACAATCGCCAGATCATGCCATCTCAGATGAGGCGCGTCCCGCAAAAACTTTTTATTCTTTTCAAAGCTGACCAGCTTATAGAAGACTCTGTCTTTCACCTTACTATAATCACGAAAAAAATCCATGTCCAGATCCAGCGCCATGGACTGTTCCTCATGGCAGTTGATGATCCGCTCCACAAGAATGCCGAGCCGCTCGCCCTCCAGATATTCCTGATAAAGTCCCTCCAGATAGATCGTCGGGAAGATACTGTCCTCCTGTCTTGTTATGGCTATTCCCGTCTGCTCCACACCGTTGTTTTTGGTCACACGAAGCACTCTGATCTCATAGGCGTCCCCCATTCTTTCCTGCAACAAATCCACAATACTGTCTACAAATTTCTGAAATCCCATATTTTCCTCTTTCCCATTCTCTCCGGACATAACTGGATTTCTGACTCTGTTCCCGCATAAGCAGATTCGAGATGCTTCGCATCTCTCATTCGCGTTGCTCGTCATAAATCGTCACCGACAGTCTTACATGCAAGCATGTATCCTGTCTGTGCCGCTTTCTGACTCTGCCCCCGCATAAGCAGACTCAAGATGCTTCGCATCTTTCGTTCGCGTTGCTCGTCATAAGCCTTCCGATGTCTGCTTCCATGCAAGCATGGCGCAGCCTTCGGCAGTCTTCTGACTCTGCTTATGCGCGCAAAAAAAGACAACATAGACTGGGAGTCTATATTGTCTTATGGGCTTTGATTCATGTAATATTTTATACTCTGGACAGGTACTCGCCGGATCTGGTGTCGATCTTAATCTTCTCGCCGTTCTCCACAAAAAGCGGCACCATAACCTTCGCGCCAGTCTCCACGATAGCGGGCTTCGTCGCGCCGGTCGCGGTATCACCCTTAAATCCAGGCTCGGTATCGGTGATCTCCAGCTCTACAAACAGCGGCGGCTCAATTGCAAACACACTGCCGTTATAAGAACAGATCTTAACCATTTCGTTTTCCTTCACGAATTTCAGAGCGTCGCCTACCGCCTCCGCATTCAATGCGATCTGGTCATAGGTTTCCACGTCCATGAAATTGAACAGGTCGCCGTCAGAATATAAATACTGCATGTCCTTTCTGTCAATACGTGCCTGTGGGAATTTCTCAGTGGGACGGAAGCTCTTTTCCACCACACCGCCATTGATGATGTTTTTCAGCTTCGTTCTGACAAAAGCTGCGCCTTTGCCCGGTTTTACATGCTGAAACTCAATTATCTGATAAACATTACCCTCCATCTCGACGGTAATGCCGTTTCTGAAATCACCCGCTGATACCATATTTCTATCTCCTCCTAAGCTTTCACAAATATAATTCTTTTCTAGTTTATACTAAAAAAATCTATTTTTCAACCTCTTTTCTTAAAAAACCTAACATTTCAGCCCGCGCCGTATGAACCGGTCAAACGGTTTCTATCTGCTTAAAATAAAATCAATTGCTTGCAGATAGCCGTCCAGTCCCTGCCCGTAAATCTGCCTGTCGCATACGGGCGCAGTCACAGATACCTTGCGAAATTCCTCTCTCTGCGTGATGTCTGAAATATGGATCTCCACCTTCGGCACGGTGATACTCGCCAGCGCGTCCCTGATCGCATAGCTATAATGGGTAAAGGCGCCCGGATTGATCACAATGCCCTCCGTACCGTCGAAATAGGAGTCCTGAATCCGATCTATGATCGCGCCTTCATGGTTGCTCTGAAACACCTCAATGACGCAGTTTTCCTCCTCTCCCTTTTTCGCGATCATTTGAAGCAGATCGTCATAATTCTGCGTACCGTACACACTTTTTTCCCGTATTCCCAAAAAATTCAAATTCGGTCCGTTAATTACAAGTATTTTCATCCCTCTCACCTTTCCGCCGAAGCGCTCCTTTTCCTGTTCTGCTGTCCTACACGGACTCCACATGCTTTTCGATCTCGTCCAAAATCTGCGAAAAACTCTTGCCGTCCACGGTTATCACCACATCAGCCGCCGCTCTGTAGCAGGGATCTCTCTCCTCTATGAGCGTCTTTATTCGCGTCAGCGGATCCTCCACTTGCAAAAGAGGCCTTGTAGTGTCGTCTTTCACCCTCTCATAAATCGTCTCTCCCTCAGCCCGCAAATAGAAAACCTGTCCCAGCTCATGCAACAGCGCCCGGTTTTCCTCCCGCACAGGCAGACCGCCGCCCACCGATATTATCTGGTTACCTGCACTGGCAGTCAGTTTTCGCAGACAGTCCGTCTCCCTGTCCCGGAAATACGACTCCCCGTCCGTCGCAAAGATATCCGATATGGTTCTCTTCTCCTCTTTCTCAATTTCCCGATCCGTATCTATGATCGTCCGCCGCAGACGGTAAGACAAACGAAGCCCGACCGTGGACTTGCCGCATCCCATAAATCCGATCAATATTACATTTCCCATGTTTTCCTCCATGCCTGAACCGTCCGCCGCAATGACATGTCCTTATCTGCCGTACTCCAAGCGCCTAAATAAAGTGTGCCTTCAGTTTTTCATAAACCGCGTCTGCGTCCTCCTCAGACACCGTCACCTTGTTCCACAGCTCATAGGCAATGATCCCCTGATAGAGAAGCATCTTCAAACCATTATATGCGCTGCCGCCGCTCTCCCGCACCAGCTTCATAAACCGCGTCTCCCACGGACTGTAAATCAGATCAAAACCTGTGTGCACCTTTGCATAAAACTTCTCATCCGCAATCACCACGTCCTCCGTATGGGGTGCAAGCCCCACGGAAGTGCCCTGTATCGCCAGAAATTTCCGATCCGGCAGACTGTCAAAGTCAGTCAGCGCCATCGGGAAGATCACCTGCCGTCCTGTTTCACGGTTTACCTCCTCCGCCACATGCCGCGCCTTTTCCACCGTCCGGTTCAAAAGATAAACCCGCTTCGCGCCCTTCACGGCACACAGATAAGCTACTGCTCTGGACGCGCCTCCTGCACCAAGCAGGATAATCTCCTCGTCCGCAATCCGGATATGTTCCACCGTCATAGCGCGGTAAAGTCCTTCCATATCCGTATTGTAGCCCTTAAATCCGCCAGGTACTGCTGCCAGCGTATTGACCGCGCCGATGGCCGCCGCCAGAGAGTCCACCTCCCGCAGACAGGGAATCACTTCACTCTTATAAGGCACCGTCACATTAAGCCCTAAAAGCCGCAGCGCCTCCGCTCCCTTTATCGCGTCAGTAATCCGTCCCTTCTCCACCGGAAAAGGCACATACACAAGGTTATGGCCGAACCGCCTGGCAAGCGTGTTATGTATCACCGGTGAAAGAGTATGCTCCACCGGATTTCCAATCAGTCCACAGGTTCTTGTCGTACCGTTTATCTCCATCTGTCTCCTCCATGCATGTCCTGCCTGTATCTCATGCCGTCAGTGTCTTACCTTTGCCCACGCTGTTTCTTTTCCAGAGAACGCCTGTAAAAAAACAGCACGATCCACTCCAGCCTTCTCTTTAAAACAATCTGGATTTCCTCCTTCGGATGAATCGGTCTGACCAAATACGTTAATATCCCTGCCCGTTTTGCGCCCCACACATCCGTAAAGAGCTGATCCCCCACAAAAAGCGTGGTGGCCGGTTCTGTCTTCATCATCTCCATCGCGCGCAGATAGCCCTTTTTCCCTGGTTTCCCAGCCTTAAAAATATAGCGCGTATGTACCTCATCGTTAAACATTTTCACACGGGGTTCCTTGTTGTTCGACAAAAGCACACTCTCAAAACCGATGTCCCCAAGCCTCTCAAAAAGCGCAATGCTGCGCGCGTCGGCGGGTGCGCCGTGAGGCACTAACGTATTGTCGATATCAAAGATAACGCCCCGGAATCCTTTCCGGTATAATGCCTCAAAATCAATATCATATGTGGAATCCAGATATACATCCGGATAAAAACAAGCAAGCCACGCCATCGCCGCCCTCCTTTTTGATTTCATTCGCCCTATCATCAAT
>CARQVR010000061.1:7272-21465 GCA_949051815.1 uncultured Lachnospiraceae bacterium
CGCAACTGCAAATTCGTCTGTTCTCAGCCGATTTGCCCTTGTGATTGATGGCACTTTTTCTCGATTTCATTCGCAGTGCAGGTCGTAAAACCTTCGGTTTTCCTCCCTCACGGGCATTCGCCCTATCATCAATCGCAACTGCAAATTCGTCTGTTCTCAGCCGATTTGCCCTTGTGATTGATGGCACTGCTCATTGCTTTCGTGTACATCATACAAAACACCTCGCGATAACGCAAGGTGTTTTTATCTGCCATTATTTATCCAACACGTTTTTCAGTTCTTCCATAAAGGTGTTGATATCCTTAAATTCTCTGTAAACAGAGGCGAATCTGACATAGGCAACGGCCTCTAAGTCCTTGAGCTTATTCATAACCATTTCGCCGATCACCTGACTCGGGATCTCTTTTTCTTCTCTGTTAAAGATTTCCGTCTCAACCTCGTCCACTAACTGATTGATCTGGTTGGCGCTGATGGGTCTTTTGTGGCAGGCTCTCAGTACGCCCGCTTCGATTTTTGATCTGTCATAAGTCTCTCTGTTATTATCCTTTTTAATGATAATAAGCGGTATCGTCTCCACCTTCTCATATGTCGTAAACCGCTTGTCACACTCGTCACAAACGCGTCGTCTGCGGATAGAGCTGTTGTCCTCCGCCGGTCTGCTGTCAATGACTCTCGTATTTTCATGTCCGCAAAATGGGCATTTCATCCCGGATATCCTCCTTATCCACCTGTACTTGAGCCACATCCCAAAATACCGCGCTCAACATGATCATTATAGGATAAAAAACTCATTATGTCAACTATCTTATGGTAACCATAATGATGTTCCGCCTCGCGGCAAAACCGGAGTCAGAGCGATAACATTTACAGGCAGATATCCACTACGATAATATCCGGTCCGATCTTTTTGATATCCTTATAGCAGATCACATAATCCGGCTCGCTTCCGAAAAATCCGCACCATTTATTGTCTCCCGGAATAATCAACTTGAAAATTTGTCCCGTGCACTCGTCAAACTCAAAATCGCTCACCTTTCCGAGCCGCTCACAGTTTTTCAGGTTGATAACTTCCTTTTTCTTTAATTCCGAAAATAACATAGGAACCTCCCCGGGCTTTTTATTATCATATGTCCCAGCCTGGGAAAAGGTTCCTGTTTTATTGTCTGATTCAGCAACGATTATTGCGGTTCTACATAGTCCGCACTGACATAGCCAAACTCATATCCATATTCATCGGGAAGAAAAATTTTATACCAGTGGCCGCCTTCCACGACCTCCGCGTACTCATAAATATCCCCCTTCTTCGCCGTCGTAATGACAGTGGTGCCGTCCGTACTCGGATTATCCCTGATCCTCACATCGGCAATGGCGACAACCGCGCCTTCGGCAGAAGCTTCTATTCTGATCTCTTCCTCCTCCGAATCCTCCGGCGGCTCCTCCAGTCTCTGCCCGTCTTCCTGCTCTTCTCCGTCTTCCTGCTCTTTTCCCTCTTCTTCGCCTTCTTCCTCTTCCTGCTCCTCGGCCGCTTTATCATAATTCTTAGGCACATACCGCTGATACAGATTAAAGCCGAGCACAGCCACAATCACCAGAAGAATACAGCCGACGGCAACCGTCATGATAGAGAGAATATCCACGCTCTCCTCATCGTCATCATCATCCCATTCTTCTTCCTCCCAGTCCCTTCTCCTTCTGGGCCTCTCATCCTGAACCGGCCTTCTTTTTGGCGGCGGTGCAGAGCCCGCCTTCTTTCTGGGCGCGTCTGGATTCGGTTTTCTTCTCGGCGCCTCCGCTGAATCCGCTCTCCTTCTCGGCGCTTCCTCCGTATCGGCTCTCCTTCTCGGCACTTCCTCCGAATCCGTTCTCCTTCTCGGCGCCTCTTCCGAATCTGCTCTCCTTCTCGGCGCTTCTTCCGAATCCGCTCTTCTTCTCGGCGCCTCTTCCGAATCTGCTCTTCTTCTCGGCGCCTCTTCCGAATCTGCTCTCCGCTTAGGCGCTTCCTCTGAGTCAGTCCGCTTTGCAGGCCGGCCTTCTCCCACTTCCGCGCCGCACCCCGGACAGAAACGGATGCCTTCCCGAAGCGCTTCCCCACATTCGGGACAACGCTTTTTTCTTATAACCTTCGCGCCGCATTCGGGACAGAACTGATCGTCTTCCATAAGCGTCGCGCCGCATTTTTTGCAAATCATAACTATCACTCCTCGTTTATCTTATGTCCTGAATCTTGTCCATAGACTATGGTATCAAAAAACTTCCTGTTTGTAAAATCATATCCGCCGTTTTTTCTTAAGATTTTGTGAATAATTTCCCGTGAATCGCACATGCTTCTTACATACCAAAAGGAACAAAACAAAACTTTCACGAAAGGGTGGTAGCGTCATGGTACAGGGAAAAGTTGAAATCTGCGGCGTCAACACTGCCAAACTGCCGCTATTAAAAAATGCGGAAAAAGAGGAATTATTTAAAAAAATCGAAGAAGGCGATCAGGATGCCCGAATGGCGTATATCAACGGTAATCTCCGCCTCGTCTTAAGCGTAATCAAACGTTTCCATTCCAGCAGCGAAAATGTGGACGATCTTTTTCAGATCGGCTGTGTCGGTCTGATTAAAGCCATTGACAACTTCGACAGCTCTCTCAATGTCAAATTCAGTACCTATGCCGTCCCCATGATCGTAGGCGAGATCCGCCGGTATCTGCGCGACGCCAACTCTATCCGGGTTTCCCGCTCCTTAAAGGACACCGCCTACAAAGCCATCTACGCCAAGGAACATCTGACACGAACCAACTCCCGCGAACCCACCGTCACGGAAATCGCCACGGAGATCGGCATTCCCAAGGAGGATATCGTCTATGCGTTAGACGCCATCCAGAGTCCCTTAAGCCTCTATGAGCCTGTCTATACCGACGGCGGCGACACGCTCTATGTCATGGACCAGATCAGCGACAAGAAGAACGGCGAGGAGATCTGGGTAGAGCACATTTCCCTGACGGAAGCCATGAAAAAGCTGACCAAGCGGGAACATGAAATTATCTCCCTGCGCTTCTTCGAGGGAAAAACACAGATGGAAGTCGCCGATAAAATCGGTATCTCGCAGGCGCAGGTGTCAAGGCTTGAGAAAAACGCGCTAAAGACTATGCGGTTGTATCTGACAGCGTGACGCCTTGCGCAAAATACCCACAGGCGGATGCAGTCTTAATCCCCCGGGACTGCATCCTGTCCGCCCCCGGACAGACGGCAGCGGCGGCCCTTTCCGCTATGGATCTGCGCTGCCTTTTGTCCTCCTCTCCGGCCGCTTCGTCTCTGGTCGTTCTACCCCTTCCCGCTTAGAAACCGCTCAAAATCCGTTCTCATCTGCTGAAAATTCTTTCTCTGATCCACCAGATATCCGGTATGTTTTCCGGCATAAACCGCCATCCATTCGTCCAGATCCTTGTCCTCCTTATAGGAATAAATCATCATCGCCAGAAGAGACGGCCGGTTTCCCGCGCTGCGTATCTTAGATCCTATTTTCACCGTCTCATCTAACAGCACATCCAGAGACTCCTTATACAGATCCATATCCGCCTGAATATCCTTTCTGTCCATATCCAGATTTTCCGCAAGAAAAGCCACCAGTCCGTCGGCCCGTTTCCCGCCTTTGGCAACACATAAAAACTCTTTCAGCATTGCTTCGAGCATACGCAGCTTATCAGTGATCACCTGCTTGTCCTTCGTGCTCAGTTCCCTGTCAATCTCGTCAAAAAGAAGCCCTTTTTCATTTTTTCTGACGCCTCTGAGATGCATCTGAAATTCCCTTAAAAATTCTGCGAATCTGATATCCTCCTTTTGATAACCTGTAAATCTGTCAAAGAGCGCAAGGAAAATAAAAGAATCCTTTTTATTGAATATCTCCCTCATATCGTCCGTCACTATAAGCTCCAGCCGGCGCAGATGATCCGCCAGCCGCTCAAATTCTTCCTCCGCCGCATGTTCATTCAGATATTTGCAGGCGGCCTTCGGCTGCGTTTTCCAGTGATCGAAGTGACCGGTACACATGATCGTCTCCACCACCACCCTCTCCACCGCGCCCTTCGTCCTCTCCTTCTCCGTATAGCTGCTGCACTCCACAAAAAAGCGGCTGTCCACAAGCTTCCGGATACGGCTTGCAAATCTGTCAATATATGTAAATGCTCTCTGGTCCGGATTCATGGCCACATGATTGTTGTAACGCTTAATATACTTGGAAATACGGGAGCTGTCACAGCATTCGTGAATAACCGTCTCAATCTGATACTCATCGAATTTTTCCTGTAATTCTGCCGGCAGTTTTTCAAACGTCTTATTTCTGATATCGCATACGGCGTCCTCATACAGGATCGTCCCTTCCTCGTTCACATGCCTTTTCTTATAGGGAATCATGGCATTCTCCACGACGGAAGTGATTTTATAATTCATCTCCCTGAATTTTCGCAAAGCGGCCGTCCTGCACCCGCCGTCCACAATATGCAGCTTCGAGTCCTCCTCCTCGCCGAGGATAATGGGCGGAATATAATCGTCCGTCAGCACGGTAACCACAAGCTCGTTGATCTGCTCTTTATTCCACACAAAATTTCTCTGCACATCCGCGTTATTGTCGATATCACCCTTCTTATTTTTCTTTAAATACATTTCCAGCGTATAGGTTTGTTTCCGTGGTCTTGCCATGTTAAATCCCCCTTTTTCTATCCTGCACCGCTTAGAGCAATACAGAGGTATTCCTATAAGAATGAATCGCCGCCTGACAGTCCGCATACTGCTTTTTGCTGATCTGCAGCTCTTTTCTGACTTCATCCGGAGAATAACCGTCTGCATACAGACACAGAACATCCTTCTGCAGCTTCGACAGCCTGCCCAGATACGCCTTCGTTCTCCTGCTGTATCGCTCCCCGCCCTTTTCGAGCGCCTCCCTCTCAATCACAAAATCTCCCGCAATGATATCCCCCAGAGTCAGTTCCCCGTCCTCATCAATACACGTGTCGATCGGGACCGCCATCCTGTCCGCCCGGCGTTTTTCCCGGTTCCTTTTCGTCAGCTCTGTTTTTATCCTGTTAAAGAGACATGCATATAAAAAAGCGTCAAAACTCCTCGCGCCGTCGTAGCGCCCTATGACATCCACAAATACCTCATTGGCCAGCGAATAGAACTCGTCCAGATCCCATTCCGATAATCTCCCGAATTTCAACAGTATACGCTCCACCATCCTGCGGAGTTTTCCCGCATTTCCTTCATAATATGATGCTATCAGCTCTTCCATCTGCTGCCACCTCACTGCTTCTGTCTATTTCTATCTGTTACTGCCTATGCTCTATCGTATTCCGAATCCTGCGTACCCTCTGCCGCGCTTTTTGTAGTTGGTATTGATAAGTATAGAACGCACGTTCTGTTTTGTCAAGACGTTTTTAGAACAAACGTTCGTTATTTAATTCAGGGGAACCAATTCTGACAAAACACAGCGTTTCTTACATATTAATTCTTTGCCTGTCCCAAAAACGGGACTCCGATTCTCCAATCCGTTTTTTCTTTGCAGCAATTTTTTAGAAAAATCAAAATGCAAACGGAGAAATACATAGTATGGCCACACGGAGTCCCCGACTGGCAAACCACAAATGGCAGATACGGGCATTCCATTATGAACAGAAATTCCATTGCCAAAAGAAAGGAGCGCAAAACAATGCAGGAAACATATTACAGACACAACATCATGCAGACAGATCATACCACATTCGGAGGTGTCATCTATCCATCCGATTTCAACACAGAATCCAACAAAAAAACGCGCGTAAACGGATCCCTGATTGCAAGCCGTATCGCTCAGGACGCAAGGTTTGATGCAGAGTGCCGTAAAAACAGGGAAAAGCGAATCACGATCGCCTGAACTTACATCTTTCATATCAGAGAGGAGACATTGCCAATGCTTGACAGACAGTATCACTTATATTCGGTGGACACCGGAAACTTTTACAGCAATCGCGAAAAATATCTGCATGAAATGAATTGCAGATACCGCAAAGAACGCAACTACATACAGAACAAACTGCCGGAACTGGAAAAAAAGCTGAAACAATGCGGCTATACAGAGGAGTCCCTGCATCTGTTAAGAAAGGGAAACGCCGGAAACCTTCCCCCAAAAGCCTCCTGCGCAGATATCGTTAACGCTTATCTGCACTGGATCCGACTGATTCAGCATAAGAGAGAAAAGGCAAAAGAATCCAAGGAAAAGCTGCTTGCCCTCCTCTCGAATAAAGTCAGGCAGAACGAGTTGACAGACGGCAGGGATCATGTCCGCACACTCAGACCGGACGCGCTCTCCGACACCAATGTAATTTCTGCCTTTGACTCTGCGTTAAGCCGTGCAATCGGCATCGGTCAGGACGAACTGACAGAATCATTGATGATTGTTCAGGTCTACTATTTTGACGTGTTTAAAGATCTGTTCTTTTACGGTTTCTTCCACAAGGGAGAAAAATATATTTACTTTACATCCTCAGCCGGACAAATCCGCAGCAAAAAAGCGGTTTTTCTAAAGGAAACCGTATGGAACCGGATCAGGATGACCATTATGTGCGGCCTTTCCATAGAGAAAATCAACGCCAAAGGCGGCAACAACGTGAACAAGCATCTGGCATACATGGCGCTTGCCAACTCCGCCACGGACGAGTGGAAAGAATTTGATATCGACAAATCCATCGTCATCGAAGACTTTGAGACAAAAGTGTACGGCACCTTTGACCTTGTGGATGAGACAGACTATTCCATCACAAGAAAAACGGACGCCATCCCCGTGCCGCACACCGACGGCGCAGGCATGATTCTGCCCGCCGTCTCCTCCAAAAACTTCATGTTCCGCGCTCCATGGATCAAGGGACTGCTGGGCGTGTTTGATTTTAGAAAATTTACAGAGGCTGGCGGCTGCTCTCCTGTCATCCGTGATATTTACGGTCAGGCGCATGACATTATAAAAGAAGATATACAGATCATCTTCACCAAAAGCCAGTTTAAAATGCATCCCTACTACGACTCATGGGACGAATATAAGGCCTGCTTTAAAAAATATCATTGCGGTGCGGGAAAATGCAGCGTGGAGGAAGACCGGATCAAAAAGGCAAAGATCAATTATCAGATGCTGCAAACGCTCACCGACATTACAGAAGAGGAAATAGATCTGCTGACGCAAAAATCAGCAGACCGCATCCGCAATATCTGCACCTCAAGAGAAACCATGTTTGACGTTTTAGGGATCACCCCCTACAACACGGATATGACGCCCTTTCAGCAGGCCGTCAAGCTCTACCCGCCCCTCCTTGGAGACACCTACACCAAAGACATTCTGCGGGAAGTAAAAAACAGCCTGCTCAAAAAATACCGGAGCGGAAAACTGGAGGTAAACGGCAGATACACCTTCCTGCTCCCCGATTTCTACGCCGCCTGTGAATACTGGTTTGAAAAGAAAGAAAATCCCCGGGGGCTGCTTTCGGACGGCGAGGTGTTCTGTCACCTGTTCCGCCGTTTCGATAAACTGGATTGTCTCAGGAGTCCGCACTTATATCGGGAACATGCCGTGCGTCACAATGTGGCAGGCGAAGCCGATACCGGCCGCGCCGAAAAGCTGCGGGAATGGTTTCTCACAGACGGCCTCTATGCCAGTACCCATGACCTGATCAGCAAGCTTCTGATGTACGACGTGGACGGGGACAAGTCTCTTGTGGTGGCTGACCCGCAGTTAATTGAAATAGCGCAGCGCAATATGAAGGGCATCGTCCCGCTCTACTATAATATGAAAAAAGCAAAACCTGCCCTCTTAAATAAAGCGAATATTTATGCCGGACTGCACGCCGCTTTCACCGGCGGCAACATCGGAATCTACAGCAACGCCATCTCCAAAATCTGGAACAGCGAAGTATTTCTCTCCGGTTCTGAAAGAGAAAAGCAGGATGCCACAGACTGCGTAAAACAGCTCTGCTGCCAGAATAACTTCGTAATTGATTTTGCCAAGACCTTATATAAGCCGGAATTTCCCAAAGAGGTCAGCGAGCGGATCGCCAGATACACCAAAGACAAGCTTCCCGCTTTCTTTGCCTTTGCCAAGGATAAAGAAAAAGAACAGATTCAGGAGCGAAACGGCAGCTTCGTAAACAGACTGTACGACAAAATTCCGGACAGAGCGATCAACACCCGCGGGCTTCATCTGGACGCGCTCAACTATCAGATCATGATGGCAGACCCGGACGTCCGGTGCAGCGACAATGCGGCCGCTCTGTACGACGCCTTAAATAAACAGTACCGCTATATGATCCATATGAAAGATGCGCGCGCTGACAATATGCAGTATATTGCAGTCAAAATCCGGGAAGCCTTCTCCGCTCTTGGCTATTCCGATGAAACCGTCGCCGACATGCTGACGGAATACCTGTACGGCAGAGGAAAAAGGTATAAACAGCTTTTATGGTTCTGCTACGGGGAACAGGTGGTGGCAAATCTCAGAAAGCATACAGAAACGCCGAACACCAAATATATCTCCTGCGCCGACTGCGGGGAGTGGATCGAAATCCGCGCCAGAGACAACCGCACCAGGCGCTGCCCCGCATGTCAGAAGACATATGTGCGGATGTATGACAGAAACCGGAAACAGAAAAATTCCGTTTAACAAAGCGGAACAAAACAGGCCATTCCCACTGGCCGGAAAGAAACCCTCAAATATGCAAACGGCCATCCGCAGTGGACTTTCCCTTGTGTGTATAAGGGAAACAGCATATTGCGCAATGGCTGCGAACTGGAGGAAACCACCTTGATTATCACGCAGGAAAACCTCATAAACCAAATAGCCGGCAAAGAAGAGATCAGCCCTGCAACCGTCCGCAGAATTTTCAAATCGGCGGAAGATATCATTTTTAACTGCCTGTCTTCCACTACCTCCTCAGAAAATACAGTCGTAAAAGTACTGGATGGGTTAAGTCTGGAATGCGCCCTCCTTCCCGAACGGGAAATCCATACCTATGACACCATCGTCTGCAAAGAAAGACTTTGGACCAAGCCCAAAATCACCCGGTACTACAACAGAAAACTGAACGGTTATTTTAAATGAAAGCAGGTGATCCTTTGAAACTCAGCTATTTTGAACTACTGTCTCCCGACCCGGTACAGGTTCCGTCGGCAGGAGGCGTCAAATCTCCCACTCTGCGGGAAATCTCTTCCCTTGGACTGCGCACTTACCGGCATTATCTGGCGATTCTTTCTCTGGATCTGGACTCTTACCTGTCCATGACCGGCACGTCTGAACTCTATGCGCTTTTGTCTGAGGATGAAAAAACGAAAATGACCTTGTTCGATCTGCTCCTGTCAAGCCCGCCGTCCTGCGCGCTGATTCAGAACATGCTGGACTTTTTTATGGAGGGGACCGTCACCTTCTCCGAATCCCAACATGCCTTTCTGGTCTGCGCTGACGACGGAGAGACAGGACTGATTACAAGGGAAAACTACCTGACGGTATGCGATCTGATCGGACAGCGCAATTATCTGAAACCTCGACGCAGCGAAGACTTGTCGAAGGTGAAAAGCAAAAAGGCGCTGGAGATCATGAAAAAACTGCAAAAGGGAAGAGCCGAAAAAGAAAAGCTGGCAAAGACAGATAAAAATATGGAGCTGGGAAACATCATTTCCGCCGTCGCGAACCGAAGCCAGTCTCTGCATATCCTCAATATCTGGGATCTTACCGTCTACCAGCTCTGGGACTGCTTTGCCCGCCTTTCCGGCAATAACCTGTACAACATTCAATCCATGAGCGTTGCGGCGTGGGGCGATAAAAATCACTCCTTCGACGCGTCGGCATGGTTCAAAAAAATAGAAACAGAAACATGATAACACTTAAAGGAGGAACACATCATGACAAACCCTAACATGGCAAACAGAGAGGTCTGCGATCTGCTTTTCGTGGACTACGCCACAAAGAAACCTTTTCTCAATCTGGATTTCGCAAACGTCAGCACAACTGAGCTGACCGGCGAGTCCGTATTCGCCCACGGCGGAAAAGGCCACCCCAAGCGCGTCCAGTTCTCCGGCGAGAGAGGCGGCACCATTACCATCGAGACACAGATCCAGACCGTCAAGCTCTGGCAGCTCATTACCGGCGGCGAAATCTCCAGATCCGCCCGGTTTGTGACCAGAATGGAGACGTCCGTGGACGACGCAGGCACTGTCATTACCCTGCCCGACGTACCCGCAGCAGACAGCGTGGTTGTCTACAAGGCGGACGACGACTGTGGCGCAGAGCTGGCATACACTGTGGCCGATAAGGTCATCACGCTCACATCCGCACTGGCAGGCGGCGACGCGGTTATCGTTTACTACATGAAGGAAGTAAACGAAGGCGTGCAGAGAATCAACATCAAATCCACCAGCTTCCCGAAGAATTTCATCGTCTACGGCGACACGGTTATGAAGACCGAGGACGACGAGGCGGTGCCGCTTAAGCTGACCGCTTACAAGTGCGCTCCCCAGTCCAACATGTCTCTCAGCTTCAGCAACAACGGCGATCCCGGAAGCCTGACCATCACCGCTGATCTGATGGCGGATCAGGACAACAACATTCTCGATCTCACGCTCATCGAAGAATAGAAGTCTCATCACAGGGATAACATTTACATCTTGTATCTGTTATCCCTTTTTTTTACGCCGACAAAAACAGGAAAATGCAGCGTATAAAAGGCTTCGTAATAAAGCGGCATCCAGCGCGCTGTCTGGAAGCCTTCACACAAACCGCTGCGGAATGGAGGAAATATGAGTTTTACAGAAATGATCCAGTATATTTTATACATTGTTCTGACGGCCATTCTGCCTGTGGCCGCAAAGTATACCGTCAACTTTATTCAGGCCAGAATCAGGGAGAGCGCTTTCATCGAGGAGGCAGCAAAGACAGAGGCGCGAAGTATCCTCATAAAAGACGCCCTGTCCGACGTCATGGATGCCGTACTGTACGTCAACCAGACCTTTGTGGACACCCTGAAAGCAAGAGGCGAATTTACACAGAGCGCATGGGAAGAGGCAAAGCAGAAAGCATACAATGCAGCCCTCCTCTCCGTCTCCGAAGAGTCAAAAAAAGCGGTGGCCAGCGTGTACGGCTCCTTTGACAACTGGCTGCAACTAAAAATAGAAGCCTCCGTTCAGGCTGCCAAAACAAATAAGGATGTGATTATATGAATAGAAAAATAAGTGAAAACGGCCTTGCCCTCATCAAACGGTTTGAGGGCCTTCGTTTAACCGCCTATCAGGACAGCGTCGGCGTGTGGACCATCGGATACGGCCACACCTCCGGCGTGTCCGGAGGCCAGACCATCACCCGGACACAGGCGGACGCCTATCTGCGCGCCGACTGTGCAAACGCCGAGAAAGCCGTAAACCGCTATATGACCGTTTACCAGTGGAACCAGAACCAGTTCGACGCCCTCGTCAGCTTTACCTATAACTGTGGCGCCGGAAACCTGAGAACCCTGCTGGACGGCGGCGCGCGCAGCATTGCGCAGATCAGCGAAAAAATCCCCGCCTACCGCAAGGCCGGCGGCAAAGTCCTTAAGGGACTTGTAAACAGACGCGCCGCTGAGAAAGCGCTGTTTGATACGCCTGTCTCCCCGGATTCCGCCACCGCCTCATCCCCCGCATACATCAGACCCGTCAGCTATATGCAGACCGATCCGCGCTGGAAATCGCACAACTATTCCGCCAAAGGCGAGCAAAAAACCATCGGCAGCGCCGGCTGCGGCGTCGCCGTTTCCGCTATGGTGATTGCCACCTTAAAAGACCCCTCGGTAACCCCCGTCACCACCGCGCAGTGGTCCATGTCCCACGGCTATAAAGCGCTGAATCAGGGAACTTACTACTCCTATTTCGTTCCCCAGTTTTCCGCCTACGGCATCCAGTGCGAGCGTCTGAACCAGTCAAACCTCTATGGAAAAACTTCCTCACCCGCCCATGAAAAAGCTTTACAGACACTGCAAAACGGCGGCTGGGTGATTGCCTGTATGGGAAAAGGACATTGGACAAGCGCGGGTCATTTTATTCTTCTGTATCACTGCAAGGACGGTTATGTCTACATCAACGACCCTGCGTCCACGAAGGAAAACCGCATCAGGAACACATGGGATCTGTTTGCAAAACAGGTAAAATATATGTGGGCCGTGCGCCTTCCCGATGGGACTGTCTTACCGGCAGACGCGTGACGCTCCGGTCGAGAAAAGGATACTGTTAAAATGAATGAAATCATAGAACTTACAAAAATTGACTATGTATCTGTGCTTCCCGCTGCGGTTGCCATTCTGGCCGGAACAAAGGCCATACTCTCCCTCTTAGAGAGCTTTGTGGAAAAGCTCGGTCTTGAGACAAAATGGATGCGCCAGAGACGGGAGGAACACGAACTGCTGATCCGTACCTCCCAGAATCTGACTGCCCTGCAGACACAGCATGAACACGACATGCAAAAGTCCGACAGACGGGATGAGAAGATCTCGGCGGACATAAAAAAGCTCACCCGGATGTTTGTGGATAAGGAAATCGACGACATGCGCTGGGAAATCAACAATTTCGCCACCAAGGTTTCCGAGGGAAAGCCCTGCAACAAGGACAGCTTCAAACACTGCATCCATATTTATGAAAAATACGAGCAGATCCTTTCGGAAAACGGCCTTGAAAACGGTGAAGTGGAGATCTCCATGGAACTGATTAATGACGCATATATGCGGAAGATGCGGGAGGGGTTTTAGAAATACTATAAACAAAACATTGATGGCCTTTTCTTTCATTTTGTGATATATTATATATTATTGATGTATTATGTCAAAATATATGCAATTGAGAGAATAAAACATGGAAAAAGCTGATATCAATGTATATATTGATGAATCCGGAAGTATCACCAAAAAAGACATAGAGCACCACAAATATTTTGTTATAGCAATATTATTTACCCGTAATTCCCAAAGGATCAAGAGATATTTCAAAAAAGGAATTGCCTCTTTAACTCAAAATACAAAATATTTGGAATGCTTAAAAACAAAAGGTGAAATCAAAGGATCTGAGGTTACAGAAACTAAAAAACGCGATATATATGAAAGGATTGTTCGTAATTGTAGAAACGATTTTGAAATTGGAATTATCGTATTAGACAACAATTATACTACTGATACTTTCATTAAAAACCATGCTCGGACATTTAATTACATATTACAGGTATTTTTTGATGTACTGTTTAGAAATGCAAGCAAGTATGCTAATACCATTCATAACATGCATATGGTAATTGATGAACAGAACATCGCTACTGACGCGGATTATACTCTGGATGGATATTTAAATCAGCAGCTAAATGTTTTAAATCCAATATGTAACCATTTTGATGTTACTTATGTGGATTCAAAATATCATCCCTTAATACAGCTAATTGATTTTGTGTCAAACACTTTTTACAGAAATCTGGAAAAGCATGACAAAACTTCCATCCAGAATGTTAAACTGCTACAGCACTGTTTATGTGGAAACAGAATTTTTGATTTTTCATCTAATCACGACACAAAATTATTCCTCGATGAATAACATTTGCCTTGCTTGACAATATAATTATAGTATGATATATTTGCTTTACCAAGTAATTTCCCTTATACGGTGCATGAGGATGTAAGGCGGCTGTAATGTCGTCCACCATAGGGTTTTGGCAGAAAAGCATTCCAGATATGGGATGTTTTTTCGCTCCAAAAGTAAATATTTTCATATATCTTATCAAGAGACGAAGCTAAATAATACTTCGTCTCTTTTTTATTCTGATCATTATTCTTTCCGCTGGTTATCATCTGATATTATATCTCTGTATCTTCATGACAACATTCAAAATCTACCAGAATAACCGCTCTGCTCACCGCCAGAATACAGGAAGATATCATGCAATCCCCCTCCCTGTACTGTGGCGGTCTGCAGACCGGCAGACTTATGAAACAGAAAAACCAGCCAACTGCAAAACCAAAAAGGAAGAAAAATTTATGGGCAATTCTTCATATGAATCCCGGAACAAGCTGTTAAGGTCGATGCCGCCATGACACAACTGGGACAGTCCGGCAGCGCATCCGCTTCGGAACTCAACGCTTACTTTGAACAGGCAGCGGAAAGCGCACGCAGATACGGCGTCTCCATAAGT
>CARQVR010000062.1 GCA_949051815.1 uncultured Lachnospiraceae bacterium
CGATCTGGGAAATGTGCTTTCGGATGAGGAGCTTCGGAAGATAGAGGGTTATTTGAGCGAGCAGGACTTTTACAGGGTCGTGGAGTATAACGGGAAAGGGAAATAAAGGGAGACTGACCGTGATGAAAGGGTTGTCCGAAAAGGACGGCCCTTTTGCTTTGACAATTATTTTGTTCTCAGTATATAATTACGGAATAAGTATAGGCAGATATGTTTTGGAAATATGACATGGATTTAAGGAGCGCCGCATGAACACACAGGAAAACACCAGAAACTACAAATCCGGAGAATTAATGAGAAGGTTTCTCCCCTATTACAAAAAATACTGGAAAGTCGTGGTAATTGACCTGCTCTGCGCAGGTCTTACGACGATCTGTGAGTTGGTGCTGCCAATGATTATCCGCTTTATCACCAACGCGGGCATGAACGATCTGGCATCTTTGTCTGTATCGGTTATTCTCCGTCTGGGTGCATTATACCTGTGCCTGAGAATCGTAGATATGGTGGCGAATTTTTACATGGCTTACACGGGACATGTGATGGGGACGCGCATTGAGACGGACATGCGGCGGGACGCCTATGCGCATTTGCAGAAGCTGTCGGACACCTACTATAACAATACCAAGGTGGGCCAGATCATGGGGCGCATCACCAACGATCTTTTCGATGTGACGGAATTTTCACACCATTGTCCGGAGGAATTTTTTATCGCGGGGATTAAGGCCGTGATTTCTTTTATTATTCTCTCGCGGATCAGTCTGGCGCTGACGCTGATTATTTTCGTTGTGGTGCCGATTATGGTGGTGACGTGTACCGCCATCAATCTGCGGATGCGGGAGGCGTTTCGGAAGCAGCGCGTACAGATTGGTGAGTTGAATGCCCGCATTGAGGACAGTCTGCTCGGGCAGAAGGTGGTGAAGGCGTTCACCAATGAGGAGAAGGAAAAGGAGAAATTCGAGCAGGATAACCAGAACTTTCTCCGCATTAAAAAAGAAACCTATAAATTTATGGCGGCGTTCCATACGACCACGAGAGCCTTCGACGGTTTGATGTATCTGGTGCTTCTGGTGGCGGGCGGCATTTTTATGGTGGAAGGAAAGATTGCCCCCGGTGATCTGGTGGCTTATGTGATGTATGTGACGACTTTGATTGCCACCATCCGGAGAATTATTGAGTTTGCGGAGCAGTTTCAGCGTGGCATAACAGGGATTGAGCGTTTCGTGCAGATCATGGACAGCGACATCGGGATTTTTGACGAGCCGGACGCGGTGGCCTGCGTGAATCCGAAGGGAAATATTTCCTTCCGCAATGTCAGTTTCGAGTATCCCGACGATCACAATGTGGTCTTCCGGAGCTTAAATCTGGAGATTCATCAGGGGGAGAAGATTGCCATTGTAGGGCCGTCCGGCGGCGGAAAGACGACGCTCTGCAACCTGATTCCCCGGTTTTATGATATTGATCAGGGAGAAATTCTGCTGGACGGGAAAAATATTCATAGGTATACGATCAAGAGTCTGCGGCAGAATATCGGTATGGTACAGCAGGACGTTTATCTTTTCTCCGGCACGGTCTATGAAAATATTGCCTACGGCAGGGAAAATGCCACCAGGGAGGAAGTGGTGGAGGCGGCGAAGCAGGCCGGCGCGCATGAGTTTATCACAGCCTTAAAGGACGGGTATGACACTTATGTGGGAGAGCGGGGCGTGAAACTTTCCGGCGGACAGAAGCAGCGCATCAGCATTGCCAGAGTATTTCTGAAAAATCCGCCGATTCTGATTATGGATGAAGCCACTTCTGCCTTGGACAACGAGAGTGAATTTCAGGTGGCGAAGTCGTTGGAGGCTCTGGCGAAGGGGAGGACGACCATTACCATCGCCCACAGGCTGTCGAGCATCCGCAATTCCGACAGGATTCTGGTGCTGACGGAGGAGGGGATCGTGGAGGAGGGAACGCACGAGAGCCTGCTTGCGCAGGGTGGAATTTATCATCATTTCTATGTGACGGCAAATGAGCTAAAATAGGGGAAAGACAGTATGGGTGCAGATAAAAAACAGCGGATTTTGATCGTGGAGGACGACCGTCCGCTTGCGGGCGGTCTGTGCCGCGCCCTGCAAAACGAAAAGACGGAGACGGTGAGCTGTCATACATTGCGGGAGGCGGAGAAACTTCTCGGGGAAGTAAGACCGGACGCGCAACCGGATGATCCGGTCAGAAAAACAAAGCCGGGATTCGATCTTGTGGTGCTGGATGTGAACCTGCCGGATGGAAACGGGTTCGATTTTTTGGAAAAGATGAAAAACAAATATGACATATGCATTGTTATGCTGACGGCCAACGATATGGAGACGGATATTGTGGCGGGACTTGAAGCCGGGGCGGATGATTATATCACCAAACCTTTCAGCCTGGCAGTGCTGCGGGCGCGGGTGGCGACCCAGCTTCGCCGGGTGGCAGCGTCTGCCGGAAACGATCCGGCATCCGAAGCGGCGGACAATTTAGCGAAACAAAGTCTGTCGGGACCGGATCATACCGGAGCGGCAGAGAATCGTGCGGCACAGGAGAGTCTGAGGGGCGGGGGCTGGATTACGGACGGCGATTATCGGTTTCATTTTTTAAAAATGCTGTTTTACCATGGGGAGGAGCAGATCGAGCTCAGTAAGGGAGAGCAGAAGCTGCTTCGGCTTCTCATAGAAAACAGGGGCATCACTTTGACGAGGGACCGCCTGCTTGAATGTATCTGGTCGGTGGATGCGGCGTTTGTGGATGAAAATACACTGTCTGTCACGGTGAAACGTCTGCGGGATAAGCTGGGCGCGCAGAACCGGATCAGGACCGTGTACGGGATCGGGTACCGGTGGGAGTGAGTGAAAGGGGTGTATTCGTGGCGGTAGACGAACTGAAAGGATTAACCATGATTCTGTTTATTGTCGGTCTGCTTTGTCTGCTGGCTGCTATTTTGCTTGTGAGCGCGGACATCTGTTTCAGAAGAAGGAGCCTGCGCCGGATGCGTCACATGATACAGTCTGCCATTGACGGGACCTTTCAGGCGGACACCTTTGACGAATCCCTGCTTGCCTCGGTGGAGAACAAGCTGGCGGAGTATCTGGCGGTATCGGGGACACAGACGGCGAAAACGGTGGCAGAGCAGGAAAAGACAAAGACGCTGATTGCGGATATTTCTCATCAGACGAAAACGCCAATCGCGAATCTTCTTCTCTACACAGAGCTGTTAAAGGAAGAAAGCGGAAAGGACAGCGGGACGGTTGCACTGTTAGAGAGTCAGGTGAGGAAGCTGAACTTTCTGATTCAGTCTCTGGTGAAGCTGTCAAGGCTGGAGACAGGGATTCTTGTGCTTCGCCCCCGCAATAATACGTTATTACAGCTTTTGAAAGAGGCGCAGGAACAATACGCGGCTCCGGCCAGAGAAAAGGGACTGTATCTGCGTGTGATTACAGAAGGGGCAGAGGAGGTGACTGCCTGTTTTGACCATAAGTGGACGCTGGAAGCGCTGGGCAATCTGATTGATAACGCCATTAAGTATACGCAGACAGGAGGCGTTACGGTGCGTGTGAAGCCCTATGAGCTTTTTGTCAGCATCGAGGTGGAGGACACCGGAATCGGTATTGCGGAAGAAGAGTGCGCCAAAATCTTCGGACGTTTTTACCGCGCTGCGTCGGTTTCCGATGAACAGGGCGTGGGAATCGGTCTTTATCTGGCGAGGGAAATTTTAAAGCAGGAGTCGGGTTATATTCAGCTTACTTCCGGGGTGGGAAAGGGAACGGTATTCTCCCTGTTTCTTCCAGCGGACTAAAAAGGATGCAATTCTTACAAAACTGTCAGATTTTATTTTTCCCCGGAAAGAATGTGGAAAGAATGCTATGAGATAATCTGTATTGTGGAGAACGATGTACGCGGCGCTTCACGGTACAGATTTTTTGATAAAAGGAGGAAAAGCAGTATGACTATTCTGTCGACAAAAGACTTAAAAAAGGTATACGGCTCGGGAGAGAGCGAGGTGCACGCGCTGGCCGGGGTAAATTTTCAGGTGGAAAAAGGGGAATTTGTGGCCATTGTGGGTACATCCGGCAGCGGGAAGAGTACGCTTCTCCACATGCTCGGAGGACTTGACCGTCCGACTTCGGGCGGCGTCACGGTGGACGGTAAGGAGATTTTTACATTAAAGGACGAGGAGCTGACGATCTTTCGCCGCAGGAAGATCGGCTTCGTGTTCCAGAATTATAATCTGGTGCCGGTGCTGAATGTCTATGAGAATATTCTTCTCCCAGTGCAGCTTGACGGGGGCAGCCCGGATCAGACTTACATCAAAGATATCATTAACACGCTGGGGCTTTCGTCAAAACTGGGCAATCTGCCGAACAATCTTTCCGGCGGGCAGCAGCAGAGGGTGGCGATCGCACGCGCGCTGGCTTCCAAACCGGCCATTATTCTGGCGGATGAGCCGACGGGCAATCTGGATTCCAGAACCAGTCAGGACGTCTTAAGTCTTTTGAAGGTGACAGGGCAGAAATTCTCGCAGACGATTGTTATGATTACGCACAATGAGGCGATTGCGCAGATGGCGGACCGGGTGATCCGTATTGAGGATGGGAAAATAGCGTGAGAGGAGAAAAATAGTATGAACGTTTCCAACAGAAAAATCATCCGCCGTCTCAGCATTGCCAGCTTCAAGGCGGCGAAGATCAGAAATATCATCACGGTGGCGGCGATCGCGCTGACCACGATTTTGTTTACGGTTATTTTTACGGTGGGCATGTCCATCAAGCACGGGTTCGAGCAGTCTAACTTCCGGCAGGCGGGCGGGTATTCCCATGGCGGGTTTAAGTATCTGACAAAAGACCAGTTTGAAGAGCTAAAGGACGACCCGCTGATTAAAGAATACGGAAAACGGGCATTTTGTGGTATGCCGAATAAAGAACCTTTCCACAAGAGTCATGTGGAGGTCAGTTATTGTGACGAAAACACAGCGAAATGGATGTTCCTGGAGCCGGTTGAAGGGCGGTTCCCCGAAGAAGGCACAAACGAGGCGGCTACGGATTTGCGTGTTCTTTCCCTGCTGGGGGTTGAGCCTGTCATCGGCAATGAGTTCACCATGACGTTTCTGGTGGACGGGGAGGAGACAACGGAAACTTTTACCCTGTGCGGCTATTGGGATTATGACGATATCATAGTGGCGAACCATGTGCTCATTCCCGAAAGCCGGACGCAGGAGATTTTTGAAAAGTTAAATACCCAGGGAAAGGATGGCATGACCGGGCGCTGGGATATGAATGTGATGTTCAAAAACGCTTCTCATATAGAAGAGAACCTCAATACCATTCTGGAGCGGCACGGCTATCAGTCGGAAGGTCTGGATCAGGGGGATAACTTCATACACACAGGCGTCAACTGGGGTTATGTCTCGGCGCAGTTTGAGGACTCTGTGGATATTTTCACGGTGCTGGCTTTGGCTGCAGTCATGCTGCTGATTATTTTTACCGGCTATCTGATCATCTACAATATTTTTCAGATATCCGTGTCAAACGACGTGCGGTTTTACGGGCTGTTAAAGACCATCGGTACCACGGGGCGGCAGATTAAGCGGATTATTTCCATGCAGGCGTTTCTGCTTTCGGCGCTGGGGATTCCGATCGGCCTTGTCCTTGGTTATGGTGCGGGTGTGCTGATGACTGGAATTGTGGTATCCCAGCTTGACGGCATAATTTTGACTTACTCAGTCAGCCCCATGATCTTTCTGGGTGCGTCGGTATTTTCGCTTGTGACGGTATGGCTTTCCTGTAGAAAGCCCCGCAAAATGGCGGCGAAGATTTCGCCTGTGGAGGCGGTGCGCTACACGGAAAACAGCGTGAAAAGAATGCCGAAAAAACGACATTCTACGAGCGAATCTGAGATTCCGCAAAAAGGCGCGTCCATCCTGCGCATGGCGATGGCCAATCTGGGAAGAAACAGGAGCAAGACGGTTATCACGGTAATTTCCATGTCCTTTGCAGTAGTGCTGCTAAACATCACCTTTATTCTGGCAAACGGTTTCGACATGGATAAATATTTAAGGAGAGTAGTCACGGATTTTATTGTTGCGGACGGGGCCTATTTTCAAGTGGGTAATTTCGATGCATCGCCTTTCCCGGAGGAGACTGCTTCGCAGATCGAGGAAATGGACGGCGTAGCGGGAGGCAGAACTTATAAGAAGACCTTTGCGGCACTGGAGCTTATCAACGAAGAATGGATACGGAAGGCGCAGGGCAGATGGATGAGTTCAGAGATGGTGGATCAGTATATAGAGGCGCTGGAAAAGGCGGGCGATCTGTATGCCGATCGTGTGCAGCTTTACGGGATGGAGGATTTTGTGCTGGATAAGCTGAACGTTTTGGAAGGTGATCTCAGTAAGCTCAAGGAAGGCGGTAATTATGTAGCGGCGGTTTACAATGCGGATGATTATGGCAATATTCATGAGGATTCCCACTGGGCAAAGCTGGGGGACCAGATAACGATCCGCTATGTGAAGGAGTCCGAGTATTATAACCCGGAGACCGGCGAGATTTATGAGGAGAATGAGGACACTGGAGGTAAGCCCTGGCGGGAGCGGTCCAAGGTGTATGAGGATAAAGTGTATGAGGTGGCAGCGCTGGTGGAGGTGCCAAACGCTCTTAGCTATCGGTATTATGGGGCGGATGAGTTCGTGATGGGTGCGGATACTTTTATACAGGATTCCGGGACGTCGGATATCCTGTACTATGCCCTTGACTGTGAGGACGCGCAGGTGGAACAGATGGAGCAGTGGATGCAGGGTTTTGCGGGCGGAGACGATTCTCAGTACGACTATGAGAGCAGAAAGACTTATGAAGAAGGATTTTATGGTTTCCGCAATATGTTTGTGATGGTGGGCAGCGGCGCTGCGCTGATTGTCGGCATGGTGGGCATCCTGAATTTCCTCAATGCGATTCTCACAGGAATCATGGCGAGGAAGCGGGAGTTTGCGGTATTACAGTCTGTAGGCATGACGGGAAAACAGTTAAACCGGATGCTGATTACGGAGGGCATGGTGTTCGCGGGAAGTTCTATTGTGATTACTTTGCTTCTGACCGTTGTCATGGGACCGCTGGCCAGCGATGTGCTGGAGGGGATGTTCTGGTTTTTCAGCTATCATCTGACTGTGACGCCGATCCTTGTGGTGGCGCCGGTGTTCCTCGTAATCGGTGCGGTGATTCCGCTGTTATCCTATCATTATGTGGCAAAACGGTCCGTGGTGGAGAGACTGAGGGAGGCGGAATAAAAACAGATATAATTTTTCGCTACATTTTTCCAATAAGAGGTTGCACGAAGGATGAAAAATGAGGTATAGTATAATAGAACGACTAGCATCGGGATAGTGCAATTATTTTTGAGAAGGATGTAGCAGACATATGGGACAACTAGAACCACTGGATCAAGATAAGATGGCGGAGGTAGCGCATATTTGTATGTCGCACTCCGCGACTTCACTGAATACGCTTACAAGGCAGGTTATCACTGTCAGTCCGCCTTCGGTGAAGGTCGTGAATCGCGCGGACATTAAAAATATTCTGATGGCGTTCGGGATGGGCAGCGTTACGGTTCAGATTGATTACAAGGACGATTTTCATGGCAATAATTTATTAATGCTTAAGGAAAATGATGTCAAAGTAATTATGGATCTGATGATGGGCGGATCGGGAGCCGCAGCTCCCGGCGAGCTTAACGAAATGCATCTGTCCTGTGTATCAGAAGTGATGAACCAGATGATGGGAGCTTCGGCCATCTCCCTGACGGAGATGATCCGCAAAACTGTGGATATCAATCCGCCAAAGGCAACTTTGGTTAACGCGAAGGAGGATGTGGAATCCATAGACATCCTGCCGTTTGCAGGGGATGAGATGGTCATTATCCTTTCCCGCTTTGAAGCGGCGAAGTTGTTGAAGGGTATTATGATCCGTATTTTCCCGATGGCGGAGACGAGATTTATCTGTGATAATTTTAAAGCGCGTTAACACGCTGGTGTGTACGCATCGGGGTTTTAGCAGAAGAAACAGTAATATGTAAGGGGCATTTTTCAGGAATCGCTTTTTCAGACATCTTTTATTAGCAAATTTTCACAACAGAAGAGACGGCTTATACCATAAAATGTGACGAAAATGGTTTTCTATTCCGAAAGTACTTACGAGTGCAGTTTTGAAGTGTTACAATGAAAACAGGGGTACGGCGGATTGACACAACTTGTATGGATGAGTCGCCGCAATTGGAGCTGTCAACGGACGAGGGTCAGAAAATTTGGAGGGTGCTATGTTTGAGAAGGGTGAACTGATCATGTGCGGCGGACATGGTGTTTGTCGCGTTATTGACATTACCGGAAATCCGATTGACCGGTCGGATTTAAAGAAAAAGTATTATGTGCTGGAGCCGGTTTTCGAGAAAGCCAGCACGATTTACACGCCTGTAGATAATGAAAAGATAATTATGCGCAGGATTATGAACAGGGAAGAGGCCGAGAAGCTGATTGCGCAGATCACGGAGATCGACACCATGTGGATTCAGGAGGAGAAGCGCAGAGAGCAGACTTACAAGGAGGCGATCCGCACCTACGATTCCACGAGTCTGGTGCAGATTATAAAGACGCTGTATAAGCGGAAGCGGAGCCGGATTAACGAGGGTAAGAAGGTTCTTTCTTCTGATGAGCAGTATCTGCATAAGGCGGAGGAGCTTCTCTACAGTGAGATGTCTCTGGCCCTCTCCATACCGAAGGACGAGGTGGAAGCCTACATTGCCAGAGAGGTGGACAAGCAGAAAGTTACCGTATAAAGATCAGGAAGCAGAAGGGCAGAAGACGAAAGTTTTCTGCTCTTTCTTTATGGGTGGCACCTTTTGGAGGGTGGCAGCGTGTTATAAGTAGAAGCTTCAAAAACGGTCCATGGATTGGGAAAGGTGAAAATTTATGACAATAGAGGAAGTGGTGACAAAATACAGTCCCATGCTCTACAGGATCTGTGTGGTTATGCTCGGCAACGAAGCGGACGCGCAGGATGCGGTGCAGGACACGATCTGCAGGTACTTGGAATGTAAGAAAGAATTTCGGGACGGGGAACATGAAAAGGCATGGCTGATCAGGGTAGCCCAAAACCGCTGCCGCGATATGCGGCGGTTTCAGATGAGACATCCGCAGGTAGCGATTGATGAGATTACGGCGAGCTATGAAAATCCCGAATACAGTCAGGTGCTGGCGGAACTGGTAGCCCTGCCTCTTCCGGTAAAGGCGGCGGTGTATCTGCATTATATAGAAGGATATAAAACCGCAGAGGTGTCGGAGATACTCGGAATTTCTGTCAATGCGGTAAAAAAGCGCTTGCAGAGAGGACGGAAGCTGCTGCGCCTGCGGCTGGAGGAAGAGTGATGTGCGCGGCTGCAGATTGCGCGGAGGAAGGGACGGATGAAGATGAAAGGGAAGAGGAAGGGAGACGGGCATATGAATATAACGGACTTGAAACATGCGGTGAACGGGATAGACTTTGAGGAAGAGAAACAGAGACAGATGATTCTGGAGATAGGGGCGAAGAAGAAAACGCACGGCTATATGAGAACCCTGCGGCCAGCCGTAGCCGTGGCTGTCTGCATTGTGGCAGTAGGGATTCTCAGCGTACCCGTTCGGGCGGTGGTAAGTTCTCTGGTGCAGGAGAGGATGGAGAGTCTGCCGGAGGATGAAGTTGCACAGATTGCGGAGCAGATACAGAACCAGCAGACGGAGGCGAACAGTTCCACAAGAGAGTACACGGAGGGGGAAAAGGAGCGCAGGGGCAGCCTCTATGCGCAGTATCAGAACGGGCTTTTTCCGACGGGTGAACTGACAATGGTGGACAGTGAGGAGGAGGCAAAAGAGCATGAATTTTGTTTTCTGACGACTACGGGGGTCTTTTATCTGCCGGCGAACAGGGAATTGACGGACGAAGAGATTCTTCAAAAGATTGACTTTGAGAGAAAGCAGGACTATGCCTTGCAGGAGCAGAACGCCGAAGAAATTGCCCGGAGAAAGGCGGCGGAGAAAGAGCAGATCAAAGAGGTGGTTGCATCCGGCGGCATTACGGAAGAGCAGGCGGTGGAGACTGCGACAGGATATTTGCAGCAGGTGTTCGGGCTTGACGGGAGCGGCATGGAGTTAAATCACTATTATAATGAGTCTGCTGTGGAACCGGTAATCGATGCAAACACATACTGCGTGAACTGGAGCGATTATGGAAATTACCGATATTATTATTTCCATATTGACGCGCTGGACGGCACATTGCGTTCCCTGTCGTACAGCCACGATATCCAGGAAGCCGAGGCGGTCAGGCCCGCTGTTTCAGAGGCGTCGGGAAAAATTGCCAATATCAAGAGACAGGCGCAGGACTTTTTGGAGGAAAAGCTGAAAATCCGGGGAAGCTATAAAGAAGTGAAGAGTTATTACAGGGTGAACGTTACGGATAAAACGGTGAGCAGGCTGGTTGACGTACTGTTTGTCGAAGAGGACGGCACAGCGTATCTGGTGGCGTGCAGATGGAACGGGGAAGCGGACGATTTTTCGGTGACGACGAAGGAGGACTATGAGAAGCAGCTTCGGGAAGAGGTGAGACTAAATATGTATTATTATGAAACAAGGGAAGAAAGAGAAGTAGAGATTGAGATCGTGGAAAACTAAAAAGGCAGATGGCATAAAGAAACCGGGTGCTTGTACACCCGGTTTTTGGCTTATGGGCCGGATCAAGTCAGTCGTGCTGCGGATGCGAGCCGATTTTATTGATCGCGGACATCACGGTAGCCAGAATTTCCACCTCAGCCTGCGGCTGATAGTTGTTTAATTTCTGGAAAAGTGCGCCGGTATCTGTACGCACATACTGGGGCGAAAGTCTGTTCAAGGCATAGGACATCATGTCCAACTTGCAGTTATCACACGAACAGACCTGAGGCATCGTGGGCAGCAGTTTCTTTAACTGGTATTCCACGGCATCCTCCATGATATTTTTTAAGCCTTCCATTCCGAACCTCCCTCATTAAGATACACAATTCTATACTAGTACATTTTCCCCAAAGAATCAATTACTATTTCGCGGAAAATTGGTGAAAAGAGAAGAAATAACAGTTTTTGTGCAAAATTACCCGCACTTGCTTTTTTTTCAAAGAATGGTATTATAGATTCGGTAACTTTCGCTATGCCTTTGAAGTGCGGCATAAACAATATGGAGGAAAGAGCAAAAATGATTTTGGATATGCTATATGATACTGGTATAGACGGCCTCAGGCTTTTGCCGTTTCTTTTTCTGACCTATCTGGCAATGGAGTGTCTGGAGCATTGGACAGGAGGGAAAATGCAGGCGGTTGTCAGAAAATCGGGAAAGGCAGGGCCGGCGATCGGCGGGCTTCTGGGCGTCTTTCCCCAGTGCGGGTTTTCTGCGGCGGCGGCGAATCTCTATGCGGGCAGAATCGTTACGGTGGGAACTCTGATTGCCGTGTTTTTATCTACCTCCGATGAAATGATTCCTGTTATGATCTCCGGAAATGCAGGCATTCCCATGATCGGCAAAATTCTTCTGGTAAAAGTGCTTTTTGCGATTGCGGCAGGATTTCTTGTAGACGCACTGTTTCGCGGGAAGGAAGAACCGCAGATTGAACATCTGTGCGAGCGGCAGCACTGTCATTGTGAGAGGGGCATCTGGCGGTCGGCCTTTAGCCATACCTGGAGAATCTTCTTATATATAATAGTGGTTTCTCTGGTTTTAAATTTTGCCATTGCCCTGATCGGGGAGGAGACCCTTTCGGCGGTTGTCATGAATAAGCCGGCGCTTGGCCTGTTCGTGTCGGCTCTTGTGGGCATGATTCCGAACTGCGCTTCCTCTGTCGTACTCACGCAGCTTTATCTGGGCGGTGTACTGAGTGCGGGTGCGCTGATGGCGGGACTTTTATCGGGTTCCGGCGTAGGGTTTCTGGTGCTGCTGCGGGTAAATGAAGACGGCAGGGAAAGCCTGCGGATATTCGGGCTTTTGTATGTGCTTGGCGTGGTTGGCGGCGCCCTGATACAGTTTTTGGGTGTGCGGTTTTGATGCGGCGCGCCTGCGCAGTGTGAATCATAATACGGCATGGAAAACGGAGCGGCCCGCCGTGTCCGCGCACGGTTTTGTGCAACATGCCGCAACAGCCTGCCCTGCCTGTTCTTTTCCTGTACAACATATCTGATTTAACTTCTTCTTATTCCCCCAAAACTCTAAAATTGCATAAAAATCCCCCCATAAAACAAAAATCCCCCACCCTTTTGCAAAAACAGGATTCTGCTATACTGAAAATATAGAAGGGAACAGGGGGTTAGAGCATGAATGAAGTAATCGTCTCCATGGAAAACATATGTAAAACATTTCCAGGCGTAAAAGCGTTAGATCATGTTAATTTTGAATTACGCTCAGGGGAAGTCATGGCGCTTCTGGGAGAAAACGGGGCGGGTAAATCCACGCTGATGAAGGTTTTGAGCGGCGTTTACACGCGGGATGAAGGTTCCTTGAAAATATTCGGGAAGGAATACGGGGATCTGATGCCAAAGCAGGCGCAGGAAGTGGGCGTGGCGATCATCCATCAGGAACTGAATATGTGCCGCCATCTCTCGGTGGCTGAAAATATGTTTCTGGGGCGTGAGATCAGCGGCCGTTTCGCGCTGAATAATGCGAAGATGGAGCAGGAGGCCAAACGGATTCTGGACGACCTGAAAATAGACATTGATCCGAAGGAAACCGTGGGCGATCTGCCGGTGTCGAAACAGCAGATGGTGGAGATCGCAAAAGCACTTTCGATCAATGCGAAGATACTGATTATGGACGAACCGACCTCTTCGCTGACGGCCAGAGAGATCGAAGACCTCTTTCGTATCATTAAGAAGCTGAAATCCGAGGGAAAAGGCATCGTCTACATATCCCATCGTCTGGAGGAGCTGCAGCATATCGTGGACAGGGTGACCATCATGCGGGACGGTCAGTATATTACCAGCATGAATTTCGGGGACGTTTCCATGGAGCAGATCATCAGCCATATGGTTGGCCGGGAGATCAAGGAAAAATTCCCGCGCGTAGAATGCCAGAAAGGGAAGAAAGTGTTCGAGGTGAAAAACCTGAACGCCGGAAGGATGGTGCGCAATATCAACTTCTCGGTTTACGAGGGAGAAATCGTAGGCTTTGCAGGGCTGATGGGCGCAGGACGGACGGAAACGACCCGGGCTATTTTCGGGGTAGACCCGAAAGAGAGCGGCGAAATATATGTGGATGACAGGAAAATAGAGATAAAGTGCCCGATGGACGCGATCAGAAACGGCGTTGTGCTTGCACCGGAGGATCGGAAAAAGGACGGCCTGTGCACGAAACTGAGCATCCGCCACAACCTGACGCTGCCGAATCTGGATATTGTATGCAATAAGCTTGGCGTGGTGGACAGCAAAAAGGAGGAGGCGCTGTGCGACAAAGCGGTGGTTGATCTGAAAATCAAGGCGCCGAACGTGGAAGTGGATTCCGGCAATCTCTCCGGCGGAAACCAGCAGAAGGTAGTGGTCGGTAAGTGGCTGGCGAGGGATTCCAGAGTGGTTATCTTCGATGAGCCGACGAGAGGTATCGACGTAGGAGCCAAGGTAGAGATTTATAACCTGATGAACGAATTAAAAAAACAGGGAATTGCCGTGATGTTTGTCTCCTCGGAGATGCCGGAGGTTATGGGAATTGCGGACCGGATCATTGTCATGTGTGACGGCAGGATTACGGGAGAAGTCATGGCAAGGGATACGACGCAGAATGAAATCCTGACGTTGGCAACCACCTTTGAGGATAAGAAAATTAGCAGCCAAAGCGGCAAGGAGGAAGTATAAGATGAATAACAAAAGCCCCATCAAAAAGCTTCTGGCAGTCAAGGGCATGGGAGCGGCGCTTACCGCTTTCGTCGGACTGATTATTATTTACATAGCGTTTGGACTGATCAATCAGGCCGTTTTTTCCAGCAACAATATTCTGAATCTGCTGCGTTCCATGTCAAAATACCTGCTGATCGGTATTGCGCAGAGTTATGTGCTTATTACGGGAAACATTGACCTTTCCATCGGTTCCATGGTGGCGATGAGCGCCATGATCTCGGCGACGCTTATGACGCTTGGCACCAATCCGTTTCTGGCGGTTACGGTGGCGCTGGCATGTTGTCTGGTGATCGGTGTGATCAACGGTATGCTGGTAGGAAAGTTTAAGCTGCCGCCCTTTATCGCTACGCTCGGCACGATGTTTGTGGGACGCGGTATCGCATACATGGTGAACAACAACCGCAACACGGACGCCATCGCTACCGGCGTTGGCAAGGAGACCGGCGATGCGTTCCAGAACTTCTTCTACTACGGAACTACCGCGGGTATCTATAACACCTTCTGGATTGCGATTATCATGTTTGTTATTTTCTTCTTCCTGCTGTCAAAGACAAGGACGGGAAGACATATATACGCCATCGGTTCCAATATTGATGCGGCGAAGCTCTCCGGCGTAAACGTGGTGGCGACCACCACAAAGACCTATCTGGTCAGCGCGGTGTGTTCCTGGGTGGTAGGACTGATCCTGTGCGCACAGGCGGGCATGGGCAATATGGAAGCCGGAAACATGTACGAGATGTACGGTGTGGCGGCAGGCGTAATCGGCGGTGTATCGCCTTTGGGCGGCACGGGTATTCTGCTGGGCACGCTGGCCGGTTCCGCGGTATGGCAGACACTGGAGAACGGTCTTAATATGATCGGCGCGCAGGTGGGTATCCAGCGTCTCGTAATCGGTATTATCGTAGTGGTGGCGGTACTTCTGGATATCGTACTCAGAAGTGGACAGTTCACGAAAAAGAAAAAGGGCTAAAACCGCGCAGGCGGATAGCGATAGATCAAAAAGGAGGATAAGGTATGAAGAAGAAATTATTGGCTATGCTTTGCTGCATGACACTGGCAGCGGCTTCCTTAACAGGATGCGGCGGCAATGCGAAAGAGACGGGTGCGGAGGCAACCGGAACGGATGCGGCGGCACCGGCAGATGCAGAGGCACCGGCAGCTTCCGGCGGTGATGTAAAGGTTGCGCTGATTACGATGGATTCCATTGACCAGCACTGGGTGACCCTGAACGAGGGCGCGCAGCAGGCGGCATCGGAGCTTGGCGTGACGGTGGACTTCCTTGCTCCCAATACAAAGGACGACGCGCAGCAGATCGAGTGCGTGAACAATGCGGTGGCAGGCGGCTACAAGGCGATCATCGTAGCGGCAAACGGTCCTGACGCGATTTCTTCCGCTCTGAAAGAGGCGGCTTCCGCAGGCGTGAAGATTGTGTATGTGGACTCTCCGGCGAACGTGGACGCTGAGGCGACTTTCTCCACGGATAACAAGGCGGCGGGCACGACGGCAGGTCAGGAAATGATAAAGGCGTTAGAGGCAGCGGGCGTTACTTCCGGCGACATCGGTATTGTCAACGTAAACGCGGCGACAGATTCCTGCGTGATGCGTGAAGAAGGTTTCCGCGCAGCATTTGACGGCAGCGGCTTCAACCTTTTAGAGACACAGTACGGCGAAGGCGACGCGGCGAAATCCCAGAGTATCGCCGAAAACTATATCACCCAGGGCGTGGTTGGAATCTTCGGTTGCAACGAGGGTTCTACAACCGGTACGGGCAACGCGATCAAGGCAGCAGGCAATTCCGGCATTGTCGGTGTAGGTTTCGATAAGTCCGATGCGATACAGAACCTGATCAAAGACGGTCATCTGCTCTGCACGATGGCGCAGAATCCCGACGTGATGGGATATGAGGGTGTGAAAGCGGCAGTTGCGGCAGTAAACGGCGAGAGCCTTGGCGGCAGCGTGACAGACACGGGCGTTTCCGTAATCAATGCGGCAGCTCTTGGCGAAGGTGCGGCAGATCCGGCAATGAACAGCGGCGCGACGGCGAGCCAGGAGTGGAAGATTGCGCTGATCACGATGGATTCCATCGACCAGCACTGGGTAACCCTGAATGAGGGCGCGCAGGCGAAGGCATCGGAGCTTGGCGTCAGCGTGACATTCATGGCTCCCAACACGAAGGACGACGCACAGCAGATTGAGTGTGTAAACAATGCGGTGGCAGGCGGCTACAATGCGATCATGGTAGCGGCGAACGGCCCCGACGCGATTTCCTCCGCACTGAACGAGGCGGCGGCAGCAGGCGTGAAGATTGTATATGTGGATTCTCCGGCGAACGTGGATGCAGAGGCGACTTTCTCCACAGACAATAAGGCAGCGGGCAAGACGGCAGGCGAGGAGATGATCAAGGCGTTAGAGGCGGCAGGCACGACTTCCGGCGATATCGGTATCATCAACGTAAACGCGGCGACAGATTCCTGCGTGATGCGTGAGGAAGGTTTCCGTTCCGCATTTGAGGGAACCGGCTTCAATCTCTTGGAGACACAGTACGGCGAAGGCGACGCGGCGAAATCCCAGAGCATCGCTGAGAATTATATCACACAGGGCGTAGTTGGTATTTTCGGATGTAACGAAGGCTCCACCACAGGCGCGGGCAATGCCATCAAAGCGGGCGGAAACGCAGACATCATCGGCGTAGGATTCGATAAGTCCGATGCGATTATGAACCTGATCGGCGACGGTCATCTGCTCTGCACCATGGCGCAGAATCCGGACCAGATGGGCGCTATGGGCGTAGAAGCGTGCGTGAAGGCATTAGAAGGTGAAAGTCTTGGCGGTGCGGTACAGGATACAGGCGTTTCTGTACTCACAAAATAAAACAGCCAAAGAAAAACAAATCACAACTGACTTTTTCATATGAAAGCAGACGTGATTGTGATACAATATCACAGAGAGAACCGTCGGAGTTTCCGGCGGTTTTCTTGGCAGTAGAGTGAGGAGAAAGCCTGAAAAGCGGAGGGTTACGGATTGAAGGAGTATGGGGCTATGTTACATTCCGTGAATGAGTATGATGCAGGAAAAGAAAGATTAAAAGTTATGATAGCGGACGATGAGGAGCGTATCTGCCAGTTGATAGAGGCGCTGATAGATTGTGACACGCTCCAAATGGATGTCGTGGGGGTGGCCCACAACGGTCCGGAGGCCTGTGAGCTGGTAGAGAGCTTAAGCCCCGATATTCTGATTACAGATATCAAAATGCCGGGGTACAGCGGGTTAGAACTGATTGAGAAGGTGAAAGAAAGAGAAGAAAATCTGGAGATCATCATTATCAGCGGCTACGCACATTTTGCCTACGCGCAGACGGCGATTAAATTCGGCGTGGGAAATTATCTGTTAAAGCCGGTTAATAAAGAGGAGCTGACCAGTACGCTGGAACGGTTGGGAGAGCGGATACGCGAAAGGAGAAGTCTGGCGGAGGACCGCCGGTGGATACGGCAGAAAAGCGAAGCGGATATCCGTCTGTTCCGGATGAACCTGATTAACCGTCTGACGGAGGAGTCCGGCTGGCAGCCTTCCCCGGAGGAGCTGCGGGAAAAGTATTATCTTCACGTGGAGGAGGGCGTTTTTCAAGGCTTCCTGATTAAGGTGGACTGCGACGGGGAGATCGGAAAGCCGGGTATCGACCTTATTCTTGGTAAGGTGCAGAGCCTTTTGGAGAACAGCTTCCGGTCCCGGTGCAGGGAGCTGGTGGCAGGGATCAAGGGTTCGGGATGTATCGGGTTTTTAAACTATGAGAGCGAAAAGACGGAGGAGGTCAGGCGCATATTCCGGGACTGTCTGAACCAGTTAGAGAGCGAGAAAGGGATCTTCGGACCGGTCATGTTTACGGCGGCGCTTGGAAATGCCGCGAAGGATGCGGGCGGACTGACGGAGTCTGTCTCACAGGCGGCTCTCATCATAGAAGACAGGCTTCTTAAGGGAACAGGAAAGCTTTTGGAGCGGCCTCCTGCTGCGTCCACGATTCATGAGCAGAATATGCTGGAGAAATATGTGAGGCAGATCGTCCATGCCATCGAGGTGATGAGTGTGGAGGAAGCGGAAGAGGCGGTCTTGCAGATGAAGCAGACAATGCTGGAAGTGCGGGACGTCAGGGGCTTCGAGGTGCGGGAGCTTATTTATTCGGCGGCGCGTCTTTTCTTAAGTCAGGTGGACGTCAAAAACAGGGCGGAAGCGTTTAAGGAATTTGAGCAGCGCAGTTCTGTGTGCGGCAGCATGGATGAACTGTTTGCCAGGCTGATCGCACTGCAGACGGCGTATGTGGAGGAAATGTGCCAGAAGCGCGAGGCGGATACGGTGCGGCCCATCCGCATGGCCAAGCAGTATATCCAGAATCATTTCAGCGAGCCTGTTACACAGGAGGAGGTAAGCAGCGCGGTGGGCCTGAGTGCGGCTTATTTCAGTGCGCTTTTCAAGAAAGTGGAGGGAGAGGGCTTTGCCAAATACCTGATCGGCGTCCGCATGGAACAGGCGAAAATACTGCTGCGGGAAACCAATATACCAGTGTCGAAAATCTGCCAGCAGGTAGGTTACAACGACTTGAAGCATTTTACGCATACCTTCGAGAAGACGACGGGGGTGAAGCCTGCGGTTTACCGGAAGATGTACGGATAGGAGAAACGCCGGATGAGAGAAGAGTATCGGTTGAAATATATATCAAACAGGGTTTTTCTGATTGCGGTTATTATGTTCTTCTATTTTGTGGAGGAGGCTGTCAGAAATGTCCTGCTTGGCATACACGGTGAGGAGACGATGTTCCGGGCGGGAATCCACGTGTTGATTGCGCTTTTGTATTTTCTGGCGGTGTGGTTCGGGGTGGTGCTGCCCTACAGGCGTTCCGAGCTTCTTGTCAGGCGTTTTCTGGAAGGATATCTGACGGAGAGCCGGGATTTTGCGGAGGTGTTCCAAAGTCCGTCCATGAAAATGCAGATGGATGAGATCGAAAAAATCCTGCGTTCGCCTAAGATGATTGATTTGAATAAAAGGCAGGCGCAGTATCTGGCCTTGCAGAATCAGATCAATCCCCATTTTCTATACAATACATTGGAAAGTATCCGGGGAGAAGCGCTGATTGCCGGGCTTTCCGGTGTGGCGGACATGACGGAGGCGTTAGCGAAGTTTTTCCGCTATACGATTACCAACATAGAAAATCTGGTGACGGTACAGGATGAGCTGGATAACTGCGAGACCTATTTCCTGATTCAGAAATACCGGTTTGGCGAGCGGTTGCAGCTCCATATTGATTATGACGCGGAAGACTGGGAGGATATCGTGGGCTGTAAAATTCCCAAGCTGACCTTACAGCCGATACTGGAGAACAGCATTATACACGGGACGGAGCTTAAGGTGGAGACCGGCAATCTCCGGATTCAGTTTGAACGGACGCAGGACAGGCTTCTCATCAGGATTTCCGATGACGGTGTGGGGATGGATGAGGAAACGCTTTCAAAGCTGAACCGAAGGCTTGGCCGTGACGGGAGCAGTCTGATTCATGGGGAGGAGCGCAAGGGAGGCATCGCGCTCGCAAATGTAAACAGCAGAATCCATTTAATTTTCGGGGAAGAGTACGGGCTGCATGTGTATTCCGTGCCGCAGAAAGGAACGGATGTGGAGGTTACCATTCCGTTCCAAAGGGATTAACGTGAGAAGAACTTCTAAAGCTTGGCAGCATAGGCTGCCTCGCTGAGAAGTTCTAAGTCTCACGTAGGAGAATGCCTGAAATATGGCATTCTCCGCATAGATCTGAGATTCCATGATGTGTAAATATGGGGGTTGGCAGGAGCGATATGAGACAGGAAGTATTCCGCATGGAGCGGGTGACCTATCCGGATAAGGGAAGCAAGCAGTTGGAAGACTTTAACCTGCAGATTTACAGGGGTGAAATTATGGGGATGGTTCCGATCAGCGCCCATGGTCTGCAGGCTCTTTTGCAGCTTATGCAGGCCAATATGCCGCTCTATGACGGACATGTGTATTATTGCGGAGAGCGCGTCAATTCATGGAAAAGCACCCGCCGGTCCGTGAACCGGATCGGCGTGATCGACGCCCACAGCAGGCTGGTGGAGCATATGACGGTTTCCGACAATATTTTTGTGCTCCGTCAGGGCTTTCGCCAGAATGTCATCCAAAACAGACTGCTGCAAAGACAGCTCGCGCCTTTTATGGAGGATATCGGCGTGCATATTCCGGCGGACGCTTATGTGGATAAGCTGTCCGCCTTTGAGCGCGTGACCGTGGAGCTTCTGCGGGCGGTGGTGGCGGGATACCGTCTGATCGTGCTGCATGAGATCGGCACGGTCATAAACGGCGGTGAGCTGGGAAAACTCTATGAAATGATGAACCATTATGCGGGGCAGGGCTTTTCTTTTCTCTATATCAGTCTGCATCTGGAGGAGATTATGGAAGTCTGCGACCGGGCCGCGCTCTTTTCTAACGGCAGGATTCAGAAGGTGATCGGCCGGGCGGAGATGAAGAGCGAAATCGTACAGAGCTACACGATTGAGTTTGACAAGATGATACGGAACCATATCGGACGGCGCAGCGCTGTGGGACAGGAAAAAAAGACGGTTTTGTCTCTCTCCCGGATTGCAGGTGAGGTGCTTACGGATTTTACGATGGAGGTTTATGAGGGAGAGTGTCTGGTTGTGCAGAATCTGGACGAGCAGGTGCTCAGGGACATTCTGTCCGTGCTCTGCGGCGACAGGAAGCCAAGGAAGGGGGAAATCTGTATGGAGGGCAGGGCGATTCACCCCGCTGCCTGTAAAGACTTTGCGCTGATTTCCGCTGACCCGACCAGGACGATGGTATTTCAGGGGATGAGTTATCTGGACAATCTGTGTATGGGGCTGGCGCGCCGGGTGCCGGGGATATGGAAAAATACGCGGATGAAGAACAGCGTCAGGAGAGAGTATGAGGAGAATCTGGGGGAGGATGTTTTTCTGATGCCCGTGGAGGCGCTCGAAGAAAAGCAGAGATATCAGCTCGTATATACGCGGGTCCTGCTGCAAAAGCCGAAGGTGGTGGTGTGTGTGCAGCCATTCAGGGGAGCGGATCTGACGCACCGGGTTTTGATCTGGAAAATGATGGAGATGCTGTTAGACAGAGGTATGGCGGTGGTGATTCTGACGATTAATCTGGCGGATTCCATGTCTCTGGCGGACCGTTTGATCCGTGTGAGCAAGGAAGGGATTGTGCAGGAGGTGGAAAAGGAGGCGTTCGGTTCGCTGTCGATTGCGGCACCGTGGATGGATTTGTACCGCTGAGGCGGGGATGTAAAAGAAGAAATGTAAAAAGAACCGTCCCCAGAGCTCTTGCGTCTCCAAAAACAGTTCTTCCAAGTGCACCGCCAGGGGCTCGAACCCTGGACACCCTGATTAAGAGTCAGG
>CARQVR010000063.1 GCA_949051815.1 uncultured Lachnospiraceae bacterium
AGCAGGGGTACCGCCCAATCATCTGATTTAATGATTTTGCGACACCCCCGTTTTTATACGCCCTGCCCGGTTTATGAGTCCGCTTTCGCCCTGCGTTACAACGGTATGTTTCCGTGCTTCTTTTTCGGGTTTTCGGTCTGCTTATTCTTTAAGCCTCTTAATGCCTTTAAGAGCGCCTCTCTCGTCTCCTCCGGCTTGATCACCTCGTTGACGTAGCCTCTCGATGCCGCCACATAAGGATTTAAGAATCTGTCCTCATACTCTCTCTTACACTGGGCGCGCATGGCTTCCGGATCCGCCGCCGCCTTGATCTTTCTCTTGAAAGCGATGTTGACCGCACCGTCAGCCCCCATCACCGCGATCTCAGCGATGGGCCACGCGTACACAATGTCCGCTCCCATTTCCTTGGAATTCATGGCGATATAGGCGCCGCCGTAAGCCTTTCTCATAATCAGCGAAATCTTCGGCACGGTGGCCTCCGAGTACGCATAGAGTATCTTCGCGCCGTGACGGATGATGCCGTTGTGCTCCTGCGCCGTTCCCGGCAGGAACGCGGGCACATCTATCAGCGTCACCAGCGGTATGTTAAAGCAGTCGCAGAAACGGATGAACCGCGCTATTTTATCGGATGCATGGTAATCGAGAGAACCGCCCATGGAGTTCGGCTGGTTCGCCACGATGCCGACCACCTTGCCTTCCATACGGCACCAGCCAACTACCGCGTTGGTGGCGAACTCCTTCTGCACCTCGAAAAAGCTGCCCTCATCCACGATACAGTCGATCACTTCTTTTACATCATAAGCATGGCGGGAATTGTCCGGCACGATATCTTTCAGCTTGGCCGCCTTCGCCCGCAGGACATTGTCCTGTCTTGCGCCCTCGCCTCTGCCAAACACTCTCCCCACTCTGGAAGAAATGCTCTGTCTCTCCGGCGTATTCACCACAGGAGGCTTCTCCATCCAGTTGCCCGGCAGATAGGACAGGAGCTTGCGCACGCCCATCAGACACTCGTTCTCCGTGTCATAAGTAAAATGCGACACGCCGCTCTTCTTCGCATGGACTTCCGCACCGCCCAGCTCTTCCACCGAGACTTCCTCGTTAATCACCGTCTTGACCACGTTCGGTCCGGTGATAAACAGTTTCGAGATATCCTTCACCATAAAGATAAAGTCGCAGATGGCGGGCGCATAGCAGGCACCGCCGGAGCAGGGACCGAGAATCACCGCGATCTGCGGGATCACGCCGGACGCCTTCGTATGCCGCAGAAACATGCCGCTGTAACCGCTCAAAGAGGAAATGCCTTCCTCTATTCTCGCTCCGCCGCTGTCGTTAATGCAGATCAGGGGCGCTTTCATCTCCATCGCCATATCCTGAATCCGGCATATCTTAAAGGAATGGTACTCGCCAAGCGTACCCCCGATCACCGTAAAGTCCTCACTGGCCACAAATACCTGACGGCCGTCAATCTCGCCGTACCCCGTCACCACACCGTCTCCGGGCACACGTCTTTTATCCAGGTCAAAATCGTCGATACGTGACTCCAGGAAACCGTCCACCTCCACAAAGGTGCCGGGATCAAGCAGCATCTCTATACGCTCTCTGGCCGTCAGCTTTCCGCCCGCGTGCTGCTTATCAATCTTACTCTGCCCGCCGCCGAGCAAAGCCCGCTCTCTTCTCCTGTCCAGTTCTCTGTTTGCCTCATTCCAATTCATAGGGCGCCTCCATAAAAATTCGGATCAGCCGACTCGAAATGCTTCGCATTTCTCGTTCGCTTCGCTCGCCATAAGGTCTCGTGCACTGTCGCTCATGCAAACATGGCGACGCACCCGATCCCTTCTGTCTCTGCTGATCCGAAAATACTTTGATATTCAAACTATCAAGGAATATTATAGGCAGAGCCTTGTTTCTTGTCAAGACTCTGCCTGTAAAAAGTTCCTGATCTGTTACGCCGGCACAGGCTGCGCGGTCATGCCAGCTCTCTTTCCGCCGCTGCAAGCGCCTGCGCGATCACCTTATCCATGTCGTAATACCGGTACTGACCCAGCCGTCCGCCGAAAATCACATGCGGTTTCGTCTCTGCAAGCGCCGTGTATTTCTCCATCAGCTTCTCATTTTTTTCGTCGTTAACGGGATAGTAAGGCTCCTCCCCTTCCTTCCAGAACGCCGGATATTCTCTGGTGATCACCGTGCCCTTCTGTGTGCCAAACTCGAAATGCTTGTGCTCGATCACTCTGGTATAAGGAATCTCCCGCTCCGTGTAATTCACCACCGCATTGCCCTGATAATTGTCACAATCCGCAAGAAATTCCGTCTCAAACCGCAGGGAACGGTATTCCAGATGGCCCAGCGCAAAATCAAAAAACTCGTCGATCATACCCGTATACAGCACTTTTTTGTAAGTATTGCCTTCCCGGTCTGTCAGACAGACCTGTCCGTCCCTCTCCTCCTCCGTCACAAACTCCCGGTAGGACACGCCCGTCTTCACTTCAATGCCCTCCAGCATTTTCTCTACCATAATGGTATAGCCTCCTACAGGAATCCCCTGATAAGGGTCATTGAAATAATTATTGTCGTAGATGAAACGAAGCGGAAGCCGCTTGATGATAAAGGCCGGCAGCTCCGTGCAGTCCCTGCCCCACTGTTTCTCCGTGTAGCCTTTCACAAGCTTCTCATACACATCCCGCCCCACCAGAGAAAGCGCCTGCTCCTCCAGATTTTCCGGCTCTGCAATGTGAAGATCCGCGATTTGCTCCGCAATTTTTTCTTTCGCCTGCTCAGGCGTCGTCACACCCCACATTTTGCTGAAAGTGTTCATATTGAAGGGGAGATTGTACAACTCCTCCTTATACCGTGCAACAGGTGAATTGATGTAGTGGTTAAATGTTGCAAATTGGTTTACATAATCCCATATTCTTTTGTCAGAGGTATGGAAAATATGCGCGCCGTAGCGGTGCACCTGTATGCCCTCCACTTCCTCTGTATAAATATTGCCGGCTATGTGCTGCCTCCTGTCAATCAGACGCACCCGCCGGCCCTTTCTTTTCATCTCGCGGGCAAACACAGAGCCGTACAGCCCTGCGCCCACAATCATATAGTCATAATTCATATTGATCTCCAGTCCATACGGAGAATGCCGCCTTCCGGCATTCTCCTATGCGGGATTCACGTTTCTCCCGAAGCAGCCGCTGCCGTGAGCGGACGCAAGCGCTTCCCGCATTACTCTTCAACCGCCTTATACTTGTCAAGCTGCGCATAGTCTTCCATCAGCTCAAGCGCTTTCTTCCGGCCGGTTTTATTCAGCTTCACATAATACTGCATCACGCGGTTTTCCATAATCTTACCGCCAAGCAGGCTCTTCTGGTTAATAGGTGAGAAATCCACAGGATTCAGATTCAGTCTGTCACACATACGGATCACCGTGCCGTAAGCCATACCCTCTATGCCTCTGTCAAGTGCGGTAACTAACGTAGAGTACGGTATTTCCATCTCAATCGCAAACTGTCTGACACTCTTATGCTGTTTTAAAATTTCTGCCTTTAAGATTTCTGCCTTTGTCATAATAGACCTCCTTATCACGTACTATTTTCTTTATATGTACTCCCGGAATCTCTCCTGCACCTGCCTTTGTGGCAGATTTTCCGCCATATGCACATAATTTTAATCAACGTACGTTCCACGTACGCCTCATAAATTTATGCACCTCTGGCAAAAAATCATCTCACTAAATCAGGCACAAAGAGACTCCGGGAGTACATTATGAGAAGAGGTCTGCTCCTCTCCGCTTGGAGATAGTATACCATATTCCCACCCGAAAAGGAACCACCTAGCATTATTACTGAACGGAATATCGTCATCTTTATCAGCTTTTCCCTCCCATTTTTGTACTTTTTGTACAAAAATTACAATCAGGGCATTCCGCCCTCCCGCAAAAACCGTATTGTCGCCACGCTAAGAAGATGATAAAATAGGCATAACATAATAAATCACAAAAGAGGTGTCACTATGCTTCCCGTTTCCGTGTGCATGATTGCCAAAAATGAAGATAATCATATCGAGGAATGTCTGAAAAGGCTTCGTCCCTGCCGCTTCGAAATCATTGTGGTGGACACCGGTTCAGTGGACCGGACCGTGGAAATCGCCCATAAGTATGCGGACAAAATCTTTCATTTCGCGTGGTGTGAGGACTTTAGCAGCGCCAGAAATTTTTCCATCCAGCAGGCAGTCAACGACTGGGTGCTGATTATCGACTGCGACGAGTATCTGGAAAATGTCAATCTCGCCCTGCTGGAAGACTCTCTTGCCGGACGGCGCGAGGCCGTGGGTATGATTACCCGCCACAATCCCTACACCGTGCAGGGTTCCCGCTCCATTATGTCGGAGCGCATCGGCCGCCTCTTTAATAAAAAGTACTGCCACTTCGAGGGCAGCATACACGAGCAGGTGCGCACCATGCAGGGAAAAGAGCCGGACACCTTCCCTATTCCCCTCACCTTTTATCATGAGGGCTATGTGGGCGAGTCCGACAAGCGTATGAAGGCTACCAGAAATCTGGAAATGCTGCTGCACGACCTGTCGCTGAAAGGACCAAGCCCCTATATTTATTTCCAGCTCGGACAAAACTACATCTCATTAAACGACATGGAAAAAGCGGCCCACTACTATAAACTCGGGCTTGATTTAAACGCGGATCCCAACTCCGATTTCGTCCAGAGTATGGCGGAGACCTACGGCTACTGTCTGGTGGATCTGGCCAGATACGACACGGCCATGTCCCTTCGTGACAAGTACGATCTCTTCTCCCACCGGGCGGATTTTGTCTTCCTGATGGGTACGCTCTACCAGAAAAAGGGCGAGTACGCAAAGGCCCTCGACGAATTTAAAAAAGCCACCGCCCTCACGGCCTACGCCCGCACGGGAGTCAACAGCTACCGCGCCAATTACCACATCGGCGAAATTTACGAGACCATGGGCGACCTGCCGCAGGCGCGGACCTACTATAAGAAATGCGGAGATTACGATCCCGCCCTCAGAAGACTCCGGGATCTTGCCGACAGAGAAAACGACTAGGCATGTGCGAAACTCTTTTAAGGCTGTTAAATTTACGCAAATAGCATAATCAACACAGACGCGCTTTCGCTCCGTTCCAAACGCAGCGGCTCCAGGCTCGAAAAAACCTCACCAAGTGCCGGCGTTTTACAAGGGTCTGCTTATAATTATACTATTTGCACAATAGAAGCCACGATATTAAGAGTTTCGCAAATGCCTGGAAAAAGCAACCCGTGAAAGGAGACCCCTTGCTTCCGCTGTCCGTATGTATTATCGCTAAAAATGAAGAAAAACATATCGGGGAATGCCTCAAACGCCTGTCTTCCTACGGTTTCGAGATCGTACTGACAGACACCGGCTCCACGGACCGCACACTGGCGGTCGCCGAAAAGTACACCGACCGGATTTATCACTTCGACTGGTGCGACGATTTCAGCGCCGCCAGAAATTTCTGCATGGAAAAAGCCTCCCATGACTGGATACTTTCTCTCGACTGTGATGAGTATATTGAAAAGCTGGACCAGGCTGCGCTTGGCCGCTGTATGGAAGCCCATCCTGACTGCGCCGGACGTATTCTCATCCGCAGCCGCTTCCTGCGTGACGGTCTGACTTCCTATGAACAGACGCGGGTAAGCCGTCTGGCCGACCGCAGATATTTTCATTTCACCGGAGCGGTGCATGAGCAGCTGGAACGCCGCGACGGCGCCGCCAAAACTATTTATGACGCTCCTGTCACAATTTTGCATGTGGGCTATGACGAGACCGAGTCGGACATGCGGGAAAAATCCCGCCGCAACATTGCCCTTCTCGAAGCGCAGCTTGAAAAAGAAGGCCCTGACCCGTATCTCTATTTCCAGCTCGGACAGAGCTATCGCAGGCTGGGGGATGCCGAAAAAGCCTTTTCGAGCTTCGACGCCGGTCTTTCCATGGAAGTGGATCCCACCCCGGACTATGTAAAAACCATGGTGGAATCCTACGGTTACACGCTCTTAGACCTGAAACGCACACAGGATGCGCTGGGACTTGCCGCGCTTTACGATGCATTTGCGGTGCGGGCGGATTTTGTCTTTCTGATGGGATTGGTTTATATGAATAACGGCCTTTTCGACGACGCCATTGCCGAGTTTGAAAAGGCTGCCACCATGGAAGAGTTTTCCGTAGACGGTGTAAACAGCTATATGGCATACTACAATGTCGGCGTGATCTACGAGTGCACCGGGCACATCGGGGAAGCGCGGACGTATTATCAGAAATGTGGTGACTACGCGCCTGCAAAGAAACGGCTGCAAGCGCTTTTGGAAGACGCGTAACGCTGCCACCCGCAAAATGCAAAGACCGGAGTCCATGCAGCGCATGGTTCCGGCCTTTTTATTTGTGATCTTCTTTTTGTCACCGCTTACGGGCGGATTATCTTAATTTCCAGATGTCTCTGTTGTACTCCTCAATGGTTCTGTCAGAGGAGAAGAATCCCGCCTTGGCGATGTTCACAAGCATCATCTTTCTCCACTTCTTCTGATCCTCGTAATCCGCCATCATCTGGTCCTTGGTCTTGATGTAATCCTCCAGATCAAGAAGGGTCATGAACCAGTCTTTGTTTAACAGCTCCTTGTAAAGTCTCTCCAGATTCTCCTTGTGTCCTGCCTTAAGCGCTTCCTTGCCGACGATAAAGTCCACCGCCTCCTTAATCACAGGAGATTTTTTGTAATACTCTTTGGAAACATAGTCTGCCTTCTCGTAATGCTCGATAACCTTCTCGGACTTCTCACCGAAAATGTAAATATTGTCGTCGCCCACAAGCTCGTGAATCTCCACGTTCGCGCCGTCGGAAGTGCCGAGCGTCACCGCGCCGTTTAACATGAACTTCATGTTGCCTGTACCGGACGCCTCCTTGGAAGCCAGCGAAATCTGCTCGGAAATGTCGCAGGCCGGAATCATCTTCTCGGCGTAAGCCACGTTGTAATTCTCCACCATGAGCACCGTCATATAAGGGCTCACATCGGGATCCTTATTCACAATCTCCTGTAACACAAGAAGAAGGTGGATAATATCCTGCGCGATCACATAAGCGGGCGCCGCCTTCGCTCCGAAGATAAAGGTCATGGGTCTTGCAGGCTTCTTGCCGGCCTTGATCTCCAGATATTTATGAATGATGTAAAGCGCATTCATCTGCTGTCTCTTGTACTCGTGCAGACGTTTGCTCTGAATGTCAAAGATGGACTCGGGATTCAGCGTTACGCCCTCCGCCTTCTGCACATAAGCCGCCAGATCCTTCTTGCGGTTCATCTTAATCTCTGCAATGCGGTCAAGCACAGCCTCGTCGTCCGCAAACTCCAAAAGTTTCTCCAGATTCGCCGCGTCCTTCTTGTAGCCGTCCCCGATGGTGTCGGAAAGGAAGCCCGCCAGCTCGTGATTGCAGGACAGAAGCCATCTTCTGAACGTAATGCCGTTCGTCTTATTATTGAATTTCTCCGGATAGATCTGATAGAACGCATTCAGCTCCGTGTTCTTTAAGATCTCCGTATGGATCGCCGCCACGCCGTTCACCGAGAAGCCGTAATGGATGTCAATGTGCGCCATATGCACTCTGTCGTCCTTGTCGATGATCTGCACCTTCGGGTCTTTATACTTTTTCGCCACGCGCTTATCCAGCTCTTTTATAATCGGCACAAGCTGGGGCACTACCTTCTCCAGATACTTGAGCGGCCATTTCTCCAGCGCCTCCGCCAGAATCGTGTGGTTCGTGTAAGCGCAGGTTTTGCTCACAACATCAATCGCCTCATCCATCGAAAATGCCTTCTCATCCACAAGAATGCGGATCAGCTCCGGAATAACCATGGTCGGGTGGGTGTCGTTGATCTGGATCACCGCATGATCATACATGGTTCTCAGATCGTACTGTTTCTCCTTCATTTCCTTTAAAATCAACTGCGCCGCATTGCTCACCATAAAATACTGCTGGTAAATGCGCAGAAGATTTCCCGCCTCGTCGGAGTCGTCGGGGTAGAGGAACAGCGTCAGATTCTTCTCGATATCTTCCTTATCAAAGTCGATGCCCTTCTTAACCAGACTCTCGTCAATCGTCTCTATGTCAAAAAGTCTCAGCTTATTTACGCCGTTATCATAACCAATGACATCAATGTCATAAAGTCTGGAAGTCACCTTCTTATCGCCAAACGCCACCTCAAAGGTCGTGTCCGTCTTCGTCAGCCACGACTGCTCCTCGATCCAGTCATTCTTCTCGGCCGTCTGCAATTTGTCCTTAAACTCCTGCTTAAACAGGCCAAAATGATAGTTCAGACCGATGCCCTCGCCGGGAAGTCCAAGTGAGGCAATGGAGTCAAGGAAACATGCCGCCAGACGTCCCAGACCGCCGTTTCCGAGAGAAGGCTCCGGCTCCACTTCCTCGATCACGGACAGCTGTTTGCCGTTTTTTTCAAGAATTTTCTCCAGATTGTCATAAATGCCCAGATTGATCAGGTTGTTGGACAAAAGCTTGCCGATCAAAAACTCCGCGGAAATATAGTAGATCTTCTTCTCGCCCTCAATCCGCTCCGATGCGGTCATCAGCTTCTTGGAAAGCTGCAGAATGCTGTAATAAAGCTCTTCATTGCTGCATCCGGCAATGGATTTACCATATCCGCTCTGTGTCTGGTTTTCTAACTCCTGCTCCAGATTCATTACCAGTACGTCTCTTTTCAGGTTGCTTGCCTGTGCCATGTTGAAACCTCCCTTTTCCTTTTCTGCATGTTAGTTGTTTATTCTATGTTAATTATATTATCCAGTTCTGCCTTCGTGTAAACCCGCGTTTTTTCACGCTTCGTCCGGTTCCGGCGAAGACCTCCGCCATATGCCGCCCGCAGTTTTTCACTGTGCGGCCATCAGGATATCCTCGTATTTCATTCTGACCAGCTCATAATCCAGCACGATCTCTCTGCCCTCTCCGCCGTCCAGAAGCCGCTTTAGCTCTTCCACCGCCTCCGAAGCGATCCGCTCGAAATTCTGCCTGACCGTGTTCATCTGCTTGCCCGCATAGCCCATCAGCGTGATCCCGTCGAATCCGCACACCGGCCGGAAAATATCCATATCCATCAGCGCCCGCATCGCGCCAATCGCCATCAGGTCCGAAGCGCACACCACGATATCCTTTTTCTTCGCATACCGCAGCGTCAGATTTCTGGCTTGCAGCTCCGAAAACTCCCCGTTTCTGACAAGCAGCGGTATCCCCTCTTCCCTGGCCAGACGCTGTACGCCTTTCAGGCGTTCCCCGGAAACATAGCCGTTTTTCTTGCCCGCCAGATAGAGAATGCTCTTTCCCTTGTTTTCCTTAAGCGTTTTCTTCGCCACATCGTACTGCGCCGACTCCTGATCGATCCAGACCGAGGAAGAGGAGGCGTTCACAAGAGGCGCATCCACAGTCACAATCTTGAAAAGCTGCGCGTCTATCAGCTTCTGGAGCACCCTGTCATCCTTCGACATTCCAAAAATAATAAGTCCCGTAATGCTCTGGGAACGCAGATAGCGCACCACTTCGTCCAGACTTTTATTTCTCAGCATGGAGTCAAATATCGTGATCACATCCAGATTCAGCTCCACCGCCCGGCCAATCGTGCCTGCCATGTACTGCATATTGATCTCGTCCACCGCCTGAGACACATTTCCGAGATTCAAAAGCAGAGCCACCCTGCCGGACTGCTTGGAAGAAAGCGCCGCCGCAACGGAATTGGGTACAAAGTTTAACTCCGCCACCGCCTGATTTACTTTTTTCTTCGTCTTCTCGCTCACATTCGGGTAGTTGTTAAGCACCTTGGAAACCGTGGAAATCGCCACACCCGCCTGCTTTGCGACATCTTTAATTGATACCATAATTTTTCCATTCCGAAACGATTCCTGTGTCGGATAATACCCGCCGCTGTTTCGTTTTCCGCCTGGCACCTGCAATCCGCTCTTGGAAATCGTTTTCCAAAACAATCATATAACAAAAGAGTGGTTTTGTAAACCACTCTTTTAAAAAATCAAGTTTATTTTAATCTCATGCAGAGAATGCCGTTCTTTGGCATTCTCTTATGTGAAGCTTGATAACACTTAGCGAGGTTTTTTCGAGCTTAGTGTTTTCCTTCACATTTTTCTCACCAGATGTCTCGGCAGTCCGTCCACAAACAGCGGCTGCAGCTCACCCATGATGAGAGGTCTCGCATATTTCACATAATCGTCCGTCAGACCCTTGCCGTCCGCGGTAATCCACTCGTCGGGCACATTTCTCTCCACGTTTGCGATTGCGTGAATGTCGTAAGCGCTGGTGCCGCACTGATAAGGCGCGTCCCCGTTTCTGTCAAGCGTGATCATCATGCCGGTCTTGCCCTCTTCCGCAGCCATAACCGCGTCGTGGCCAACCTGAAACGCCTCGTTGATATCCGTAAGGGAAGCCAGATGAGTCGCTGCTCTCTGTAAGGTAGAGAACTCGATTGCACGGGTCTTAAGACCGGTCTCCGCCGCAATCTTGTCAGCCAGCATAACCGCCGTACCGGACATCTGCTTATGGCCGAACGCATCCACGGCAACCTCTCTGCCGATCTCGCATACATATCTGCCGTCCGCAACCTTAACGCCCTCAGAAACCGCGATTACTACGGAAGATTTCTTCGCTGCCAGATCCTTCACGTCCGCAACGAACTTGTCAATGTCAAATACCTTCTCAGGCAGATAAATCGCGTCGCAGCCTTCGCAGTCATCGCCCTTGGCAAGCGCAGCAGCAGCCGTAAGCCATCCTGCGTTACGTCCCATAATCTCTACGATACAAACGGTAGGCTTCTTTGCGCCGAAGGACGCATTGTCGCGGATAATCTCTTTTAAGGAAGCCGCGATATATTTCGCCGCAGAGCCGTAGCCCGGGCAGTGATCCGTCACAGGCAGATCGTTATCAATGGTCTTGGGCACGCCCATGAATCTCTGGGATTTCCCGTGAGCCGCCGCATAGTCGGACAGCATCTTCACGGTATCCATGGAGTCGTTACCGCCGGCATAGAACAGGCACTCAATATCATGCTTCTCCATGATCTCAAACACCTTCTCGTAAACATCCTCGTGACCCTCGATCTGAGGCATCTTGAAACGGCAGGAGCCCAAAAACGCGGAAGGCGTTCTCTTTAAAAGCTCGATCCCCGTCTCGTCATCCAGATACTCGCCAAGATCGATCATTCTGTCTTCCAGAAATCCCTCGATGCCGTGAACCATACCATAAATTTTCTTCACGCCCAGCTTCTTCGCCGCAGCGTATACACCTGCTACGGAAGAGTTAATAACGGCTGTAGGGCCGCCGGACTGACCAACAACAATGTTTCCTTTCATGTCTGTTCTCCTTTTTCTTAATATATTTTATTTTCTTTCATAGATTCGCAAACACATGCGTTCTTTGTTTACGTTTCATAGTATACCAAAAATTTCCGCCCAAAACAAGTACAAGCCCGGAAATACCGGCTAGTCCTAAGTCCTCATTGTATTCACCCCGTAAACATGTTACACTTTAGTGTGCATTTCACCTGACTACTTAATTTCATTCGCATAACGCGGGAAAGGCATACTCTTATATGAAGGAATACATTCTAAGCTGCTGTTCAACCGCCGATCTTCCGGCGGAACATTTCACGGAACGCGACATTTTTTACGCCTGTTTTCACTATGAGCTGGACGGCCGGGAATATACGGACGATCTGGGCAAAAGCATGTCCTTTGCGCATTTCTATCAGGCAATGGCGGATGGCGCGGAAACGAAGACTTCCCAGATCAATGTGGCGGAATTTACAGAGTACTTTGAACCCTTCCTGAAAGCCGGAAAGGACATCCTGCATCTTTGTCTTTCCTCCGGCATTTCGGGCGTAATCAACTCCGCCATGGGCGCCAGAGAAATCCTTGCCGGAAAATACCCGGATCGGACTATTTATATCATAGATTCTCTGGCGGCTTCCTCAGGCTTTGGTCTTTTGATGGACAAGCTTGCGGATCTGCGCGACGAGGGCATGTCCATCGAGGAACTTTGCCAGTGGACGCTCGACAACCGCCTGCGCCTGAATCACTGGTTCTTTTCCACTGATCTCACTTTCTATATCAAGGGCGGCCGCGTCTCAAAAACCTCCGGCACCATCGGAAATATGCTGAATATCTGCCCGCTCCTGAACGTCGATTATATGGGAAGACTGATTCCCCGCTGTAAAGTCCGCACGAAAAGAAAAGTGATGTATGCGATTGTAGACAAAATGGAGGAATGTATCGCGGAAGGCACCGATTACAGCGGAAAATGTTATATTTCCCAGTCCGCCTGCTATGCGGACGCCAGATTCGTCGCTGATTTAATTGAAGAACGCTTCCCCAGGCTGGACGGCAAAGTTGTGATCAACAGCATCGGAACCACCATCGGCGCCCACACCGGCCCCGGCACAGTCGCCGTATTCTTCTGGGGCAAAGAACGAACTGATTAGACCGCACAGAAAATGTTGACATGCAGTGCTCTGAATCTGCCTATGCAGAGAATGCGGAGCATTCTCTCGCGTGAGATATAGTGCTTCTTGGCGTCCCGTCCTGTGGCGGGACGTCTTTAGAAGCACTTCTCACGCTGTTATTCGCCGCAATAATAAGAAAAATACCTCTCCCGCACCGCCTGATACGCGCTTCTTGGCGGGTAAATTTTTTTCCCGGTATCCATGCGGATTTCCTGCCTGCTGATGCATTCGATATGCTCCATATTTACCAGATAAGCAACTCCCACCCGCATAAACTCCGGATAAGGGGCAAACATTTCCACCAGCCTCGTCATCGTGACGCGCAGCATACACTGGCTGCCGTCAGCCAGATGCAGATATTGGACCTTGCCCTGCGCCTCACAGTAAATAATATCATCCAGCGCCACGCGCTGCACCGTACCTTCAATCCGCAGCAGCACATACCTCCTGCGCTCCTCCCCGATCTCCGTCAGCAGCCTGTCTAAAAGAGAGAACAGCTTCTCGTTTACAAGCGGCTTTACCAGATACTGCGCCGCATCCACCTCGAAGGCATCAAGCGCATGTTCTCTGGAGGTGGTTAAAAACACAATCCGGCACCGGTTTCCCATGCGCCGCAGCTCTCTTGCCGCCTCAATTCCCATTTTATCCGGCATATAAATATCCATCAAAATCAGATCAGGAAGATACGATGCATCCTCAATCCTGCAAAGAAGCGCGTCGGCATTCTCAAAACATTCCACCTGAAAATCCGCCTTGGGACGGCTTTCCGTATATTCTTTCAGCATCCGTTCCGTCTTATGCAGTTGTTCGGTCTCGTCATCGCAGAGCGCAATCAGATACATGGATTCTCTCCTTGTCACCCCGCCGTCGCAAAATTCCTGTCGGAGGGAATATTCATAACCAGACGGAAAACAAACACGCCGTTGTCATTTTTGAAATCGTACTCCCCGTCAAATTTCTCCACCGTCTTGATAATACTCATCACACCGATCCCGCCTGAGTCTTCCGGTCTCGGCAGTCCCTTTTCAAGCCCTGCCCCGGCCTTGCATGTGTTGCTGAAATAAATGACCAGTTTGTTTTTCTTTTTTCTGATCATCAGCCTTATGACATTTTCCCGTCTGCCCTCTTCTTTTCTTGCCTCCAGACAACCGTACAGGGCATTCTCCCACGCGTTGGTCAGTATGGTCATCAGATCAATATTGGGGATACCGGAATCACCGCCAAGCTCCACATCCAGCATGACCTTAATCTGCTCCCGCTCCGCCTGCGCGGCGTATGCGGAAAGCACCCTGTTGACGGCTGCATTATCACAGATTTTCTCCGACAGCCCGTCCTCCCCCGCTGCCGCCAGCAGTTCCATATTGCGTTCCAACAGCCGGTGGCTCATCTCCATCAACTGGTTTTCCTGCATATATGTTTTTTCTATGCCGATATGCAGATAAAGCCGGAATACCAGAATCTGCAGAATGCCTGTCAGGAAAAAATTCATGGCAATCTGCATCAGCCGGTAGGGCGTCTGATCGTTGACCTCAGGATTCAGTATAAAAGCAATACCGAAAAAGAGACTCAGCATCATAACCGCCACGCTGAACCGGTCCAGCTCATTTTCCACATAGTCGGAAAATCCCCGGATCGTACTTTTTACCTTTCTGTCTATAAACCAGGCGATCAGACCAAGCAGAACAACACGTCCCGCAATATCGGCCCACACGTTTTTGCCAAAGAAAAATACCGCAATCTCAATCCCGCCGATCATAAACACCGACATCAGGTAAAAGACAAGCGCCAGCTTATACAGGGAAACATATATCGAATCACGGCTGATCCAGACGGCAAACACGCCGAAACATAAATATGTCACAAGCGCTCCCATCCGCGCAAACGTCTGCCTGGAAATGGCGTACCAGATACAGGTGGCGGCAATCAGCGCCACATAAAGACACAGACACACCGCCACCGTCTTTCTCTTTTCAAATCTTGACTCGCTGATCAGGAAAAAAAGCAGAATCACGCCTCCGATACTGACTATCATCCGGACCAGCGCTATCGCCACAGAACCGCCAAGCATCTGTTTTACCCCCCCCCCCGCCACATCTGGCACATACGACATTCATCTGGTTTTTATCATACTACATGAAATCGTGTTGCGCGCATTCGTGGTACAGATTGCACTTTTTGCGGTATACTTTGTCCCATTCAGTTTACATAATACCTTTGCGTTATCGCATCAGATACATAAAGTATCCCCCATAACCGAGCAGCATAAGCAGGCCGCCCATACGCCCCAGCCGTTTTTTTCTGAAAACGCAGATCCACAAAAGCACGGCCGCCGCAATGCACACGATACCGTCTGTCAGAAATGCCGGCGCATAAGCCACCGGCGTGATCAGCGCCGAGGTGCCTACCACAAAGAGAATGTTAAAAATATTGCTGCCAACGATATTGCCTACCGCGATATCCGCCTTGCCCTTGATCGCCGCCGTCACGCTCGTCACAAGCTCCGGCAGAGAAGTGCCGAAAGCCACGATTGTCAGGCCGATCAGCCGCTCGCTCATGCCGAAAATCAGCGCCAGCTCCGTGGCCGCATCCACCGCCACGTCGGAGCCTGCCACAATCATCACCCCGCCCAGAACGATCAGAAAAAGCATCTTCCAGACAGACATCGGTTTTCCTTCCGGCATCTCCTCCGGCAGGCCGCCGCCCTTTTTCGCAATAACAAGCAGATATCCCAGATAGCAAAGCATCAGGACCCAGAGAATCAGACCGTCGGAAACGTGCAGCAGATTGTCCCCCGACCTGCCCATCGCCACAAGGATCACCGACACCAGAATGACAAACGGAATTTCATACCTGACTGTGGTTTTCTGTACCGCCACAGGCGTAATGAGCGCGGTAAGACCAAGAATCAGCAGGACATTCATAATATTGCTGCCCAGAATGTTGCCGATGGTGATTTCCGCACTGCCCTTCAAAGCAGCCGAAACGCTGACCGCCGCCTCCGGCAGAGAAGTTCCCATCGCCACAATGGTCAGCCCGATCACGAGCTGGGGAATTCCGAATTTTTCCGCCAGCTGACTCGCGCCCTCCACAAACCAGTCCGCCCCTTTCACCAACAGCACAAATCCCAACGCCAGCAAACCAACCTGAATCAATACATCCATATTCTTTCCTCCTTTTCGTGCGCCCCGAACAAAAAAACAGAACGAGGCTTTCAACATGTCAGAATGCTAAAAGTCTCGTTCTTTCTCTCATTTCACATATATCCGGTATGAAACGGAAAGCGTGTAAACATGACACATGTGTCAGGGTATGTTGCTTACACAGGATAACTACTCCCTCTTAACTTGTGAGATAATGTAACATAAAGTATACCCGCTTGTCAAGGCGTCCATACGCCGCCGCCGCAATTTCCCATCATTTTTACCGAATCTTAGCCAGCGACTCCCTGGACAGAATCTTTCTGATATTGAGCAGAAAAAGCGTGCTGGCCGTTGCCGCCGAAATCACATCGGAGACCGGCTCCGCATAATAAACGCCCATCACACCGAAAAAGCGCGGCAGGATGATCGCCAGCGGAATCAATAAAATAATTTTGCGAAGCACGGCAATAAAGAGCGACACCTTTGCCTGCCCGAGTGCAAGGAAGGTAGGCTGAATCCCGTTTTGGAGGCCGAATACAAGCATTCCCGCCATAAAGACAGGCATCACTTTCCCGACCAGCTCCACAAGCGCCGCCTCATTGGTGAAAAACCCTGCGTAAAATTCCGGAAACAGCATGGTCGTCGCCGTGGATACGAGCATAAAGCCGAAACACAGACCGATCATCCAGCGGTAAAGCTGTCTCACCCGCTCAAAGTTTCCCGCGCCGTAATTGTAGCTGACAATGGGCGTCATCCCCTGCGTAAAACCGCCGATGGGCGCGGCGAAAAGCTGCATCACACTCTGCATAATGGTGAGCGCGCCCACATGGAGATCCCCGCCGTAAGCCTGCAGGCCATGGTTTAGCACAATGCTGATAAAACTCTCCGTGGCGCGCATGATAAAGGGCGATATCCCGAGCGAAAAAATACCGACCAGAATCTCCCGCTCCATCCGGAGAAATTTTCTCCTTATTTTCAGGGAAGATTTTTTACTCAGCAAAAAACCCGTCACCCATGCCGCACTGAGCGCCTGCGAAATAACGGTCGCGACCGCTGCGCCCTTTACTCCCATATGAAGTCCGAAGATCAGAATGGGGTCGAGAATGATATTGGCTACCGCACCGATTAACACCGACAGCATAGCTATGCCCGGCCTGCTCTGACAGATGATAAAGGCGTTTAACCCGAGCGCCAGTTCCACAAAAAGGGTGCCAATCAGGTAAATCGTCAGATAATCCACCGCATAGTCTATGGTGGCGTCGCTTGCGCCAAACTGATAGAGCAGCGGCCTCTGAAACGCATAGAATATGGCCATCAGCACCACCGTACAGAGCACGAGAAAACTCACGCTGTTGCCGAGAATTTTCTCCGCATGGTCCCTGTCCTGCTTTCCAAGCCAGATGGCCGCAAGAGGCGCCGCGCCGCTGTTGACAAATCCCGAAAAGGCGGAGATAAACACCGTGATACAGAAGGTGACGCCCACCCCCGTCAGGGCGTTGGCTCCCACTCCCTCCATATGTCCGATATAAATTCTGTCTATGATGCTGTATAAAATATTGATGATCTGGGCGAGAATCGCGGGCAGCGTCATGCCGGCCATCAATTTTCCGATGGACTCCGTCGCCATACGTTCCTCGCGGGTCATTATCCTGGCTTCACTCATGCGAAATGTTCCTCTTTCAGCTGTTTTCAGGTCCTTTTGTCATCTTACTCGCATTGAGAGGAAAAAGCAACCGTATTTCCATTTCGCCTCCGATATGTTACCATAAAAGAAAACCGGCAAAAATGCCGCTTGCAGAAGTGTATGCCCACCAGACGGAGAACTCCCATGAAACACATAAAGAAACTCATATCTGCGCTCCTGTTATTAGCTGAAATGACCGCTCTCTATATACTGATTCCCTGTATGACCGGCGCCGGAGCAGGAAGCGCCTTCTTTACTCCGTTTGTCATTCCGGTTGTCATTTCAGCCTGCGTCATTGGCTTTTTTCTCTTTATTTATATCAACCTCTTCCCCTGCCTCACCTTCCGCAGCGCTTCCGGCAGACGAAACCGGATTCTGGAAGATGGCGCAGCGCTGTTACAGCTCTTCCTCTCTACGGTCATAGCCGAATCCCTGTTCATTATCCTGTATTCCCTGACGGTACGCCCGGACGGGCGCGGCGGACTTGGTTACGGGATCGGGCGTTTGATCAGTCTGCTCCTTCTCGTCCTGATGGAATCCGTACTTTTCTGGAACGGCATCCTCCGCGTTTACACGACCTCCGTCCAGCTTGGCGTCAAATGGCGCGTCATCGGCATTGCCTGCGGCTTTATCCCCCTGGTTCACATCTGGGCATTGTGCCGGATTATCTCCATCACGTCGCGCGAAGCGGCATTTGAAGAGGAAAAATACCTTCTGGATCAGGTGCGCGCCGAAAACCGCCTCTGTGAGACGAAATACCCGCTTCTGCTTGTACACGGCGTGTTCTTCCGGGATTTCCGTTTTTTTAATTACTGGGGACGGATTCCCTTCGCCCTGAAAAAAAACGGCGCGTCGGTCTACTACGGAAGCCAGCAGTCAGCCGCATCTGTCGCTGACTGCGGACAGGAACTGGCGGACCGTATCCGCTCCATCGTACAGGAAACCGGATGCGAAAAGGTAAATATCATCGCCCACTCCAAGGGCGGACTGGACAGCCGGTACGCCATAAGCGTCTGCGGAGCCGCGCCCTTCACGGCTTCCCTTACGACCGTCAACACACCCCACAGAGGCTGCATTTTCGCCGATTACCTGCTGGATAAAATACCGGCAAAGGTACAAAAAAGCGTGGCGCGCAAATATAACGCCGCCCTCAAAAAATGCGGGGACAAAAACCCCGACTTTCTGGCCGCCGTACAGGATCTCACGGCTTCCGCCTGCGAGCGCAGAAATAAGGAGCTGCCCAATCATCCGGACGTCTTTTATCAGAGCGTTGGCAGCCGGATGAACTGTGCCTCCGGCGGCAGATTTCCCTTAAACATGGCCTATCCTCTGGTCCGGCATTTCGACGGCGCAAACGACGGCCTCGTGTCCGTAGAGAGCGCCCCTTTCGGAGAAAACTTTACGCTGCTCACCACCAGAGAAGGCCGCGGCATCTCCCACGGCGACGTGATCGACCTGAACAGGGAAAACATTCCCGGTTTTGACGTGCGCGAGTTTTATATCAAATTGGTCGGGGATTTGAAAGAAAAAGGATTTTAGGACGGTGTTAAACAAGGTGGTCGCCTGCCCGCAGTTCTTTCTCTAAAAACTCCATTATATATGGATTATTTTCCTCACTCAATGCAGGCTGAAACGCCATGTAGCGGCATTTCTGATACCGCTCGCCATCCAGCATAAAGGTATATCCCATTACACATTTCGGATTACAATCGTCGGGATTGACAAACCGTTTGCAGACGGACGCTTTCTTTATTTCCTTTTTTATTATAAGGTTTATTCTCAGACTTTTCCTCTCTTTCCATGCACCAAAAGGAGAGGCGTCTGTTCCCGTTGCTGTCAAAATTGCTGTCAAACACAAAAAATAAGGGCTTTCAAGACACCTCAAATGTCTCAAAAGCCCCTGTTTCTGCGGATAACAGGACATTGCTCCGGTTCAAGTCCTGCTTTCACGCATTCTCCTGATTTACTGCGGATAACAGGACTTGAACCTGCACGGTCTCCCACTGGAACCTAAATCCAGCGCGTCTGCCAATTCCGCCATATCCGCCTGTCAGGCTGCAGCTCATATTATGACATACATGTCACTTCTGCTCCACCCGCTTATGTATCATATCATTTTCCCTGCGCCGTGTCAACGACTCCGCCGTCACCCGGACAGGGACATGTCCGCTTTGGCACACGCTTACGGTTATTTCCCAATATGCCGGATCACCCTGCTGTTAATCCGGATCAGGAAGATCACCGTCATCACAAGCGACATAATCTCCGCTATCGGAAACGCCCACCACACATAAGTCACCTCACCCGACAGGGACAGCAGAAATGCCGCGGGAAGAAGCACCACGAGCTGTCTGGCGATGGAGACAAGCATGCTGTATACCGCATTGCCGAGCGCCTGAAAAGCCGTACCGCAAACAATGCCGAATGCCGCAGGTAAAAAGCTGATGCAGATAATGCGCAGCGCCGGCACACCGATCCGCAGCATTTCATCCGACGCCTCAAAAAAGCCCAGAAGAATCGCCGGTATGGCCTGGAAAACCACCACGCCCACCGCCATGATACACGCCGCATACAAAACGGCGCACTTCATCGCCTGAATAAAACGGTCTCTCCTGCCCGCGCCGTAGTTGTACGCCAGAATCGGCACCAGACCGTTATTCAGCCCGAACACCGGCATAAAGATAAAACTCTGGAGCTTAAAGTACACACCGAATACCGCCGTCGCCGTGGGGGTGAAAGAAATCAGAATCAGGTTCATACCGTAAGTCATCACGGAACCAATCGCCTGCATAATCATAGATGGCACACCGATCTTATAAATCTGCCCCACAATCTCCTTTTCCAGCCGCAGCCCCCGAAAGCGGATATGAATGTCCTCGTTTTTCTTAAAATTGACCACCAGCGCAATTGTGCCCGCAATGGTCTGCCCCGTCACAGTGGCTACCGCCGCTCCCGCAACGCCCATTTCAGGCATCCCGCATAAACCGAAAATAAAGATCGGGTCAAGTATGATATTGATGACCGCGCCCGTTCCCTGCGTAATCATAATATAGAAGGTTCTTCCTGTGGACTGCAAAAGCCGTTCAAACACAAACTGCGCGAAAAGGCCAAAGGAACAACTGCACACAATGCTCAGATACTGCACACCATACTCTACAATCTGCGCGTCGTCCGTCTGGCTCAGATAAAACGCGCGGGTGACAAACAACCCGATTACCAGAAAGAGCACATAACTTGCAGCCATCAGCACAATGCCGCTGACCGCCGTGTGATCCGCCCGCTCCTGATCCTTTTCTCCCAGCGCCTTGGACAGTACCGCATTGATACCGACACAGGTGCCGCCCGCCACCGCGATCATCAGTGTCTGAATCGGAAACGCAAGTGACACTGCTGTCAGTGCGTTCTCATTGATGCGGGACACAAAGATGGAATCCACCACATTGTAAAGCGCCTGCACCAGCATGGATATCATCATCGGCAGGGACATCGTAATCAGCAGTTTATTGACGGGCATGGTGCCCATTTTATTTTCTTTCGTCTGTTCCATTCCGTTCTCTCCTTAAAAATGTTTGTTTAAGATATTTTTATCGAATAAAATAAACGTCTGATATGCAGATAAATCGCTGCAATCAAACGTTCCGGCCAAGTGAAGCCATTTACTTTCCTTCCGCGAATCCCCGATTTACTCTGAGGATCCTTTTAAGTAAACCACGGGGTGTCGCTCCGGGGTTCGAATCCCCCAGCCTACTCTGAGGAACTCTTTAAGTGAACCACGGGGGATTCGAACCCCCGACAACCTGATTAAAAGTCAGGTGCTC
>CARQVR010000064.1 GCA_949051815.1 uncultured Lachnospiraceae bacterium
ATTTCCTGAATCCGGAGGATGAGATCTACCGCCGCATCATCATGGCGGGACAGGGGTTCCCGGATGCGGATAACCAGGCGCCTCTGTATTTTCGCACGACGGAGGAAATGCTTGAAGAGTTTGCCTATCTTGGCAGCGACAAGGCCGAGGAGGTGGTGGTCACGAACACCAACCTGATCGCGGATATGATAGAGGTCATGTCTCCGGTGAGGCCCGATAAGTGTCCGCCGGTCATAGCGGACAGCGACAAGCAGCTTACGGACATCTGCTATAATAAGGCGCACGAACTGTACGGCGAGACGCTGCCGAAGATTGTGGAGGACAGGCTGGAGAAGGAACTGCACTCCATCATTTCCAACGGTTTCGCGGTGATGTATATTATCGCCCAGAAACTTGTGTGGAAATCCGTGGAGGACGGGTATCTGGTAGGTTCCCGCGGCTCTGTCGGCAGCTCCTTCGTGGCCAATATGGCGGGCATCACGGAAGTAAACTCTCTAAGCCCCCATTATCTGTGTCCCGAATGCCACTATTATGATTTTGACTCCGAGGAAGTGAAGGCTTACGGCGGCGGCGCCGGTTGCGATATGCCGGATAAGGACTGTCCGGTCTGCGGGACGCCTCTGCGCAAGGAAGGGTTCGACATTCCCTTTGAGACATTTCTCGGCTTTAAAGGGGATAAAGAGCCGGATATCGACCTGAATTTCTCCGGTGAGTACCAGAGTAAGGCGCATAAATACACGGAAGTGATTTTCGGCAGCGGGCAGACTTACCGGGCGGGCACCATTGGCACGCTGGCGGATAAGACGGCCTTCGGCTATGTGAAGAATTATTATGAGGAGCGGGGCCGGCATAAGCGGGTGTGCGAGATCAACCGGATCGTGTCGGGCTGTACCGGCATACGCAGAAGCACCGGACAGCATCCGGGCGGCATTGTGGTTCTGCCTGTGGGGGAGGATATCAACTCGTTCACGCCGGTACAGCATCCCGCCAACGATATGACGACGGATATCGTCACCACGCATTTTGACTATCACTCCATCGACCACAACCTGTTAAAGCTTGATATTCTGGGGCATGATGATCCGACCATGATCCGTATGCTGCAGGACTTGACGGGGATTGACCCGACGACGATTCCGCTGGATGACAAAGGTGTCATGTCGCTTTTTCAGGACACCTCCGCGCTTGGCGTCACACCGGAACAGATCGGCGGCTGCAAGCTGGGGTGCCTCGGCATACCGGAGTTTGGCACGGAATTTGTTATCCAGATGGTAATAGACGCCAAACCCAAGTGTTTTACAGACTTGGTGCGGATTTCCGGCCTTTCCCACGGCACCGACGTGTGGCTTGGCAACGCCCAGACGCTGATTGAGGAGGGGCTGGCCACCATTTCCACGGCCATCTGCTGCCGTGACGATATTATGATTTATCTGATGCAGCAGGGGGTGGAGCCGTCCTTATCGTTTACCATTATGGAGAGCGTGCGTAAGGGCAAGGGGCTTAAGGACGAGTGGATCAAGGCGATGAAGGAGCAGAACGTGCCGGACTGGTACATCGGCTCCTGCAAGAAGATTAAATATATGTTCCCCAAGGCGCATGCCGCCGCTTACGTTATGATGGCGTGGCGTATCGCCTACTGTAAGATCAATTATCCGCTGGCTTACTACGCGGCATATTTCAGCATCCGTGCGTCGGCTTTTTCCTATGAGATCATGTGTCAGGGGCAGGCCCATCTGGAACGCGTGATGGCGGAATATAAGCGCAGAAGCGACGATCTTTCCAAGAAGGAGCAGGACACACAGAAGGATATGAAAATCGTGCAGGAAATGTATGCGAGAGGCTTTGATTTTGTGCCCATTGATATTTTCACGGCGCAGTCCAGACTGTTCCAGATCGTGGGCGGGAAGCTGATGCCGTCCTTGAACAGCATTGACGGCCTGGGGGAGAAGGCGGCGGACGCCATCGTGGAGGCAGCCAAGGACGGCCCGTTTCTCAGTAAAGATGATTTCAGGGAGCGGACAAAGGTTTCCAAGTCGGTGATTGACCTGATGAGTCAGCTCGGACTGCTCGGAAATATACCCGAGTCCAACCAGATCAGTATATTTGATTTAGTATAACAGTTTGGCGCGTTTGAACGAAAAATGGAAGGGAGGCGTAACATGAGAAAAATCGTCACGATAGGAAGAGAGTTTGGTGCGGGCGGCGGCGAGATCGGCAGACGGGTGGCTGGGGAGCTTGGCATCGGGTACTATGACAAGGATATCATCTTGAAAACTGCGGTTTCAGGAAAAAGGCTGTCGCCCGAGCAGGTGCGCAGGTGGGATGAGCGGGTGCCGAAAAATTTTGGCTTTGCCCAGAGCCTGTTTGATTTCTATAATAAGCCGCTGGAGGAAGAGCTGTGGCAGGCCCAGCGGGACGCCATCAGGGAATTGGCCAATAAGGAAAGCTGCGTGATCGTGGGGCGTAACGGCGACTATATCTTAAGAGAGTTTGACCATTGCCTGAATGTGTTTGTCCATGCCGGATTTGACTGGCGGGTGAAGCGCATGACAAAGATGATGGATCAGGTGCCGGCGGATCAGGTGGCGAACGATGTGCGCGCGGTGGACAAGGCAAGAAAACGTTACTGTGAGTATTATACGAAGCAGGCTTACGGCGACGCGAGAAACTTTGACCTGACGGTCAACACGGAGAAGCTTGGCATTGATAAGGCCGTGGAGATGATTCTTGCCGCGGCGGCGGATCTGTAATCCTTTCACATGCGGCAATACAGTCATGCGTATCTGCAAGCCGGTGGAGGTGTATTTTGTCTGAGATATGATACTTGTATATTTGTATACAAAATTCTTGACAACAAACGGAAAACTCCATATACTTAAGGAAGTGGAAAACGGTGTCGATGCCAGAACAGTACACCGTTTTTCTTGTGAAATAAACATTTGCGGCAGAAAAGGAGAGGATATTTTATGAAAAAATTACTGGCAATGATTCTGATCGGATGTATGGCCCTTGGCGTGGCGGCGTGCGGCGGCGGCAGCAGCGCAAAAGGCGGCAAGGTGTGGGTTGTGGCGACGGATACGGTGTTCCGCCCCTTTGAGTTCACCAATGAGAAAGGTGAGTTTGTGGGCATCGACGTGGACGTTCTGGCAGCCATCGCGGAGGATCAGGGATTCAAATATGAGCTGAAAAGCCTTGGCTGGGATGCGGGTGTGGCAGCAGTGCAGGCAGGTCAGGCGGATGCGCTGATCGCAGGGGCGACCATCAAGCAGGAGCGCATTGATTCCGGCTGGATTTTCTCCGACGGTTACTATGATGCGACACAGACCTTTGTCGTAGCGGAAGGCAGCACGATTGCGAGCTTTGAGGATCTTGCGGGCAAAAACGTGGCGGTAAAGAACGGCACGGCCGGTATGGATTTCGCCGAGAGCTTAAAGGACGAGTACGGTTTCACGACCACAGTGTTTGAGGATTCGCCGACTATGTATCAGGATGTCATTCTTGGCAACTCCGCAGCCTGTGTGGAAGATACGCCGATTATGGCTGACTCGATCAAGACGGGTGGCCTTGCGCTGACCATTCCCGAGGGCATGGAGAGTGAGGGCGCGCCTTACGGCTTTGCCATTATGAACGCGGAGAACCAGGAGCTTCTTGACATGTTCAATGCGGGTCTTAAGAACATTAAGGCAAACGGCAAATACGACGAGATTATTGCGAAGTATCTGGAAAGATAACCGTGTGAGAAGAAGTTCTAAAGACATCGCGCCATTGGACGCGATGCCAAGAACTTCTATGTCTCACACAAGAGAATGCCAAAAGCAGGCATTCTCTGTCATAGAGGGAGATAGAAACTTATGGTAATGATAATTCAGACATATTGGGCAATGCTTTTGAAGGCGATGGGGCATACGCTTCTGCTGTGCCTGCTTTCGCTGGTTTTTGCCACGATAATCGGTATGATTTTCGGCCTGATGAATGTGGGCCACAACAGGGTGCTTAACTTTATCGGCACGGTTTATGTGGATGCGGTGCGCGGTGTGCCGCTGATCGTGCTGGCTTATTTTATCTACTTCGGCATTCCTGCGGGGATCCAGAGCATGGGATTTACGAATTTCAAGATGGACGCCCTGCAGGCGGGCACGATTGCGCTTTCCATGAACTGCGGCGCGTATATGGCGGAGATCGTCAGGGCGGGCATTCAGAGCGTGGACAGAGGGCAGATGGAGGCTGGCAGAAGTCTCGGTCTTTCCTACGGCGCGGGGATGGCGCTTATTGTGGTGCCGCAGGCGGTGCGCACGATGATTCCCTCGATTATCAACCAGTTTATCATAACCTTAAAAGACACGTCGATTCTCTCCGTGATCGGATTTCCGGAGCTTACGAACGTGGGTAAGACCATTATGGGCAATACCTTTAAGAATCTGCAGGCATGGGCGGTTGTCGGCATTATGTATCTGGTCGTCATTACCATACTGAGTAAGGTTTCCAAGCAGATTGAGAGGAGGATCAACCGTGGCAGATAAGACGGATGTCAGGATTTCAGTGAAGAATTTAAAGAAGAGCTTCGGTTCTCTGGAAGTGCTTAAGGATATCAGTCTGGAGGTGACCGAGGGCGAGGTGGTCGTGCTGATCGGTCCTTCCGGCAGCGGAAAGTCCACATTGCTCCGGTGTCTCAACCAGTTGGAGAAAGCGACGTCCGGGCAGATTGTGATTGACGGCTTCGATGTGACTGACAAGCATACGGATATCAATAAGGTGCGCGAGAACATCGGCATGGTGTTCCAGCATTTTAACCTGTTTAATCACCTGAATGTCTTAAAAAATATGACGCTTGCGCCGGTTCATTTGAAAACGCTCTCCAAGGAGGACGCGAATAACAAGGCGATGCAGCTTTTGGAGCGGGTGGGCCTTTCCGATAAGGCGGGGGCCTATCCCAGCCAGCTTTCCGGCGGACAGAAGCAGCGTGTGGCGATTGCCAGGGCGCTTGAAATGAATCCGGACATCATGCTTTTTGACGAGCCGACCAGTGCCCTTGATCCGGAAATGGTGGGAGAAGTGCTTGCGGTGATGAAGGAGCTGGCGAGAGACGGCATGACGATGATGGTGGTGACCCATGAGATCGGGTTTGCCAGAGAGGTGGCCAGCCGCGTCATTTTTATGGAGGGCGGTTATATCGTCGAAGAGGGAACCCCGGAGGAAGTGCTCGATCATCCGAAGGAGCCGAGAACCATTGATTTCTTAAGTAAGGTGCTGTAAGCGGCTGTTTTTGGGACCTGGCGGATGCTATGAGAGAGCGCAGGGAAGAAATTTGAAAAAATTCTAAAAAAATTGAAAAAAGTACTTGCAATCTTTTGGAAAATATAATAGAATAATCAAGTGCCGAACAGATGGCTCGTTGGTCAAGCGGTTAAGACGCCGCCCTCTCACGGCGGAAACAGGGGTTCGATTCCCCTACGAGCTGTTGACTGTTTTAGAACAGCCCAACCCTAAAGGATGCCGGAAACTGCAAATGATGCGGTTTGCGGTATTTTTTATTCCGGAGAAAATTGACAGAAAAATATTGCGCCAGTGCTTATACAGGAGGGAATGGAGATGAGCAGAATACTAATGACAACCGGTTATCGTTTCGAAGGATTTACCATTGAAGAGTATCTGGGAGTTTTCTCAGGAGAATGCGCATTGGGAACTGGATTTCTGAGTTCTCTCGATTCTGACATTTCGGATTTTTTAGGCACAAACAGTCAGTTGTATTCTGAAAAATTGAAAAAGGCGAAGGAGAGCGCGCTGCAGATGCTTGAGGAGGAGGCGCTTCAGGCAGGGGGCAATGCGGTCGCTGGTCTTAACATCAGTTATATTATGTTTTCCAAAGATATCATAGGTGTCATTGCTAATGGTACTGCGGTAAAAGTGAGAGAGCTGTTTGCGCGAAATGGAGAGGACACGGCGATTCCTATATGGAAATATAATGGAAATACGGCTTTTATACCTATGGTTTTTTGCGGCCATTCTGTCAGAGGCGAATATGCTTTTAGGATGGAGCTGTTTTATGAGTCCGAAGATACCATAGGAAGCGTGCTTGCAGATTTAGAATTTGTTTCCGTGTTTGAACAGAAAATAGAAATAAAGGACGTTGTGTTTACTGATTTCACGTCTGTTAAAAAGAATCGTCTGGCGAGCGGCTACACAACAGTCTCCATCCCGTGTGAGAAGATGGCGTTGCTAAAAAAGGTTTCTATCGTTACAAAGAAGTACATAAAAAATGAGGAATTGATTGATCTTTCAGATATGGATCTTGAGCAGGAATTGGTTTCAAAGGAGGATCAAAAGAGCGATAAGCCGGTGTTGGCGGAGATGTATGAACTTAATTCATCAAAGGAAATACTTGAATATCTAAAGGATCATATGGATAAACACAACCAAAAAGAACCGGAGTTGATGGAATGGATGGAAAAGACTGTGATGATAGAGCGGTTTTACGGCGGACGCAAGCAGGAAACGATCAATTATATAAAAGATTATTATGGACTTGACTGACAAGGAATATCATGGGAAAAGCGCCAGCGGATGAATAGATGCCGCTGGCGCTTCTGTTCTGTGCAGGGTTAAGCCAATTTTGCTTTGACTTTCCGCATATCTGATTCAAGCATGCCGACTCTGAGCGCGAGCATTTCGACTTCGGAGTCAGGCTCCATTGCTTCATGGAAAATTCGGGACAGATCGAGATGCCCTTCGGCTACCCGTTGGATATTGACGCGGATTTCATTTTCCAGCATCAGTTCCGTATGGATCATCCTGTTTTCGAGGACTTCTGTTTTCTCATTTAACTTCTGCATGTTGTCTTTTAGCGTCTGGGTGTCCGTCTTTAGGTGATGGACATCCTCTTTTAAGAGACATACATCTGTTTTGACTTCTTTCACCTCAGAAAGAAGCAGATCGAGCTTTTGACTGTCTGTCATATCAGATCTCCTTTCGTGCATAGGATGACAGCACAAACATTATATTGTTTTGAATGACATCAATGGTTCTCTCCGGTAGATAGAGTATAGCACAGGAGGGAAGGAAAGTCTATGTGATATACAAAGGGGGTATAGATGTAGTATATTAAAAGAAAACAGCGGTGTTCATCTGATATGGGGGTGCATATGACATTACGGGAAGACGCGGAACAGATTGTCAGGAAGTCAATACAGGCGGTGCTGCCGGATGAGGCGGTGCGGAAGGCTTTGGCAGGAAGAAAATACGGGCGGGGAAAGCTCTATATGGTGTCAGTCGGGAAGGCGGGCTGGCAGATGGCCAAGGCTGCGGCGGATCTTCTGGGAGACAGGCTGGAGGCGGGGGTGGTTGTGACGAAGTATGACCATGTGAAAGGTGAAATTCCAAGGACAAGGTGCTTCGAGGCGGGGCATCCGGTTCCGGACGAAAACTCCTTTTTGGCGGCGCAGGCGGCGCTTGATCTGGCGGCTGAGGCCAGAGATGGGGACGAGGTGATTTTTCTTCTGTCCGGCGGCGGTTCCGCCCTCTTCGAGAAGCCGCTGGTGACAGGAGAGGAGCTTAAGGACATTACAGAACAGCTTCTGGCCTGCGGAGCGGATATTGTGGAGATAAATACGATCCGCAAGCGGCTGTCGGCGGTGAAGGGCGGGCGGTTCGCCCTTGCCTGTGAACCGGCCCGGGTGTTCAGTATTGTGTTGAGCGATATTCTGGGCGATCCGCTGGATATGATCGCTTCCGGACCGGCGTATGCGGACGCTTCCACCTGCGCGGAGGCGGTGAGGATAGCCGGGAAATATAAACTGAAACTCACGGATGAGGCGTGGACGCTTTTGAAAAAGGAAACGCCGAAGATGCTCTCCAATGTGGAGACACAGATTACGGGCAGTGTGTCCGGCCTGTGCCGGGCGGCTGCTCTCGCCTGCAGTGCGCTTGGGTATGAGCCGCAGATTCTGACGGACCGGCTTGCCTGTGAGGCCAGAGAGGCGGGCAGATTTCTTGGCGCGATTGCGAAGACATATCAGCATACGGAAAAGAGTCTGGCTTTTCTGGCAGGCGGCGAGACGGTGGTGCATCTGACCGGCAGGGGAAAAGGCGGCAGGAATCAGGAGATTGCGCTGGCTGCGGCAGAGGAAATTGCAGGCCTTACAGGTACGGCGGTGTTCAGTTTCGGAAGCGACGGCACGGACGGCCCGACGGACGCGGCGGGCGGTTGCTGTGATCCCGATACGAAGGACAGGCTGGCGGCAGAGGGGGTGTCCGTCTATGAGGCGCTTCTGGACAATGACGCTTACCATGCGCTGGCAAAGGCGGACGGGCTGATTTTTACAGGAGCGACGGGCACCAATGTAAATGATGTGACGGTACTTCTGATCAGACGCTGAGATCCGCTGTGCGGACGGCAATGGGAGAATGGGAACAGAGAAGGAAAGAAAAAAGGGAAATAGGGAATTGCGAAACTCTTTTAAGGTTGTTGAATTTGCACAAATAGCATAATCAACGCAGACTCGCTTTCGCTCCGTTCCAAACGCAGCGGCTCTAGGCTCGAAAAAACCTCGCCAAGTGCCGGCGTTTTCCAAGGGTCTGCTTATAATTATACTATTTGCACAAAAAACTACTATTTGATGAGTTTCGCAATTACCTAAAAAAGAAAAAAAGGAAGAGGGTACGATGGTTATTCTGCGCACATTATTGGAAAACAATCTTTCCAGGAACAGGTCGCTTGTGGCGGAGCACGGGCTGTCCTTTCTGGTGGAGACGGGGGATAAAAAGATTTTGTTTGACTGCAGCGGCGGGAAAGCGGCGCGAAAAAACGCGGAGAAAATGCATGTGTCTTTAGAGGATGTGGATTATGTGATTTTAAGCCACAGCCACTACGATCACGCGGCAGGTTATCCGGATATGGTGTCCCACGGGGTGCACGCGCCGCTTGTGACGGGTCCCCGGTTCTTTGAGGAAAAATATGCCCGCGACGGCGAAAAATACACCTATCTGGGATGCGGCTTCGGGTCGGAATTTCTGGAAAAGAATGAGATACGGCATCTTGTCTGCGAGGGGACGCTTACGCTCTTTACCGGCTGTCATGTGGTGGGCGGTTTCGGGAGAAAATATGCGTTTGAGAAACCGCCTGTCCGTTTTGTGCGGCAGACGGCGGCTGGCATGGCGCAGGACGAGTTTCCGGACGAGGTCTGTCTGGTGATCGAAGACCAAAAAGGGCTGATCGTTATAGCGGGATGCAGTCACCCGGGCATCTTAAATATGATTGAGAGTGTGAGAGAACGTTTCGGACGGCCGGTGTATGCGGTCTTTGGCGGTTCTCATCTGGTGGAGGCGGACGAGGCGCGGATTGCGGAAACCATGAAAATATTCAGAGAAATGGGAATTGGCATGGCGGGCTTTAACCACTGCACCGGAGACGGGGCGCAGGAGAGGATGGCCGCTGGAGCAGTCGGTACGGTTTACACGCACTTGAAGACGGGGGACTGTATGTTTCTTTCCTGATGCCGTCCGGGCCGTCCGGCAGCCGCCCTCCAGACCGTCCGGCTCAGCGCGGTGCGTCCGCCTCCTCCGGCAGAATCGCCGTGATCAGATAAAAGGGCAGACAGAGCACCAGGAAATAGACATAGCGAAACTCTGTGGCCACCGGCGTGGCGACGAGTACGGACAGAAGCAGGGACAGTCCGGGCAGATAGCAGATCAGTCTGTGGAAGTCCCGGCGGATGAGAGTAACGCTGATGCTGAAAAGCAGAACCCAGCAGGCCACGCCCATACTCCAGAGTGTGCCGTAGATGGGAACCATGCTGCCCAGCTTGACGGCGATTTCTTTGGCCTTGATGACTAACGGGCCGCCGATCAGCGGGGTGTGCGATACGCCCAGATCCGTGGCGCTGACGCCCTCTGCCTCCGCCACCAGATAGAAAGAGTCCGGATACCAGTAACCGTAGGTCTGGTGTACATAGGCGGTCAGGTAGTCGCCCGGGTAGCGCAGACCTAAGTCGATCCAGAGTTTCAGGAACTCTTTTTTGTGCGCCACCAGATAGTCCTGATTGCCCGCCCGGACGAGTTCTTTGATGTTGTCCGCAAAGGTGGGATTGTAGAGGTCATGAATATAGGTCAGGTCCACCACCTCCTCTATCAGGGCGAGTTCTTCCCCGGAGAGATATCTGTCATTGCAAATAACAGCCGTAATTTGCTGCATGGGAATGCTGACGGATTCGATAAAATCGGGCTGCCGCACATGAAAGGCGTTCATAACCGGATATTTGACGATTACGGCCAGAAGGAGCGCGGCGAAAAGCGGCGGGTATACGGCTTTTGCCTTCTTGCGGAAGCCGAACAGCAAAAAGGGCAGGGCCAGAAGAAAGGCGTACCAGCCGTTAGAGCGGAAGAGACATATCATAACACCTGATATCATAAACACGAGGAGATTTCCGGCACAGACGCTGTTCCGGATGGACAGGCGGAAAATGGCGCAGCTGAAAAGCAGCACGGCCGCCGCGAAGGGAATATCTTTCCAGACCGTGACGGAAAAGACTGCGTGATAGGGGATCAGTGCATAGAACGCCATAATTATTAACAGCACGAAAGGCCGGATTTTATGAGAGCGCAGCGTGGAAATAAAATAGGCGACGCTGCCCGCAAGCAGACACATCTGAAAAAAGGTGTAGACGGACACAGCGATCACCATATTTTTTGTCAGCGCGTAGCCGATGCGGTAGAATAAGCCGAAAACCAGCGTGTGAACCCAGGGATGGTGGTTGGAGAAAGGGACTACGCCCAGAATCTGTTCCAACTGGTTGATGCTGTCGGGGGTCATAATGCCCGGATACTGGTAGAGATAGTAGGGGAGCCAGCAGAGCAGACAGCACAGAAAGGCGCACAGAGCCGTATGGCTGCGGACCAGATTCGCCAATGCCGAAAACCATGCGGAAGCCAGAGGACGGCCGCCTTCATAAGTGTAGGGCATATCCTGATATCGGGTGAGCAGAACGCGGTACAGCCGTTTTCTGTCACAGGCATAGGAATATAAAAAGTGCAGCAGATAGTAAAACAGGCATACGAAGCCCATAAAGATAACGGTCAGAATGACGAAACGGTAGAGCCGGCTTGTGAGCAGCTCCACATAATGAGGATAATCCACCAGCATATATAAAGAAGTAAAGACAACCGCGGTGAGCAGGGCTATGCGGTTGGAGACCTGTAAAAGATCCATCCTGCGGTTCACATGCCGGTAGAAGAAAAATACCAGAAGATAGAAGACGAAGGTAAGAATATTGCCAGGCTCCATGCGGGACGCTTTCATCAGCGCCCATGTGGTGACAAAGCTCTGGAACAGGTGCAGCAGTAAGAGTCGGTTCGGTTTGTTGGTCATGGTATTTCTCCCCCATCGTATTGAAAACTATTTATAGAGTAAAGGATATCCGGCGCTCTGTCAAATAGGTAACCGGACAGGCAAACAGGCAGCCGTCCGAAAACACTTGCAATGGAAGAAAAAGGGTGTTATAATACAGTAGAATTAAGAATAGTTACTGAGATAAAGAGTGGACTTGCGAGTCCGCTCTTTTCCGTGCAGGAGTGTAGTATAAAAAATCACACTCCGGAATGGAGAGGGTCATGTCAAAACGAGAGACATACGAAGAGAAGACGGAGAGCCTTCTGGCCCCCATTGTGGAGCAGTATGGCGTGGAAATTTATGATGTGGAGTATGTGAAGGAGGGAAAGGACTACTATCTGCGGGCTTATATCGACAAGACAGAGGGCGTAAACATTCAGGATTGTGAGAATGTGAGCCGCGCCCTGTCCGATGCGCTCGACGCGGAGGATTTTATACCGGATGCTTATATTCTGGAAGTCAGCAGCCCGGGACTTGGCAGGGTCTTAAAGAAAGACCGGCACATGGAGCGGAGTCTTGGAGAGACGGTGGAATTGAAAGCCTATAAGCCCATAGACGGGCAGAAAGAGTTTTCCGGGATTTTGCAGGCGTTTGACGACCGGACGGTTACCATTTTGACAGACGGTGCAGCGCGTACATTTGAAAGATCTGATATCGCAACGGTCAGACTGGCATTGGACATTTAAATTATTATGCGCAGGCCCATGCAGAGGAAGTATGCCGCTCAGGCGGCGCATGTGCCGCGCTCTCGCTGATTACAGGAAACATAGGAGGACAATGGAAAATGAATAAGGAATTAATGGAGGCGCTGGAGATTCTGGAGAGGGAAAAGGAGATCAGCAAGGAAACCCTCTTTGAGGCGATAGAAAATTCGCTGATTACCGCGTACAAGAATCATTTCGGCAAGGCGGACAACGTGAAAGTGGAAATCGACAGAGAGACATGCGATTACTACTGTTATGCGGAGAAGGAGGTCGCGGAGGAAGTGGAGGATCCGGTGATGCAGATATCTCCTGAGGAAGCGAAGGAGATTGATCCGGCCGCGAAGGAAGGCGATATCGTCCGCGTGGAGATCCGCTCCAAGGAGTTTGGACGCATTGCCACCCAGAATGCCAAGAGCGTGATCCTGCAAAAAATCCGCGAGGAGGAGAGAAGCGTTATCTACAACCAGTATTTCGAGAAGGAGAAGGATGTGGTGACGGGCATCGTCCAGCGTTACATGGGCAAGAACATTTCCATTAATCTGGGCAAGGCGGATGCGATCCTGAATGAGAACGAGCAGGTGCGCACCGAGCATTTCCGCCCGACGGAGAGAATTAAGGTCTACATTCTGGAGGTGAGAAACACACCCAAAGGGCCGCGGATTCTGGTGAGCCGCACCCATCCGGAGCTGGTGAAACGTCTTTTTGAGTCCGAGGTGACGGAGATCAAGGACGGAACGGTGGAGATCATGAGCATTGCCAGAGAGGCGGGAAGCCGCACGAAGATTGCGGTGCGCTCCAACAATCCAAACGTGGACGCGGTGGGCGCCTGTGTGGGCATCAACGGCGCGAGGGTAAATTCCATTGTGGATGAGCTTTGCGGGGAGAAGATTGATATCGTAAACTGGGATGAGAACCCGGGCAATCTGATCCAGAACGCGCTGTCTCCGGCCAAGATCGTGGCGGTATTCGCCGATCCCGACGAGAAGACGGCCAAGGTGGTGGTGCCGGATTACCAGCTTTCCCTTGCCATCGGTAAGGAGGGACAAAACGCGAGGCTGGCGGCCAGACTGACAGGGTATAAGATCGACATTAAGAGTGAGACACAGGCCAAGGACGCACCCGGTTTCCGCTACGAGGATTATGTCTACGACGATGAGGAGTATGACGAAGAAGAGTACAGCGAAGAAGAGTACAGCGAAGAAGAGTACAATGAAGAAGGATACTCTGAGGAGAGCTGCGACGAGGCTTATGAGGAAGAGGCATACGACGGAGAGAGCAGCCTGGAGGAATAGGGCTGGATCCGGGCAAGTGATAAGTGAGGGGCAGTATGGCAAAAAAAGTATCCCTGCGCCAGTGTGTGGGCTGCGGTGAGATGAAGGATAAGAAAGAGATGATGCGCGTGCTTAAGAGTGCGGAGGGGATTGTCTCTCTGGATATGACCGGGAGAAAGAATGGCCGGGGCGCTTACCTTTGTAAAAACGGTGCGTGCCTGTCGAAGGCCATGAAGAATAAGGGTCTGGAACGGTCCTTTAAGATGCGCATACCGGATGAAATATACGAAAATCTGGAGAAGGAGTTTGAGGAGGGCAGGCATGAAGCAGATACCGGGCAAGGATAAGGTATTATCTATGCTGGGACTCGCCGCACGCTCCAGAAATGTTGTCAGTGGCGGATTTGCAACGGAAGCGGCTGTCAAGGGCGGTACGGCAGCTCTGGTCATCATAGCTGAGGATGCGTCGGGTAATACCAGAAAAAAGTATAGTAACATGTGTGATTTTTATGAGGTTCCCTGTGCGTTCCATGGGACGAAAGCTGTGCTGGGACATTCCATGGGCAAGGATGAAAGATCAGTTCTTGCGGTGACAGATGAGGGATTTGCAGATTCGATACGGAAGCATTTAGGAGATTCGGAATAGTTGGAGGTAGTAAGTATGGCGAAGATGAAAGTACATGAGCTTGCAAAAGAGTTAGACAGGAAGAGTAAGGAACTGATTGACTTTTTGCAGGCTAAGGGATATGAGGTGAAGGTGGCGCAGAGTTCGATTGAGGAGGATGCGATCGCGCTGGTGAGGAAGGAATTTTCTTCTTCGAAAGACAAGGCAGTGAAGGCCGCCGGGGAAGAAAAGAAGCCGGGAGCGGAAGAAAAGCCGCGCAGTGAGGAGCCTTCCGTGAAGGAAAAGGCAGCGCCGGCATCCGTGGGAGAGAAGGCAGCGCCAGCGAAATCCGCGCCCGAAAGGCCCGCAGCGGAGAGCGAAAAGAGAGACGGCAAGGGCGAAGCGCCCAGGAAGAAACGTATCATCTTCGTGAGCAACCCCCACAATTCCAAGATGGGCGGCAGGCAGTCTCAGGGCGGTGGAAACGGACAGAACAGGGGGAACGGAAACGGCAGGCCCACGGTTAGCGGCGGGCGTCCGGTGCAGCCCCAGAATACGCCCCATAAGATCATACGTCCCACGCAGAAGCCCATTCCTGTGACGGCGGAGCCTTACGAGGTGAGGCAGAAACAGCAGCAGGAGAGACGTTTAGAGCAGAGACAGCAGGAGAAACGCCTGGAGCAGAAACAGCAGCAGGAAAAACGGGATAACACCAGGAACATGGCGGCCGGAAACAAGCAGGCGCACGGACAGGGGAGAGTGGAAAGTGCAGGAGAAAATCGCAGACCTGAAGGTCAGGGCAGGCCGAATTATAACGGGGGTCAGGGTGATCGCAGCCGTGGCGGCGCTCCATTCTCTGGCAACAGGAACGGTGGCGGTGGTGACCGCCCTCAGAGAGGAAATGGCGGGCCGGACAATCGATTTAAGAAAAATAACGGTCCGAAGGACTTTGTCGCTGAAACGCCCGCTAAGGATGCGGAGAAGCACAGGGACGACGAAAAACGCAGGGTAAATCAGGACAGGGATAAGCGCTCGAAGAAGGATCATATCTATGAAGAGGACGACGCTGCGGTAAAGAACCGCAACAAGGCGGGCCGCTTCATTAAGCCGGAGAAAAAGGCTGAGGAGTCCAAGGAAGAGCAGATCAAAGTGATCACGGTTCCGGATACGCTGACCATTAAGGAACTGGCGGATAAGATGAAGATCCAGCCCTCCGCGATTATTAAAAAGCTCTTTTTACAGGGTCAGATTGTGACCTTAAATTCGGATATCAGTTTTGAAGAGGCGGAGAATATCGCCATTGAGTATGAGATCATCTGTGAGAAGGAAGTCAAGGTCGACGTGATCGAAGAGCTTCTGCGCGAGGAGGAAGAGGACGCCTCCACGATGGTGGCGCGTCCCCCGGTTATCTGTGTCATGGGTCATGTAGACCACGGCAAAACCTCCCTGCTTGACGCGATCCGTAAGACCAATGTGACGGATAAGGAGGCAGGCGGCATCACGCAGGCCATCGGTGCGTACACGGTGAGCGCGAAGGGGCAGAGCATTACCTTCTTAGATACGCCGGGACATGAGGCGTTTACGGCTATGCGTATGCGCGGCGCCAATTCCACAGACATTGCGGTGCTGGTGGTGGCGGCCGACGACGGCGTTATGCCCCAGACGGTGGAGGCCATCAACCATGCGAAGGCGGCGGGAATCGAGATCATCGTTGCCGTCAATAAGATTGATAAACCAAACGCGAATATAGACCGCGTGAAGCAGGAAATGACAGAGTACGAGCTGATCCCGGTGGATTGGGGCGGATCGACGGAGTTTGTGCCGGTTTCCGCGAAGTCGGGAGAGGGCATTGAGAATCTTTTAGAGACGATTCTGCTCACGGCGGAGATTCTGGAGCTTAAGGCGAATCCGGACAGAAACGCGAGAGGTCTGGTGATCGAGGCAGAGCTTGACAAGGGCAGAGGCCCTGTGGCTACGGTGCTTGTGCAGAAGGGTACGCTCCATGTGGGCGACTTTATCTCCGCCGGCGCAAGCCACGGCAAAGTGCGTGCGATGATCGACGATAAGGGCAGGCGCGTGAAGGAGGCGAAACCCTCCACACCCGTGGAAATTCTCGGTTTGTCCGACGTGCCAAGCGCCGGAGAGGTGTTTGTTGTCCACGAAAACGACAAGAGCGCGAAATCTTATGCGGAAACCTACATGGCGCAGCATAAGGAAGAAATGCTTGCAGATACTAAGACGAAGATGTCTCTCGACGATCTGTTCAACCAGATTCAGGAGGGCAATTTAAAGGAGCTGAACCTGATCGTCAAGGCGGATGTACAGGGCAGCGTGGAGGCCGTGAAGCAGAGTCTGATGAAGCTGACCAACGAGGAAGTCGTGGTGAAATGTATTCACGGCGGCGTGGGCGCCATCAACGAGTCGGATGTGTCTCTGGCTTCCGCATCCTCGGCAATCATCATCGGCTTCAATGTAAGGCCGGATGCGCAGGCGAAAGCCGTGGCGGAGCGCGAGGGCGTGGACGTGCGGCTCTACAAGGTGATCTATCAGGCCATCGAGGATATCGAGGCGGCCATGAAGGGTATGTTAGATCCGGTCTTCGAGGAAAAGGTGATCGGACACGCGGAGGTGCGCCAGATCTTCAAGGCGTCCGCAATCGGCAACATCGCGGGTTCCTATGTGCTTGACGGCGAGTTCCAGAGAGGCTGTAAGATCCGCATCCGCAGGGGCGACGAGCAGATTTACGAGGGTGAGCTTGCATCCCTGAAACGCTTCAAGGATGATGTGAAGGAAGTGAAGGCCGGTTTTGAGTGCGGTCTTGTGTTTGAAGGCTTTGACAAGATGGAAGAACTGGACATCGTGGAAGCTTACATTATGGTGGAAGTGCCGCGATAACCGTCCCGGCAAAACAGAGACGCGGCTTTGTGAAATATACAAAGCCGGGGCTGTATGGAGGAAGCAATGCGTAAAAACAGTGTTAAAAATACCCGTATCAACGGGGAGGTGCAGCGTGTGCTGGCCCGGATTATCCGTGGGGAGATCAAGGACCCGCGGATTGCGCCGATGACTTCGGTGGTGGCTGTGGAGGTTGCCCCGGACTTAAAGACCTGCAAGGCGTGGATCAGCGTGCTCGGCGATGAGAAAGCGCAGGCGGATACGCTGGCAGGGCTTCGGAGCGCGGAAGGGTATATACGCGGACAGATTGCGAGAACCATTAATCTGCGCAACACGCCCCGGATTCACTTCATTATGGACCAGTCCATTGCCTATGGGGTGAATATGTCTAAGAGAATTGAAGAAGTGGTGGCTTCGGACCGAAAGGCCGCAGCGTCTGATAAGAGGAATGACAATGAAGAGGATTGATGAGTTAAAAGATGTAAAGACAGTGGCGATAGGCGGACACATGAGACCTGACGGGGATTGTGTCTGCTCCGGTCTGGCGCTGTACCTTTACCTGAAAAACGAATTGCCGGAGGCTAAGATCGACGTTTATCTGGAGGAACCGCCCGCACCTTTCCATGTGTTAAAAGGAATTGAAGATATTAAATCGGAATTTAACAATGAAGAGGTCTATGACATTTTCTTTGCGCTGGACTGCAATGACGAGCGGCTGGGAGAGGCGCTGCCCATATTCAGACGGGCTAAAAAGCGCGTCAATATTGACCATCACATCAGCAATACGGGATGTGGGGATGTGAATATCATAGAGCCGGAGAAAAGTTCTACGGCGGAGCTGCTCTACGAGCTGATGGAGCCGGAATTTGTGGACGTGGAGGTTGCGAAGGCAGTTTATCTTGGCATCGCCCACGATACGGGCGTGTTCCGCTATTCCAACACCTCCCCCCGCACGATGCAGATTGCGGCGGAATTACTTAAATTTGGATTTGATTTTTCTGCTTTGATAGAAGAAACCTTTTACGAGAAGACTTATTTCCAGACGCAGATCATGGGCAGGGCGATTCTGGGGAGTGTGCGCTTTATGAACGACAGATGCATCGTCAGCATGGTGAGCCGGCGCATGATGGAGTTTTACTGTGTAGGCCCGAAGGATCTGGACGGCATAGTCAACCAGCTTCAGGGCGTAAAAGGTGTGGACTGCGCGATCTTTATGTATGAGACCGGCACGCTGGAATACAAGGTGAGTCTGCGTTCAAACGGTCTTGTCAATGTGGCGGAGGTGGCCATGCGGTTCGGCGGCGGCGGTCATGTGCGCGCTGCGGGATGCACGATGAACGGTACATATCATGACAATATTAACAACCTGTCGCGTGAGATTGCGGCCCAGATGGAAGAGAGAGACGAAGAGTAGTGTATAACGGGATCATGAATGTTTATAAGGAGGCGGGGTTTACGTCGCACGACGTGGTGGCGAAACTCCGCGGTATCTGTAAACAGAAAAAAATAGGGCATACAGGGACACTCGATCCGGATGCGGTCGGCGTGCTTCCTGTATGTTTTGGTTCGGGTACGAAATTGTGTGATGTGCTTACAGACTGGGATAAGGAATATATCGCGGCGCTTCGTCTGGGAGTGGTGACGGACACGCAGGACTTATCGGGACAGGTGTTATTTCAAGTGGAGGAAGAGAGGCTTGCGGCGCTTTCTAAAGAGCAGGTGCGGGAGTGCATCCTGAGCTTCCCTGGGGACTACGAACAGATTCCGCCGATGTACTCGGCTCTCAAGGTGAACGGAAAAAAGCTGTATGAGCTGGCGAGAGCGGGAAAAGAGGTGGAGCGTAAGCCCCGCACGGTACAGATTACGGAACTGGAGATTCTGGAAATGAATCTGCCCACGGTCCGGTTTCGGGTGGTCTGCTCGAAGGGTACATACATCCGGACACTCTGCCATGATATCGGAGAGAAACTCGGATGCGGCGGCGCGATGGCGTCTCTGACACGAAGCCGGGTGGGGATGTTCGGGCTGGAGGGGGCGCTGCGGCTTACAGAGATAGAGAAACTGCGCGATGAAGATAAAATATCTAGTGTTATCATTTCGCCCGACGCCGTATTCCCGGCGTGCAGGGAAGTGCGGGTGACGTCTGCGGGGCGCAGGCTTTTGGAGAACGGGAATAAAATTCCGTCCGGGATGTTTGCGGACCGCGCTTTGCCCAAGGCGCAGGAGCGGCTGCGGATGTACGACGAAGAGGGACGGTTTTACGGCATTTATGAGTATCACGCAGACGCGAAAGAGGCAAGGCCCGTGAAAATGTTTCTGCCGGAATAACAATGAATGGGCAGAACGGGACGGCCCGTGACAGGACATGGGATGAACCGGAGCAGACGGTGTATGACAGGATACAGAATGAACCGGAGCAGACGATGGAAGTGGGACAGATCACATGCAGATTATAGAAAACACGACAGAATTTTATCTGGAAAGAAAGAGCGCCGTTGCGCTGGGGAAGTTTGACGGGATCCATCTGGGACACCGCCGCCTTCTGGAGCGGGTGATGGAGCAGAAAAAGAAGGGACTGCAGGCCGTGGTTTTTACCTTTGATACCCCGGTGGCGTCCTTTTTTGGCGGGGATTCGAAGGAATTGTCTACGAGAGAGGAGAAAAGGGAAGCCTTTTCCCGGCTCGGGGTAGATGTGCTGATCGAATTTCCCTTAAACAGGGAGACGGCGGCCACGGAACCGGCGGATTTTGTGGCCCGTTATCTGGCAGGACAGATGCGCACGGAGTATCTCTGCGCAGGGCCGGATCTTTCCTTCGGAAGGGGCGGTGCGGGGGACTATGCGCTTCTCGCCGCATATGCCGGAACTTACGGGTATCACGTAGAACTGATCGACAAAGTCCGCGTGGACGGGGAGGAAGTCAGCTCCACCAGAGTGCGGCGGGCGGTCCGGGCGGGGGAGATGGAGAAGGTTTCGGCCATGCTTGGCGCACCTTACCGGGTGAGCGGGAAAGTCGTGCACGGCAGACAGCTCGGGAGGCAGCTCGGTATGCCGACGGCGAACCTTCTGCCGGATGAGAGAAAGCTTCTGCCGCCCAACGGGGTCTACTATTCGCAGGCAAAGCTTGGCGATAAGATATACCGCAGCATTTCTAACGTGGGATATAAGCCCACCGTCTCGGAGGAGAAAGTAATGGGGGTGGAAACCTACCTCTATGACTTTACGGGGGAGATTTACGACAGGGACATGACGGTGGAGCTTCTGGCATTTCGCAGGGCAGAGCAGGCTTTTGAGAACGTGGAGGCGCTGCGGAAACAGATCGGGGCCGATGTGGAGGCGGGAAGAAAGTTTGAATCAGTCTTTTTTTGTCGTAAGGGGTTGTAAGAGGATTTTTTTTTCGATACAATAGAA
>CARQVR010000065.1 GCA_949051815.1 uncultured Lachnospiraceae bacterium
AATCCTCCAACGACAAGGTGGACCGCATGGTCAATATCTGGAACCAGTATCAGTGTATGGTAACTTTCAACATGTCCCGCTCCGCATCCTACTATGAATCCGGCATCGGACGCGGCATGGGCTTCCGCGATTCCTGTCAGGATCTGCTGGGCTTCGTCCACCTGATCCCGGACCGCGCAAGACAGCGTATCATTGACATTGCCTCCACCCAGTTTGAGGACGGCAGCGCTTACCATCAGTACCAGCCCCTCACCAAGAAGGGCAACTCCGATATCGGCAGCGGCTTTAACGACGACCCGCTCTGGCTGATTGCCGGTACCTCCGCCTATGTGCGCGAGACAGGGGACACCTCTATTTTAACAGAACAGGTGCCCTTCGACAACGACGAATCTCTCGCAAAACCTCTGTCAGAGCACCTGAAACGCTCCTTTGACTATATTGTAACCCACAAGGGGCCCCATGCGCTGCCCCTGATCGGCCGCGCCGACTGGAACGACTGCCTGAACTTAAACTGTTTCTCGGAGCATCCGGGCGAATCCTTCCAGACCTTCGGTCCCTCCGAAGGGCCTGTGGCAGAATCCGTGTTTATCGCCGGCATGTTCGTCAAATACGGGGAAGAGTACGCACAGTTATGCGAGCTTATGAGCAATCAGGCGGAGGCGGATTACGCCCGCGCGCAGGTGCAGGAAATGTATGACGCCATATTGAAGGACGGCTGGGACGGCGATTGGTTTATCCGCGCTTACGACGCTTACGGCCAAAAGATCGGCTCCAAAGAGTGCGACGAGGGACAGATTTATATTGAATCCAACGGCTTCTGCCCTCTCGCCGGTATCGGTGTGAAGGAAGGGCTTGCCGAAAAAGCGCTGGATTCCGTAAAGGAAAAACTGGATACCGAGTACGGCGTGATGATCTTACAGCCTGCCTACACCAGATATCATCTGGAGCTGGGAGAGATCTCCTCCTATCCGCCCGGATATAAGGAGAACGCCGGTATTTTCTGCCACAACAATCCCTGGGTTTCCATCGCGGAAACCATGATCGGACGCGGCGGCAGAGCCTTTGAAATCTATCGGAAAACCTGCCCTGCCTACGTGGAAGAGTTTAGCGAGATTCACCGCACAGAGCCTTATGTGTACTCCCAGATGGTAGCCGGAGCCGACGCGTGCACCCCCGGCGAGGCAAAAAACAGCTGGCTGACCGGCACGGCGGCCTGGACCTTCGTGAACGTGTCCCAGCACATTCTGGGTGTGTACCCCACACACAGGGGACTCAGCATTGATCCCTGTGTACCCGCGGACTTCGGCGACTTTACCTTAACCCGCAAGTTCCGCGAGGGCACATACCGCATCAAGGTGGTAAATCCGGACAACGTGGAGAAAGGCGTGAAATCTCTCACCGTGGACGGGCAGGCCGTTGAAGGATGCGTCGTGCCGTATGTGCCCGGAAAGAAAGACTATGACGTAGTCGTAACCATGGGCTGATCCTGATCGTAAGCAGGAGGGAAACCTCTTTTCCGATTAACCCGGAAAAAGTTTCCCTCCTCTGTATTTTTTCACAATGCTATATACATCATATAGTGGCTGAAATTTTTCTGACCACTATTTTTCTAAAAAGTCTTGTCTTCCCGAAATTTTTGTGACAAAATAAATCTTGCCAACTCTTACCCTCGGGTATAGTTTGGAGAAAGATCAGAAGAAATACAAATAGAAACAAGAAGAAAAGGGATATTGGGAAACAAGCTATGAATCAGTACATGTCAATCGGAAAAGTATCTAAATTAAAAAATGTAAGCATCAAATCACTGCGTTATTATGACCAGATCGGCATTCTCAAGCCGGCATTCGTAAACACCGAAACCAACTACCGCTACTACACCGAAGAGCAGCTCTATCTTCTCGATGCGATCACCGTCTGCATCAGGCTGGGAATCCCCTTAAAGGATTTGAATAACTATGTGGAAGGCGCCTCCATCAATCTGCAAAAGCTCCTCTATGACGGCAAAATTCTGGCGGAACAGAAGATTCTGGACATCCACAACTGCCTCGCCACCCTGCAGGAGACACTGCAGAATATGGCCAGTCCCGTGACGGGTCTTGCCAGAATTCCGGAGAGCAAAAGCGGTATTCTGCTGCCGGACGGCTTCTACCACAACGAGATCGTGACCAGAAAAATGCTGACCGTGCCTCTGGAAGAAATGGATGTTCCCAAATATTACGGCCAGCATATCCTTAAGCTCTTTGTCACCGCGCAGCAGATGGGCACGGTGGTGGCTTATCCTTCCGGTGTACTGCACGAATACAAAAACGGCAAATACCAGCGGCACATGTTCCTCACAATCACCGGGGATGCGCCCTCCACGCCGTCTCCCGGCCAGAATATCCGCACCATCAGCGAAGGCGATTTTGCCTGCCGCCGAATCTCTACCCATGTGACAGACTTTGAAACCATCCGGGAAGAGATGAAAGAAGTGATAAAGAGCGACGATTTTTATGTGATAGAAACGGACACGCTCTCCGAGGAAAACAAAAAAGACGGATACCCGTTTGAACTGGAGTATCCGTTGTCCAGTTGAGCAGTGTCAGGACGTAAGATGGCAAAATGACTGCTTGCAGTCAATTTTGACAGATTATGGACTGATAGGGCGAAGCCCGCGAGCGAGGAAAACCGCAGGTTTTTCGAGCTCCGCACTGCGAAAGTACCATATCCTATCCCCGCCTGAGGCGGTTTAATACCGTCTCAAACGGCACACCTTCCGCAGGCGGCGTCCCCAGTTCCAGCGCTTTTTCAATGCACAGCTTGACAAAGCCGGACGCCTTCCTGACGGATTTGTCAAAGGGCACGCCGTTTAGCGCATCCGCCGCGACCACCGCGGAAAATACATCGCCCGTACTGCACCGCTCCTCCCCCGCCCTGTGGACGCGGATCAGCCGTGCCGACGGGTCTTCTTTTCCTGTTTTCACATAGACATAATTCGCGATATATTCCCCCTGCAAAATCCCCGTAATGACCACATGGGACGGTCCCATAGCCGAAAGGCAGGCCGCCATTTCGAAAAGCTCCTTCCTTTTCCATCCCTTCTCTTTATAGGGCATATCCGTAAGATGACAGGCTTCCGTCAGGTTCGGCGTGATAATATCCGCCAGCGCCACCAGCTTTCTCAGCTCCGTGCATAACTCTACCGTGTAGGCAGAGTATAATCTGCCGTGATCTCCCATCACCGGATCCACAATCACGAGCGTTCCCTCTCCGGAAAACTCCCTGACAAACCGTCTCACAATTTCAATCTGCCTGACTGAGCCGAGATATCCCGTGGCAATCCCGTCAAACCGGTTCTGCAATCCGATCTTCTCCCAGCTTTCGATATACGCCTCCATCCGGTCCGTATAATCGTCCATATAAAAATCCGGAAAGGCCGTATTACTTGAAAAAACGGAAGTAAGCAGCGGGCACGCCTGCACTCCCATATAAGAAATAATCGGAAGAAGCACCGTCATGGCGCATCTTCCGTATCCCGCAATGTCATTGATAACCGCTATTTTTTTCTGCATCGCCTGTCCTGTATCTCCTTTTTCGTAAGCTCGGTATTTCCCTGTTCCAGTGTAGCGCATCGCGCCCGTTTCGTCAAATGCCCGGACGGCGCATCGTCACTGTTTCGCTCACGGTGACAGGCTGATTACCCGACAAATTTTTTCTCCCGTTTCTCCTCGATCCCGCGCATTTCCTCCGCGCTTACCACGCCGACAACTTCGCCCACAGACTGCTCTGCGTCATCTTCGCTGCCTTCCTTTTTCTTATCCCGCCCGTTTTTCACCAGCTCATCCTGCATTCTCTCAATCTGGCTTAAGGCCTCTCTTGTCTGCTTTACCTCCTGAATCTTCCTGAGTATGGCGTTTATGTCTTCCGGTGAAAACAGGTCAAGGCACTTCATCAGGCTGGTCATATCGTTGAGATCGATCTTTACCGTTCCCACGGAGGTGTCCACATGTATCCAGTCCGGATTCGAGCTGCCGCCGATGGTGATAAGCGTCCCATACATGGTGTCTTTGACGACAGATACATGCGCGCCGTTATGAAAGAAATCCTTAACCACCGGTTTCCCGGGCGTGGGCTCATCCATCTGCCGCAGTACAATACCGATGGAATCTGTCGGCCCCTCATACTCTCCCGACTCCATAAATTCATCGGCTCTTTTTAACCTGGAGGCAAAGCTGCCGTCATTGGGATCCCCTTTCAGCCCCATCTTTTCCCTAAGCGCTACGGTACGCGCATATTCGGAAAGCTGCTTTGCCGTGTGGTTTGTCGTGTCGATACTGCCATAGCCTCCGTAAGGATTCCCCAAAATCATATGCCTGCTCTCCCTTCCTTCATCGTCTCTAACGCAAACTGCTCGATCACATGCCCCGTCTGTCCTGACACCCTCGCCATTTCTACCTGATATGCCTCCACTCTGCCGTCCTCGTACTTCGCTTCCACATAGACTCTGGGTTCCGCGCCATTCTCACGTTTTCCTTTCAGCGTATATCCTTCCGTCACCGCAATTCTCACATGATCGCTGTCCTCATAACTCATATGCCTCACCTCCACAGCCTGCATGGCTTTCTGCGCCACCGCGGCGTTCACGCGAATCCCCTGTGCCGCGCCGATCCTTCCCATGCCCGCCTGTTCCGCCTTTGCCTTCGCACCGATCTGCATACCTGTAACGGTCTGTTTCGCCTCCGGCTCCACGGCTGTGTCGGAATGCTTATCCTGATCCCTGTTTTTCAGATTCTGTAACAGGCTCTCCTGAAAGCCCTCCGCGCGCCCGGCCTTTTTCCTTTTCTGATAAGCCGACGCCCCGCTCTGGCTCTGTACCTCCTGTATTCCCATGTTCTACGGCCTCCCTTCCGTCAGAATTTTCTTTACTTCTTCCCTGCCCCTGCGCAGCCTTGTCTTGATCGTCCCCTCTTTTTCATTGAGAATACCTGCGATCTCATGAATCGAATAATCCTCATAGTAGAAAAGATAAATCGGATTCCTGTAATGTACAGGCAGCCGCAGCACCGCCTCAAGCGTTTCGTCATCCCTGACCTGATAAGGCAGATAAATATTTTTTGCCGCATTCTCAAAGGACTCGTTCCATGGAACTGTCCTTTGATACCAGCCGCTTTTTAAAATGTCCAGACAAATATGAATGGTGGTTCGTATCAGCCACGCCTTCTCATGTTCCTTATTCTGAATCGGCTTTTCATCCTTCATGTAACGCAGAAAAGCCTCCTGCACCGCATCCTCGGCGTCCGCCCGGTTCTTCATATTCGAGAAGGCGATCCGGTATAGCATGGATCTGTACTCATCCACCAGATAGCTCCACTTCTGCTCCATCCCCTCGCGCTTCCTTTTGTCATTCTATAGATATCTATACCTCAGCATAAGATCACCTTTATTATACTTCCTTTTTGTCCCTCCTATCTACAATACGATTCACACTTCTAAAAAGTTTCATGCCAGATAATTTATCTGACATGAAACTTTGCACGTTTATTTATTCCCTATAATTTCTTCTGCCATATCCAGCATATCCCCGGCACTTAAATTCAGGTCAAATCCCAGAAGAAGATAACGAACACCCTCCTTATCCCATGTAACCGTCTGGTTCTGATGGATCTCAACCTCCTGTGTGCCCACGGAAATATAGAAATCTCCCTCTGCCTCTCTTGCCTTATCCTCCTCCGTCAGCACATAGTCCGGCGGCACCTGCTTATTGGTTACGGTATCGTAGTAAACCGTGATATCCCCGCAAACCCTGACCGCATCGGGCGCTTCGTTTATAACCGGCGCTTCCACAGGCTTTTCTATCACAAGATTGACTCTGTTCTCTCCGCTCTTCTGATATACGATGTCCAGACTTTTGAAGGCATAAACTTCGTTCCCTTCCCCGTCTTTCCCCTTCACATCATCCAGCTCCATATGGTCGAACCGATAGCCATTTGCAAACTCCTCCACGGCATCCACCGTGTAGCCAAGCTGCCGCTCCACTTCAGAAAGTTCTCCGTACTCCCTGATATCATCCCTATGATCATGGTGAGACGTGAGAGAAACCGCACGCCCTGTCGCAAACACACCCCCTGATACCAGCAGACATCCCGCCGCCACAGCAATTACCAGTTTCTTCATAGATAACTGTCTCATATTCCCTGCCTCCTTTTCACTTTCCAGAATTTTTTCATCAATTCTGTCTTTCAACGCACGGGACGCAGTCATGCCACCGCATTCCAAGATCAGCGCATCTTTGATTTTTTCTTCCCAACCATCTTTTTTCTTCATATGCCGCCTCTTTTCATCAGAATACCAGAATACCGCCAAATCCGGTGGTAACTATCCTTCTTTCAGCTTCTCTGCAGTCCCGCATTCTTTTCCAGTTTCCCGCGCAGGATTCTTCTCGCCGTATGCAGCCTCGACTTGACTGTTCCTTCCATAATACCCAGCATACCGGCAATTTCACTGACACTGCACTCCTGATAGTAATACAGCGCCACCACCGTCCGTTGTCTGACTGGAAGCTCTCTGACCGCTTCGGCTATGGCTTGTGCCTCCTCCCGCACAATCATCCGCTCCGCGAAGGAAGCGCCCTGACTCTGGTCTGCCTTTTTCAGAATTTCTTCATCGGGCAGCTCCCTGCTCTTCTTTTTGCCGCTCTTATAAGCCGTCCGGACAAGAATCTGCATCATCCACGCCTTAAAACCGCCCTCGTTTTTCAGCTCCCGACAGTGCATCCAGACCTTCACAAACGTATCCTGTACCACATCCTCACTGTCGGAGCAATTCCCTGTGATCAGATATGCCGTGCGCAATGCCATATTCTTATACTTTTCATAGAGCAGGTCGAAGGAAATCCGGTCGCCCTTCTTAAGACCCCTTACCAGTTCTTCTTCTGTCAAACTGCTTACCTCCAGGATTTCAGTTACAATCCGCGGCGTGTGTTACATGCACCCGCCGTTTCCGATGCATCTGTATATAAGAGTCACCGGACGGGGATATGGTTCATTTTATATCTAAAAGTTTCATGGTTCACAATAAAACGGAAAAATGGAAAAGCACCCACTCTAAAGTGGATGCTCCAAATGATAAGATTCTTCTATTCCATGTATTCCGGGTTGCAAACCGGAGGCTTGGCCTGAAACACCTACATAAGCATCATGCCAAGCGCAAAAAGATAGAAAAAGATCAGGGTCAGTATACTTGCGAGAACGGAAAGAACCAGACCCGCAATTGCAAGCCCTTTTCCGCCAAGTCCCTTGACGAGGGACACGATACCGCAGATCAGACCTGCCAGACATAAACCTATGTCCACACCGGGAACCCAGAATAAGATCAGTCCCATAATACCGCATACGAGCGCAGCCACCGATGTACCGGTGCCTTTATCCGGCACGGCGTCGTATACGACCGCCTTCACCGGCTGCCCGAAGTTCTGCTGGTTATACTGCTGCTGCGCGCCGTAAGGCACCTGATTATACTGTGGCGCCTGACCGAATCCACTCTGGCCATTCTGCGCGTACTGCTGTCCGTTCGCGTAAGACTGGTCGTTCTGGCCATACTGGGGCGCACTCACGAAAGGCTGTTCATTCTGGCCGTACTGCTGCCCGCCGTCCGCCCCCTGATTATTATAATTTCCATCATTGTATCCGTAGTTTGTATTCTCGTCCATTTCCGCCGTCCTTTCCTCTCAGCCTGGCCTGCGGCCCGTTCCTATAAGTTCCCCAGCGCTGACTGAACAGCGATACCGCCCACAATCATGCCAACCATCAGAACAATCTGAATGACCAGAGCCACGCTGTTCTTCCTTTTCAGGCTCATCTTATAAGACAGCAGGTCTAACAGAATGGTTACGACAAAACCGAGCGCTCCAAGGAAAAACCAGCCGATAATCAGATTCAGCAGGGTCAGAACATTGAGCCACAAAGGAATGTTTCTGATCGGCTCATAAGGTGTGCCGTCCTCTAAGTAAGTGCCGTTCACCGCAAGCCGAGTCTTGTTACCGATCACGACCAGATTGCACTCCGCACCGGGTATACTGATCTGGTGATCCGCCATCCAGATCACCCAGTTTCTGGATTTCATCTTATATGTATCTCCGTCAACGATACATTTCGCGCCGCCAAATCCCCGCTTAAACTTAATCTGATGGGGATTGCCCATGCTGTCTGTTACAGTCCAGATTCTTTCCATGATTTCCTCTCCTCCACACTTGAAAACTTTAACTCCGACCACATGACTGCCAGTCGATAATGTCACTATTTTACAGTATTCTACAGTGTTTTGCAAGTGCATGGAGAAAAATTCCACTATTTCCCGTATTTTCCGCTGTATCTGCTGCGGATTACGCGTAGTCCCGGTTTTCAATCACCTTCATGCAGACTGCCGCTGCCACCGCCGTCAGAAGTAACGCCGCCAATATGGCAATCACACCCACCTGCATAAACTTTCCACTAAGCGCCTCCGGATCAATCCCCATGCCGCCGGCCGTCGTACTTTGTATTTCCTCAATTTTTCCCACAAAATAAGTCATGCCAAAAAACATAGCCATACCCGGCGCAATTCGTACAATATTGCTCAACTGCTGCCAGTTTTCCTTTCCCTCTCCAAACAGATAGAAGAAAAGAAACTCTAATGCCATAATCAGAATCCCGACTGCCAGCTCGCACAGGCCAATCGCCACAGTCCAGAGCGGCAGCTCATATCCCATCATCGCGTACACACCCCACAGGATACCACAGAAAACGCCCAGCAAACCCACGAAAGACAGCCCGTACAGGAAACGCCCTGCCACCCTCTCCTTCACCGTCGCGGGAAGCAGCAGCAGAAATCCTCTGTTCTTCCTGACACAATAGCCAAAAGGCGCCGTCGAAAATATGGAAGCCACAAAAGCTACATAGGAACATGTCACCAGCAAAGACATTGCGCCTTTGCTTACGCCCGTACCCACAACCCATGCCAGAACAAGAATCGCCGGCATAAAATACATCTGTTTCCTTGTCAGCATATAATCTATTTTCATAAAGTGCAATGCTCTCATTTTACTGCTCCTCCCTGCTTTTAATGTAGTGAATGACGATTTGGTCTATCGTCGGCTTCTCGAAAAGAAACGCATTCCCCAGAAGTTCCGCCTTATCGCTTGGCAGAATCGCCTCGAATCCGTAGGTTTTCTCCTCCAACCCGATCAGCTCTTTCTTAAGGGCTGGCGGAATCTTTGCACTCTCACCCTTAACCAGAAGGAAATTTTCAATCAGTTCATCCTTCGCGTCATAGAGGATCGTCCTGCCCCTGTGAATAAAATAAATATAGTCCGCAATCTGCTCCAGATCGCTTAAAATATGGGTGGAAAAGATCACACTCCGCTCCCCGTCCATCACATACTCCTGCAAAAGTTTCAGGATCTCCGTCCGCATCACCGGGTCAAGCCCGTTTGTGGCTTCGTCCAGCACAAGCAGTTTCGTGTCTCTGGCGAGCACCGAGGCAAACATCAGCATCACCTTCATGCCTCTGGAAAAGTCCTTAATCAGCTTGTTCTCCGGCAGATTCCATTTTCTTATAAAACCGTTAAACTTATCCTTGGAAAATGTCGGGTAAAAATCCTTTATTACATTGCGGATATGCTTGATCTTAAAGTGGTCAGGAAAATAGGATTCGTCTCCCACATAACCGATTTTCTCCTTGTATGCCTGCTCGCCTTTCTCGCGGGACAGACCGTCGATACGCACGTCACCCTCCACACACTTTAAAACACCCGTAATCAAATTCAAAGTCGTTGTTTTTCCGGAGCCGTTCGCTCCCACATACCCCATAATATAGCCCTTCGGCAGAGTAAAACTGATATCTTTTAAGTCAAAATTTTTATAGTGTTTAGACAGATTTTTTACTTCCAGCAGTTCCATCATTCCTATTCCTTTCCGAAACCTTATGTTTCCAATAAGTTGTGAAAAATATCCGTCAGTTCGTCTTTGGACATTCCCATCGTTTTCGCCGTCTCTATGGCCGTGGACAGCCCCTCCTCAATCCGCAGCAGGTACTGCTCCCGCAAAAGGTTATTATCCGTTGGAAGCACCACGCTGCCCTTGCCCTGCATGGTGGCGATAAAGCCTTCCGCCTCCAGCTCGCTGTACGCGCGGGTGGTGGTAATCACACTGACGCCCACCTCCTTCGCAAGCTGCCTGATGGAGGGAAGGGTTTCTCCCTCCGGGATCTGTCCGTTTAAGATCTGTTCCTTGAGCTGCTCCCTGATCTGTGCGTAGATCGGCAGCTCGGATTGATTCGATATGATAATTTTCAATGCACGCCTCCCTCATTCTTTTCGCGCTCCCTGTCGTCACAGTTTGCGCTATCAGTATATACTGTATATATATCATTATATACAGTATGAACAGTTTGTCAACATCTGTTTCCTGAAAAAGGGCAAAAAAAGGAGCGGGACTATCCTTCCCACTCTGACCGTTTCTTTTTTAATCCATTGTGAATCCCTGTGAATACCAGAATGATAACGCTGATCCACTGCGACGTCGACAACGCTCCCAAATGTCCTCTGACCAGATCGCCTCTGAGAAATTCAAGAAGAAATCTGGCGCAGGCATACATCACCAGATACCTTTCAAAAATTCCGGCTCTCTCATAATCGTCCGCCCTCTTTAGAAGAACATGTACAAGCGCTCCGAAAATCACCAGATCGGCAATCGCTTCCATCGCCTGAACCGGAAACAGGCGGACACCGTTTGGCGCGTACAGGGAATCCGCATAGCTTATCCCTATACACAGTCCGGTTTCCCTCCCGTAGCAGCAGCCGACGAGCGCGCATCCCACTCTCCCGAGCGCATGTGCCAGCGGCATAGCCGGCGTCATCAGGGACAGTGTTTTGACATAATCAAGTGAAAAGTACCGGGACGCCGTTTTTACGGCGCAAACCGCACCGAGCAGTCCGCCGTAAAAAACAAATCCGCCGCTTACCATGCTTCCGAGATACGGCCACAGATTCACTTCCCCGCTCCCAATGGTCCGCGCGATGTTCGGAATCTCAATCAGAATATAGAGAACCTTTGCCCCCACGACCGCCCCAAGCGCAGCCCAGACATAGATATAAACAAAATCATCAAAATCCCCGGATTTCACTCTTGTAATAAAGAAAAGATATCCGATTCCCAGCAGAAAACCTGCCACTCCGCACAGACCGTAGGCGCTTATGGCGTTTAATCCGATAAGTATTTCTTTCAACTCAGGCGACCTTTCGCAAAATCTTAACTCAATGCAGCCGCGGTTCCTAAAATACCCACACAGGCCACACAAGCCACAAAAACAAGCGTGCTGCCGATCACGCCGATCAGGGAGCACACAAAGCCTGCTGTCCTCATTCCGCCGACAAAACCTGCTTTCTTCGCATTGGACGCACAGATCAGACCGATCACACCTGTAACAAGACCAATCAGCGCTCCCATGCCAAAAAACCACGTAACGATAGAGACAATACCCAACACCAGACTGGCAACTGCCGCGCCCTTTCCAGGTTCATTCCCGTTTGCATAATTGTTTTCGTTCATTTTTTCTCTCCCTCATGCTTTATCTTTTTGTTTACGACAACAGATTAATTATACTTGATTCTCAAGAGAAACTCAAGTGCCGCCAGACAGATTTGCCGTAGTGGGAAAGGGCCGGAAAAGCCAGAGAAGAAATGTGCCTGAAAATCTGATTGAATCGAATCTCAAAATGTGATATATTATAAACATATAAAAGGAACAACCTCCCACAAGGGGTTGACCGTTGAAACGATAGAAATACCACCCTCTCAACTCGTCAAAGTATACAAGGGTGGTTTTTCTATGCCCGTCTCCGGGACTTGAAAAACGCTACTGACTCATCAAAACGATCAAGGTCAGCAATGCAAGAATGAACATGCCAAAAGACATGAGATCTTTGAAATCATACTTCATCCGCACCACCTCCCATCTTATGTAATAGGAGGCCAACGCCTTGCAGTGACACGGTTGTTCCCGTATTCAAATTTTAGCATATATCGCTTAATTCAGCAAATACTTTATTAAAATTTCGTCATTATGAATTTTCACAATCTCCCACATGCCGATAAAAAGCAGCCGTCTGACAGTCAAAAAGCGGAAATGCCCGTTTTCGCATTTCCGCCTCTCAAAAAATCACCGTGCGCTAGAGGATTCGAACCCCCGACCTTTTGGTCCGTAGCCAAACGCTCTATCCAGCTGAGCTAAGCGCACCTGCCTGCCGCCACAGTATGTCATAAAACACATTGCACCGGCAACACATGAAATTATATATAGTTTTGGGACAAATGTCAAGGGGCTTGCGCAATTTTTCACTTTTTTCACTTTTCATTCCACCACTTTTTGCTTTTCCCGGGCAGTTTCTCCCAGACAGAACAACATTCTGCCAGATGCCAGACAATCCGTCCCTAGTCCTCCCGGCCGCCAAGCAGCGCGAGCGGTTCTCTCTTAAGACTCCTGCCTGTCATAATGACCGCAATCCCGGCAGCCGCTGTCAGCACAGCCACCCCCGACATCGCGCTCACATGCCAGTCTCCCTCAAGGATATAGCCGATCTCTTCTTCCCCGTTTCCATACATCATGCCGGAGCTGTAGTTTCTGTCAAAACGCTCCACCTGTGTGATACTTCCTGCCGTTCTCACTGCGCCTGCATATCCCCCCGCACTTCCGAGAATGCAGCCGCACAGCACGATCAGCAGAATCCCCGACATAAGGGCCCATGTGCACTGTCCCTTACTCATCCCAAGAGAACGCTCGATGGCTGTCCTTTTGCTCTGTTTCGTGATAAACATGTGGCAGAAGAACAGCAGGACGCAGAACGTGCTGACCGCTCCCGCCACAAGTAAAATCAGCGCCATCTTCCTCATCCGTCTGATCCCGTCCTCCAGTATGGTATAACCCTTGTCATAAAAGGTGATTTCCAGCCCGTCAATCCCCTGCTTCTCCCACAGCTCTTTCCAGTGGCCGATGCTCCCGTTTGGAATCTCAAAGGAGGTATTCCACCCCTCCATGTACCCCCATGCGGCAATATGATCCTCATCGCTGTTCTTTATGGAAGATTTCGGTATGATAATTTCATTCTGGTCCATCTGATAGTCTTTGCTCTTTAAAGATGCGCCGGGCAGCATGTCGTAAATGCCGCAGATCTCCCAGTCTCCTTCCTCAAACACAGAAAACGCCTCTCCCTCCGCCGTCAGGGAACAGTTCCACGACGCCCGACCGCTGGGTGCGCTGTAATTGGCATATCGAAGGGGCAGATGCAGGGCGTCCCCCACCTTAAGCCCGTTTCTTCTGGCGAACTTCCGGTTCACCAGACAGACCCTCCGTCCCTCGCTGTAATCTTCCGGCGTAAACTCCCTTCCCTGCTCTATATAGACGCTTCCGTCATAAAAGGCCGGAATCAGATCTGTATTTTCTGTGGCGGTGACAGGCGCGGACTTCCAGATGCCCATTTCCAGTTCCCGGATCAGCCCCTGCCAGTGCTGTCCCTCCTCTGTCTCATAGAATCCCGGCGTCACCTCCGCAATCTGATTGCCGGAAAGATGGTTTGGAAGAAGAACGCCTTCCGGCGCAGCCTGTGTGCTTGTAATCGGATAGTCCGCCGGAATATACTCAGGAGGCCCCTCCGCGTCCGGGTAACCGTGGGGAATATAGTCAGATACACACATGATATATGTCCGGTCAGCGTACAGCTTTTCCGGCGACGGATTGTTATGATCGCAAAAATAGAACTTTGGCGAATTATAGGGGTAGTAGGTATACAGAAAATTTTTAATCTCCATCTCGACCGGCCCCGCCGGCACGGCATCTTCCGTTGGTGACGCCTCCACCACCATCACATGGGTAACGCCGGTGCCCGCATCCAGCATCTCATAATCCGGCAGATAAGCGGCATACCACGCTCTCTTCTCCGGTCCTTTTAAATAGTCCGCCCCCTCGAAGTCGAGAACGGAAGGCACGATAATTTCCCCGTACTCCGCCTTATTACGGACTTTATAATCCCCCAGATCCGCGTACCACGTCTCGCTTCTGACGTACCGTTCCGGCTTCTGCTCCACCGTACCAATGGTCTGAAAAAGACTTTCAAAGCGGAGCATATTCGTCCGGCACATCTGCCACAGCCCGCAGCCTGCAGCAAGCAGCGCCGTGGCAAAAGCCACCAGTGCAAAAAACAGCATCGTTCTCACAGGTGTCCTGCGCAATCTGAGCAGGCTCTTCTTTATGATTCGCATTTCCTCTCCTTTCCCGGCTCCTCATCACTCCTTACCGCTCTCAATCGCCGCCAGCCAGCACTTCCATCACGCTCAGGCCATGGAACGACCACAGCGCAGCCGCGCTCCCCACAAGAAAGGAGAGAAAAAATACGGTGTCCGAAAACAGGAGCGCCCCGACACTCACCATCCCTGTCAGAAGAACCGGCAGACTGACCATAGCGCAGGCAGCCGCGGAGGTCATGATATTCTCGAAAACCAGTACCGAAAAGCAGCGCCCCCATCCCATGCCCACAGACCGCATCGTGGCGTACTCCGCCCGTCTGCCCTGAATGAGCAGGTAACTGCACAAATATCCCACAAACAGGATAATAACAATCACAAAGGGAAGCATTCCCGTCAGAAACGAAAGCGTCTCCCGCAGGTTTTCCGCCGCGTTGATAAAGTTTTCATCTGTCATGGTGAGTGCGTTTCCCGCATAGCTGAAATCCGCGTCTCTGGCCACCGGCAGGAAACCAATCTCATTCATCTGCCTCTTGCACTCGTTCAGCCGGAAAGGATCCTTCACCCGGAAGGACGCCGAATCGGCCGTAAAATCAATCCCTGTCTCATGAAAGATCTCCCGTATATTTTCAAAGGGAAAGAGCATATCAGGCGGCACGATATTGCCGCTGTATTCCTTCATATCCATGACGCCCGCGATCCTGTATTTCTTTCCAACGATCAGGGGCGTGACCTTCCCGATTCCCGAGCCACCCTGCCCGTACTGATAGTAATAGACGGTTACCGGCACCTCGTCACCTGTTTTCAGGCCCTTCTGCTCCATCACCTGCCCGCTCAGAATACAGACAGACGCATCCTCTGCGAAAAGACTCTCATCCCACCCTTCCCCATAGCTGATTTCCCCGCTCTGTAAGCCCGGCACACCCGCAATATCATTGATTCCGGCTCCGAAGTAATGGAGATTTGCCTTCCACTCCTCCAGTGAAAATTCCCCGAATCCCGTCATCAACTGCACGGTAAACACCTGATCCTCCACCTCCGGACAGGCGGCGATTCCCTCTACCCGCTCTTCGGAAATGGCCAGTGAAAAGTCCTGAGAACCGTTCAGATTGCTGACCGCCCCCCTGATCTCCATCGCATCCGGAAGCGCGGTGAGCTGTCTTTTCGTGCCGTCGATATTTCCCGCATAAATCACAAGCAGAACCACCGTCAGAATGCCAATGGCAGCCGACAGGATGCTCTTCATGTAATGTCTGGTCAGGTTGCGAAGTGCCTGCCTCATGGAAGTCCTCCTCCTTTGTCCTTTTACAGATAATACACGCGGCGCAGCCGGATTGTGACATGAGATTCAAAAATATACGCAGACTGTCTGTGACGCTTTCTGACTCTATGCATAAGCAGACTCGAAATGCTTCGCATTTCTCGTTCGCGCTACCCGCAAAGAAAGAGAGCCACTGTACCGGGTACAATGGCTCTCCTCTCTATTGTGTACAGATCTGCTTCTGATCTGTCCGTCTCTTAATATTTGTCGTCGTAATCTCCGTCAAGGGAAATCGTCGGCTCACTGCTGTATGCAGGCGTATTGTCTACGAAACCGCCGCCGCCCATTCTGTCGGACGCGAGCTGGTATCTCGCCATAAGGTTCTTGAGCGTAACCGCCTGATTGGACAGCTCCTCGCTGGCAGCCGCACACTGCTGGCTGGTAGCCGCATTGGTCTGTACCACGGTAGATACCTGGGAGATCGCCTGATCGATCTGGGAGATCGCCGTAGCCTGATCGTTGGAAGAAGCCGTAATGTTTCCGATCAGTCCAACAATCTCATCGATGGAACCTACGATCTCGTCGAGAGATTTCGCGGTATCCTGCGCGATCTTCGCACCGTTTCCAACCTTATGGATCGTATCGTCGATCATTTCTGCCGTCTCGCTTGCCGCAGCCGCACTCTTCGCAGCCAGATTTCTTACTTCCTCAGCCACCACTGCAAATCCCTTGCCGTGTACGCCTGCTCTCGCAGCCTCAACTGCCGCATTCAGCGCCAGAATATTGGTCTGGAACGCGATATCGTCGATGGTCTTGATGATCTTGGAGATCGTCTCGGAGGATGCGTTGATATCGTCCATAGCCTGAATCATGGACTTCATCTGGTCATTGCCGGATGTCGCCATATCCTTGATGTTATGTACCAGAACATTCGCCTCGCCAGCCTGCGTTGCATTCGCCTTGGTACGCTGTGTCACTTCATCCATGGAAGCGGTTACCTGCTCAATTGCACTTGCCTGCTCGGTAGAACCCTGTGCAAGAGCCTGGCTGGCATTCGCCACCTGCTCGGAACCTACGGTAATCTGTGCGCTTGCCTCTTTTACGTTGCTCAGCGTCATATTGTTCTCGGAAAGCAGTCTGACAATCGCCTTACCAAGCACGTCTCTGTCGCTGCGGGGATTTGCTTCCATCGTCAGATCACCCTTGGAAATCGCTTCGGTAATATCGGTCTGCACCCTGATCGCCTCAGACATCTGCGCAAACTCGTCGAGCAGCTCACCCAGATCGTCATTGTATACCTTCTCGCAGTCCACATCAATATCACCCATGGTCATCTTCTTAGCCGCCTCGGACAGCTTTGACATAGGAAGCGTGATCGCCTTGATCAGAAGCGCGCAGTACACGATGGTAATAAGAACAGCGACCACCATTACGATCACCTGCAGAATGGTCAGCGCCATCAGCTGCGTGTTCAACTCTAAATCTTTCGCGTCAGATGTGGTCTCCATCATCTCAATCAGGATGCGCAGATTGTCTTCCACTTCGTCAGCGACAAACTTACTGTTCGTTACAAGCTCATTGACCGCTTCCTCTGTTTTGCCTTCCTTGACGAGGTTGATATCCTCCTCAGAAGACGCATACCAACTTTCAATCTTATTCCTCACCAGACGATACTGATCCTGAATCTCCGGGGTCAGATTGTCCATGGTCTCCTCAAAGAGTGCAAAATAGCTGGCAGCATCCGCCTTGTAGCTCTCGATCATCTCTTCCTGCTTCGCTATCGTATCCATATCATCATGATAATAAAACAGAATATTCCGGATGCGTACCTTGATGTTACAGAAATTAGCAAACCCCTGCGTCACATAGTACTGGGGCATCGCGTAATTGTCATACTGGCTCTTACGCGCCGTGTTTACCATATTAGAGGACCATAACCCCACGGCGGAAACAAGAACCAGCATAATCAGCATCAGAGCGCTGAATAAAGTAATCTTTTTCTTGACTGTCATGTCAACAATTGAAAATCTTTTCTTCATGGTAGTTTCTCCTTTTTATGATTGTTCTTCCTTACGCACCTCTTCCATAGCAGCCACTATGTCGTCCTGCCTGATCAGCTTCTCAGGATCAAGAAGAAGCGTAACCGTATCTCCCGTTCTGGCCAGACCATAAACATACTTGTTATGCTCATGTTCCTTTCTTCCAAGGGACGGCGGCGGCGCGATATTGTCCTCCGCAATGGTATCTACATCCGCTAATCTCTCCACAATCAGACCGATCATGGTCGATTTCACGTCAATGACGATAATACACGTCCTGTCCGTATACTCGCACGGCTCCATTTTAAATCTGACACGAACGTCAATCACAGGAATAATCTTACCGCGAAGATTGATCAATCCCTTCACATAGTCTTCCACCTCAGGGATTGCCGCAATCGGCTGCATCGCAATGATCTCATTCACATAGCTGATGCTTATGCCAAAAAGCTCCTTTCCCGTCTGGAACGTCATAAACATTCCTTTCTGGGAATCGTCTTCCAACAATTCTTCCATATCGTCCGTTTCTTTTTTTAATAAATCTTCCGCCATGTACTATCTCCTTTCTCCGTCATGCATGAGCAATCCGGCGATATCCAGGATCAGTGCAATGCTTCCGTCGCCAAGCTGCGTACAGCCCGAAAGACCCTTGACTTTCCTGACATAGGAAGGAATTGGCTTAACCACAATTTCCTGTTCCTGAAGCAATTTGTCAATCAGGACGCATACCTGACTGCCTTCATGCTCTAATACAACAATGATTCCCTCTTCAATCTTGTCTATGGAATCAGGCAGATCATACCTTTCATTCAGGCGGATAAAGGGATAACACTCCCCTCTCAGCACAATATATTCCTCGCCGCTCGGCTCGTGAATAAGAGAATCCTCTCCCACTCTCACAAACTCCTTGATCGACGCCGTTTCAATCACAAACGGAGAATTACCTACCTGTACCACAATACCGTTGATAATAGCGAGCGTGAGCGGTATGACAAGCGTCATCTCCGACCCTTCAAACTCCACGCTTGAGATATCGAGTCTTCCGCTGATGGACTGGATATTCTTTACAACCACGTCCATACCCACGCCTCTGCCGGAGTACTCGGTTACCTCCTCCTTGGTGGAGAAGCCCGGCAGCGTGATAAACCGGAAGATTTCCTTATCCGTAAACTCGCTCATCGGCTTGTTCTCAATCACGCCCTTATCCAGCGCTTTCTGGTACAGCTTATCTTTATTCAGACCTTTTCCGTCGTCCTTAACACTGATATAAACCTTGCCGCCCTCGTTCTTTGCCTCCAGCGTAATTTTTCCTTTCGCCGGTTTGCCGACCGAAGTACGGTCCTCAGGATTTTCCTCGATTCCGTGATCCACCGAATTTCTCACAAGGTGCATCAGCGGATCCGTAATGTGCTCGATGATGTTCTTATCCACTTCCGTGTTCTCACCGATCACTTCCAGTTCGATATCCTTGCCAAGCTTTCTGGAAACGTCGAAGACGATTCTCTTCATCTTCTGGAAGACGTTCGTAAGCGGCATCATACGCATCGACATGATGACTTCCTGCAGCTCTGTCGTAATCTTGGAGAGCTGTCCGGACGCCTTCTGGAAGTTGGAAAGCTCCAGTCCCGGCACTTTGAGGTCGGGGTTTTGCAGCACTACCGCTTCCGCGATAACAAGCTCACCAATCAGATCCATCAGCGCATCCATCTTCTCCACGTTCACGCTGATAATGCTCTGCTGCTTGGGCTGGTTCTTCGCAAGCGTCTTACCTTTACCGGCTTCCTTGGTCTTAACCACATAATCACCGGGTTTCGGTCCTTCCTTCTTCGCTTCTTTATTGCCCTCGTCCTTCGCAGCCGCAGGCTCCGGAGCAGGCGGCTCGACTTCCTCTCTGCCGAACTCACCAAGCGCCCTGCCATACTCTTCTTTCGAAAGCTCATCAAAGTTGATCTCTTCCGCCTCGGAGCTGTCAATCAGCGCGATGACTTCCTCCTTGGAACTCTTCGTCTGCAAAAGCATATGAAAGCCTTCCGCCACAATCACATCGGAGCTCGCCTCGTTGGAGAGAATGTCATCCGGCGTGTAGAGCAGATCCTCAGCAACCTCCTTCAATGCATAGGTCGCCGAATAAGCCCGCAGATTACTCATCTGCGTGTCGCTTCTGTAATGAATCGAAATCCGATAAAAATGACTGTCTTCGCCCGCTACCGGCGTAATGTAGAACTGTGTCGGCTCCACATGTTTATTCGCCTGCGGCATCTGGATGCCCTGCTTGGTAATCTCGCCTTTAAGGCGGCCCAGAAACTCATCCAGATCCTCCACCAGCGATTTCTCATCCCCGTCCGGCGTATCGCCGTTTCTCAATTTATCAAGCTCCGCCGTCACGAAATCCGACACCGCAAGTACCTTCTCCACAAGTTCCATGTGGGGTACATCATCCGGGTGGGATTCTCTCAGGTAATAAAACACATCTTCCAGCTTATGGGTTGCTTTTGTGATGTTGTCATACATCAAAACACCCGAGGAACCTTTGATGGTGTGCATGACGCGGAAAATATCATTGATATCGGCATCATCGAAGCAATCAGCATCCTGTTTTTCTAATATTATGCCTTCCAGTTTTTCCAAAAGCTGTCCGCTCTCATACAAAAACATGTCAAGCATACTTTCTGTGTTGAATTCTT
>CARQVR010000066.1 GCA_949051815.1 uncultured Lachnospiraceae bacterium
GCGCGGTGGGCGGCGGTATCGTCGGGAGCGGCGTAAAGATGGCGCTCACATGGGGCATGAAGCGCGGTGTGTTCTCCAATGAGGCGGGACTTGGCTCCTCCGTTATGGTACACTCCAGCTCTAATGTAAAAGAACCTGTTCGTCAGGGTATGTGGGGTATTTTCGAGGTGTTTGCCGATACGATGGTTGTCTGCACGCTGACCGCATTCGTGGTGCTCTCCTCCGGTCTGGTCGATCTGGAAACCGGCGCGGTATTAAGCTCTTCCGAAGGTTCCGCTCTGGTGGGCGAGGCTTTCGCCACCAGATTCGGCAGCATAGGTCCCATGTTTATCGCCATAGCAATCCTGCTGTTTGCCTTCTCCACGGTGCTTGGCTGGAGTCACTACGGTTCCAAGGCATGGGAGTATCTCTTCGGCACCAGGTCCATGATCGCTTACAAGATCGTTTTCGTCCTCATGATCTATGTGGGCGCAACCATGAATCTGGGTCTGGCATGGGATCTCTCCGATACCTTTAACGGACTTATGGCGATCCCGAACCTGATCGGTGTCTTAAGTCTGTCTCCTATCGTCATGAAGATCACCAGAAACTATGTGGCGCGGGTGTTGAAAAAAGAAGAAGTAAAGCCGATGCTCTCCGCCTTCCCGGATATCGAAGATACCCATGCGAAAGAGTTGAAGGAAATGTATCAGTAGAAAATCGCCGCAAGTTCCTTTGAAGTAAGAAATCGTCGCCCGAATGCGGCCATTAAGAGAATATTGATTTCAGACAGAAGAATCCCGGTACAGCCATAACAGCCGTACCGGGATTTTTATATGCCATCCGGCAGAATGCTTATTACATTCTGTTTCTGCCATTTACGCCTTGCCGTCGGAACCGAGCACGTTCTTAATCTTGTGTGCTACCATATCCTTCACAGCCTGTCTTGCGGGCTTCAGATACTGTCTGGGATCGAAGTGATCCGGATGTTCCGCGAAGTACTTGCGGATGTTACCTGTCATAGCCAGACGGATATCGGAGTCGATGTTGATCTTACATACGGCAAGCTCTGCTGCCTTACGAAGCTGCTCTTCCGGAATACCTACTGCGTCAGGCATGTTACCGCCATACTGGTTCACCATCTTAACGAACTCCTGCGGAACGGAAGAAGAACCGTGAAGCACGATCGGGAAACCGGGCAGTCTCTTAATGCACTCCTCCAGAACGTCGAAGCGAAGCGGAGGGGGAACCAGAATGCCGTCTGCGTTTCTGGTGCACTGTGCAGCGGTAAACTTGTATGCGCCGTGGGACGTGCCGATTGCGATAGCGAGGGAGTCACAGCCTGTCTTATCTACGAACTCCTCCACTTCCTCGGGACGTGTGTAGGACTCTTTGCCTGCCTCTACAACGACTTCATCCTCAACGCCTGCCAGCGTACCCAGTTCAGCCTCAACCACTACGCCCTTGTCATGCGCATACTCAACTACCTGCTTGGTCAGCGCGATGTTGTCCTCGAAAGACTTGGAAGAAGCGTCGATCATAACGGAGGTAAATCCACCGTCGATACAGGACTTACAAAGCTCGAAGGTGTCGCCGTGATCCAGGTGAAGCGCAATCGGGATCTGCGGATTCTCCGCCACCGCCGCCTCAACGAGCTTCACCAGATAGGTGTGGTTCGCATAAGCGCGGGCACCCTTGGAAACCTGCAGGATAACAGGGCTGTTCAGCTCGCCGGCAGCCTCGGTAATGCCCTGAACGATCTCCATGTTGTTTACGTTGAAAGCGCCGACAGCATAACCGCCGTCATAAGCCTTCTTAAACATTTCGGTTGTTGTTACTAATGCCATAGTATTATCTTCCTTTCTATTAAAATTTTTTATTACTTTCCATCATCTGGAATCCAACTTTTATTTTAACAGCCAGTCTCTGGAAAGTCAACAACTCCGCCGCGATGCGGACAGCTTTTACCAGACCTTCCATGCGCCCGGATATCCCCTCTTTTCAATCGTCATTCCATTTCCTGCGGTACCCGGATTTCAAGCGCCTGATGCCAGCTCTCGACCACCACCGCGCAGTGTTCTCCGCCGTACTCCCCGTCCAGCGTCCATGCCACAGGGTCTTCCGACTCCACTTTCAGCTTTTCGGTGGTAAACGTATATATATGCTCCGAGTTCACGCGCTTATCCACGAGCGCGCGGATGATATTATTGATATCCAGCGGATTCGTCGGTTTGCGGATCAGCGTCACCTCAAACAGCCCGTCGTCCAGCGCCACATTCTGTCCCGTAATGCCGCGGAACCCTCCTACGGAATGGGAATTGGTAACCATGCCGTATAGAAATTCGCCCTCGATCACCTCGCCGTTGCAGGTAATTTTCAGAGGATAAGACCGAACGGAGGGAAGCCTTTTGACTCCCTCGATCAGATAAGCGGCATGTCCCAGCACATTTTTTGTGTCCTGAGGCGTACCGTAAGATACATCCGTAAAAATACCGAACGCCGCCACATAGATAAATATACTATAATTAAATTTTCCGACGTCACAGGCAAAAGTCCTGCCGTTTACCACCACATCCGCAGCCTGCAGCATGTTCTTCGGAATCCTCAGACTATTGGCAAAGTCGTTGGTGCTGCCTGCCGGAACATAGCCGATGGGAAGCCGCTCCTGCGACTTCATCATACCTGTCACGACTTCGTCAAGGGTGCCGTCCCCACCGCTGCACACCACGATATCGTAACCGGCCCGCCTTTCCTGCACGGCCTTAACCGCGTCGCCCGCGGCCTGCGTCGGATAAGCCGTCACCTCATAGCCGGCCTTTACAAAAGTATCTATAATATCTAAAAGGTTACTTCTGATCTGCGCCTTTCCCGCTCTGGGATTATAGACAAAAAGCATCCGTTTAGCCATAGGTTACCTCCTGATTTTAATTTCAATGCGCCTGATTTCCTGCTGACATAATAAAAAGCTGCCCAGAATCTCATCCGCCTACCGCGCCACAGGATTCTGAACAGCCCACACTTTATGCCTTATCAAATGTCAATCCTGTCTCACCCTTCCCTATCTGGTGGTCAGGAACTTCTCGATTTCCGCAACTGCCGTCTCCTCATCGGCTCCGTCCGCGGTCACCGTCACCTCCGCACCGCTCTCGAGTCCCATGCTCATCATACCCATGATACTCTTTGCGTTCACTTTCTTGTTGTCGGAACCAAGATAGACGGTGCTCTCAAACTGACTGGCCACCTGAACAAGCATCGCCACCGGCCTTGCTTCCAAGCCTGTCTCCAGTTTGATCTGGATTGACTTCTGAATCATAATATTTTCCTCCTCTTTTTCTTTTCGAGGCATTCCGCCTCTTATTATGATCTGATTTTGTCAGCAATTTCACTCAGCCTGCGTAACCTGTGATTCACCCCTGATTTCCCCACAACCGGTTCCAGATACCCGCCCAGCTCCTTGAGAGCCGCATCCGGATATTCCAGCCGGATCTCTGCCATCTGCCGCAGATTATCCGGTAAATTTTCAAGCCCATACCTGTCTCTGATCAGAAGGATGTCCTCGATCTGTCTGCCCGCAGCCGTCACCGTCTTGGAGATGTTGGCCGTCTCGCAGTTTACCCTTCTGTTGATTGAATTTCGCATCTCTTTCAGGATTCTCATATTTTCCAGCTCCATCAGAGATACATGGGCGCCCATTACATTTAAGAGATCCACAATGCCTGCGCCCTCTTTCAGATAGACTATCTGATATTTCTTCCGGCCTGTGATTCTGGCCTCAATCTGAAATTCCAAAAGCACCTCCTGAAGCTGTACCGCCTGCACCTTCCCCTCACAGACAAACTCCAGATGATAACTTTTTTCCGGGTCGCTCATGGAACCCACGCTCAAAAAAGCGCCCCGCAGCCATGCTCTCGCGCAGCAGGAATTTTTAATCAGAAGGGAATTGACCGTTTTGGTTAATACGATCTTTCCGTCCTTTTCCCTTGCGAGATATAACGCCTCTGTCACCCTCCGCTCCGCCTCGTCGTCGGGGATCAGCCGCTCTTTGCCCTGCATAACAGTTTCTATATTAAATGTTTTTTTAAGTAATGTAAAGCATTTTCTCGCAACTGCCTCATTTTCCGTGTCCAGACAAAGGTGCTTTTCGCCGTCGCAAACGCCGCCGTTATACAGCAAAAGCGCCGCAAGTTCCGCGAGCTGACAATGTCTGGCAGCGCTCACATGGGCTGCAAGTTCCTCTTTTACCCTTCCCGAAAAAGACATATTTCTTCCTCTGTTTTGTGACAGTCCGGCGTATGGCCGGACTGCCGCTTATTTATCTGCGTCCCGGTGATACAGCTTCACGCCGTAGGTGCCGTGATCCTTAAGCTCCGTATAGAGCGCGTTGGCAAGCGTCACGCTTCTGTGCTTGCCTCCGGTACAGCCGATTCCGATTACAAGCTGGTGCTTTCCTTCTTTCACATAGTTTGGAATCAGAAATTCCAGCATGTCCGTCAGTTTTTGCATAAATGCCCCGGCCTCCGGGAAGGACATCACATAGTCCTGCACCTCTTTGTCATTGCCTGTCTTATGTTTCAGCTCGTCTATATAGAAAGGATTAGGCAGAAAGCGCACGTCAAAGACCAGATCGGCGTCCGCCGGTATCCCCTTCTTAAAGCCGAAGGACAGGATTGTAACAATCAGCGAATTATACTCCTTATTTCTCACAAAGATATTGTCAATCTCTTCTTTCAGCTCTCTCGTCAGAAGATGGGAGGTGTCGATGATATAATCCGCCTTTTCCCGTATCTCCTTTAAGATTTCCCGCTCCCTGTGGATTCCCTCCTCTACCCGTCCTTCGGGGGAAAGCGGGTGGAGTCTCCTTGTCTCTTTATAGCGTTTCAAAAGCGCGTCGTCGCCCGCTTCCAGAAAAAGCATCTCAAACAGATAACCGTTTTCCTTCAACTGGTCCAGAATCCGGCGCACACCGCTAAAGGACTGGTCCGCGCGTACATCAAGGCCCAGCGCCACCTTATTGACCTCGCTTGCGGGCGTCGTAATCAGCTCCACAAACTTTTCTATCAATGCCACCGGCAGATTATCCACGCAGTAAAAGCCCACGTCCTCCAGCATTTTCATAGCGGTTCGTTTGCCCGAACCGCTCATCCCCGTCACAATCACAAATCTCATGTTAACGTTCTCTCTTCCGAATCATCCGGTTCAGCCCGCACCCATTCGCAAAATCGCGTCCCGGACGCTCTTTGCCGCTTCGCCGCTGTGGCTGAACTGTTTAAAAATCTCCTAAAAAAATGACTTCCGGCTCGAGCCGGACATGAAACCGGTCCAGCACCCGCTCCTGCACTTCCTCGATCACTTCTCTGATATCTGCCGCCGATGCACCGCCCGCATTAATCACAAAACCGCAATGTTTCTCGGACACCTGCGCGCCGCCGATACGGTAACCCCGAAGCCCTGCGTCCATGATAAGCTTGCCCGCATAGTACCCCTCGGGCCGCTTGAAGGTACTGCCCGCGCTGGGATACTCTAACGGCTGCTTTCCTTTTCGCTGCTTCATCAGATCCTCCATTTTCGCGCTGATCTCTCCCTGATCGCCGGGCATCAGCTTAAGAACCACGCCCAGTACGATAAACGGCCTGTTCCTGATAATGCTGGTGCGGTAGCCAAACTCCATGGTATCATTGTCCAGAGTCAGAATTTCCCCCTCTTTATCCATCACGCGGACCATCTGCACGACCTGCTTCATCTCGCCGCCGTATGCGCCTGCATTCATTACAATGGCGCCGCCGATGCTGCCGGGAATCCCCGCCGCAAATTCCAGCCCGCTTAAGCCCGCGTCTCTCGCCGCGTATGCCACCCGGGAAAGCAGCGCACCCGCGCCCGCCGCTATATGATTTTTTTCCACACCGACCGCACTCAGGCGTGATCCCAGCTTAAGTATAATGCCGCGATAACCCTTATCTCCCACCAGAAGATTGCTGCCGTTTCCCAAAACAAAATATTCCTGCTCGATCCTTCCCAGATAGGAAACGAGCTGCGACAGCTCCTCTTTCGTTTCCACGACAGCCATGCACTCCGCCTCGCCGCCTACCCGGAAGGTAGTGTGTCTGCTCATCGGCTCGTGAAACAGCAGCCTCTCCTCAGGCACAATCGTTCTGATATAATCATACATTGATGCACTCAAAATTTACCCCATCTTATATTTATTTATATAATATATCCAGCCTTATAGGAATCATGCCTGTACCGACATACACATGCATCATATCCGCCGTCAGACAAACGGCATCGGATCGGTGATGAAAAGCAGCGGCCAGCTATGTCAATCCCCTACAGCAGCAAACGCGCCGCCCCGTAGATTCCGGCGTCATTGCCAAGTGTCGCCAGCGCGAAAATCACGTTCTGACAGCCGTGGAACGTCGTTTTCTCAAACGAAGGTCTGATATAGTCAAACAGTATCTCACCCGCCTTGGACACGCCGCCGCCGATCACGAAGATCTCCGGATTGATGATACCTGCAATTATGCCCAATCCTTTGCCCAGATAATCGCCGAATTGCTTTGCAACCTCTATCGCCAGCCCATCTCCCGCCTTAACTGCATCAAAGACAGCCTTGGCGGACACCTCGCCCGTTCTCAAAACACTGTCCTTATCACTCGACCGCAGCGCGCGGTTAGCAAGTCTGGTAATTCCCGTGGCGGACGCATACTCCTCCAGACAGCCAAAGTTGCCGCAGCCACAGGCTTCCGTCTCGTCGTCCTCCACATGAATGTGGCCGATCTCTCCGCCCGCGCCCGTGGCGCCCGTCATGATCTCGCCGTTTATGATAATGCCGCCGCCAACGCCTGTGCCGAGGGTAACCGCCACCAGATTCTTATATCCCTGTCCGCCGCCCTTCCACATCTCGCCGAGCGCCGCCACATTCGCGTCGTTGCCGCCCTCCACGCGCATCCCGTCGAGCAGCGCGGTAAGTTCCTCTTTCAGATTCAGCTCTGCCCAGCCCAGATTAACGGCCTTGTGCACAATACCGTTTTTCTCCACAGGACCCGGCGTACCGATGCCGACGCCTGCCACATCCTCTTTTGCAATGGACTTCTGCGCCATTTTCTCTTTAATGCCTGCCGCAATATCGGGAAGAATATTTTCTCCGTGATTTTCCGTCCTTGTGGGAATCTCCCACTTCTCCAGGATATTGCCCTCCTTGTCAAATAACCCCATTTTGACGGTAGTGCCGCCCACGTCCACCCCAAATACATATTCTGCCATTACTCATCCTCCTCTCTGCCGTGCGCAAGGGAATTCTGCACGCGCTTGTACAGCTCCTGCGCCGCATTGTAACCCATCTTCTTCTGACGATGGTTCACTGCCGCTGACTCGCAGATGATCGCCAGATTCCGGCCCGGTCTGATCGGTATGCTGTGGCAGACCACACGGTTGCCCAGATACTCTGTGTACTCCTCCTCCAGACCCAGACGGTCATACTCTTTATCTTTATCCCAGTCCTCCAGCCGGATAACCAGATCAATATTCTGGGTATCTCTTACGCTGGACGCACCGAACAGCGCTTTGACATCCACGATGCCGATACCCCGAAGCTCGATAAAGTGTTTCGTGATATCCGGCGCGGAACCGATCAGGGTATCCTCGCTGACACGTCTGATCTCCACCACGTCATCTGTCACCAGACGGTGCCCTCTCTTAATCAGCTCGAGCGCCGCCTCGGATTTACCAATGCCGCTCTCACCCGTAATCAGGACGCCCTCACCGTAAACATCCACCAATACGCCGTGCACGGAAATGCAGGGAGCCAGCTTTACGTTCAACCAGCGGATCACTTCCGCCATACATGCCGACGTAGCCTTTTTGCTCATCAGAAGCGGCACATTGTACTTCACCGCAATCTCCCTGAAAATGTCGTTCGGATACAGCTCCCGGCAGAACAGAATGCCCGGCAGGGGATTGTTCAAAAGCTTTTCAAAAATATCCCGCTGTCTGTCCTCGTCCAGTCCATTCATGTAAGAGTATTCCACAAATCCGACGATCTGCAGACGCGTCGTCTCGAAATGCTCAAAATATCCGGCCAACTGCAGCGCCGGTCTGTTGATATCCGGCTGTGTCACCTTCACCTTTGAGATATCAATTTCCGGCGTCAGATTCTCCCACTTAAATTTTTCAATTACTTTTGTTAGATTGATGCTTGCCATAGCTCCCTCCTCATTATTGTATTGCGCGGGTTCCGCCTTGTTTATTGTCTACATATGTTTCCAATGGCCTCCTCTACCACTGCGTTTAAACTCTTTCCATGCTCAATCGCATAAATTGCAATATTTCTATGAAGTTCCGGACTGATCCTGACATTGAATGTTCCCTTATACGGCTGTTCCGGCTCCAGGTTACGCTCTTTGCAATCCTCCAGATAATCATCAATTACGTTTTTGAAATCCTGTTCTAATTCCCGAACCGAGTCCCCTTCATAAGAAAGCAGCGATTTTATCCCGACTACTTTTCCGAACAGGCAGTCGTCTTCTTTGGAATACTCTACAGTTCCATTATAATTTTTATAAAACAGTAAATCGCTCATAATAAACCATCCTTTCTCAATTTCCCGATAACCTGTTCCAATATATATCGCTTTAATATACCATTCGGATGCGGCTTATGAAAGTTTATTGTTTCATTGCTTCCGGCTTTGATAAACTTAATTCCGGATCCAGGATTCCCCTGTTTCAATTTATAACCAGAATACGACAATAATGATTCCATTTCATCAAAAGTAAAATCCTTAGGTAATTTCAGTAATCGTTTTACCAATTTTTCCTTTTTACTCATTCATAATCCCTTTACGATATAGTGTATCATTTCAATACCGAATATGCAACTAATAATAGTTGCTGACGTTCACCTGACTTTTTCCTCCCTACTGCAAATCATTTTTCTCTTCGCTTTCTCCCACCCGAAAATACTCATAAATCTGTGCGGCGATATGTCCGGGAATGCCGGGCACCTCGCAGAGCCTCTCCACCGATGCCTCCCTGACCTCATTGATGGAGCCGAAATGCCGCATCAACGCCTTTCTTCTGGCCGGACCCACGCCCGGAATCTCGTCCAGCACCGATTTAACCTGTGCCTTCGACCGGAGCGACCGGTGATACTCGATGGCGAAGCGGTGCGCCTCGTCCTGAATTCTCGTCACCAGCTTAAACCCTTCCGAGCGCGTGTCTATGGGAATCTCCACATTCTGATAATACAGTCCTCTGGTGCGGTGGTTGTCGTCCTTCACCATGCCGCAGACGGGGATGTCCAGATGCAGCTCGGAAAGCACCTGCAAAGCGATATTGACCTGCCCCTTACCGCCGTCCATCAGAAGCAGATCCGGAAATCTGGTAAAGCTCCCGAAAGTGTGGTCCATCTGTCTGCGCTCCAGGTCTTCCTTTTCCTCCATACCGTGAAGGAAGCGTCTGGTCAGCACCTCCCTCATGCAGGCATAGTCGTCCGGTCCCGACACGGATTGAATGCGGAATTTGCGATAATCGCTGCGCTTCGCCTTGCCCTTCTCAAAAACCACCATGGAGCCTACGTTGGCAAAACCGCTTATATTGGAGATATCAAAAGCCTCCATGCGGCTCACGTCCTCCAGATGAAGAAGCGCCGCGATCTCTTTCATTGCGCCGATTGTCCGCCCCTCTTCTCTTCGTATGCGCTCCTTATCCTGACTTAAGATCAGCTTCGCATTCTGCGCCGCCAGTTCCACCAGTTTTTCCTTCGCGCCTTTTTTCGGCACGCGGATATAAACCCTGCCTCCTTTTCTCGCGCTGAGCCACTTTTCCAGAATCTCCGTGTCAGCGATCTCCTCCTGCAGCATTAATTCCTTCGGAATATAAGGTGTTCCCGCATAAAACTGTTTCACGAAATCAAGCAGAATCTGCGCGCTGTCGCAGTCCTCCACATGGGTCATATAAAAATGGTCCCTGCCGATCAGCTTGCCGCCCCGCACAAAAAACACCTGCACCACGGCGTCATGCTCCTCAAGCGCCAACGCTATGATATCTTTGTCCTCGCCGTCGGAATCCGTGATCTTCTGCTTCTGCGCCACACTCTTTACGCTGTTGTACAGATCCCGGTAGCCCGCCGCCTCCTCAAATTCCATTTTTTCTGACGCCTGCGTCATTTTCTGTTCCAGTTCCCGGAGCATGGGCTTATAATTTCCGTTCAGAAAGTCGAGCGCCTGATCGATTCTGGCCCGGTACTCCTCCCTGCTGATATATCCCTGACAGGGTGCGGCGCACTGTTTGATATGATAATTCAGGCAGGGGCGCTCCAGCCCGATATCCCGCGGCAGTTTGCGGTTACAGGTCTTGAGCTGATAGAGCTTATTCATCAGGTCGATGGTGTCCTTCACCGCCGCCGCGCTCGTATATGGCCCGAAATATCTCGACTTATCCTTCTTCATCTCACGGGAGATAAAAATGCGCGGATACTCCTCGCCCACCGTTACCTTGATATAAGGATACGTCTTATCATCCTTTAACATGGTATTGTATTTCGGACTGTATTCCTTAATCAGATTATTCTCTAAGACAAGCGCCTCCAGCTCCGAGTCCGTGACAATATACTCAAACCGCGCGATCTGCTCTACCATCCTGTCAATCTGCGGCCCGCGTCCCACGATCTTTCGGAAATAGGAGCGCACGCGGTTATGCAGATTGACCGCCTTTCCCACGTAGATGATCGTATCATTGTCATCATGCATCAGATAAACGCCCGGAGCGTTTGGCAGCTTTTTTAATTCCTCGTCGAAATCAAACATACAAGTTTCCTCACCATTCTTCTCCCATTATTGTACAGGAGGCAGGTAAAGAAAACAAGGCAAAGTCTTTCCCGGACTATGCCTTGTCTTTATTTCTCACAATATGCAACTGATCAGCCCGCGCTACTTTTCATCGGAAGTATGTCCGGGGTCCGGCGCCTGGGAAAACAGCCCCCGCGGACCTGCCGGCTGTGGGTTCTGCGCCTGTGCGCCTTCCTGCTGCGCGCTTTCGGCCTGCTGCCGGCCCTGCATCTGCGCACCGTCTGGCTGCTCTGCGCCTGCCATTGGCGGCATCTGAAAACCCGTACCCTGCGGCTGATCTGCACCTGCCATTGGCAGTGTCTGAAAGCCTGCGCCCTGCGGCTGCTCTGTGCCTGCCATTGGCGGTGTCTGAAAACCTGCGCCCTGTGGCTGCTCTGTGCCTGCCATTGGCGGTGTCTGAAAACCTGCGCCCTGTGGCTGCTCTGTGCCTGCCATTGGCGGTGTCTGAAAACCTGTGCCCTGTGACTGCTCTGTGCCTGCCGGCGGCGTCTGGAAATTTGCTGCGGACTGGCTCTGCTGTGGCGCCGGATTCGCCGTACCCTGCGGCTGCTCCTCCCTGTGCTGCGCCTTATCTTCCTTCGTTTCCCTGCTTTCTTCCTCCGCAGGTTCTGGAATGCCCTTCTCCTTGCGATAGATCTTCATAAACTCTTTACCGGTAATGGTCTCTTTCTCAATCAGATGAGCCGCCAGCTTATCCATAATTTCACGGTTTTCTTTCAAAAGCTTCTTTGCCTTCTTATAGCTCTCGTGGAGAAGCTTCATGACCTCGGAGTCAATGTCCGCCGCCGTCACATCGGAACAGGTCAGAGAAGCTCTGCCGTCCAGATACTGGCTTTCCACCGTGGCAAGACCCATCAGTCCGAATTTCTTGCTCATACCGAAACGGGTAATCATATTTCTCGCGATACTTGTCGCCTGCTCGATATCGTTGGCCGCGCCCGTGGTAACCGTGTCGAAAACAATCTCCTCCGCCGCGCGCCCGCCAAGCAGACTCACAAGTCTGTCGCGCAGCTCCGCCTCGGTGTCCAGATACTTCTCCTCCTCCGGAACATGCATGACATAGCCAAGCGCACCCATGGTACGGGGCACAATGGTGATCTTCTGCACCGGCTCCGAATTTTTCTGCAGTGCGCTCAGAAGGGCATGACCCACCTCGTGATAGGAGACGATCTTGCGCTCCTCCTTGCTCATCACGCGGTCTTTCTTTTCTTTGCCTACAAGCACTTGTTCCACCGCGTCAAAGAGATCCTTCTGACTCACATACTCCCTGCCAAGTTTCACGGCATTGATCGCCGCTTCGTTAATCATATTTGCCAGATCGGAGCCGACTGCTCCCGATGTCGCCAGCGCGATCTCGTTTAAATCCACCGAATCGTCCATCAGCACATCTTTGGAATGCACCTTCAAGATCTCGACACGCCCTTTTAAATCCGGCTTATCCACAATAATCCGCCTGTCAAACCGGCCCGGACGAAGCAGTGCCTTATCCAGAATTTCCGGCCTGTTGGTAGCCGCCAGAATGATAATGCCCTTTTTCCCGTCAAAACCGTCCATCTCGGAGAGAAGCTGGTTGAGCGTCTGCTCCCGCTCCTCGTTGCCGCCGCCGTACTTGGAATCCCTGCTCCTGCCGATGGCGTCGATCTCGTCGATAAACACAATACAGGGCGCGTTCTTCTCCGCCTCCTTAAAAAGATCACGCACTCTCGACGCGCCTACGCCCACATACAATTCAATAAAGTCTGAACCGGACAGGGAAAAGAAGGGCACATGCGCCTCGCCTGCCACCGCCTTTGCCAAAAGCGTCTTACCCGTACCGGGAGGCCCCACCAGAAGCGCGCCCTTGGGAAGTCTTGCGCCGATCTTGGAATATTTACCGGGATTATGCAGGAAGTCTACCACCTCCACCAGTGATTCCTTCGCCTCGTCCTCTCCCGCCACATCCTGAAAGGTGATGCCCGTCTCCTTCTGCACATAGGCCTTGGCCGTGCTCTTACCCACGCCCATAGGCCCGCCTTTGCCGCCCATGCGCCGGAAAAGCAGACTCAAAAGCCCCCACATCAGAAGAACCGGCAGTATATAATACAAAAGCACCGTCATTATCACGCTGGAGCTGTCGGAAACTTCTTTCTTCATCTCCACATTGTACTTCAAAAGCCGCTCCGCCAGCTTGTCGTCGTCCTCCATCTTACCCGTGTAATAAGTGCTCGCACCCATACCGTAGGCATAGAGAAAAGCGGAATCCTTCTGCTCCGCCTTCGGATAAACCGTAATGCGGTCAGAACCCACCTGCACGCTTTTTACCTTTCCGTCCTCCACCATCTTCACAAACTCATTGTAAGAGATTTCCTGATTGGTGGCTCCCGTCAGCATCTTCATAAAAACGCTGACGCAAAGCAGAGTGATCAGCGCAGCCACCACCAGCATAATAAGACTCTGCTTACGCGGATCCCCGCCGCTTCCTCCGGGACCGCCGGAGCTGCCCGGACCGCCGCCCTTTCCGGGACCGCCGGAACCCGGACCGCCGCCATTGTCGTATTGATTTACGTTATCTGCCATGAGGCATCCTCACTTTCATCTTTTTCCGTTTCTATTATTATATAACTATATAACGCAGTGCACGCCGGGGAAGCCTTCGGCTTTTCCCGCTGACAGGCCGTATACATTCCCACTTAATCTTCTGTATGCGCACTGCTCATTGTCACAATATTGATTATATGCCAGTAAATATTATAAATCAATGAGGGAATTATGAAATTCTGAACACATGTGTAAAAGAATTATAAAATTTTTTACAATTTTTGACCTTTGGAGTAGATTTTTCCTGTCTTTTCATTGTATAATGAGCAGGGTATTGTTTTTGACAGTAACTTTTGCATAGGAACTGTATAGGCACTGAACAGTTCCTTTTCGTATTTTAGAAAGGATTAGACAAATGGCAGTAAAATATGTATTCGTCACGGGAGGCGTTGTTTCAGGTCTCGGCAAGGGTATCACTGCGGCGTCTCTGGGAAGACTCTTAAAGGCGCGCGGCTACAAGGTGACCATGCAGAAATTTGATCCCTACATCAATATCGACCCCGGCACCATGAACCCGATCCAGCACGGCGAAGTATTTGTCACCGAGGACGGCACCGAGACGGACCTGGATCTGGGGCATTACGAGCGTTTCATCGACGAAAATCTTGATAAAAATTCCAATGTGACCACCGGTAAAGTATACTGGTCCGTATTGCAGAAAGAACGAAGGGGCGATTACGGCGGCGGCACCGTTCAGGTTATCCCCCATATAACAAACGAAATAAAGAGCAGATTTTACCGGAATTTTACAGATCAGGAGACCCGTATCGCCATCATCGAGGTGGGCGGCACCGTAGGCGATATCGAGAGCCAGCCTTTCTTAGAGTCTATCCGCCAGTTCCAGCACGAGGTAGGCCGGGAAAATGCGATTCTGATTCATGTGACGCTGATCCCCTATTTAAGCGCCTCTCAGGAATTAAAGACAAAGCCGACACAGGCCAGCGTCAAAGATCTGCAGGGCATGGGTATCCAGCCCGACATTATCGTCTGCCGCAGCGAGCATCCGCTCGATCAGGGCATAAAGGACAAAATCGCGCTGTTTTGTAATGTACCGAACAATCGCGTTTTACAAAATCTGGACGTGGAGCACCTGTATGAAGCGCCCCTCGCCATGGAAAAAGAGCATCTGGCACAGGTGGCGTGCGAATGTCTGAAACTGGACTGCCCCGAACCGGATCTGACCGACTGGCGGGCTATGGTGGAATCCCTGCGGACGCCCACCGATTCCGTGACAGTTGCCCTTGTCGGCAAATACACACAGCTCCATGACGCATATATCAGCGTGGTTGAGGCGTTAAAACACGGCGGCATTTCCCACCGCTGCGTAGTAGATATCAAATGGGTGGATTCCGAGACCGTCACGAAGGACAATGCGGACTCTCTCCTGCGCGATGTAAACGGCATTCTGGTGCCCGGCGGCTTTGGCGACCGGGGCATCGAGGGCAAAATCGAAGCCATCACCTACGCCAGAGAGCATAAGATTCCTTTCCTCGGGCTCTGCCTTGGAATGCAGTTAGCCATCGTGGAATTCGCCAGAAATGTAATCGGCTATAACGACGCCCACAGCATCGAACTGGCGCCCTCCACCACCCACCCTGTAATCGCGCTGATGCCCGACCAGAACGGCGTGGAGGATATCGGCGGCACCCTGCGTCTCGGCTCCTATCCCTGCGTGCTGGACAAGACGTCGAAGGCTTACGCACTGTACGGTGAGGAGACCATTCACGAACGGCACAGACATCGCTATGAGGTCAATAACGACTATCGGGTCGTTCTTACCGATAAGGGTATGCGGCTGGTCGGCCTCTCTCCGGACGGACGCATTGTGGAAATGTGCGAGCTGGCGGATCACCCCTTCTTTGTGGCGACGCAGGCGCACCCGGAGCTGAAATCCAGACCCAACAGACCTCATCCGCTCTTTAAGGGCTTTGTGGAGGCTGCGCTGGGATATAAAAACAGTTAAAACGATTGCAGATCATGCAAAAACCATTCCTATATGGAAACAGCACAAAGGGCATAGCCAGCGTGGTTATGCCCTTTTACTATTTCCTCCCAAATTTTTAGATATCCTCCAGCGCGTTCAATTGATCCACGATCTCCTGTATATCCGCCATGTTCATTCCGCCGCCGAAGCTGACCGCCCCACGCAGAGGCGTAAATCCGGCCATGGCCTCGCTCATTCCCTCAGATATTGCTTCATTGGCGACATCGCTCTCCGCCTTGCCCTGTTCTCCGCCGAAAATATCCAGTTTGAGAAGTCCGGCCACAATCTCTCTCGCACGCGGATCCCTGAGCACATCGCCCATAGTCGTGTCCGTCGTGTACACAAAAGGAATCTTTACCGTGGACTCTACTGTGACTTCCTTTGTCAGCACAAGATCTCTGGAAGATCTGCCGATCATAATATCGAAAGCGCCCGTCTCCACATGCCAGTCCTGCAGTTTCACACTGTAGTAGGCAAACGCTCTCTTATCCAGGTTGAAGGTCACCGTCTTCGTCTCTCCCGGTGCCAGCTCCACCTTCTCGAATCCTTTCAACTCCCTGACGGGGCGTATCACCGTGCTCTCCTTATCCGCCACATAGAGCTGCACGATCTCCTTGCCTGCCATATGCCCCGTGTTCGTCACATCCACGGACACCGTCATAACATCCGTATCCTTCATATGATCTTTATCCGTAGTCAGATTGGAATACCCGAATGTTGTGTAGGAAAGTCCGTGTCCGAACGGGAACAGCACATCCATTTTCTTCTTATCATAGTAGCGGTATCCCACAAAAATGCCCTCGCGGTATTCTACCTTATCCCGCTCCCCGATGTAGAAAAGATAGGACGGATTATCCTCCAGCTTTAGCGGAAAGCTCTCCGGCAGTTTCGCGCTGGGATTCACCCTGCCAAACAGTATATCGCAGACCGCGCCGCCTACCGCCTGACCGCCGAGATAAGCCTCCACAATGCCTTTCACCTCATTCACCCACGGCATCTCCACCGGAGAACCGTTATGCAAAACTACCACTGTGTTCGGCTGTACTGCTGCCACGCTGGAAATCAGCTCATTCTGGCAGTCCGGCATCCGCATATGCGCACGGTCAAAACCTTCCGACTCAAAAGCATCCGGAAGTCCTGCGAAAATCACTGCGACTTTAGCCTTTTTCGCCGCCTCAACAGCCTCCGCAAGCAGCTTTTCATCCGTTTTGTCTTCTTTATCGTCAAATCCCTGCGCATAAGTTACGTTCGACATGCCCTCCACCGCATCTAACGCCGAAGTGACCTTATGGCTGTTGATATGGGAGCTGCCGCCACCCTGATAGCGGGGCGTCTTCGCATACTTTCCGATAAAGGCAATCTCATCCTGCTCAGACAGAGGCAGCACACCCTCGTTTTTCAGAAGCACAATCGTCTCCTGCGCCACCTTTCGCGCCATCTCGTGATCCTTGTCTCTGTCAAATACCGCATTCTTATCCCGGTTTTCCTCATAGCGGAAAACAATGTTCAGAATACGTCCCACAGCCGCATCCAGAACCTTTTCCGGAAGCTCACCGCTTTGCACCGCGCCCACGATCAGCTTGTCGTTAAACCCGTTGGAGGAAGGCATCTCCAGATCCAGTCCCGCCTGCAGATCCTTCACGCGGCTGTTCACCGCACCCCAGTCGCTCATCACATAGCCTTCAAAGCCCCACTCGTCTCGAAGCACCTCCGTCAGATATTTGTGGTTTTCCGCCGCATATGTGCCGTTAATTTTATTGTAGGAGCACATCACCGTCCACGGTTTTTCCTTTTTCACCGCGCCCTCGAAAGCTGCCAGATAAATCTCATGGAGGGACCTCTCCCCGATCCTGGAATCCGAGGTCATCCTCCTTGTCTCCTGATTGTTCCCCAGAAAATGCTTGATGCTGGTTCCCACGTTTTTGCTCTGTACACCGTGGATCAGCGCACCCGCCATCTCGCTCGCCACAAGCGGATCCTCGGAATAATATTCAAAATTGCGCCCGCAAAGAGGGGATCTCTTAATGTTCACCGCCGGACCGAGAATCACGCTCACGCCTTCCGCCTGACACTCCTCCCCCAGCGTCTCTCCCATCTGCTGTATCAGCTCCCTGTTAAAAGAAGCTGCCGTACCGCAGCCCGCCGGAAAACATACCGCCCTGATGCTGTCATTGACTCCTAAATGGTCGCCCTCCTGATCCTGCTTGCGCAGGCCGTGCGGTCCGTCCGAAACCATGCTGGCGGGAATCCCCAACCGCTCCACTGCCTCCGTGTGCCAAAAATCCGCGCCCGAACACATAGATGCTTTTTCCTCCAGCGTCATCTGTGAAACGATCTCTTTGATTTTTTCTGCTGTCATGCTATCCTCCATTCTGCAGTCCGCTCTTTAAAGCTGCATCCATTTCGCGAAGCGGCCTCCCCACCTTCTCCTTGCATAGAAAAACCGCCCCGATATGTACATAGTGTAACATGACAAAGGGCGGCTTCCAATAGGTTTTTTACAGATTTTCCATCACTCCCATAATTTTTCCATACTCTTCTCTCTTATCCCTCATAAGCGTCAGTCCTTCGGTCAGCTTATCCCCCGTAAATCTGTGCGAAATCAGCTCTGCCGGCGTGACCCGCCCATCCTTTAACCGCTCCAGCACATAGTGCCAGTCGTCCTGTTCATCCTGCGCAAACGAGGAATTCCACGTCCCCGTTACCGTAAGCTGGCTGCGCAGTATCTTCCAGTAAACCGCCTTGGGAATCGCTATGTCCGAAGCCGGATTCCCCACCATCAGCACCTTCCCCGCCGGAGCCGTCAGATCAAGCGCCTTTACCACAGTCTCATTTCTTCCCACACACTCAAAAAAGACATCCGCTCCCATCTGGTCCGTCTGCTCCATGATCAAACGCCCTGCTTCCCCCGTTTTGCCGTCGAAATATGCCTCCTCCGGCAGTCCCAGCTTCATAGCCGTTTGCCGCTGAAAATCCTTGTTGCCCACCGCGAACAGATTTTTATGTCCGGCTTCTATGAGAAACATGAGTATAAACAGGCCAATCGTTCCAAGCCCCCATACCACGATCCGGTCCGATTTTCCGGCTGCCGCCCGTCTGATGGCGTGAACCGCCACCGCCATCGGCTCCAGCATCGCCGCTTCCTCATAGGAAACGGTCTCTGGCAATGCGATCAGATTCTTCTCAGGGACAGCCACATATTCTGCGAATCCGCCGTCCTGTCTGGAGCCGAGATAACCGTAGCTCCTGCACATTTCATATTGCCCGGCCAGACACGGCCCGCAACTGTAACAGGGAATCAGCGGAAATACACCCACCCGTTTTCCTTTCCACGCAGGATCCGCGTTCTCCCCCACTTCCTCCACCATACCTGCAAATTCATGTCCCGGTATCGTGGGAAAATGATAAGTGCCCGTCTGATAAATACGCGGGATATCGGAGCCGCAGATACCGGCCGCCTTAACCCGCACCAGCACTTCTTCCGGTTTCACCGGCGGACGCGGCACATCCTCCAGTCTGAGATCTCCTATTCCATGTAATCTGTACGCTCTCATACAGCCTCCATTCCGAAGCCGCTATGCTATCGTCCGGCTCCCTGTTTTTACGATCCCGGCAGCAGATCCTGCGGCCTTTGCTGAATCACTCTGTCTATTTTATCACTTCTCCTTCGCCGCGGCCACAATCTCCTCAAATCTTTTTAAATCCTCCTGTGTCGTAATCTTAAAATTCTTCTCATCCCCGTTTATCATAACCACGTCCATTCCCGCCAGTACCGCAGGCTCCGTAGATCCCTTTACTTCTAAAATCCGCTCCGGCAGCAACGCCCTGTTGGCGTCGTAATAACACCCCAGCACAAACGCTTCCGGCGCCTGCCCTGCAAAGATACGGTCCCTGTCTAACAGCGCGGAAATTCTCCTGCCGCTCCCACTCTGATATACCGTATCCTTCATCGGCAGCGCGGGCAGAACCCCTTCGTGCCCCCGTATCGCCGCGAGGCATTCCGAGATAAATTCACCCGTAATCATCGGTCTTGCCGCGTCGTGAATCACCACGACGTCCTCTCTGTCCGCATACGCCAGTATATCTTCCAATCCGTTCAGAATGGAGAGCTGCCTGTTCCCTCCCGGCTCAGAAAATCCCTTCCATTTATGATGCCGCGTCTGCCCGTCTTTTTCCGATTCGTCTTTTTCCACAGGCGTTTCCCCTTGCCGTTTCGCTTCGCACACGCAGGTTTCGATAAGCGCACGCCATCTGTAATCCGCCACCACCTGCACTGCGTCTATCTCCGGATGATTTAAAAAAACATGCAGGCAAAAGCTGATGACCGGCCGCCCGCACACAGTTATGTATTGCTTCGGGATTTCACCGCCCACCCGCGCGCCTGTGCCTCCCGCCAAAATCAATGCTATATTCATGTTAAAATTTTAACTCCCTGATATTTGCCAGCGTTTCTTTATACGGCTCTGCCTTCCCAAACAGAAGCGTTGTGCCAAGCACAAAACCGCGCACGCCCTTCGGCGCATACTCCCTGATTTTATCCGCACCGCAAGCCCCGTCCCAATAGATCTCAAAGTGCATCTCATCCTTTATGGATAAGAGCTTCGTGTATTTTTTCCCCACATAGGGAAGGTACATCTGCCCGGCATTGCCCGGATTGACAGACATAACCAGCACCTTTTTCACAATCCTGAGCATTTCCATGACCGTTTCGATGCTCGTCCCCGGATTGATGGCGATACCCGGCACCATAC
>CARQVR010000067.1 GCA_949051815.1 uncultured Lachnospiraceae bacterium
GAAGCGCAGCAATGTGTGGAGCTGACATGTACTAATCGGTCGACGGCTTAACCAAGGCATACGGATAGAAAGAAACGGAGATTCAGTATTTGGTTTTGAGGGTATGTTGCCCTTATGTTTTGTGCATTCCTCGATAGCTCAATGGTAGAGCACGCGGCTGTTAACCGCGGGGTTGTAGGTTCGAGCCCTACTCGGGGAGGTAAAAGAGAATAGTTTAACGAAAACCTGTAGACATGGCTGTTTACAGGTTTTTGCGTACTCTGCCGCTCCTTAAAAAACTGGAAACGAATTACACGCTAGGTTAAGGTTGCCGTAATGGTTACATGCCGGTTTTATTGGTGGAACATGTTGGAAATAGGAGTTGACAGAAATATTTTTTGATTGTTGAAAGAATAATGGTAACTGATAAATAAATCGGGAGCGCGCTGTTTTTATATTCCTTTTATAACTGCCTGGCAGTAAAATAATTTTATTGGACTGAGTATGCTCAATAATGTTTATTTTACTGTCAGGCTTTTATATTATTTTATTGCTTGTAATGATTGAGAAAAAATTAAATATATGATAAAGTATAAACGTATAAAATCAATTGAAATAAAAAAAGGAAATAAAAAGCGAGGAAGATTGGTGAATACTGTTATAAAACAATTAAGGAAAAAATTAATACAATTTGAAAAAGAAAGTGAAAGAAAAAGTGAAGATGATTTGAGTAATCAGATAATCTTATGGCTATTGGAAGATTGCTTAGGATATGAACGCAGTAGTATGCATTGGGAAAAAAGATTGCCGTCTAAAAATCGTAATCGCTTTGCAGATATTGTGATTGACATACAGGAAGGGGAAAAGTTAATTGTTGAAACAAAAAAGTATGATTCGCAAAAGGACTTAGATGAAGAAGACATACAGCAATTGATTGATTATTTATCCAGAGAGAATAGTTTGTGGGGAATATTGACAAATGGGCGTGAGATTTTATTAATTAATATGAGAGCTAGCGCGAATATAAATGTTATGGAAAAAATAGTATTAAGAATTAATGTCGCAGTTGGAAAGCAGAGAGGTAAAAATGAAAAATACATTAGCTATTTATCGAAAGAAAAAATATTTGACAGTAGAGTGACAAATTATTATAGAGATATTGCTTATTTCTTTTCCTTACATAAGCTATCAAAAAGTAGTCGGGAACGATATGAGAATACACTGTATAATTTTTTTGATGATTACGCAGAAATTAATAAAATATATATTGAATATGCGGGAGGAAAGCATCAGTCATTAGAGGAAATTTCTGAAAAAGATGTGATTGAATTTTTAAAGAGGGACCGACCCTTTGGAAGACCATACTCAGGACAGATTCCAAAGGCGAAATGTGCACATATAGGCGCAATGTTTAAAGACCTTTGCGATAGTGGATATATTAAAGAAAATAGAATGAGTAGATTGCTGGAGCGTGCAACAGTTGTATTTGCATCAGAAGAGAACAGCAATGATATTGCAGAAAAGGTATTATCTTTACAAGAAATGAAAGTTATTCTTAGTGGATTAGAGGAGCAGAATAAGCCGTCTAAAGTTATCATATTTATTTTGTGCGGATATTATGGATTTGATCGAGCATTGATTGTAAAATTTTTTTCGCTTCCCTGGACGTGCGTAGATTATGAGCATTGTTATTTTGAACTGGAAGGGAAGAAGTATCCAATGGTAGAAAAGCTTGCAAAATGGTTAAAAGAGAAACAGCGTGAGTATAAGGAAAAAGGAGTTAAACCTACAGCAATTAATGTTATTAGGAAAGGAGAAAAATATTTTCCAGCAAAAAAAGACACAGTTAATGCATTGTTTGATGAAGATATAAAGATAATGGACAAGAATAATGAAAGAATAAATACACTTACACCACAGAAGATGCGTGCAATTGTTATTTATAATATGTGTAAATGCGGATGTACACTGGATGAGGTGTCATATCTGACGAATGCCACTGTATCACAGATATTAAGATATGTTCCAGAAGACGTTATTGAAAAAAATGGTATGAAAATTTGGAAGAGTGGAAAAAAAGACGGACGTAGACATCATCCTTATAAAGAAATTTTTGGTATATAATTAGGGAGAGAGGTATCTTGTAATGTTTGAGTTATCTAAATTTAATAAATATAGAGAGGATAATCGCCGTGAGGTCAAGAGAGCCGGAAATGGTTTACCGGATTCTTTGTGGAGTACCTATTCGGCATTCGCAAATTGTTATGGTGGCGTGATTATTCTTGGGGTAGAAGAAAATAAGGATGGGAGTTGGCGTACAACAGGGTTGCAGGGAGAAGAAAAACTGCTAAAAGACTTCTGGAATAATATTAATAATCCTCAAAAAGTAAGCCATAATCTCTTGACGGAGCAGGATATTCGAATCTATCAGCTGGGAGAGGATACGATTATGGTGGTTCATGTTCCGGCAGCAAAGAGAGAACAGAAACCCATATATACTGGAGGTGATATGTTCAAAGGAACATATCGGAGAAATTGGGAAGGAGATTATCATTGCACATTTAGTGAAGTAAAAGCCATGCTTCGTGATCAAACAGAAGATACTATGGATATGAAAGTGCTTAAAAATATGCAAATAGATGAGCTTAACATGGAGACAATACATGCATATCGTAATCGGCATATGGCATATCGGAGTGAACATGTATGGGAGCAACTGGATGATTTGGATTATTTGGAGAGAATCGGTGCGGCAAGGCTGTCTCGCACCGATGGACAGCTTCATCCAACAGCGGCAGGTTTATTGATGTTTGGGGATGAATATAAGATTTTGTATGAGTATCCGGAATACTTTCTTGATTTTAGGGAGTTACTTGATCCGGAGATTCGTTGGACTGATCGTTTGCAGTCTAGTTCGGGCGACTGGACAGGAAATTTATTTGATTTCTTCTTTCGTGTATATGGAAAATTGGTGAAAGATATTAAAGTGCCCTTCAAGTTGGATGGGGTGGTCAGAGTAGATGATACACATGTTCATAAAGCAATTAGAGAGGCGCTGGCTAATTGTATCGTAAACACGGATTTTTATTTGCCAAGGGGGATTGTCATTAAGAAAGAGAGAGACAGTATTGTTTTAGAAAATCCGGGTGCCATACGCACCGGAAAAAAGCAAATGTTGAAAGGAGGGATTTCTGATCCAAGGAATAAGGCACTTATGAAAATGTTTAATATGATTGGTATTGGTGAACGTGCGGGAAGTGGTGTGCCAGATATTTATTCTGTTTGGGAAAGTCAAGGGTGGATTAAGCCTCAGGTAATAGAGGAATATTCTCCGGATAGGACAATTTTGAAGTTATCATTTATTGGTGTAAAATCAAAAAAAGTGACAGAAAAAAGTGACAGAAAAAAAGTGACAGAAAAAAGCGACAGAAAAAAAGTGACAGAGAAAACAAAAATGCAGAAGCAACTTATTTTAAGTAGAATGCAGCCGAATATAAAATATAAAGTAGAAGAGGTGGCTGTGTGGTTGGCTGTCGGAAGAACAAGAAGCAGAAATTTGTTAAAGTTGTTAGTGGATGATGGGAAGATTATCGAGACAGGGACAACAAAAATGAAGAGATATCAAATTATCGGATTGTGATAATTAATATTGAACAGTTATTTCTATTATGAATATTCGATGGAAATATATATTCTGATTCTCCAGATGAAATGCAGAATTTCCGGTATGTAACCGTATCAATGGTAGAGCACGCGGCTGTTAACCGCGGGGTTGTAGGTTCGAGCCCTACTCGGGGAGGTAAAAGAGAATAGTTTAACGAAAACCTGTAGACATGATTGTTTACAGGTTTTTCTGTCTTGGGACCGAACCAGAAGAGGAAGATGTATAAGCGAAAAATAAAAGACTGTGCATCAGTAGGGGAAGGGTCGGTCGGATGCGGAGTTGTCTCTGCATAGCTGCTCAATGGTCAGCGTCTCACAGATGTGGGATTCCGTGTATTCCTTTATCTGCGCAAAGAGAGCGTCGTCTGCTTTCCGTTTCGTGGATTTGACATGGGCGCTGCTGACAGACGGCAGGGTGCGTGCCATGTTGCGGCGGAAATGGGCACATAAATGATACGTTTCTTGTGACCTGCCAGATGGCAGAGGGGAAGACGCGCAGATATATTTTACAGAGAATGAATCAGGAGGTCTTTAAGAATCCGAAAGAGCTGATGGAGAATGTTACGGGCGTGACCACCTTTTTACAGAATAAGATCAGGGAAAATGGCGGGGATCCGGAACGGGAGGCGCCGAATGTAATCCTGCTTAAAGACGGGGGTTCATACGGGCAGGAGGAGAACAACACTTCTGGCGGGTTTATCGGTTTGTGGAAGGGGCTGACAGCCTCGATGTGGTGGAACGGCCGGAAGAATTTTATGAAAGCGCCGTGGCGTTTGGCCGGTTCCAGAAACTTATGCAGGAGATTGCCGAGAGCTTCCTGTAACAGATGAAAGAGCGGTGAAGAGCGGTACAAAACGGACATGAAAGTGTCTGTTCTGTGCCGCTCCTTTTCTGGATATTTTGTCTCCCATTTACCGGTATATCTGTTATCGGCGCAGGAATACTGTATATGACGGCACATTTTTGATTCCCGCATCAGTTGTGCAGGATCAGCTCCAGCCATTCTGCGCATAGCGGAAACCAGTTTGCAATATGGGGATCGACAGAGATTTTCTCCTCCCATGCGGTTTCTTTGTCTGCCAGTGAGAGACCGTGTCGGTTTTTCGGGAAAATATGCAGCTCGGTCGATACCCCTGCGCGGATGCATGCCTGGGCGAAAAGGAAGGTTCCTTCTACCGGCACGAACTCATCTTCCTGTGTGTGCCAGATAAATAAAGGGGGAACCTGTTCGGTTACCTGCTCCTCCAGACTGTAGAGACGCAGCTCTTCGGCGGAGGCGTCGCTGCCGAGCAGATGATCAATGGAACCTTTGTGTGCAAAGGAACCGGTGGTGGTGACGGGGTAGGCTAAAATAACGGCATCCGGGCGTATGATCTCGGGTGAAAGTCCGGTTCGCTGATACAGCCAGTCCCGATGCCAGTGGACGGCAAGGCATCCCGCCAGATGGCCCCCGGCGGAAAAGCCTGCCACAGTCAGGCGGCGGGGATCAAGATGCCAGTCTCCGGCATGGTTTCGGATGAGAGCCATAGCTTCTGCAAGCTGCTCGAGCGCGAGAGCATGTATCGGTTTCGTACCGTCTTCGTTGACTGTATAGTTGAGGATAAAGACGTGATATCCCATTCCCAGAAAACGGACGGCGACGCATTCCTGTTCATGATCGACGACACAGTGGTAGCCGCCTCCGGGAACTAAGAGTATGCCGGGACGGGGAGACCTGTCAGGATTGCGGGACGGTCTGTCGTTTAAAAGATAACATGTGATAGTGGCGCCTTTGGCGCAGGAAAGTTTAAAATGCTGCATATGATCTGCTCCTTATTTTTTGGGGTAAAAGCCGTCAGTCCGATTTGCTTTTGGGAATCCGGTTAAATTCAAGCCGCTGCGTATTGTTGTCGAAATTCCGGTTCAAATAGGCAGTATAGAGAATATCTACCATATTGAGCTGGGAAATGCGGGAGGACATGGCGCCGCTTCGAAACAGATTTTCCTCGTTTGCCACGAAGAGGCACTGGGCAGCAAGTCTGGCCAGCGGAGAGTTATAAAAGCGTGTAATCACGATAATGGGAGTTTTCTGCTCGCGAAGCTGCTGGGCACAGTGTATCATCTCTTCGGTGCATCCGGAATAGCTGATGATAATAGCGGCGTCGCTGGGGCGGGCATTCTGGGCATACAAATATTGGGAATGAATGTCCTCGCTGCAATAACAGGGCTTTGCCAACCGCAGAAATTTCTGGTAGGCGTCCTGTGCCACCAGATAAGAAGCGCCGATGCCGAAAAGCAGAACCATATCGCTGTTGCAGATGATGTTAACGCTCTCTTTCAGGACATTCATATCCACAAGGTGCATGGAGTTTTCCAGAGAGGAAATATTTTTGGCTGTGATTTTGTCAACAATTTCCGTGAGCTGGTCATGGGGATCCATATGTTGAAACCGCTGCTGCCTGTCCTGCTTTTGTACGACCAGTTCGCTCAACAGGGAATTTTGCAAGTCTCTGTATCCCTGAAAGCCCAGTTTGCGGCAGAGTCTTACAATCGTGGAGGCGGAACTGTAAGAATACTCGGAAAGCTGGTGGATATTGTGCTGCACGGCCTTATCCGGATTGGACAGAATATAGTTCAGTACGCCCTGTTCCGCAATGGTCGAATCCGGCAGGTATTGTTTGATTCTGACTAGAACACTTTTCATATCATCCTTCTTTCATATGGATAGTTCACAAAAATATATCTGAAAGTATAGCGAGTTTTGTGGCAAATGTCAAATGAAATAAGAATATCAAGATAATTTTGTGTAAATAGCACAAGAACTATGTCAAGAAATGAAATTTTGTACCGAATAGAGTCAAAATAATTGAAAAAAAATTTAAAACAGATACAATTAGGATTATCAACTTTAAAGGAGGGTCTATATGAAAAGGATGAAAAAAGTAACTGCGATGTTGATTACCGCGTCTATGCTTTTCGGGCTGTGTGCCTGCGGAGACAGCAGCGCGGATAATGCCGGACAGGGAGCGGAGACGCAGACACCGGCACAGGAAAGCGCTGCGGACGAAACAGGCAGTGCGGCGGAAGCGGCGGCCGGGACAAAGGATACCGTGATTCTTGCGACTTCCGGCGAGCCATACCGCTTTTTTGCGCAGGGTTCCCAGAGCTGCGCGGGGGATGATAATCTGGCGCTTTCCAATATTTATGACTGTCTGCTGTTTCTGGAGCCGGACGGAAGTTTAAGTCCTGCGCTGGCGGAGAGCTATGATGTTTCCGAAGATGGACTTACTTACACGTTTCATCTGCGCAAGGGCGTAAAGTTCCACAACGGCGAGGAGATGACGGCGGAAGATGTGAAGATGACATTTGATACGGGTGCGGCAGGCCCCATCGGTTCAGCGCTGTTCGTAAACTATGACAGTTGTGATATCGTGGACGACTACACGGTGGATATCCATCTGACAAGCGCCTATGCGGCGTTCCCTTACGGCGTAGCTTCCCGTATCGGCGGTATTTTCTGCAAATCCTACTATGACGAGGTGGGTGAGGAAGGATACTATGCGGCGCCTGTGGGAACCGGTCCTTACAAATTTGTGGAATATGTGAAGGGTGACCACACCACGCTGGAAGCCAATGAAGATTACTGGCGCGGAACACCGGCGGTTAAGAAGGTAGTAATCCAGACAGTGGCGGACACCAATACACAGATTCTCGGCTTGCAGAACGGCGACTACGATGTGGTGCGTGATCCCGCGATTGATGTCTGCTTACGGTTAGACGATCCTGGCGTTACATGGGCGAAAGAAAATTCCGTGGGGCGTGTGACAATGTATATGAATTCCTGGAAGGAAGGCCCCGGCAAGGATATCAATTTCAGAAAAGCAATTCAGGCAGCGGTAAATAAAGATGACGTCAACGAAGCAATGTACAGCGGCGAGGCGGAGATTCTGGACATTGACGTCTGCGCAAGCTACGGCGGATGTCCGGATGCAGGAACATATCAGGTTGCGGCGTATGATGTGGAAGCGGCAAAACAGTATCTGGCGGATTCTAATTACGATGGCAGCGAGTGGAAGATTCTGGTACAGTCCGGCAGCCGCTACGAGAACGGCGCGAAAGTGATTCAGGCACAGCTGATGTCGATCGGCATTACAAGTTGTGTGGTGGATGCAAAGGATAATGCTTCTTATATGGAAGAGTACAAGGCAAGAGAGTGGGATGCGATCATTGCAGATAATCTCTCCTCCGTAGTGGATGCGGACAGCCTTATGACTTACCACAGTATGGAAAGCTGGTGGGATCCTGCGGTACAGGGAAGTCCCCGCGATCCTGAGATCTGGGAGCTGATTCAGGAAGGGCGTGCGACGCAGGGCGATGCCCGCAAGCCGGTTTACGCGAAAATCTGTGACATTATCACAGAAGAAGCCTATGATGTTCCGCTGGTAAACAGCGTTGTGACGGTTGCTTACAACACAAAATTGAAGGGGATGCAGGCACACTGTCTCGGCAATTATAACTTCTACTATTACTCGTGGGAGTGAAACACAAAACGGCCGGCCAGCACTGGTGCGGCCGTTTCTTACCTTAAGGAAAATGCAGCATCCTTTTGTGAATGGAGGGTATTGGATTGAGCTGGCTAAAATACACATTAAAAAGATTGCTGATGTTAATACCGGTGATCATATGCGTGACATTTATCCTGTATGTCATTCTGTCCTTTGCGCCCGGCAATGTGGCGTGGCAGATTTTGGGGGAGGATGCCACACAAGAGCAGATCGCACAGTTGGAAGCGGAGATGGGGCTGGACCAGCCGCTTCTGGTGAGATACGGAAAATATATGCTGGGTGTGTGCCGTCTGGATTTCGGTACATCCTGGTTTGGCGGTGAGGATATTGCGAAACTCTTTTTGGGGAGGCTTCCCTTTACGCTTTTGGTTGCAGTGCTTTCGATTCTGTTCGCGGTGGCGTTAGGCTGTCCTCTGGGAATCGGATCTGCGATTAAGCAGTACAGTCTGATGGATTACGGCGTCTCCTTTGTGGCCATGCTTTTGACTTCCATGCCGGCGTTCTGGCTGGGGACTATGTGCCAGATTTTATTCTGTCTGACATTAAAGTGGCTGCCCGTATCGGGTGTGGGGACATGGAAACACTATGTGCTGCCTTCCGTTATTCTGGGGGCGAACACGCTGGCGTCGATGATCCGGATGAGCCGCACCAGTCTGTTGGATGTGATCCGGCAGGACTATATACGGACAGCACGGGCGAAGGGCGCGTCCGAATGGAAAGTGATCATGCATCATGCCATGAGAAACAGCCTGATCCCCATTGTGACACAGATCGGCATTACTTTTGCAGGCGTGATCGCGGGTGCGGTGGTGACGGAAAATATTTTCGCGATACCGGGCGTGGGCGTGCTGCTGATCAATGCGGTGAAGGCCCGCGACGTACCGATTGTGATGGGCACGGTTATTTTTGTGACAATCATTGTCGGCATGATCAATCTGGTAGTTGATATTGTCTGCGCGCTGATTGATCCGCGTATTGATTTCGCGTCTTAGGAAGGAGGAACGAGGATGTTTGTCAGGAAAAGCAAAAAATCTTTGTCAGAATACAGCACAGGCGAACTGGTCATGTTCCGATTCCGCAAGAATAAACTTGCCATGTTCGGCGTGGTGCTTTTGTCGATCATCGTGATCACGATTTTGCTGGCGCCGCTTATTTCATCCTACGATGCGGTGGTGGAAATGAACATGGCGGACAGGTTTCAGTCTCCGAACGCGAAGTATCTGTTCGGCACGGATGAATTTGGACGGGATCTGTTTGCGCGTATCTTATACGGCGGGCGTATTTCCATGTTTGCCTCCCTTGCAGTCATAGGCATTGCCTTCGTGATCGGTGCGATTATGGGCGGTGCGGCCGGTTATCTGGGCGGCAGGGTGGATACGATCCTGATGCGGGCGGTGGACGTTTTGATGGCAGTACCGTCAGTGCTGCTTGCGATGGCGATTATCACCGCGCTTGGAAACGGTGTCTGGAAGCTGATCATTGCGCTTGCGGTATCACAGGTGGCGCGCTTTGCGCGTACCGTGCGGGCTTCCGTGCTGACGCTGCGCAATGTGGAATATGTGGAAGCGGCCAGATGCTTCGGAGCCAGCTCCTTAAAAATTATTTTAAAACATATCCTGCCTAACGGCATTGGCCCGATTATTGTATCTGCGACCATTACCCTTGGTCAGACTATATTGAGTATTTCATCTATGGGGTATCTGGGACTGGGCGTGGCTTCTCCAACACCGGAATGGGGCACCATTATATCGGAAAACAAGATGAACATAGGGACATATCCGTATCTGGGACTGATTCCCGGTATCTGCATCTGTCTGGCAGTTATGGCGGTTAACTTTATCGGCGACGGTCTGCGCGACGCGTTTGATCCGAAGACAAAGAATTGAGGAGGAGGCGCTATTCCATGAGTGAAGAGAGGAAGAACGGGGCACGGGAATCAGATAATCTGCTGGAAATTTCCGACCTCCATGTGCAATACAACACGGACGACGCAGTGGTGCACGCGTTAAACGGGCTGAGCCTGAAAGTAAAAAAAGGCGCCAAGCTGGGGCTGGTCGGAGAGACCGGCGCCGGAAAAACCACGCTGGCATTATCCGTTTTAAGACTTCTGCCGGCAGGCGTCGGCGAGATCACGGAAGGCTCCATCATCTATGACGGGGACGACCTTTTGAAACAGCCGGAGAGTTTTATGCTGGGGCTGAGAGGGGAAAGGATTTCCATGATCTTTCAGGATCCCATGACCAGTCTGAATCCGACGCATACGGTGGGGGATCAGATATTGGAAGTGCTGGATCTGCACTTTCATGAGATGCCAAGGGAGGAAAAGAACAGGAAGGTGGATGATATTCTGACGCTTGTGGGAATCCCGCCTGCGAGGAAAAATGAATTTCCACATCAGTTTTCCGGCGGCATGAAACAGCGGATCGTGATTGCCATGGCGCTTGTGGCGGAGCCGGAACTGCTTCTTGCGGATGAGCCGACGACGGCGCTCGATGTGACGATTCAGGCGCAGATTCTGGAATTGATGCGGGATCTGAAAGAGAAATATAATTCGGCGGTCATTCTGATCACACATGATCTGGGTGTGGTTGCGCAGTTTTGCGACAGCGTTGCGGTGGTTTATGGCGGAAGGGTAGTGGAATACGGAACCGTGGAGCAGATTTACGCCAGAGAAAAAAACCATCCTTACACTGCGGGACTTTTTAACTGTATTCCGGATCTGAGCGTAAAGGCCGAAAGGCTGACGCCCATCGAGGGAAGGATGGCTGACCCGAGAGTGGTGGCGCAGGGGTGCTGTTTTGCGGAGCGCTGTAAGCATTGTACGGAAATCTGTAAGAGCAGGGCGCCATCGGCATACGAGGAAGACGGGCATGGAATTTTATGCCATCTGTTTACGAAAAAGGAGGGAGCATAAATGGCAGTGCCTCTGATAGAAACGGTCAATCTGAAAAAATATTTTAAAACCAGCAAGGGGATGCTTCATGCCGTAGAGGAAGTAAATTTAAAGATCGAAGAGGGGAAAACCCTCGGCGTGGTAGGGGAATCCGGCTGCGGGAAATCGACCCTTGGACGTACCATCCTGCGTTTGCATCCGGCAACCTCGGGACAGGTGCTGTTTAACGGGCAGGATATTCTAAAATGCAATAAAAGAGAGATGAAAAAAGTAAAAGCCGATATGCAGATGGTATTTCAGGATCCCTACAGTTCCCTGGATCCCAGAATGTCTGTGCGCGGGCTGATTTCGGAACCGCTTGAGACCTGCGGGGACATAAGGGATAAGAAGGAGATCAGCAGGCGTGTGGAGGAGATCATGGAGCTGTGCGGTCTGCCCGCCAACCATGCCAATCTCTATCCCCATGAACTGGACGGAGGACTGCGGCAGCGTGTGGGTCTTGCCAGGGCAATGACGCTGGATCCGAAGTTTATCGTATGCGATGAACCGGTGTCCGCGCTGGATGTGTCGATTCAGGCGCAGATCTTAAACCTGCTGATGGACTTGCAGGAACAAAAGAAGCTGTCTTATATGTTTATCACCCATGACCTGTGTGTGGTTAAGCATATCAGCGACGAAATCATGGTAATGTATATGGGGCAGGTGGTGGAACGGGCGAAGACGGAGGAGCTGTTTGAAAATCCGGCGCATCCCTACACAAAGGCGCTGCTTGCGGCGATTCCGACCATTGACTTATCCAGTCGAAAAAGGGAACGTTTTGTTTTATCAGGGGAAGTGTCTAACCCGATTGATCCGGAACCCGGATGCCGTTTTGCGCACCGCTGTCCTTATGCGACGGAAAAATGTAAAAAAGACAACGCAGTGCGGGAGATTGCAGAGGGCCATTTCGTAGCGTGTAATCTCTGCTGAAGGCAGGGGGTGCAACGATGATGAGAGATATGACAGCCGGTGCGCCATGGAAGATCATACTGTCATTTTCTGTCCCGCTTATGGCAGGAAATCTGCTGCAGCAATTATACCATACGGCCGATACGCTGATTGTCGGAAATCTGGTGGGGGAGCGGGCGCTCTCCGCAGTGGGATCCTGTGCCAGCCTGACGGAGCTTTTTACAGCGCTGGCAATCGGCTTTTCTATCGGAGCGGGTGTGCTGGCGGCCCAGTGTTGCGGGGCAGCGCAGGAGGAGCGGCTTCGGAAATATGCTTCCACTGCGATCTGCCTTATGACGGGAATGGGGATAGCGGTTTCGCTTACTGGTCTGCTTGCCGGGGAATTTATTTTGAAGAATGTATTGCAGGTGCCGGAGACCATGCTGGGGCTTGCCGCTTCGTATTTCAGGATTTACGCGTTGGGACTGGTATTCCAGTTCGGCTACAATATTTTTGCGGCGATCTTACAGGCGGTTGGGGACAGCAGCTCCATACTGTATTTTCTGCTGCTCTCTTCGGCGGTCAATATTTTGCTTGATTTGTTATTTGTAAGGATATGGGGCGTTGCAGGGGCGGCAGCCGCCACGGGTATTTCCCAGTTATGCGCCTGTGCGGCGGGCGGCATCTATATGAACAGGAAGTACAGAGCGCTCCGCTTTCAACTGCGGGAGTTATCTTTTGAGCCCTGTAAGGCGTTTGACGTGCTGCGGGTGGGAATGCCCATGGCTCTGCAATACAGCGTGATTTCTGTGGGTATTTTAATTTTGCAGAGGTTAGTAAACACCTATGGTCAGGCCATGATTGCTTCTTTTACGGTGGTGGTACGCCTGCAGGGATTTCTTACCATTCCCATCAAAGGGTTTCAGAGTACCATGACGACCTACGCCGGACAGAATATGGGGGCGGGGAAAAAAGAGAGGATTCCTGCCGGGTTATGGCAGGCGGTCGGTATGTCTCTTGGCATTACTATCGCTCTGGCGGCGGCGGTCTATAGTTTTATGGATCCGCTTGTGCAGGGATTTGGCATAGACAGCGCGGCTGCGCAGATCTGCGTCAGGCATTTGCGGGTGATGGTGCCGTCGATTCTGATGTATGCGGCGTATTTTCCGATGAACGGCATGTTTCAGGGAGTGGGGGACGGCGCTCATGCGACAGCCTGTGCGCTGTTGGCGCTGGCGCTGCGGATTCTCTTTTCTTACACGCTGTCCACTGTGGAATACTGGGGATATACGGCGGTATGGTGGAGTGAGACATATGCGTGGTTCATTGTACTGGCGGTGTATTACATATATTATTTCAGGGGGAACTGGAGAAACAAAGCGCTGATATCGTAAGCGTTACCAATTGATTCTACACGGAGAATGGAAAGGAAGAACGGCTATGGAAGACTGGAAACAGATAGCTACAGAGGAGAAAAATCGTAATACGGAGAAAATCGATACGCTTTCGACATTGGAGATGGTTCGTCTGATCAACGAGGAGGATAAGAAAGTGGCATATGCCGTGGAGAGGGAGCTTGCGCGCATCGCTGAGGCCATCGACATCATTTCGGTCAAGCTGCGGGAGGGAGGGCGACTGATCTACAGCGGCTGCGGTACCTCCGGCAGACTCGGGGTGCTGGATGCCGCAGAGTGTCCGCCGACTTTTTCCACCGATCCGGGACAGGTGGTCGGCCTGATTGCAGGCGGAAAAGAGGCTATGTTTGAGGCGGTGGAAGGCGCGGAGGACAATGAGAAGCTGGGAGCGGAGGACTTGCAGGAGATCGGCTTTTGCGACAGAGATGTTCTGGTAGGCATCGCGGCGTCCGGCCGGACACCCTATGTGATCGGCGCCATGAGATACGCAAAGTCCTGCGGTGCGCCTGTGATCGGCGTGGCATGTTCGCCCGGTTCGGAGATAGAGAGGGAAGCGCAGGTAGCCATCACGCCCACCCCTGGACCGGAGGTGGTGACGGGATCGACCAGAATGAAGAGCGGTACCGCACAGAAAATGGTGCTGAATATGCTCTCCACGGGAGCTATGATTAAGCTCGGCAAAGTGTACGGCAATCTGATGGTGGACGTGAAACCTTCCAATGAAAAGCTGATACACCGGTGCCAGCGGATTGTCAGTGAAGCCGCCTGTGTCACGGAAGAGGAGGCTAAGACGGTTCTGATCCAATGTGATTACCGTCCGAAGACAGCGATTGTGATGCTTTTGCGGGGTCTTGGAGAGGAGGAGGCCAGAACGCTTTTGGAGAGAAATGACGGCAAAGTATCGGCCGCCATAAAGGAGGAATAGATATGGCACATATAACCTGTACATTCAGTTCGGAATGTTTAAAGATGAACACGTCGCTGACGATTATTCTGCCCGAGCAGGCGCAGATGGATCAGATCAGAGTAGTGTATCTGCTGCACGGACTTATGGACAATTGTACTGGCTGGTCGCGCTATACTTCGGTAGAGCGGTACGCGAGGGAGCATAATGTGGCGGTGGTCATGCCGGAGGTGCAGAGAAGCTTTTATACGGATATGGCGATGGGTGTGCGGTATTTCAGCTATGTATCGGATGAACTGCCCGCCGTGTGCCGCCGGTTTTTCGGATTTTCCAGTGAGAGGCGTTATCATTATATTATGGGACTGTCCATGGGCGGATATGGGGCGCTGAAATGTATGTTTGGGCAGCCGGCGCAGTTTGCCGGATGTGCGGCCTTTTCGGCGGTCACGGATATGCCGGACAGAGTGGCGGCGGCAGGGCCGGAGGAAAAGAAGGAATTTCAGGCTATTTTCGGCATGGAATTGAAGGTGCCGGAGGAAAGTGACCTGTTTGCGCTGGCAAAGAAGGCGGATGCGGGGACGCTGCCAAGGATTTATACGGCCTGCGGTGAGAGTGACGGCCTGTACCCGCAGAACCAGCGGTTTGCCCGGCTTTTAGAAAGGCAGGGTGCAGGAAACCGCTTTGAACACTGGGAAGGCATTCATGACTGGGTGTTCTGGGATCAGGCCTTACAGCGCGGCATGGCGTATCTTTTGGGCGGGGAATGATGTGAGAGGCACTTTTTTAGAACGGGGGTTTTTATGAAATATATAGCCGGAATAGATGGCGGCGGTACGAAGACGATTGTCATTTGCAGCGATCTGGACAGAAATATAGTGAAAGAACAAAGATTTGGCCCGTTTAATGTGAACAGCATCGGAAAAGAGGGATTTGCCGCGCTGCTGGAAGAAATCTGCGCATTTTTGCAGGAGACGGGACAGTGCGCCGCGCTGTGCATCGGTGCGGCGGGCTGCAGCAATCCCGATATGCAGGAGTTGGTAAAAACGGCGATGGAGCAGGCAGGTATTGTCAACTGGAGGCTGGTGGGGGATCATGAAATCGCCCTGAGCGGGGCTTTGGAGGGAAAGTCCGGGATCTGCATCGGAGTTGGGACAGGCACCTTCTGTTTTGGAAAAAATGACAGCGGAGAGAGACTGCGCACCGGCGGCTGGGGGCATCTGATCGGCGACGAGGGCAGCGGATATGCCCTTGGAAGAGATGCACTGTCAGCCGTAACCCGCGATTGGGACGGATACGGGGAAGCGACGTCACTGACGAAGGCTGTGAAAGAAGAAATGGGGCTTGACACGCATGAAAAGCTGGTGGCCTATGTTTACGGAAACGACAAGAGCGCTGTGGCGGCTTGTTCCCGTATCGTGGAGCGGGAGGCAGCGGCGGGCGATGCCGTGGCCAATGCCATCCTGCGGAAGAATGCAAAGGCGGTTGCCGCCCAGGCGGCGGCGACGGTAAAACGCCTTGGGATGAAGGGCGGCGAGGTGGCCTTGCTTGGCGGTCTGGCCGAGAATGAAACGGTTTACCGCATTCTTCTGCGGGAGGCCGTGGCGGAAGCTATGCCTGATTTTTCCTGCGCTGCACCGAAGCAGTCTGCCGCCATGGGTGCACTGATTATGGCGGCAGAACAATTGTAAAAAGGCGGGGTGCCGTCGCTTTATCTCACCTTATGCGTTGTGTGGGAGTGGACGGTTAGGGCGGCAAACAGCGGAATTTCCACCACATACGCGCCGAGCATTGCGTGCGGCAGCCAGACGGCCAAAGGGCCGATGTTCCAGAAGTTAAAATCTGCGGCGGCATACAGAATGCTCGTCTGCAGGCTGACCGCCCCTGCGGGCAGGACACTGTAAAGCCAGACGGAGAGTTCCTCTGGCAGGGCCATGTAGATGATAATTGGCAGAACGCAGAACAGGAGTGCAGTTGACAGGCACGTCACCACATTTCTGATTCGCGAGGAGAGAAACAGGGTAAGACTGGTCGCGGCCAACAGGCCAAGCAGCCCGGACACGGCGACAAATCCCTGTAGCTGTCCGATGTTTTTGTCCGGCAGATTGATAATCGAATACATCATCTGCATGGAAGTTTTGGTGCACTCCCAGCCCCAGAGGCTGTTTGATACGAGGATGTAAATGGCGGCGCAGAGACAGTAGGCAGCGCCGCAGATCAAAAACGCGGCCAGAACTTTTATTACGGCAAATTTCGCCGTGCCGTATCTGGTGCAACGGAAGATATCGTCCGCGCCGGTCTGGTAATCGGAAGTGAAAACAGGGGCGGCGATGACAGTGCAGAAAAGCAGGAGCAAAAAGGCAAGGAGAATCTGATAGTCCATAGCGTCGGTGCTGTAGCCAGGAAAAAACAGATACGGCCTCGAGACTTGACCATATAAGTCAACGGCGGCCTGTCGCGCAGCGGGATGCTTTTTCTGCTCCTGCTTCATCAAAGATACGATACGCTCGCTACACAGATCGTAATAATCGTCCACTTTTTCGGGATCAATTTCCAAAATGGCCGGTGCAATGCCGGAACCGGGATCGGCAAAAACTTCCCGGATCCCGTGCAGCAGCGGGGCATAGGGCAGGATTTCGGCCGCGTAAACGCCGTCGGGAAGATCGTAGGAAGTTTCTGCGCCGTATCTGGCCAGACATGTCTGATAGTCTTCCACGGCCTGCCGCACTTTTTCGGGCGTGACCGTTCCGGCAATATCCGCCTGCAATTCTTTTTCGTAAGCGATGGAGGCAAGCCCCTGCAGCTCAACCGTACGGCCCTGCGCGTCCGTATAGCTGTTGTAGGAAAAAGTGGTGGGCAGCCATGCCATGATGAAGGAGAGAAGCAGGGCGGCGGACAGCAGAATCAGTGTCAGTCTTGTCTTCAAAATTCGTTTCAGTTCCACTTTTAGGAAACGTATGTTGATTTTCATTGGGTTACCTCCTGTCGATGGCTTCCTGTGGAAACAGCCATAAATATAAATCTTCCAGATGGGGTGAAGCCGGTTTGGAATCTTTGGTACAGGGCGCATCGGCCAGATAACGGATGGATATCCGGCCGTTGTCCTCATTGCGGATATTGACGATGGACAGCCTGCGCTCGTACTCCGACAGACGGCTCATCGGAATCTGCGCGGTCCACACTTTTCCGGACACCAGCTTCACCAGTTCATCTGTGGTTCCCTGCGCGATCAGCTCTCCGCCCTTCATAACGGCATTCTGCGTGGCGATATACTCCACATCGGAGACGATATGTGTGGAAATCAGGACAATGCGGTCGTGGGCAAACTCAGAGAGCAGGTTGCGGAAACGCACCCTCTCTCCGGGGTCAAGCCCGCTGGTAGGCTCGTCCAGAATCAGAATTTCCGGCTCGTTTAAGAGAGCCTGGGCGATGCCGACCCGCCGCTTCATTCCCCCGGATAATTTGACGATTTTTTTGTTCCTGACATGGGACAGCGTCATCTGCTCCAGCAGTTCATGAATCCGCCGCTTGCTGTCCCTGTCCGAAAGCCCTTTTAAGACCGCCACGTATTCCAGATAGTCTTTTACGGTAAATTCGGGATAAAAGCCAAATTCCTGCGGCAGGTAGCCGAACACATTCCGATAGCTTTCGCCAAGTTCACTTATGGGGATGCCGTCGTAGCGGATTTGTCCGGAAGAGGGATTCATGATTCCGGCGATCATGCGCATAAGCGTAGTTTTGCCTGCGCCGTTTGCGCCCAGAAGGCCCCATACGCCGGGCGTGATCTGCAGGGAAACGTCGTTTACGGCAGTGATATCTTTGAATTGCTTAGAAAGGTGTTCCACACATAATTCCATAGTATCCTCCTTCAGATTTTCAATCAGATGATCTGCAGCTCCCCGTAAGAGGAAGCCTTTATAATATAGCGGAGCTGGCATGCGCAAAAGACAGATAACCAGACGCATAAGATGATCCGCCCCTCCTGATAAGACGGGTGAAACAACAGCGCGCTCTGCCGGAGAGGCACCGAAAACAGAAACAGCAGCGCAAAGCAAAAGAGTGTGCTCCCTGCAAGAAATCGGCCGGGAGGAAAGTGGCCCAGCATAAACAGGCAGCCGCCACACGCCAGAAGAAACGGCAGGCATAAATAAATGACAGCAATGTCAGCGGGCAAAGCGGTTTTGGCTGTGGCAGTAAAGAGGAGGCCGCCAAGAAGAAAAATATCCCCGATGCCGATGACAATCAGCTTTGCTAGCAGCAGTCTGACCGACGAAAAGCGAGACGCCGCCTCGATTTCCTGCATCTGACAGCGGATGGAACGATAAAGCAGCGGCAGGGCAGTCATAAAAACCACAACGGACAAACAGAACAGCAGTCTGGCAAGACGCGGAGGACTTATCAGATAGCCGGAACAATCAGAGAGGACACGGGATGCCGCCGCGAGGAAAACACCCTGTATGCCCCAGAGCTTCCAGCCGATCAATGGGATCTGCTTTTTTAAAAAGCGGGCAAAGGAAATGCGCTCCCGCGTCTGCATCCGGCAGGCTTCTTTTCTGGCAAGCAGAATCGTGGCCTGCAAGTGGGGATCACCGGTTTCGTATGGGAGCTGATGCAGCGCCCGGCTTAATTCCTGCTTCAGATCTGTTTCCTTATAAAGGGAATTGTTTTTTAACGGTTCATTTTTCATGGCGAAGCTCCTCCTTTAGACTTTTCAAGGCCGAACGCAGTCTGGACTGTACTGTCCGCAGCGGCAGCTTTAACATGTCCGCCGTTTCGCGAAGGGTCAGATCCTGCCCGAACCGCAGCAGAACAATTTCCCGCTGGTTTTCCGGCAGACCGGCCACGAGCTGTCTCAGTACCATATCTGACCGGACAGCCTCGAAAGCCGGTTCAAAATAGCACAGACCGGCCGCTGATTCCTCCAGAGAGATATCGGGATGGCCGTATTTTCTCTGCATATCAATGCAGGTATTCGCGGCGATCCGGTAGAGAAAAGACTTAAACTTTCCCCTGTGGGTGTAGCGGTCAAAATAGCGCAGCGCTTTCAGAAAGGTTTCCTGCGCGGCGTCCTCCGCGAGGGAGCGGTCAGGGGTATGCCAGAGGCAGTAGCGGAGAATTTCCGGGTAGTACATGGCGATCAATTCGTCCGCTGCACTGAGATCTCCCTGCTCGATTTTCTGTATCAGTTTATCTTCACGCGTCAAGATGGTTCCTCCCGGGGATGTCCCCTCACTAGTATATAACGAAACCGCCGGTTTCAAATGATTGGCTTTTCACAAAAAATTTTTCATCAAAAAGATCTGAAAAAGAACGACGTTTTCCCTTGCCAAACAGGGCGGAGTATGGTATCATACC
>CARQVR010000068.1 GCA_949051815.1 uncultured Lachnospiraceae bacterium
TCTACTTTCTTTTACAATTAATTTGCGGCCGGTGGTAAAAGACAGCACCGTATCAGGGGTTTCCTCCACCAGCTCCAGCAAATCCGGATTAATCAGCACTTTCACGCCGTTAATCTTCGTGACTTCTACCATAGACAATCCCCCCTTATTACTTCTTATATTATGCAACTCATTTATTTTACCACACATCTACAAAAACTGCAAAAAGAAATTTTACCATTCCTCGCACCATTCGCACAAAAAAGAAGATCTTCCCGCGGTTTCCCGCGGAAAAATCCCCTCCTATTTTAATGAATTAACGTTTCAGATTTACCAGCTCCTCCAGCATGGAGTCGGATGTGGTGATAATACGGCTGTTTGCCTGGAAACCACGCTGTGTCGTGATCATTTCAGTGAACTCGCCTGCCAGATCCACGTTACTCATCTCCAGCACGCCGGATTCCATGGAACCCTCGCCGTCTGACGTAATGTCTATACCGGTGCCGTCGAACTCGCCGGAGTTTAAGGTCGCCGAGTACAGGTTGTTACCGACCTTTCTAAATTATATATTGAGTTCATTAAAATAGGCCTGTAATTATCTTGAAAATATAAATCTAGCAACTCATAAAATCATATTAAATGTTATTATACTATATACATATACACTCTAAATTAATCAAATATATTTTCATATACTTCTACGAATATCGTACTATTACGCTTATCGGTAGTAGTTACTCGCACCCGATATGCATTATTGGGTGTTACAAAAATAGACCTGCCAATAGATCCCATATCGTCTACTGTATAACTTTTAATTACCTTCCACGAACCGTTTGAATTCTGCTCTTCAAAGTAACATGTGTAGTAGTTTCCGTAATTTCCCGCTGCACCAAACAATATTTCCACTCGATCAGATATTGGTCTGAATGTTTTGCTTGTATAAGGTTCAAAGGATTTAATATCAACACCATAGTCATATATATGGCTATATAGTGTATCAGATTTTTGAACTACGGTATCGGTACAAACATTATTTGTTTCTGTAGCGTATACAGTAATCGGTGAAACCATTAATATAAAAGCCATAATAATAGTAAAAATAAAATTTCTTTTCATAAATTTTCCCCTTTCTTAATATGAGTTGCTTTAAATAATTATACTATTATTCATACAAATTTGCAACTCAACATCTGTTAATTTCTTTTCTATTTAGTGTCTGCTGATTAAGCAAATATTTGTATATCCCAACATTTATATCTCTCCACATATTGGAACAGGTACAAAAGGGCATAAAGTATCCGCTTCTGAATCTGAAACAGATTCGTCACGAATACAGATAATGCGATGGATGTCAGCTGTGTTTCTTCCAGTTTTGTTACAATGCACCCCATGCCGTAGCAGCGTTTGCTTAAGCTGAAGGTACGTTCCGCTTCGATCCTGTCGCTATTATCCTGATACTCCTGCTTTTTATCCGCTTTTATTCCTGCACCCGGTCTGCCAAGCTTCGGGCCGGATATGCGAATGCCATGAATCTTGCAATAGTTCCGATTTTCCCTTGTCCGGTAGATCTGGTCTGCCAGTACACGTTCCGAGTAACAGCCGGTACGCACCTTGAAGCATTCCACTGCTTCTGTCAGGCAGGCACTTTCATTGTAGGCTTCAAACGATATCCTTTCGATATGTCCGTAACCGTCACTGTCCAGGCTCAGGTCAAACTTCACTCCAAACCCGACTGGTGTCTTGGTCTTTCTCCTCACGATCGGGCGGACCCATGGCTGCGAAATGCTTACAGTACGATGCTCTACCGAATGTACCCTGTTGTCATACATATACTTTTGTTGTTCACACAGCGTCAGGATCGTCAGGTACCGGCTGTTCTCTTTCTCCGTCATGGCATATCCGTCTCTCATGAATCCATCCAGATACCGGATATCTCTTGCAACGTAACCAAGATGCCTGCGGAGTGCCATCCGCATTTTCCCGGCACTGTGTTTTCTGCTTTTGGCAAAGGCAAGATAATCTTTTCTGGCGCGTCTCCTGTAACGCCTTGGCAGTGGCATGCCATAAGACTTACAAAAACGGTATATGATGGCCTCAAGCTTCTCCCTTGCTTCATTCAGCAGGCGCGCCTGGGCCACCGGCTGATGGAGGGACTGCGTCGTTTTTGTCATTATCTTTGTGTGCAAGAAGATACTCATTAGCTTCCATCAGCCTTTCTGCTGAACTACGTTTTCGGAACAGGACAAGGGTGCTCGCATCAAAGGGAGCTTCTTCCTGATATCCGGGAAGTCCGATAAAGTACTGCAGGTACGGGTTCTCCGTGATCTGTTCCACAAGTTCCCAGTCGGCATACTGGAACTTTGTCTGGACGATAGAGAATATGCATTATATTAAAACTAACAACACCATTTGGACAACTATACAATCTTATAATGTACTAAAGCACTGCATTATATGGTTACACTAACGTAACAAGGCATATCGCCTAACTAAATAATTCAGCTAGGCGATATGCCTTATAAATATTTTCTAAAATTATCTCTTAAGATTTACCAGCTCCTCCAGCATGGAGTCGGATGTGGTGATAATACGGCTGTTTGCCTGGAAACCACGCTGTGTCGTGATCATTTCAGTGAACTCGCCTGCCAGATCCACGTTACTCATCTCCAGCACGCCGGATTCCATGGAACCCTCGCCGTCTGACGTAATGTCTATACCGGTGCCGTCGAACTCGCCGGAGTTTAAGGTCGCCGAGTACAGGTTGTTACCTGCTTTCGCAAGACCTGCCGCGTTGGCGAACTTCGTCACCGCAATCTGTCCCAGAAGTTTGGAGAGACCGTTGTCGTAGGAAGCTCTGATCTTACCGTCCTGACCGATCTCCACACCGATCAGTGCACCCACCTTACGGCCGCTGCCGAGGTTGTTCTCGCCACCGTCGCCGTTGTCATAGGTGACTGTGGACGTCTTACCGTTGTTGACATTCCGGACCGTCGAAAAATCAATGGAAATGTCACTGAAATGACCGAGATCTACGGTCGCGCCGGTCAGATCCGTCGCATTGCCCATAAAATTAAGCGTCACCGCATTCTGCTCGGCTGCTCCCACATAGTCGAATTTACCGGTCTTCGTATCGAACACCAGTGAGTTGCCCACAAAGTGCTCGTTGCGCGTGATGCTGGCATGGCCGTCGGGGGTGATATAGTTGATGCTGTAGGACGTATTGTCGGTGGACGTCAGGCCGTAAGCACGCTGCAAAATCTCCGCTCTGTTGTCCGGGGTATCCTGTATGGTCACACCGAAGTTTCCCGTCGCAGAGAGAACCGACTCCTCTTTCGTTTTAAACTTCGCTTCAAAGGTCAGGGTCACCGCACCCTTGTCATCTATCGTAACCGGATTCGGGATCGTCATTCCCGTACCGCCAAGCTTTCCGAGAATGCTTGCCCAGCTTGGATCACCGGTTATCATGTCATCCGTCATCTTTATCGGCGTGCCATAGGAGCCGTCCGCCTGTTTCTCCGCATAATAATACGCCTTCTCCTTCTCGTCGTAAGTCAGCCCGTACTTCTCCTGCAGGATTTTCTTATCCAGCGTCACGCTGCCCGTCATGGTCACTTCTGTGTCCTTAGCCACTGTGCCCGCCCCGGGAGCCGTCACCTGCAGGTTCTCCGCCATGGACATCATGACATTGTCCGAGAAGCCGTCCAGAATCTCGCCGTACTGATAATTCACCTTAAAGGTGGGCGGATTTGTCGTGCTGTCATATTCCACGCTGCCGTCGTCGGGCAGGCCGTAAACCTTCGTCTCAAAAATATTCTGTGCCTCACCGAAAGTCGCGATCTGGCTGATATCGTTGACATTGTAGTAATCTTTCAGGGACACACCGTTGCTGTCCGTGATATCGTCAAGCTGGACATAATAGTTGCCGTCCTGACTCAGCGCATGGATACTGAATTGTGCTGTGTAGAGGTAGCCCCTTGCATCGTAAAACGATAATGTCCGCACAAGACCTGCCTTGCTGTGCACATCGGTGCAGTTCTTATCCAGAATACCACTTACGTTTGCCAGCGTTGTCGCCTCCGCATCCACCGTCAGATTCCGCGTATTCATTATCTGCAACGCGGATACCGGTCCGGACTCGATCTCACCGGTTTCCTCATCCACCTGCCAGCCCATCACACGGTAACCGGTGCTCGCCATAACGAGGTTGCCGGAGCCGTCAATGGTAAAGGAACCGTCTCTGGTGAAGAAGTTCTGGGAGCCGCTGTTTACGATGAAAAAGGCTTCGCCCGAAATCATGACGTCCCAAGGGTTATTCGTAGACTGGGCGGAACCCTGTCTCGTGATGGCCGTGTTGATCGCTGCCGTCTTGGAGCCGAGACCGATCTGTCTTGCGTTGATACCGCCTCTGCCTGTGGCCGCGTTGGCGCCGGATGCCGCCTGCGTTGTCTGGTAGAGCAGGTCACTGAATATCATGTTCTGTGACTTGTATGCGACCGTGTTTACGTTTGCAATGTTGTTACCGATAACATCCATTCTGGTCTGGTGGGTCTTAAGACCCGACACGCCAGAAAAAAGTGATCTCATCATAGTGAAATGACCTCCTTAAACTTGTATGGAACCGTCTGTCCTCTCTGTCAGTCGAGGACGGTAAGCCTCCTGTAAGGTCCGGCTTATATAATGACCGCTCCGTCTATGTTTGTGAATACATTTTCATCGGCCTCCGCCTGATCCATCGCCGTGATGACCGTCTGATTCGGTACGCTCACGATAAATGCAAGGGAATCGACCATGACCAGTGATTCCTTGATACCCTTCTCTGAGGCTTTGGCTGCTCCTAAGTTCAGGCGCTCGACCTGTTCCTCGGTCAGTTCAATATTTCTGTCCGTCAGGCGGTTTGCCGCATGCTTGGAGAATCTGACCTCTAAGGACTCCTCCATCCCGTCCGTCTTTTTTGACAGAATATCCTGAAAGCTTATGCCTCCCGGTGCAGGCGCTCCGTCCCTGGATCTGCCCGTCTTTAAATATTGATCCTGAAGCTGCTCTATCGAAGGGAAAGAACTGCCTTGAATCTTCATACTCTCTCCTCCCTGAGATACGCGCGCCGCTGCTGCTTACTTGTCACTGTCGCCGCCGGTGTCTGCATCAGCGTCCCCATCTCCATCATCACCGTCGGCATCACCATCGCTGTCATTTTCCTTATCCGCCCCGGCGATCGCCACCAGATCCTTCATCTTATCCACATACTTCTTCATGGTGTCTACTTCTTCTTCTGTCAGGAACTCCTTCTGATAGTCGGTCATCTTCTCGTACATCTCGTTCAGTTGTTCAACCTTCTCCCTGTCGGTAATAGACAGATTCGACATAGCCGGAAGTTTGTTGAAAATATTCAGCCATTCCGCCGCCAGCTTGTATGCTTCCAGATATTTAGGATCCGCTACGGTTGCCAGATCATCCATCGAATAAAGCTCTCCGCCAATGGAAAGATACGCTTTGTTGTTCTCGTAAGTAACAAAGTCCACGGGACCCTGCACCTGCGTAAGCCTCCCCTGACTGTCCCTTATATTTAAGAGTACGGTCTGCCCTACCAGCGCCGACGCCCGGAAAAGATCCATGGATGCGCTCATGTTCTGCATCTGCTCCAGCTCCGAGAATGTCGCATACTGGGAAATATACTCGGTATTGGAAGTAGGCTCCAGGGGATCCTGATACTTCATCTGCGCCACCAGAAGCTGCAAAAACGCGTCCTTGTCAAGGGTATTTCCCTTTGACTTGTTGACTGCATCAGCCAGAGACGCCGCGGAATTGGATTCCACAAACTGTCCGTTTTCTACTTTCTGTACTGCTCCCATATCTTTCACTCCTTTCATAAACTGCTCAATTCTCTCGCAGTTATGATACAAAATCCATCCTAAAGTCTACGCTCCGCTTCGGTCCGTTCTAAACAAGCGCCACTGGCGCTTAGAACCGCTTTCAGTGATGGGATTTTGTATTACTGAATCATGTTCTTACGGTCTCAGCAGTAAATGCTTCGACCTATACCACACGTTATGCAGTATAGTCTACCGTATTGCCGTTTGCCTGCATCATTTCCACCGCGATCCGCTCCGAATCGTCGAGCGCCTCAAGACCTTCTTCCTCCATCTCATCGAGATTTAAGTTGATCCTTCTTGTGCCTTTCTTCGCATTCTCACTCTGCTGATCCGCCGCTTCCTGACCGCCGCCGAACTGCTCGCCGTAAGCGTGGTTTGCCACTGTGACTTCCACAGCTTCCACCTTGATGCCCTGCTCTTCAAACTGCTGCTTAAGCTGGATCATCTGGGTCTCCAGAACCGCTTTCACCGTCTCGTTCTGTGCCGCAAACTGCGCTGTGATAACACCGTCCTTCGCCGCGATCTGTACATGCACCGTACCCAGACTTGCGGGATGGAGCTGCATTTCCATCTCCTGCATCTCCGGTTTGAGATTAAACTTCATGTACTCCACGATCTGATCCATGATCTGGTTCGTTTCCGGCTGTGTGTATACCGGCCGCTCCACCGGTGCCTCCACTTCTTCCATACGTCCTGTCAGGTTCTGCAAGAAAGCATTGCCCGCATTGTTTCCGGCTGCATTCTCTTCTCCGCCGTGTCCCGTGTCGCCCATACTCTCCTTCTTTAAAACGGGAGTCGTCTCAGGCTTTCCGGTGTCTGTAACCTGCTCGCTGACATGTTTCTCGCCGCTGGCGTCGTCAACCGTCACCTTGATCTGCACGGTGCCGCCATCCTTCTGTACGGATACCGCATAATCCTTCATGCCTTCCACACTTACTTCCGGCTCTTCGGTCATGGACTCCTGCATCCCCGGCATGTTAAGTACGGGTTCTTCCTCTCCGGATGCATTCTGCTCCGCGCTGATCTGCGCCATCAGAGCTTCCAGCTCCTCCGCACTCAGTCCCAGCTCCTCCTGCAGCGATCCCAGCATCTGATCCACCGTCTGGAAAAGATCCTGCAAATTGCCGTAGAGTGTCTCGTCCGTGACAAGCGCCATCTCATCCACATTGCCCGTCAAATTTAATAACAGTTGTTTTAAATTCTCCGGATCAAAGAGATCCACCGCGGTAAGTCCTAATACTTCCATGGCCGCTTCCACCTTTTCCAGCGGAATATCCATCACATCGGCGATCTCATCAACAAGCTCTCCGGCCGCCTCTTCCACAGTCTCCTGTGTTTCGCTGTCTGTCGTCTCCGCATTCTGCGTGCCGGTCGTCTTTCCCTCGCCGTCCTGCTCCACCGCGCTCTGCGTATTGTCTTGTACCGCATCTTCGGGTTTCGCCGCTTCGGCTGTGTGATCCGCGTCTTCCGGCCCGGATGCATTCCCGGGCTGCGCCGTTTCCTGTGCAGTCTCCGTCATGGGCTGCTTCGGCGCCGCAGCCGCCACGCTGCCTGCCTGTGCTTTGTGCATTCCGGTAAGCTGATCGCTCACCTTATTCATGAGCTTATCAAAACGTTCCTGCACGACCTGCTCCGCCTTTGCAGACGCCTGACTGCCCTGCACTGTCCCAAAGGGCGACAGGGCGTTTACATTGTTTACTGCCATTCCCTGCTCTTTCCTCCTTTCTTCATTTTTCAAAGATCTTTCGCAGTCACATATCATATGCATTCCTGCGCATATATAGCACATGCAGCGGATCATCCGCCACATGGTATATATCGGCATTTTCCCGCACTATGTAAAGCGGTTTCCCAAAAGAATCTCACAGAGAAATCACTCGTCGGGATCCATGATTCTGGTAATTCTGGCCGCTGTCTCCGCGTCCATGACACCCAGAATTTTTCCCCTGTCGGCGGGTTTCATCTGGCCCAGTATCTTAGCCGCCAGATCCAGATCGTCGGTCATTGCCTCGAAAATACCGGCCGCCTGTGCAGCCTCCATCTCCGCATAGGTCTGCGCGTAGTCCTGAATCTGTTCATCCGCCTCAAGCTGCTGTATCACCTGCTTATACAAAAACTCAGCCGTAGTGGGGTCTATGTTCTGGTAATACTTCTGATACTCCTCCGCGCCCGGCCCGTTCTCAGCGTACACCACTTCCTCATAAAACTCTGTCTTGATGCGCTCAAATTCTACATACGCATCCTCAAAAGTCTGCAGCCGCTCGACCTCCGCCCGAAGCGCCGTCAGCTCCTCGGAATCCACACTGCTTGCCGCCTGCGCGTCCTCTAACTCCAGTTCCAGTTCCTTAATATAATCCACCGCCTCGCGCAGACTCGTATAGCCGCCGTAGGACTCCCCGTTGTCGGTCGTAATCGTGGAATCCGCCGGTAAAATTTTATTGACCACAGGCACATCCTTGAGCACCGGAGCAAGCACCCCGGAGCCGAAGCCGCCCACATCCAGCTTGATTAAGAGACAGAGAATCGCCACCCAGATAATAACAATAACAACCGTTACCAAAAAAACAGAAACGCCGCCGCCCTCATCGTCGTCAAGCTGCGCCTCCTGCTCCGAAATTTCCTTAGCGCGCTGCTTTGCCTCTTTCTTCTGGGCCTTCCGGTCCGCTTTGATCTTACCCCGCTCTTCCTTTAATCTCTTTTTTTCCGCTTTTTTATCAATGGGGGGTTCCATACCCATATTCGTCGCTTCAACTGCCATTCCCATTTTCCTTTCCACGCTGCCCGTAGGTGTAGCTCGTCAGTTCGTCCACCACCTTGAACTCGGCCGCTTTCTCTTCTTCTAAAAACTGGAGCAACGCTTTTTCCTTGAGCTTTTCGTGCATCTTGCGTTCCTGCATGATCTCCGTCAGCTTCGCCCGCGCCTTCTCCAGCACTTCCTCCGCTCTGCGCACCATGGTTCTTTGTACCGCGATCATTTCGTCCATGATGAGCATGGCGTTGCGGTTATCCCGCAGATCATTCACATGGACAGTCTCCTTCCGCATCCGGCGGCCTTCCTCGATATATGCTTCCTTCCGGTCGATCAGCGCCTGCTGCTTCTCCAGTTCCTCATTCAAAAGCATCTGCGCCCGGCCAACTTCCATCTTCGCCTGCGTTTCGAGCTGATACTTGATATTCAGGATGCTCTGCATCCTGTATCTGAATTTCGCCATGGCAGGTCACCCCTTACTCCGCTTCCGCAAAAAGCTCCCGCAGCATATCCACGGCTTCCTCATAATTATATTTCGAATCCACGTCCTGCATCAGAAACTCGTTCACCGCCTCGATTTTCTCGATGGCGTAGTCGATATTTCTGTTGCTGCCGCTCTTATACGCGCCAATATTAATCAGATCCTCCGCCTCGTTGTAGGTGGCAAGCACATTTTTCAGCTTGCCCGCAAGCGTCTTGTGCTCCTTATCCACAATCTGGCTCATACATCTGGAAATACTCTGCAATACGTCGATCGCCGGGTAATGGTTCTGATGCGCCAGCTTTCTGTTTAACATGATATGGCCGTCCAGAATACTTCTGGCCGTATCCGTAATCGGCTCATTCATATCGTCGCCGTCCACCAGCACCGTGTACAGTCCGGTAATCGAACCCTTCGCCGCACAGCCCGCCCGCTCCAGAAGTCTTGGCATCTCGGAGTAAACGCTTGGAGGATAGCCCCTTGATACCGGCGGTTCCCCGCTGGCCAGCCCGATTTCACGCTGCGCCATGGAAAAACGGGTCAGGGAATCCATCATCAGGAGTACGTCCCTGCCCTGATCCCGGAAATATTCCGCAATCGCGCAGGCGGTTTTGGCCGCCTTGTTTCTCTCGAGAGCCGATCTGTCCGAAGTGGCCACCACCACCACGGAGCGGCGCATACCTTCCTCGCCAAGATCCCGCTCCACGAACTCCCGCACCTCTCTGCCGCGCTCTCCGATCAGGGCGATCACATTGATATCCGCCTTCGTATTGCGCGCAAACATGCCCATCAGTGTGGATTTCCCCACACCGGAGCCTGCAAAAATACCGATACGCTGTCCTTTGCCCACCGTCATCAATCCGTCGATGGCTTTCACGCCAAGCGGCAGCACATCTGCAATGATCTTCCGGCTCATGGCGTCCGGCGGCTGCGCTTCCACGCTGTAGGGCACGCCCGGCATATATTCGCCGTCGATCCTGCCCAGTCCGTCCAGCACCTTTCCCAAAAGATCGTCACTCACCGGCACCGTCAGGGGATTTCCCGTGTTCTCCACGATACACCCCAGTCCGATTCCGTCCGTGTTGTCGCAGGGCATCAGGAGCGTGCGTCTGTCCTTAAACCCTACCACCTCCGCCGTGATCGGCGGGTATTCATCCCCGACGGGATAAATAATACACAGATCCCCGAGCTTCGCCTCCGGTCCTGCCGATTCGATGGTAAGTCCCACCACGTTCTCCACTCTGCCCTTTTTCTTAAAAAAGGTATCATCCTTTATGCTGCTGTATTTATAGTAGTTGATTGCTGTATTCATCCGACGCTTCTTTCTGTCGCAGATTTAAACTTTCTCGTAGGATAACACTTGTAATTTCTTCGTAAGCTCCTCGAGCTGCGTGCCTACGCCGCAGTCAAAAATACCGCCGTCCGTCTCAATCAGGCAGTCTCCCTTTCCGAGCGCAATGTCCTCGATGATCTCGATCAGTCCTCTGCCGGCCACAGCGCCCTCCACGAGCGCCTGCTTCTGCATATTGACGTGCGGATAGTCCTCCGCCGACACATGCACGATAAAGGTTCTGCTGCTCTCCACCTTCCGCAGGGTAGAATCAATCAAATGCACCAGAATGTCTCTGTTATCCATCAGTTCCACACCAAAGATATGGCTGTATACATCGGTGATGGTATCGATGAACCGCGGTTCCAGATCCTCCAGAAGTCCGTCGAACTCCGCCTCAAGCTGTCTTCTCTTCTCGGCCAGCTCCCGCTTCATATCGTCCACTTCCGAAAGACCTCTCGCGTATCCTTCGTCGTATCCCTGCCGTGAGCCTTCCTCCACGGCGTTGGCGCGCGCGATATCAGCGTCGCGTCTTGCCTGCGCCGCTATCTCAAGCGCCTGTGCTCTGGCCTCCGCAACAATGCGCTCCGCCTCCTCTTCGGCCGCGGCCCTGATCTCTTCCTGGTCAGGCCCTGCCGCTTCACCGGCTTTGATCACATTGCTTCCGCCCTCGCCGTCCTCAAATAGGACATCCAGCTCTTCGCCCTCGATGCCGCTCACAAACTCCGGCCCGTCTTCGATGCCTTCCTCGTCAAAGTCGGGCAGCGCGGCCGCATTCGCTCTGTGAACGCTCTCCCACTTCTCGATGCGCTCCGCCACAAGGCTGTTGCTGTCTATCACACACTTATCTTCACCGTCCACTCTGACCCAGCCGGCTTTGTATAGATTTCTCTGCTTCATCCTAAACAATGATCTCGTCACCTCCGCCTCTGGAGATAACAATTTCCGCCGCATCCTCCAGTTTCCGGATGATGTTTACGATCTTCTGCTGCGCTTCTTCCACGTCCTTCATACGGACAGGACCCATAAATTCCATATCCTCCTTGATCATAACGGCGAGACGTTTGGAGAGGTTGTTAAAGATCGCATTCTGCACCTCTTCATTGGAGCCTTTCAGGGCAATCGCCAGATCGGAGTTATCCACATCACGCAGCACACGCTGGATCGCACGATCGTCCAGAAGCAGAATATCCTCGAACACGAACATTTTCTTTCTGATTTCGTCCGCAAGTTCCGGCTCCTCGATCTCCAACGTCTCCATAATATGTTTTTCCGTACCACGGTCTACCGTATTCAAAATTTCCACGACAGCGTCCACACCGCCGATGATCGTATAATCCTGATTTACCAAAGATGACAACTTGGATTCCAAAACTTTCTCCACTTCCTTGATTACGTCCGGACTCGTTCTGTCCATCACAGCGATACGCTTCGTTACATCCGCCTGTCTGTCCGGCGGGAGCGCTGAAACGATGATCGCCGCCTGTCCGGGCGCCAGATAAGACAGGATGAGCGCGATGGTCTGCGGGTGTTCGTCCTGAATAAAGTTGAGAAGCTGCGCCGCGTCGGCCTTTCTCACAAACTCGAAAGGCTTCACCTGCAGGGACGCTGTCAGCTTGCCGATTACGTCCATCGCCTTCTCGGAACCGAAAGACTTCTCCAGCAGTTCCTTCGCGTAGTTGATACCGCCCTCCGCGATATACTGCTGCGCCAGACACACCTGATAGAACTCGTTCACCACGCTCTCCTTAACCTGAGGCGTGATGCTCCTCGTATTCGCAATCTCCAGCGTCAGTTCCTCCACCTCATCCTCTTTCAGGTGTTTGAATATCGACGCCGACTTTTCCGGCCCAAGAGCAATCATCAAGATGGCCGCCTTCTGGAGTCCGTTGATCTTCTCATCCGTTTTTGCCGCTGCCATTTATCCTACCCCCAGTCTTCGTTTAACCAGTTGCGCAGCAGATTCGCCGCCGCCTCCGGATTTTCTTCCACAAATTTGCCGACGAGCCGTTTCTCCTCAGACTCGTTCTCGGAGGAAATCTCTTCAAGCTGCACATCGGACTGCAACAGCGTCTCCACGGTCAGCTCCTCCTCTTCCTCCTCGTGCTTCTCGCTTCTCATGCTGCGCAGCACCACAAAGGCCAGAAGCGCCAGAATCACAATAATCAGAAGAATCTGCAGAACATCCGTCGCCGTGATCGGAGAGCCCTCCGCGTCAAAGAACAGATTCTCGCTGTATGCCACCAGCGTAATATTATCTACCGCAATGCCTGTCGCGTTCGCAGCCGCATTATAAAACGCCTCATCCAGTTCAATCCGTGTGCGCTCGTTGTTGGCAAGCTTATATTCCTCCCAGCTCACGCCGTCCAGAAGACCCTGCGCATCCACATCCTCCTCGCGGATCACATTGTACTTAATCAGGGAAGCCGCCAGAGACGAAGCCCCGTAATTGATCACCCCGGAAGGGGTCTTCGTGGTAGTGATCGTCTCGTTTGGCAGATAGTCTCTCGACTGCTCGCTTCTCGTGGAGCGGGAGTTGGAATTGTCCTCAATCACATAAGTCGAATCGTCGTCATTGGAGTCCGTTCCGGGCACGCCGCCCACACCGCTCACGTTCTCCTCGTCGTAAAGATCCTCATGACTCAGCACACCCTGCGTCTGTCCCTCCGCCGGGGTGTATGTATGCTCTGTCTTTTCCTGATTGGAAAAATCCAGCACCAGATTGGGAGAAACCTCCACATTATCAAACTCATTCGTGCCCAGCAGCACCCTGCGCACGCTGTTTATCATATTTTTCTCCGCTTCTGTCTTCACGGAGAGGTGGGCATTCGCAAGCCCGGAGGGAGAATAATTTTCGTCTCCCGTAAACAGCATATTACTGTTCGTGTCAAGAATGACAATATTGTCAGTGGTTTCGTTACCGAGAGCCGTCGCCACGGCGCGCGCCAGATAGGCCGCATTCTCCTGCGAAAACTCATCCTTTAACTCCAGCACCACCCACGCGTAAGATTCCTGCTCCTGCGCAATCAGCGTGCCGTCGTCCTCCGGAATGTTCAGCGTGACCTTGGCTCTGTCAATCGCCGTAAACATGGACAGCACATCGTTCTCCAGACGTTTTTCCAGATACACCACATGCTTTTTCTGCTTGTCGGACTCGGTGGTGGAAAAACTGCCGTCCGTCACATTCTCAATACCCCAGCTTGCCGCCTGGATATTGTTGGCGCCAAGGAGCAGATTCGCCTGCCCGAGCTGTTCATCGAGAATGGAGATATTCAATCCGTCGTCCGTAATCTGGTATTTATACCCCTCGCCGTCCAGAAGTTCTATCACCTCCGAGGCTTCCTTGGTGGTTTCGCACTCCCTGAGCAGCACATACTCGGGTTTGGTGAGACTCGATACGATGAACACAAGGGCGATGATAAGCGCCGCAATCACGGACACGATCAGCGTCTTCTGCTTCGCCGTAAAACGGTTCCACCACTCCATTATTCTGTTTCCCAATTCCTTCAGTTTCTCAATTATCTTTTCCACAGCAACTCGTTCTCCTTCGGCGTTTCCTTTTATGCGCTAAACAGAACTAAACCTGCATCTGGATCAGTTCTCTATACGCTTCCAGAAGTTTATCCCTGATCGCCACCGTGTACTGTAATGCCGTGGAAGCCTTCTGCAGGGCGATGCTAAGGTCATGGGTATTCTCCGTCTCACCCAGCGCCCATTTGATCTTCTCGTTTTCCGCCTCCGACAAATAACCGTTCGTGGTGTTCAGATTGTCAATCGCGGTATGCAGCATCGCATCGAAACCGTTTTCTTTATAATCTCCAATGCGGGTCGTAGGCGCCGCCTTTGCAGCCTCCCGGATCGCCCCCGAAGAGACATTGTACAATTCTGTAATATCCAAAGCCATTTCTGTTTCCTCCAACATTCCCCGTCTATATTCTTACATCGCAATAATAACGCTTGTTATCCTGTTTTTACGCCACATCACATACCATTCAAAATATTGAGTCCCATGGTCGCTATATTCTTGCTTGCGCCAAAAGCGGTGCCGTTCGCCTGATAAGCGCGGGAAGCGTCGATCAGGTTCGTAAACTCTGTGATAATGTTTACGTTCGGGTACATCACATAACCGTTTTCATCCGCATCGGGATGGGAGGGGTCATAAACCATATTCCCCTCTGTCTTTGTATCTTCATAAACGCCTGTCACTTTTACACCGTTGCCCGCAAAGCGTTCATGCTCCTTCATAAGGATCTGATGAAAATGCGTCGGAGAATTTTTCTCCTCAAACACCACGATCTTTCTGCGGTAGGGCGTGCCGTCCTCCGTCCTCGTCGTATTCGCGTTCGCCACATTCTGGGAAATCGTATCCATACGGAACCGCTCCGCAGTCATACCTGTCGCGTTAATATCAAAAGCGGTAAACATTGCCATATTGATTCCTCCTCTTGTCTGCTTCTTATGATATGTTTCTCAGCAAAGCGCACTCTGTCATGGGCTGACAAAAGCGCTTTTCTTACTGTTATTTCATCACCGTCTGTAAGTTCTTAAACTCCTGGGAAACACTCTGATAGAGTCCCTGATAAACGATCTGGTTCTTCGCCAGATACACGCCCTCTGTATCGGGATCGACATTATTACCGTCTATGCGGTAAGAAAAACCGGCGTAGTCCCTGTATTGAATCGGGTCCAGACGTCTCATCTTCAAATCCGCCACCTTCGCGTCCATACTCTTATAGCGGGAATGGCGCAGCGCCTTCGCAAGCTGTGTCTCGAAGTTTACATCCTGCCTCTTGTAGCCCGGTGTATCCACATTTGACAGATTGTTGGAAATCGCCTCATGCCTGAGCGCAGACGCATCCATAGCCTTATCCAGCACATTCACATAATCAAACGCATTCGTATCCATCAATGAGCTCATAGTCATACTCCTTCCACGTTAATACAATCCATATTCCATTATAAATAAATTATAAAAAATTACAAGGTTTTTCGATTGATTTTCACAAATAAGTGTCTGCGCAAAACAATAAAAAAGGATCCGCGGCGCGCAAAATAGGCGCTTTTCGCAGATCCTTCTGCCAGTTATTACTAAGCCCTGACTGTCTAAAACCTTCCCTGCTCTTTTAACTTTTCCACTTCATCGAACACCACGTCGTTCAGTACTTTAATATAGGTGCCCTTCATCCCCGAAGACCGGGATTCGATCACGCCCGCGCTCTCGAATTTTCGCAGGGCGTTGACAATCACCGAGCGGGTGATCCCCACCTTATCCGCGATCTTGCTGGCCACCAGAATGCCTTCCATGCCGCCCAGCTCGTCAAAAATGTGGGTGATGGCCTCCATCTCCGAAAAGGACAGGGTCGAAATCGCCGATTTCACCACCGCCACCTTGCGGTTTTCCTCCGCGTTCTCCTCGCTGACCGCCCGCAGCATCTCAAGACCTACCACCGTAGCGCCGTACTCACACAGAATGATATCGTCGATGTCGTACTGCTCGTCGCATTTATAAAGGAAAAGACTGCCCAGCCGCTCCCCCGATATCTCAATGGGCGCAATCACCGCCTGAAACCGGCGGATCCCCGGGCTTTCAAACCCGAGCGTCTCCAGATTGACATTCTCCTTCGTGGAAAGCACCCCCAGAAACCGCTCATTCAACATCGGGTCGATAAAACCGCCCACATGATCCACAATCAGCTCCGTGATGGATTCCACCGTGGGCATATCCCCGATGCCAAGAACCTTGCCTTTCCTGCTTACAACCAGCACATTGGAGACCAGAATCTCTTTCAGCACATCGCAGATGTCGTTAAACACCACCTTGCCCGAATTGTTATTATGTAACAATTTTCCGATTTTTCTGGTCTTGTCTAATAATTGCACGCTGCTCATGAATATACCTCTCGCTCCCTGTAGCCGGTCCGCCTGTAATATTATGATTTTATCACATTATTCAGACAATTTCAACGCACAGCGCACAATTAATCTGCAAATCACATTAAATTTATCAAATATTCCAATTACTCATGTTATCTTTTCACTACGCCTGCGTCTTTTCCTTCGGCATATCCTTGACAAAACCGCAGGATTCGTCGGCGCATACAAGCTTCGTGCCCTTTTGCAGCATGATGGAGCCGCAGCGGTCGCATTTTTCATCCACCGGTTTCTGCCATACCATAAAGTCGCAGTCCGGATTGTCAATACAGCCGTAATACTTCCGGCCCTTCTTTGTCTTTTTCAGAACAATATCCTTGCCGCATTTAGGACAGGCTACGCCGATCTTCTCAAAGTAAGGCTTGGTATTTCTGCAGTCCGGAAAACCGGGACATGCCAGAAATCTGCCGTGAGGCCCGTACTTAATCACCATCTGCCTGCCGCAAAGCTCGCAGAACTCGTCGGACAGCTCGTCGGCGATCTCCACTTCCTCCAGCTCCTTCTCCGCCTTCTCCACCGCCTCCTGTAAATCGGGGTAGAAATTCTTCACCACCGTCTTCCACTTGACGCTGCCTTCCTCCACGCCGTCTAAAAGCGCTTCCATGGTCGCGGTAAAATTCACATCCACGATAGAGGGAAACGCGTCCTTCATCATGTTGTTGACCACCTCGCCAAGCTCCGTCACATAGAGGTTCTTATTTTCTTTTACAATATAGCGTCTCGCCAGTATCGTCGTAATGGTGGGCGCATAGGTACTCGGCCTGCCGATCCCCAGCTCCTCCATGGCGCGCACGAGGGATGCCTCCGTATAGTGCGGGGCCGGCTGGGTGAAATGCTGCTTCTCCTCCAGCGCAAGCAGTGTTAAGCCCGTATCCTCCGAAATGCCGCGGATCAGGGTATTGCTCTCCTCTTTGTCCTCCTCCTGCGTGTACACGCTCATAAAACCGTCAAATTTCACCTTCGACGCCGCCACGGTGAAGCGGTGCTCCCCGGCGTCTATCTTCACGGAGGTCGTCTCATACTGTGCCGCCGCCATCCGGCTGGCTGCAAACCGTTTCCATATCAGTTGATAGAGCCGGAACTGGTCTCTGGAGAGAGACTCCTTAATCTCCAGCGGAATCCTGCTGATATCCGTGGGACGGATCGCCTCGTGGGCATCCTGAATCTTTTTGTCCGGCTTTTTCTCCCGCTCTACGGCCGCCGCGTACTCCTCTCCGTACTTTTCCGTGATATAGTCTCTGGCTGCCGCCTCGGCCTCATCGGATATTCTGGTGGAATCGGTACGCAGATAGGTAATGATACCCATGGTGCCGCTTCCCTTGATCTCCACGCCTTCATAGAGCTGCTGCGCCAGACGCATGGTCTTCTGGGTGGAAAAGTTTAACACCTTGCTGGCCTCCTGCTGGAGCGTGGAAGTCGTGAAGGGCAGAGGCGCTTTCTTAACCCGCTCGCCCGTCTTTACGGCACTTACCTGATAAACCGCGCCGGAAAGTTCCTTCTTGAGCTGCTCCATCTCCTGCGCGGAAGCGATGGTCCGTTTCTCCGTCTTAGTGCCGTAGTACTTGGCGGTAAGCGGATTTCTCTCCCCCTCCACCTTAAGGCTTGCATCCAGCGTCCAGTACTCCTCCGGGATAAAGGCGCCGATCTCCTCTTCCCTGTCGCAGATAATCCGGAGCGCAACAGACTGCACACGTCCGGCGGACAGCCCTCTCTTCACCTTCGCCCAAAGAACAGGTGATATTTTATATCCCACCATACGGTCCAGACATCTTCTGGCCTGCTGGGCGTCCACCAGATCCATATTGATCTCTCTGGCGTTTTTCAAAGACTCTTTCACCGCCGTCTTCGTAATCTCGTTGAACGTAATGCGGTACACCTTCTTATTTTCCAGTTTCAGGGCAAAAAACAGATGCCACGATATAGCCTCGCCTTCGCGGTCCGGGTCGGTTGCCAGATAGACTTTCTCCGCCTTCTTCACTTCCTTGCGCAGATTCGCCAGAATGTCGCCCTTGCCCCGGATCGTGATGTACTTCGGTTCAAAGTCGTTCTCCACGTCGATTCCCAGAACACTTCTGGGCAGATCTCTCACATGCCCCTGACTGGCCGCCACCTCATAGTTCGCGCCCAAAAATTTTTTGATGGTCTTCACCTTCGCCGGTGACTCCACAATTACCAGATATTTAGCCATAGTCATTCCCCTGTCCGTATCATTCTAAGGTTATACCCTGTCTAACGTGCAACACTATACACCAAATCGCACGCGGTTGCAAGGGTAAATTGCCATTCTGCATACGAAAACTGAAAACAGGCGGTTTTCTCCCCGCCTGCCTTTTGCTCACCGATTCAATGATTTTTCCAGTCTTTCCATAATCCGGCCATACTTTTTTACATATCTTTCGTCTTCCCCGGCTTCTTTGTACTCGTTCAGCTCCTCAAGATCCTCTTTCATCGCTTCCACAAAATCCTTATACTGGTTGTCCGTCATTCCCATGGTTTCTTCCATTTGTATCACTCCCTCCCTTCGGATATCCCGCCTTTAAAATGATTATAGGTAAAGCACAAAAACCGGTCAAGCGCGGGAGTTTGACAGTTGAATATTTATAAAAGTACTTGCAGGTTGCGTAAAAC
>CARQVR010000069.1 GCA_949051815.1 uncultured Lachnospiraceae bacterium
GCGACGCGCTGGCTGTACATAGGGCCCATCTCCCTGCAGGTGGCGGAGGTGGCGAAGCTGGGCATGATCCTGTTTTTGTCCAGTCTGATCTGTAAAATGGGAAAGCAGATACGGACCAACAAAGGTTTTATGCTTGTACTGGCTATCCCGATGCCGATTGCGCTGATGATCTGGCAGATTACCAATAACTTAAGCTCTGCGATTATCGTTATGGCGATTGCGGTTCTGATGCTGTTCGTGTCCTGTCCGGACTATAAACGGTTCTTTCTTCTGGGGCTGCTTACGCTTGCGGGGGCAGCAGCCGCGGTTTTCTATGTGGTGCAGACGGCGCAGGCGCACGTGGACGATCTGGATTTCCGCGGCGCACGCGTGCTGGCCTGGCTTGACCCGGAGGCTTTTTCAAGCGATACCGGTTTCCAGACATTGCAGGCGCTCTACGCCATCGGCAGCGGCGGCGTGCTGGGCAAGGGACTTGGGCAGAGTATGCAGAAGAGAGGGTTTTTGCCGGAGGCGCAGAACGATATGATTTTTTCCATTATCTGCGAGGAACTTGGGCTTTTCGGCGGGATTGCCGTTATCATTATGTTTCTGATGCTGATCTGGCGGCTGATGATTATAGCCAACAATGCGCCGGATCTCTACGGTGCGCTGCTGGTGGTGGGCGTGATGGGACATATAGCCGTTCAGGTCATTCTGAACATAGCCGTGGTCACCAACACGATTCCCAATACCGGAATTTCCCTGCCGTTTATCAGTTACGGCGGGTCTTCTGTTATGTTTTTGCTGATTGAAATCGGGATGACGTTAAGCGTGGCCAAAGGAATACGGCTAAAAGATTTATGAGGACAAGATAATTTTTTGTCGAAAATCCATATAGATAGAATAGGTCATAATTGAAACAGAGGTAAGTTTATGGACGCTGTTCGTATCTATGGTGGAAACTGTCTCTCGGGACAGACGAAGATACAAGGGTCAAAAAATGCCTCGCTGCCGATTCTGGCGGCGACACTTTTGATAGACGGTACCTGTGAGATTGTAAACTGCCCGGACATTTCCGATGTGTACCATATGCTGCGGCTATTGGAAAGTCTGGGATGCCGGGTCTGCAGAAAGGCGGACGTGATCCGCATTGATACGTGCAGGGTGGCCGAGTGCGATATGCCGGCCGATTCTGTGGGGGTGATGCGGTCCTCGATTATGCTTCTGGGCGCATTGCTTGCCCGGATGGGTGAGGTTGCCATGGAATATCCCGGAGGCTGCGTGATCGGGAAGCGGCCTATTGACCTGCATTTGTGCGCGCTGCGGCGCATGGGTGTGGAGATTATGGAAGGGCCGGAGGAGTTCTGTGCCAGAGCGTGCCGGCTTCACGGTGCGGTGCACGAACTGCCCTTCGTCAGCGTGGGTGTGACGGAGAATCTGATTTTAGCGGCGGTTCTGGCGGAGGGGGAGACGGTGATCCATCCTGCGGCCAGAGAGCCGGAGATACAGGCGCTGTGCGAATTTCTGGTAAGCGCAGGCGGTAAGATAAACGGTGCGGGGACGGACCGGCTGGTGATAGAAGGGGTGAAAAAGCTGTGTCCGGTGCGATTCCGTGTGCCGGCGGACAGGATCGTTGCCGGCACATATCTGACAGCCTGTATGTGTGCGGGCGGTCGTGTCTTTCTGGAGGATGCGCCCTGCTGCCAGATGGAGAGCGTGATTGCCTGCGCGGAGAATATGGGCGTACATTTGCGGCCGTCGCCGGAGGGACTTCTGGTGGAGGGCAGGGCCTGCCGCAGACTCGGGGAGAATCTGGTGACCGCGGTCTATCCGGGATTTCCCACCGATTTACAGTCCCCTTTCATGGCGGTTATGGCCTTGTCCGGGCAGGGCGGGCAGATTGAGGAGACGGTTTTTGAGAACCGGTTCCGGATTGTGCCCGAGCTTGTGAAAATGGGAGCCGACATCCGGGTGAAGGGAAACTGCGCCTGCGTCTGTGCAGGCACGAGGCTTTGTAACACCATAGTGGAGGCGAAAGAGCTTCGGGGCGGGGCTGCGCTTATCGTGGCTGCGCTTGCAGCGGAGGGCACGGGTATTGTGACAAACCGCCATTATATCGACCGTGGGTATGAGGATATCACAAGGAGCCTGCGGGAGCTGGGGGCGGATGTTGAACTGGCATAGAGTGAAAAGAACTTCTAAAGCTCAGCAGCAAAGGCTGCTTCGCTAAGAAGTTCTATGTTTCACTCGAGAGAATGCCTGAAATACGGCATTCTCCGTATGGGATGAGAGCGGCTGGGATAAGCATTCTCCGCACGCCTTGTACTGTGGGAAAATGAGGTTTGCAGATGGGCGATAAGAAAACCGTAAAAAAGAAGAAAAAGACGAATCCGAATCTGCGGCTGATTAAGAACGGGGATGTGGTGGAGCCGAAAAAGAAGAAGCGCAGGGAGAGAAAGCGCGAGGAGAAGCCGGAAAAACTGCGGTTTGGCAAGGCGAAGCGGGCTGTCATTGTGCTGGCGGTTCTCGGTTCCCTGCTCGTTCTTGTGGCAGGTGGATTTCTGTATATAGTCAATAATTATAAGGTGACGACGGTTCATGTGGACGGCAGCATTCACTACACGAATGAGGAGATCATGGAGATGGTTATGGGGGGAAGATTCGGGGATAATTCCCTGCTTCTTTCCCTGAAATACCGTGATAAGGGAATTGAGGGCGTTCCTTTTATCGAGACGATGGACGTGGACATCGAGGCGAAAGACACAATCCGGATTACGGTTTACGAGAAAGCGCTGGCGGGCTATGTCAGATATCTGGGGCGTTATGTGTATTTTGATAAAGACGGTATAGTGGTGGAGACTTCCATGGAGGAAACCGCCGGAATCCCGCAGGTGACGGGACTTTCTTTCGACCATGTGATCCTGCATGAGCCGCTGCCGGTGGACAAGCCGGAGCTTTTCGACGAGATTTTGAATATCACCCAGCAGCTCGCCAAGTATTCCCTCACGGCGGACCGGATCTATTTCAACAGTGCCTATGAGGTGACGTTGTATTTCGGGGAAGCGAAGATTGCGCTGGGGGAGAACAAAGACATTGACGAAAAGATTATGAAATTGCAGTATATTCTTCCTGATCTGCTGGGAAAAAGTGGTACTTTAGATATGCGTGAATACAGCGAAGACACGAAGACATACAGCTTTGAGCAGGATTAAAGGCGCCATAATACGAGCATTTTCGCGACTGCCCCGTCAGCAGGCGGCAAGGGAAAGGCGTGGGAGGAAAATAACAAAATCGGCGCAAACGGGACAAAAAGAAAAAAATGGCTTGCTAAGTTCGGAAAATAATTATATGATAAAGTATATGATTGTGCACGGAGCATGTGGAAGTAGAAGGAGGAAACACCTTGCTGGAGATTAAGTCGAATGAAGCGGAGTCCGCTGCGAAGATTATCGTCGTTGGTGTCGGCGGTGCGGGCAATAACGCTGTAAATAGAATGATAGATGAAGAAATAGACGGTGTAGAGTTTATCGGGATCAATACGGATAAACAGGCTTTGCAGCTTTGCAGAGCGACCAGACTGCTGCAGATCGGTGAAAAGCTTACCAAGGGACTTGGAGCGGGTGCGAAGCCGGAGATCGGTGAAAAGGCAGCGGAGGAAAGCTCTGAGGAGGTTACACAGGCTTTAAAGGGCGCGGATATGGTGTTTGTCACCTGCGGTATGGGCGGCGGCACCGGGACAGGCGCAGCTCCTGTGGTGGCCAAGCTTGCGAAGGACATGGGGATTTTGACCGTCGGCGTTGTGACGAAGCCTTTCCGTTTTGAGGCGAAGGCGCGTATGACCAATGCGCTGGCCGGTATTGAGAAGATTAAAGACAATGTAGATACGCTGATTGTGATTCCAAACGACAAGCTGCTCGAGATTGTGGACAGGCGTACCACCATGCCGGAGGCGCTTAAGAAGGCGGATGAAGTATTGCAGCAGGCGGTGCAGGGCATTACCGACCTGATTAATATGCCCGCCATTATCAATCTGGATTTTGCGGATGTACAGACCGTTATGAAGGATAAGGGCATCGCGCATATCGGCATCGGTTCGGGTAAAGGGGACGATAAAGCGGCGGAGGCCGCTAAGATGGCGGTGGAGAGTCCGCTGCTCGAGACGACGATCACGGGGGCGACCCATGTGATTATCAATGTATCCGGAGATATTTCCCTCGCGGATGCTTCCGATGCTTCCGATTATGTGAGAAACCTGACGGGCGATGAGGTAAATATTATTTTCGGAGCCATGTATGATTCCAGCATGACAGACACCTGTAATGTCACCATTATCGCTACAGGTATTGAGGAGAAAGCGGCCAGACAGGGCGCAGGTCTCGGCTTTAAGAGCGGGTACATAACCCCCACCTCCCTGCAGGGCAAGAGCACGGTAGGCGCGGGCGCAGGTTTAAGCGCGTTTGCGGCGGCGAATATGGGTCTGAAACAGCCCGTTGCGTCACAGGGCGGACAGGCAAAGACACAGGCAGGGCTTAAGCCGATCGGGATTCAGAAGGCCAATGATATCAAAAGCTCCGTGGAGGAGAAATCACTGGATATCCCGAGCTTCCTGAGAAAGTAATAAACTGTACGGGCTGTCGTGTGCGGCTGCAGAAAAATGCAGTATAGAAATGTATGATAATATGGAAAGATGTGAAATACCACAGGAGAATATCCTGTGGTATTTTGTTTTTCCTTGTTGCTATCTGTCTGGAAAAATATGGGAAATGCTCCCTGATTGTGACAGAAAATGCAGGCCGTATTTCCTATAATGAAGAGGAATTACGGAGGTGGAGTGTGTATTACAAATTATATATTGACAGTGTTTTCATCCTGCAGATGACGACGGATCTGTATCTGCTGTCTCTGGCCGGACTTCTTATGCGGCGTACTGCCACGCGCCGGAGAATCTGGCTGGGGGCGGCAGCGGGAGCCGGGATGAGCTGCGTAAGTTTAATGCTGCCGGTATTCACGGTGGGAGGCAGACTTTTACTCGGTTCTGTGCCTGTCAGTATGTGTATGATGTGTCTCACCTATCAGATGCACGGTGTGCGCAGCCTTTTGAAAGCGTCCTTGTCGATGGCTGCTGCCGGCTTTTTTTTCGGCGGCGGTATGATATGGATTCTGAATCGCTTAAGAACCGTTATGAAGGGGGGCGGAGGCCTTTTCTTAACCCTGACGGCGGGCGCGTTGTCTTATCTGGCGATGCGGGCTGTGATACGGCATCTTATGAGAAGGCGGGAGGACAGTCTGCGGACGGTGCGCGTCTATGTGCCGTCTCTGGGACAGGAAATCCGCATAAGCGCTCTGGTAGATACGGGGAATCATCTGTCAGATCCCATAAGCGGCGCGCCGGTGAGTATTATCAGCAGGAAGGCTGCCCGCTGCATAGCGTCCTGCCTGTCGCAGGAAAAGTTTCATGCGGTCCCCTACAGAAGCGTGGGGAAACGAAGCGGGATCCTTCCCGCTTACGAGCTGCCGGAGCTTTTGATAGAGGAGACGGGCAAAACGCTCAAAAGAGAACATGTCATAGTTGCGGTTTGTGATACGGGAATATCGGAGGATGGAGATTATCAGATGATATTACACCCCGGGCTATTAGAAAACTAGGAGGAAAAAAGATGGTTTTAAAAGTGGCAATTCCCGGTAAGATTCAGTTTAAGATGGTGCACAGGGATCAGAAATTCCTGATGACCAGACAGGGAGACATTCATTACATAGGAGGGGCAGAGGTGCTTCCGCCGCCGCTCGAGAGTGAAAGGGAGAATGAGATCATCGGCGATCTTGGAACGGAATATGAGGACGAGGCCAAATCGATTCTGATAGAGCATAACTTAAGACTGGTAGTGTACATTGCGAAAAAGTTTGACAACACGGGTGTAGGTGTGGAGGATCTGATTTCCATCGGAACCATCGGGCTGATTAAATCCATCAATACATTTAACCCCGGAAAGAACATCAAGCTGGCGACTTATGCTTCACGCTGTATCGAGAATGAAATTCTGATGTACCTGAGAAGAAACAATAAGCACCGGATGGAGGTTTCTATCGACGAGCCACTGAATGTAGACTGGGACGGCAATGAGCTTCTGCTTTCGGATATACTTGGAACGGAGGAGGATGTGATCTACAAGAATCTGGAGGATGAGGTGGAGAGAAAGCTGTTAATCAGGGCAATCGCCAAATTGTCCGAGCGGGAGCAGACGATCATCCGCCTGCGCTTTGGAATCGGGAACGCGGAGGGAAAAGAACTGACCCAGAAGGAAGTGGCGGAACTGCTTGGCATTTCCCAGTCCTATATTTCCAGACTGGAAAAAAAGATTATGCGGCGGTTGAAAAAGGAGATGAGTAAGGATAATTGATGCGCCGATGCGCTGAATTGATCGGAGATTTGTTTGCTTTTTGTCTCTGGTGCGCGTATAATAAAAACAGGACGCGTGTTACATAGTTAGTATGGGGGACAAATGAAAAAAATAATATTGATTGTCGATGATGACAGACTGACGCTGTCGACGGCGCAAAAGCTACTTGATGGAGAGTTCAAGGCGGTAGCCGTTAATTCGGGAAAGCAGGCTTTTAAGTATCTGGAGCGGCACACCCCGGATCTGATTCTTCTGGATATAAATATGCCGGAGATCGGCGGCTTTGAGGTGATGGCGGCGCTGCAGAAGGATGCGCACTGGAAGAAGATTCCCGTTATCTTTCTGACGGCTGACCGCAGTGCGGAGACGGAGATCGAGTGTTTCCGTGTGGGGGCGTGCGATTATATTTCCAAGCCCTTTGAGCCGAATATCATGTTAAGCAGGATCAGAAGCACCATCGAACTGGACGGTTATCGGAAAGACTTGCAGCGCAGGCTGGACGAAAAGACGAAGGAAATGGAGCGCATCACGATTCAGGCCATCATGACGGTTGCCAATACGGTGGATGCGAAGGACGATTATACCAAAGGCCATTCCATGCGGGTGGCGGCGTACTCTGAACTTTTGGCGCAGCGCCTTGGCTGGTCTGAGGAGGAAATTCAGAATATTTATTATGTGGCAATGCTGCATGATGTGGGTAAGATCGGCGTGCCCGATGCGGTGCTCAATAAGCCCTTTAAACTGACCGATGTGGAGTTTCGGCTGATCAAGGGGCATACACTTGTAGGCGCCGAGATTTTAAATGACTTTAAGATGTTTCCCAATGTCAATGTGGGTGCGAAATACCACCATGAGCGATATGACGGAAAAGGATATCCGGAAGGGTTGAAGGGAGAGTCGATTCCTCTGGTGGCCAGAGTGATCGGACTGGTGGATTCCTATGACGCCATGACCAGCAACCGGGTTTACCGCAGACGGCTGAACGACGACGTGGTCATGCAGGAGTTAGAGAAGGGAAAGGGAAGTCAGTGGGATCCCGAGCTGGTAGATATTTTTGTGGACCTGATCAAAGAGGGGGCGCTGGAAAAAATGTGGATGCCGGAGGAAGATCTGGCGACGCCGATTTTCGACAGCGGCAAAATTGTGGGCATTACCATGGGCTCCGAGAATATATTGGAATCTCCGGTTGATTATCTGACCGGCCTTCTGAGCAGACAGAAAGGAGAGCACGATATCTCCCTGAATCTGTGTGCGGAGGGCGGAACATTGATGCTGATTGATCTGGATCATTTCAGACAGATTAACGACGTGCACGGCCACCTGATGGGAGATTATGCCCTGAAAACAGTGGCTGACGTATTGAAGGAGGTTTGCGAGAATGAGATAGTATGCCGGACGGGCGGGGATGAGTTCCTGTATTATCTGCCCGGCGTGACTGAGGAAGAACTTGTTAAGAAAAAGGTTGAAATGCTTCTGGAAGCCTACCATAAAAAACAGCAGGAGGTGGAAATCCTTCGGGATGCGGAGCTGTCGATAGGCATCAGTATTTCCGGTCCGGACGGGCGGGAGTTCGACGAGCTTTACAGAAGGGCTGACAAGGCGCTCTATCTGGTGAAACAAAACAGAGGCAGGCATTACGACTTCTTCCAGAAAGCCGGTATTCTGCGCACACCCGAACAGTCCCAGAACGATCTGGATAAGATTATGGATGCCATCAGGAATCAGGAGACCTATCAGGGCGCGTTCCAGGTGGATTATGACGAGTTCAATCATGTGTATGATTTCGTGAAACATATGTCCGCGCGAAGCAAGAAGGAGACGCAGCTTCTGCTGTTCACCTTGTTTTCTTCAAATGGCAGCGAGGTTAAGCTGGAGCGCATGGAAACCGCCATGCAGTGTATGGAGCAGGCGATCTGCAAGTCACTGCGCGGCGTGGACGTGGGCGCGAGGTACAGCAGCTCCCAGTTTTTGGTGGTTCTTTTGGGAACGGAGCGCGAGAATGTGCGCGTGGTGACGGACCGTATCGTGCAGAATTATTTTAAGCTTTACGGGGAGAAGGATATCACGCTCACTTATGATATTGCGAAGTTTGGATGAGGATTGGTGTGGAAACATGACAGGGGATAGAAGAATTAAGGATTCTTCTGTCCCCTGTGTATTTTTTAGCTTCTGCATTTCAGGGATAAAAGGCGTTGACTTGTATATAATAGCAGCATATAATTTAAGTACAATAAACGGTACGTATTTTGGTACGGGAAGAGGTGCGTTATGATTGCAACCAAACAGATGGATATAAGAGCTAATATAAAAAAATATTTTGATTTGGCTTTTAACGGAGAACCGGTGATTGTGTCTCGCAAGGAAAATAAAAATGTTGTTATCATTTCAGAAGCGGAATATAATGAATTGTCAAAAGCGAAAAAGAATGCCGAGTATTTGGCAAAATTGAATAGAGCGGATGAACAGATTAAAAATGGACAGGTAATCACGAAAATGATGGATGAACTTCTGGCCATGGAGGAATAATCTATGAAGATTACTTTTGCGGAAGAGGGGTGGGATGAATACCTCTATTGGCAAATTCAGGATAAAAAGGTATTAAAGAAGATAAATCAGTTGTTACAAAGTATAGAACGGGATGGAGCATTGCAGGGGATAGGAAAGCCCGAACCGTTGAGATATGGAAAATCGGGATCATTTAGCAGGAGAATAGACGAGGTGAACCGCCTTGTCTATGAGATTTCGGGTGATCAGATAATTGTGAAATCATGTAAGGGCCATTATAGTGATTGAGAGAATCAATGATAGAGTTTTATACGGGAAAGGGAAAGCGTTTCCGGGCATGTTGTAAAAGTTTGAGCCGCTGCCGGCCGGATGATACTTCATCCGCTGTGCAGCGGCTCATTGTATTTTAGAAGAATCAGCTTTCCATGGAATGGATTCTCTCAAGGATATCGCAGTATTCTTCGGTGGTCAGTCTGCCCGCGCCATAGTAAACATCGGCCATTTCGGTAAGTTCCGCGCCGGATTTTGCGCTGTTTGAGATCAGACTCTTTAAAATTCTGTATGCCATGTGAGCACCTCCTTTCTTTCGGTTAAATGTTAAGCTGCATCATGCTGACCTCACACATGAGGTCGGCTATGGCTTCGGTTAACTCCTCATTGGTAAGTGGGGCTGCCGGTATGGGAACCGCATCAAGCTCTTTATTAGACGGAAACTGTTGTGTCTGTCTGTAATCAGGGCGGTTTGTGTACCAGATTTCATTGGGGCGATTGTTATTGAGTATGTCCCAGCGATAGATATAGTCAGAACCGTCGAAAACCATATTTCCATCCGGATCTTTGATTTTGAATCCTGAATGATTTTCTGTTATCGTATCATTCGCTAAAGAAATCAGATTTTCCTGTGTACCAAAGCCATGTAAAGAATGGCTTTTGCCATCCATATAAATAACAGATAATGTTTTTTTCATAAAGCTCCTTTCTGATAGGTGTTATGACATGACACCGTATGAAATATCGTTACTATAGGCGACAGTATCTGAGAGCAGGGGGATTGTATAAACGGTAAATTCGCCCCAGCTTCCTTTGGGGATACTTATTTTAAACTGACCACTAGTTCCGATTGTTGTAGTTGTGTAGTTTGCGACAGTGCCTCTTGAGGTACTTCCTGAAGAACCGAGTGATATTACTGTTGTATACCGATAGGTGTAATCTCCTGATACCACATATCTTGGAACAACAGCCCAAACAACCATCCTGTCGGCACTGCCATATTTAGTGGTGGTAGAGCCGCCGCCCACATGAATCACGAGTGCGATTCTTTTACACGAGTTGCTTGGTGAGGAATAGCATCTACTGTTAAATGTTGCTAACCATGATTGTGAAGCACTACAGCAGTCCATTGTAAGATAAAAGTTTTTAATGAAGCTATTGGGTATATTGGGTCTGCCGCTCAGATCGGAATATGATCCACTGAATGCAACAGACTTTAAATCATAAAAGTATTTACTGATTTTACCGAGTGAGGCATCTAAAGTATCGCCACTTATGAGGTTAGAGCGGGAAGCGGCTCTGTTAAATTTAGCAATGACGCTACTTGCATCGCCGGTCTTTCTCAATATACTGTCAGCATCGACTTGACTTGCAAGGTTATGTATGCTGCTGTCGATCAGATTTTTTGACCAGTCTTTGACAGCCTGAATGGTTTGTTCTATTTGTTTCATGTGATTCTCCTTCTTTCTTTGTTTATACGCAGAAGCCCACAACCAGCCCCTGGGTGGTGTTTGCAGTTGCGTTGGAATCCGCGCCGGATTGGTTAATCGTCTTAAATCCTGTCGTATTTCCCTTGTAGGGAGAGCGCAGGAACCATGTACAGGCACTGTTGTCTGTATCGGAATGCTTTATCCGGGATGCATTGTCAGAGAAGCCCGGGTAGGCAGTTCCCTCTTGTGTGTACGGAGCGCTGAGACCGGTAACGCCGGTTTCCACGCTGGAAAGAAGAAAGACGCTGTCTGCGGTTGTGTCAATGGCAGTGGAGTTGTTTCCGGCGGAGGTCTGTTTGTCGACCTGTTTCAGTGCGGACTGCATATCCGGCGGCAGCAGGTCATAAAATTCCTCTGTAATCCGGCGGCTTCTCATTTCCGAATCTTTCCAGCCCCCCACATTGGTATTTGTCGTGTTCATGGTGAAGTCCTTTTTGAGACAGTTCTTCATGGCGAAAGTAATACCGGCGGTCTGTTCTTCGCTGTCTGTGAGAATATCGTGATCGAAGCCAATGATTTCCACGGTAATTTTATTTCCGTCCGTCAGTTCCACTTCCTTAGCGTCATGCAGGCTAAAAAGCGCTGCAGCCCTTCCGGTTTCGGCGTATTCGGCGATCTTCGCCCACGGGAGGTCGTTCAGAGCGTTTACCCGATATGGCAAATGCACCGCGCCGGTATCAGTATCGGAAAGACAGATACGCACGGGATCGGGGGTTATATGATGCGACAGCGCATCGACAGTAATGTCATAGGGCATGTCTCCGTATACGGCAAAGGCGATTCCGCCGTCCGCGTAGGTCTGACTTGTTTCCTCTCCGGTTGTCACGTTGCGCAGAGTGACGGTCTGTCCTTCCACATTCGCATCATCCGCTGCGTCTAAAGTGACGGTAACTGCCTTGACTCCGCCAAGTATAGCCAGAGTTTCAGCGTAGGAGAGGGTAAGGCTGTTGATGGCGGCAACCAGATTTTGCCGGTCCTGTGTCAGAAGATTTTCCAAAACGCCGATCTCCTCGGCGGATGCGCCGTTTCCGGAGTCGATATCCCCGACCAGCTCATACTGTGCACCGTTATAACGGAAGGCATAGGTACTGTCGGCAGCCAGATACTTGGCGAAGATGGGGCGGCCCCTGTAATAAATTGGTTTTTCGCCTGTATCGTTTACATTGAGGGCAGGATTGGCAGCCAGGTTGGCCGCAGTGAATTTTACAGTGATTTCCGCGCCGTCTGTGAAACGGAAGCCATCGCAGACCACCGTTTTGGTGGCGGTTTCCGCGGCGGTTGTACAGATCCCGTAAGTGACTCTGGATGTGACTTCATCTAACCGTGCAACTTCCCTGGCCAGATGGTCGGCGATTTCCGTTTCCGTCTCTGTCGCCCGGGAAATTTCGCTGTTCAATGCTTCGCAGGCATCGTTCCACCGGGTCTTTTCTTCTGCGGACACATGAATCGTTCCGTTTTCCGTGTGGACGTCGGTATATGATTTTGCCTCCAGAAGAGAAGCGTCGATAGAAGCCCGCTGTGCCGTGGATACGGGTTTGTCTGCGTCGGCGGTGTTATCTGCGTTTCCGAGTCCTACCTGTTCTTTGGTGACGGCGTGGGGATTTCCGGTATCGTCGGTGTGGCTTTGCAGGGCATCGCGGATCATCTTTACCGAATTGGGCGTGGCGGCTTCCGTGACGGATGCGCTCTCTGTGGAGTTAACCAGCCTGACGGCGCCCGGCTGATCCAGATTCGCGTCGTACAGTTCATGTCTCGGAATTTTCGCGTTTTCATCCAGAGAAGGCACGCCGCCCGGCTGATCCTTATCTTTCCTGTATACCAGATCTTTTTTCAGGGTTTCCAGTTCCAAAAGTACATCGATGATATTTTTGTAGGTGTCAGACGAGGTCAGGTTTTCATCGTTGTGTACGGATTTGCTGACCACGATATTGAAATGGCTGGAGGTATACTGCTTTCCTGTGCTGTCGCTTAAGACAAGCTCGCATTTCACGATGCCGGGGACGGCGGAGAGCTGTTTCGCCACTTTAATGATGGCTCTGCCTTCCTGTATGCTGCACCATTCGTCTGTGTTGATCTGTTTGCCGTCAGGCTTAACCGCTTTCAAAAAGACGGAAGTGTTTTCGGGCAGGGCAAAGCGTTTTCCATCGTTTGTAAAGGCGATGGAAATGACCCGTTCGGTGTCATACTGCGACACAGGCAGGTTGATGAGGCCTGTGTCGTTGTAGAAACCAAGGGTGATATCTTTTTTTAATAATTCCATGATGTTCCTCCTTCTGACAGTTCACTGACAGGTTTGTCCTGATCTGTGATTGTGCTGTCGTGTATGTTGTGTTTTGCTGTCAAAGCAGTTATCTGTTTCGCGGCATGTGATGGCATCTATGACGGAGCTGACTGCTGTTCCAAAGCGGCGACGCGCTGTTTCAGGTTTTCTATTTCTTCATGCTGTTCCTGAATCAGCTTTAACATGGGGGCGATCAGCATGTTGTACTCCGGCACTTCGGGCTTGCCGTCTTTTAAGTTGCAGGCGATGGGGTAGGTTTCGTAGACGTCTTCGGCGAGAAAGCCGATGATGTCCTGGCCGTAACGCTGGTCGTCTCTGCTTAAATAGTCATCGTTATATTTAAACTGGATGACTGGCAGATCGTAAAGCCTGCGGGGATCAAGGGATTTTGCAATTTGTTTTTTGATATCGTGTTTGTATTTTTCTGACGAGCTTGCATAGGTGTAGATCATACCGGTGTCGGAAATGCGTAACTGAGAACCGGAACTGCTGGTTTGTGACAGCAGGAATGTATTTATGATATTTTGACCATATTCAAATACATTCTTTTTGATGGTATCACTACTCTCAAAGCCTTCAAAGGATGTGACGTTATTATAATTGGGAAAATTTTCATTCTCATTTGCACCGGGAAGATTATTCGCTAAAACCCAAAATGGGTTAAAGTCATTTCGGGAATCCCCCAAGGGAAGTAATTCATGGACAGAGTCAGAGGTGGCATTATTTGCATCCATTAGGTGTTGGTAATATCCGGTCTGAGTAGATGTTTTGCTCGTTCCGTGGATTCCCATACTGTCAACGATACATGTGCAGTCTGCCTTGTTGTCACGATATGAGATAGAGGATTCATGACGTGCCTGATATCGTTTCCCCAACTTTAAGAAACCGCCGGTTCCCAATGACTGGATCTGCAAGTCTGCAAATGTTTCATCAGACGTCGCAGAATTGCCCCCGTTATAAATGTGAAACCCTTCTGTATCGAGTGAGTAACTCATACCGCACTTTTTATCCTGATCGGTTCCCAGAGAGGATATTGCATTTTTGCCGATTGCAATGGAAGAATCCCTGGACAGATGGATGGGGCCGATATCCAATCGGTCAATATCCTTGATATCGCACTTCCCATCCTGCTTTACAGAAAAGCTCTCCCCGGCGGAAATGCCTTCATCCCCCAGCACCATTTGTTTCTCCCCGTTTTCACCGACTTTGTAAAATCCGCTCTCGTCAAATTTCCATCCGGCGATTGTGCCGGACTGGTTGGCGACCAGACTGTCGGCAATCACGTCGCCCTCCACCAGCAGATCTCCGTCGTTCAGCTTGAGCTTACCGCCGCCGAAGTTGAAATCGCCGTTCGTTAAGTCGATAATGGTTCCGCTGGTGTTGTCGAAGGGGGCATCAGGCGTGCCGTTGTAATTGTTGGATTTCACCGCATTCGTCAGGCAGTCGCCGTTAATTTTAATATTGCCGCTCTCCAGACTGTCGAAAATTCCGCTGTGTGCCAGCAGCTTTCCGAAATTTCCCTTGTTTGCTTTGATGCTGTCCAGAATTACGTCGGACACCTGTGTGCCGAAAGCTTCGGATTTCAACAGAGCGTTTAACATATTGTTGGCAATCTGGATTTCCGCGTCGTTCTTGCCGTAGGTTCCGCCGCCGCCGGATGAGGATCCGGAAGAGGAGGAGGAACCGGCAGCGCCGTCCCCGAAAAGAAAAGTCAGGTCTGTAACGCCTGACAGGGATTTGGTCATGGTAGAAAATTCCACGGAGATATCGCCTGTGTTTTGGAGCGGATTCAGCTCGATGGATATGAGCCTCAGTTTCACGGAGTCGTCGCGGAACAGATCGGGCACCAGCCGGATAAAGTTTCCGATGGCGAAATCTTCCCGCATCGGTGCAAACTCTTCCAGTGCAAACAAATTGTCAATGGTGGTGCGGAAAGCGTACTGCGGGCGGGACACGATATCCAGATGCGTATTGGCGTCCTGATAGAGCTCTTCGGCCACGTCGATCATGGTCGCGATATCGTCTAAATTGGTGGTCACGATATTTTTGTTGCTGTAATCCGCTTCGTTGGCGAGCAGGTGGAAGAGATACAGGTTTTCCGCGCTGAAATGGTTCTGCGGAAGAACGCAGGAGGAGAGAGCGTCCCTGCTTGCGCTGACAGAATCGAGGCGTTCCTGGAGCGCGTCTATTTCTCTCTGCCGCCCAGATATGGCATCCTCGCACAGGCGGATAATGCCTTTACAGAAGGTGCCGGTTATGGCGTTGTCACGGGGTTCAAAGGACATGTAGTCGAGATAGCTTTTCAGTGTGTCCGTGAAGGCGGAGAAGGTAGTGAACTGTGCTTTCTGGCTGTCTGTCAGTCTTTCCCATCCGGTTTCGTCAGGAGTCAGACAGGCTTCCGGATGTTCCTTCGTACCGGAGGTGATGAAGCCGTCCCGGTATAAGAGATTAACACATTCCATCCATGCTTTTTTCTTTGCTTTCAGTTCTGTCAGACCGTACAGGTCAAATTCGTACAGAAAGGCGTTTACAGGCTTTACCATAGAGGGGTCGCCCGCGTAAGCGGGATTTCCGTTTTCGCACAAAAGATAGCCGCCGTCCCCGTCTTTCAGGAGATTGCCTTCCGCGTCTGTCTCGTACCAGATTTTCATGGCCTCCAGTACGGAGGGGATGATCTGATATTTGTAAGCATAGTAATCGTGCCAGTACATCGTGGTGCGCAGATGCGTTTCATCTAACCCGGCGCCGGGATCGGTATAGAGATCGGGATAGTCCTTTTTATACAAGGTGATCAATGCGGCCAGAGCCTTCTCGTAAGCGTTTAAGGAAAAGGCCAGTTCGTCCGCCTTATAGGTCTTGTAGTCAATGCTGCACCCGTCGTTGGGCAGGCGGTTTTGTAATTCGCTGACCGCCAGCAGAGTCTTGTTATACTCCCTTGTTATGGCAATGTAGTCCGGCCGCAGTTCTTCGCGCTTGTTTTTCCATGCTGCATACTGGTCGTGGAAAGATTTAGTGACATACTGATAATCCCCGTATTCATTGTGGGTGTCAGCGAAATGGTCCAGATTGTACAGGCAGGGATCGCCGAAGTTGACATACGAAACGCCGGAACCGTCTTCACAGGCCGGACGGTATTTGGTGATCAGCGCCGCATCCGTGGTAGATTCAACCTGAATGCGGCTTGCGAGATTGCGCAGACCGATGCATATGCCGGTGTCCTTACCGATGTTTTGAAAGGACCGGAAACTTAACACGCGTTTACGCCGGTCAAAGAAAAAGAGTATGTTTGCGGTAGGCGCGACCTCATTCATAAGGAAGGAGTAAATATCTTTTCCATCCACGCCAAACTGGTATTTTCCGGCGCAGGTTTCCGTTTCAGCGGTTCTGAGAGCTTCGTCTACCGTCCATCCGGTTTCCTGCAATGCCAGATGCAGCAGGGAAAGCTCCGGGCGGTCGAAATTGACAAGCCGTATGTACTCTTTCGGCAGACCGGTATAGGAGTCTGTGTTGTCATCTGCCAGATATTCCAGACTTTCCGACGTGCCGTTATTGATATAAAAGCTGCGGAGAAATTTCTGCTGCAGTTCGCATTCCACCGTGTGCGCCGTAATGCTTTTGGTTTCCTGTATGCCGTCGTTTGTGATAACGGGCTTGGCATCTATCAGGAAAAGTGTGTTGGCCGCGCTGCATTCCAGTACCAGATACATTTTTTCGGAGAGGGATTCATAATAATCCGAAGGACGGAAGTTATCGTTTTCGTCCACGTATTTATTGACCTCGAAGGAGAGCTCCCACATGTCGGTCAATGTCTTTTTTAGTTTACAGGTTTCTTCTTTCAGACCGTTTGGTCTGCCAAGAATATCGCCTGTTGGTTTTGCCAGATAAATCATAAACAGCCTGCCTTTCTGGGAAATTCAAAGATAAAGGTGACTTCGCAGTCTCCGGTGATCCTGATGGTGTTTGTTCCCCGTATTAACCGGAACCAGTAAATAGATTCCATGTGTTCGCCAGTGGAGGAGATATAGCTGGAATACTGTGTCGTCCAGCCGACTTCGTGAAACGGCAGGAGACGGCCGCCATTGTTTTCGTCTGTCAGTTTCATCTGCCCACAGTCAATCAGGATGGTTCGCTTCCCGGGACTGTCAGGCGTAACAGAGGAGAGGGTAAAAGTTACGGATTTTTGGTCACTCACGTTTTCCATGACGACAGTGCTTCCGTTTTCGGCGGATAAGAGAATAGACGGGTAAAAGATGCCGCTTACCGTGTCTGCAAGGTTGTCTATGGAGAAAATCTCCTCGCCGGTGACATAAAACCGTTTCTCGACAGGATCGGTAAAGCCGAAGGGAGAGTTGGTCTGAAAGACCAGCCTTTTGGCCTGATGCTCCAGAATTACCTTGTCCTCAATCTCCGTGCAGACAGCGTAGTAGTGGAGCGATGGGATGGCGCTGTCGTTAAAGTATAAGGCTCTCGGCACGGTGGATCCGGTAAGCCAGAGATTTACCGCCATGGATTCCTGTCTGGTAAAAGGCGTCTCGTCCCTTTTAATGACATAGAAGGAAAATTCGATGTTTCCCTCAAAGTTCACACCGTAATTGTTGGTTTTTAAGCGGACATGGTTTGTCTCGCCGCTGCTGATCGTTCTTCGCAGGCCGTTTGCAGAAACGTTTGCCGTGTCGTCGATCCAGCACATCATCAGGTTGTAGGAATCGCTGCTTTGTCCGTCAAAGATAAAAGAATCTGCATCTAAAAATGACATGTTTTGTTAGCTCCTTTCCGGGGAGAGCGGGCAGGAAAACAGTTCCCGCCGCCCTCCGTATTTTTGTGTTAATGTAAGGAGTACCCGATCTTTTTCAGATCGGCATACTGTTTTTGGGTGGTGTAATGATAAGATTTTTCCAGAATTTCCTGTAAACCGGGGAGTGCTTCTTTGTCCACGTCGCCGTTGACATACAGAAGTGCGTCGTAGTGATTGACGATTTCCACAGCCTCCCTTTCAGACGAGGGTATTCCCTCCAGAGCGCCGGCAGTTCCGGGGAGACGGATATCAGCCGCGGCGATGTCCGTTTCCGGCAGAGCGGACAGGAAGGTGTCCATCCGTTCTCCCGCCAGACGGTAGAAGTCCGTGACTTTCTGCA
>CARQVR010000070.1 GCA_949051815.1 uncultured Lachnospiraceae bacterium
GGATGTGGTGGCTGTACTGACGGACAGCGTTGACCCAAAACAGTATATCAAAAAAATGAGAAGCCGTGACCCAGAGCTTAACAGCAAGTGGGGTACAATTTGTACCCCAGTTCAAATGGTTGCGGCAGATGGGAAAAAACGAAAAATACAAGCAGCTACCTTAGCGGGAATATTAAGGCTCATTCAGTCAATCCCCTCACCAAAAGCAGAGCCTTTTAAGGCATGGTTAGCTGCTGTCGGTGCAGAACGGATTGAGGAAACCATTGACCCGGAGCTTACGATTGACCGTGCCCTTGCTACATATTTGCAAAAAGGCTACACGCGAGAATGGATAAATCAGCGGTTACAAGCTATCCAGGTTCGTAAGGAGCTGACTGATGAATGGCAGGACAGAGGTGTAACAGAGGGCAAAGAATATGCAATCTTAACCAATGAGATTACACGGGCCTGGTCTGGAATGAACACACAGCAGTATAAAAAGCTGAAAGGCTTGAAAAAACAAAATCTGCGTGACAACATGAGTACGACAGAGCTTATCCTGAATATGCTTGCGGAAACTTCCACCACCGACATATCCAAAGAAGAAAAGCCGACTACCTTTGCAGAAAATCAAAAGGTTGCCCGCCGTGGTGGACGGGTGGCGGGAATTGCAAGGCAGGCTCTGGAAGCAGAAACAGGAAAACCTGTTATCACTTCCAAAAACGCCGTGGATTTTGCAAAGCTCATTGATGAGGTAGTGAAAGATGTTGAACTGCCTAAAGAAGATGGCAAGGAAGAAGTCTGAGAAGTCCGTGGAATATTTCTAAAATAATATGCCTTAATATAAAACACCCAACTTTATGGCGCAGACATAGCAAGCTGCATCACAAACCTTACAGGCAGTGCAGGATATTTCATTTGATTAAAATCCCCGACAAAAAACAGTTCTTTGTCCGGATAATAAAATGCAAATGAGCCGGTTGACCCGCTATGACCTGTCAAATCACCCTTGCCCAAAAAAGAAGTGGAAAATCCGCCCATTTTTATTCTCATATAACCGCTTCCATAACAGACCGGAAACATAGACATCTGTAATTTTCTATACCGTTTTAAATCAAGCATTTTCTTGTCAAAAAGTTCACCGCGAAAAAAAGCCTGTATAAATATCATTAAGTCTTTTGCAGTTGTAATACAACCACCGCTTGCCTTACTGCTCATTATGAATTGCGGTCTGTATAACTGCCTGTCTCCATAGCGGACCATAGGTATATGTTCTTTTTCCGAGACAGGCAGATAAGTTTCAGACATGTGCATTTTTGAAAATATGTATTTTTCAAACACACTCTCTAACGGGCATTTTGTGACTTTCTCAATAATATCGCCCAGTATATTATAATTAATATCCGCATAGTGGGCATTCATTTTGTAACCAGGCGGGAAATGCGCTTCTTTTTCTTTTGTTAACGCAATATTTTTTTCAAAAGTAATAAATGTGTCGGATCTGACAGCCTGCTTTTTTATATTATTTTTTCCCTCCTCGTAAATATCTGCCAATCCGCTCGTCTGATAAAGTAAATCTGATATTTTCAATTCGCAAGAATAGTCTTTGCCTTTATAAACGTGCAATCCCTTTAAATAAGCAGGTTCGTAAAAATCTGACAGACTATCATCCAGTGTCAGATAACCGCTTTGAATGAGCGTAAAAATACATGCAGCAGTAAACATTTTTGTTATGCTTGCAGCTACTATCGGACTATTTACCGTCTTTCCTCCATAAGCCTTTGAAAATATAGTTTCTCCTGTTCCGTTTTCAATCAGGACTACGCTTTCATATATCATTTTTTTCTGAATATATGCATCAAATAAATCATCATAACTTTTTGTTCTCATAGCATCACCAGGTTATCTGCTGCGACTAACTATCATATCCATAAGCCAATCTATTTGGGGCAATGGTGTGTTTGGGATTCTGACTTTTTCCTGCGCAATTCCCTGTATAGCGCCAAAAACAGCAACACATAATGCATGTGAATTTCCCTCGCGAAATTCACCGCGGCGTTGTCCCTCTAAGATAACAGGACTCCATTGCCTGCAAATATCTGCCGATTCCAAAAGCAGCTCTATCTCCTTTTCATTGACCGCTGTATGCTGCACATTATCCATAAACACAAACATTTTCCCAAAAGAGGGATTGCTTTCCAGTTGTTCAAACGTATTTTTTATCGTCTGAAAAAGGTACTCACGAGGTGCATTCATTGCTGTTTCTGTATCAATTTTCATTTCTTCAGCGCCAGCTTTCACCAGCGCAAGATAAATACAATCTTTATTGCTGAAATAGTGAAATAATAAACCGGAACTGACACCGGCCCTTCTTGCAATCTCACGGGTACTTGTACCGTAGTAGCCTTTTTCTATAAATATATCCAGTGCAATCCTTAAGAGCTGTTTCTTTCTTTCATCTCCTTTATCCAAAATAATCTCCTTCAAAATTAAGCATTTGCTCAATTTTACAGCATCATTTATGTATTGTCAAGGCAGCAGACGTATTTTTATCTTAAAACGCGAAAGGCAGGAAGCTGTTTTAGAGCCGTCGTCATTTAAGTGTAAATTTAATTTAATATCATTATCCGGTATCACTGACATAATAAAATCTGCTTATCCGTCAAATTCTGTAAGTCGATACTTTTCAATATAATCATGTATCAGGGATTCCGCATAGCTTCGATCCGTCGCGTAGCCGCACTCCTGCAAATACCGCGCCGCAAGAGTATAGTCCGTACACCCGATTACCGGCGCATACCGCAGTGTTTTTCCTCCGTCCGTGCTTCTTTCAGCTATGTATGTATTATGATCGTAAACAGACTCTTCCCAACTGTCATACGCACGCCATTGTGTCTGTTCCACTGTATAATAACTTCCGTCCGCATTTTGCTCCAGGGCATCTTTCACATATATCTTTCCATTCCAGCCATTGCGCTTGATGCCAAACAGGGCTTTCGCTTTCCTCGCCAGTTCAGAGGTTCCCCACGCCGACTCCTTGATCGCCTGCGCAACCACCACAGACGGTAGCACAATCCTGCGCGCCCTCCAGTCCGCGTTTGCTATTTCCCCCACGGTACCCATAAATTTTTCTTTATCGCCCTCTTCCTTTTCTTCTTTTCCGATTACAGTCTCACATAGCGCCCTGTAAATCGCATCCGCTGCTGCATCCTGCAAACCCGCGCGCTCATAAATCTCCACATCCTTCCCGTTGTCACAAAAGCACACTTCCACCAGTATCGCCCGCGCCTTCGTCCTGCGGATCACATAGAGTCCGCTCCCATCCTTCACGCCGCGATTTGAAAATCCCAGCTTTGTAAGATGCGAACAAATCGCAAGTGCGGCAGCATGTTTTTCGCCCCCGTATGTATAAGTCTCCGTTCCCTGCGCATTATGCGCCGTTGACGCGTTGAAATGAATGCTGATAAACAGTTCCACCGCCGCCTGATTGGCAGTCTGGACTGCTTTTTCAAGATATGCCTCCTGTGATACCGCCTTGTCAACGGTACAATTTACCACATCCACACCCGCATCCGTAAGCTTTTTCATCAGCGCATTCCCGACAAGTCTCGTGTGCTCTGATTCTTTAATCACGCCAACCGCGCCAGCGCCCGGTCCTTCCAGCGTATGCCCGCAATTAATTCCGATTACCATATAAATATCCCCCTTTACTTTTTCTGCACTTCCGGCAATCCCGCCAAAGATGTCAGGGCAGAAAGCAGCCCGGCCATACTCACCGTTGAAACCAGTCTGATCCAGTCTGCGTCATCTGACAGTACGAAAGTTATGTATATGAGATATAATATTCTCTTTTCATTTGCATTTAGAAGCCTGTCCGCTACAATTATTGTCAGCCTGAACAAAATGCCATAAAAAAAGAACCCCTCCAGCCATCAAACCTGATGATTGTCAGAGTTCTTCCTTATCGGCGCGACAAATCTAACCTGCGGCCTGCTTTTTCAGCTTTAAAACCGCCCCTTCCACCGGCCGCTTTGACGCCATAACAAGCCTGAAAGGTACCGTAACCTCCTCCTTCATTCTCTCTTCAAGCAGCGTCAGATATGTTTCATTTGCAGCCTTTGTATGAACAGAGCCTGTCAGGACTACCGTCACCGGCTCCCCGGAAAACGAAAGCCGCTTCATAACCGCCCTTATATTTTCCGCCGCACAACGGGCCATCTGCCGTGCCAGCCCGAGCGCCTCCTGATCTCCCGCTTCCAGCCTCTCAAAAAACAGTGTTATGACATTTTTCGACCATTCCGGATATCCAGCCGGATCTTTCAGCATATCCAGGGAATTTAAAACGGCATCCTCCGTTTCCAGCGAAAACTTCCTCTTATACGCTGTCATAAGCGGTGTTTCTTCCCTGTATAAAACCGCGCTGGTGTAAACAAGCCGGAACACATTCTGTACGATCCAGATTCCACCGCCCGCATCCCCGGACCACGCATCCAGCCCCGCCGTTTTTTCCATGCGGCCTGCTTCGCTGATCCCCGCACAGCAGACACCCGTGCCACAGTTATATGCGATCCCGACGCCCGCCGGACATTCTGCCCAGACCGCCAGAAAACCGTCATTGCAGACGAGAAATTCCGTAAAGCCGATCTCCCGGAATATTTCCTCCATCTGCTCCTGATCCCTGCCGTTGTCAACACCGGATAAGCCTGCCACCGTATTTTTAATGTCAAAGATCTGCAAACCTGTTTTTGCAAGCACAGCCTCCGTTCCCCGCTGCAGCTCCCGTCTGGTTCCCTCCCATCCATCCGCCAGAAAATCATGGTTTACACAGCCCCCAAAATACCGCTCCACAGTCCGGAACGCCTCATCCACCAGCAGATATTCCGTTTTCGTTCCCCCGCCGTCTATAGCAAGATACATTGCTCCCCTCTTTTCCGCTCCTTCCCCGCTTCTTCTCCGCCAGAGCTTTTATTGCTTTCTCTCCTGTTTCCCGTCATACTGCCTCTTCCTTCCGCTTCTGCGTATAATTATCAAACCACAGGATCAGCAGAATGATAACCCCCTCGCAGACCTGCTGCACATAGGCATTGATACCCAGCATATTCATGCAATTCTCCAGCACCTGTATCGCCAGCAGCCCGATAAAGGACTGCGGGATTCCTCCCACGCCGCCCGCAAAGGATGTGCCGCCCACAACGCATCCGCAGTTGACGGACAATGCCGTGGAATCCCCGTAAATAGAAGATCCCGTATTCAGTTTCGATGACAGCAGCACGCCGCAGAATGCCGCCATAGCGCCGCAGATCACAAATGCCGACCATTTGATCTTCTCCGCCCGGATACCGGACTGGGACGCCACATTATAATCACCGCCCACCGCATAACAGTTTCTTCCAAAAGACGTATACCGCAGAATATAATAAAACAGAAGCAGCATAACGACCATAATAATGATCAGATTCGGTATTCCAAAGAGCAGCTTTCCGTTCGCGATCTTCATATAGGAAAGATTTTTCGCCGGAACCGGATGCGCATCCGTAATCTGCTGGGCGATTCCCTTTAACAGCATCCCCATGCCAAGGGTGATGATAAACGGCTCTGTCTTTTGTTTCACTACCAGAAATCCATTGATGAAGCCCACCAGCGCCCCGCAGGCAACCGCAGCAGCAATAGCGATCCCCAGAGGCATATGATCCATTAGTTTAATCGTAATGATCCCCGCAAGGCTCATCATGGATCCAATGGAAAAATCACACCCGCCGCATATAATCACAATCGTTACCCCGAAGGCAAGCATTGCAAGGATTGCCGCTGAGTTGAGCATATCCAGCAGATTGTAAGCCGTATAAAATCTAGTGTCAAAAAACAGCATCATAAACAGCATCAGCAGTATCGCTGTCAGCGCCTTGCGTTTTTCGATTTCTTTTACCATTTTTGTGACAACACTCATATTTTACTCCATTTCTGCGCATTTTTTTGCGCATAACCGAGTTTGTGTCAAGCAATGCGCAGACACAAATCTCGCGATTGAAAATTATAATTTTCAATCCTGCACCTTACTTTGCCCTGCGCCTGTCGAGCCAGATCGCAATGATCAGAACCGCGCCTTTACATACCGATTGAAGATAGGTTGATACGCCTAAAAGATTCAGGCAGTTGGACAATAAGATCACAAGCATGACGCCCAGCATCGTCCTGACCACGCTTCCTCTCCCTCCCGCCAGAGATGTACCACCTACCACTACTGCCAGTATTGCATTTGTCTCATAGTTTGCCCCCAGCAGCGGTGACGCCGTTGTGATACGGGAAAACAACACAATCGCGCCGAAAGCGGATAACATGCCTGATAAAACAAACACAAGTGTAATGCGCCTTTTTACCGGTATGCCGGAAAGATCCGCCGCTGTGATATTGGCGCCGGTCAGACAGATTTCACGTCCTGTCTGTGTGCGCACAAGGAAAATATGAAGCAGCGCCATAATGACGATAAACAGTAAAAAGGACGCCGGAATAAAACCTGCCCTGCCGGAACCGACCGCTCTGAAAAGATCCGTCCGTGACGTCAGATGCGACATGTGCTGTGTCGCCCCGTCTGTGTAGAGCAGGGCCGCAGCGCTGTATACCGCACTGAGCCCGTATGTAATAAAAAGTGCCTTTGCCTGCGTCAGCGCACCGCAGCTCACAACAATGAACGCATTCAAAAGTCCCATCGCCGCGCCTGCCATCAACCCCGCAATCAATGCGCCGCCCTGTCCAAGCACATCAATCATGGAAATGGTAAACACTGCGCACAATGACACAATGCCTGCCACGGAAAGGTCAATGAATCCCCCTATGATCGCTAACGTCATACCGAGCGCAACGAAGCTTAAAGGTCCGAACTGGTTCATCAGATTTCCCAGATTGGCAACCGTGAGGAACTTGGGTTCTATCAGGGCAGTCGCTGTCGTCAATATCATAATTGTCACTAAAACCAGATTATTTTTTACAAAATATCCGATGTGCGTTTTTGCATCCATCTGTTCTTCCCTTTCTTTCCTAACCTATCGCCCTGTTCATAATTTCCTGTGCGGATACTTTCTCCGGATCAAATTCTCCCGTGATGCGCCCATCCGCTATCGTCAGCACGCGATTGCTCATATTCAGCACTTCCGGCAGTTCTGATGAGATCAGGATAATGGAACCGCCTGCCTCCACCACCTTTTTCATCAGCATATAAATCTCATATTTTGCACCCACATCAATCCCTCTTGTAGGCTCATCCATAATCAGGATCTTCGGCTCTGTCTCCAGCCACCTTCCGATAATGCATTTCTGCTGGTTGCCGCCTGATAGATTCACGATAGCGGATGTGGGGGACGGCGTCTTAATGAGCAGCCCGCTGATCCTGCCGTCCGCCATCTTCCGCTCCTTATCCGGCGAAAGGAAAACACCCTTTTTCAGCTTTTTCAGACTCGCCATGGAAATGTTGGACTCCACGGAAAAAGGAAGTACCAGTCCCTGTTGTTTACGGTCCTCCGGCACAAACGCCATACCGTATTTTTTGCCGTCCCGGGGACTTGTTATCTTTGCCGTTTCCCCTCCGATCCGTATTTCTTTTCTTTTTACCTTATCCGCACCGTAGATCGCACGGACAATCTCCGTCCTGCCTGCCCCTACCAGCCCCACAAATCCCAGGATCTCTCCCCGGTTCAGGGTAAAGGAAATGTCCTTTAATTTATTCGTTGTCAGATGCTCCACCTTCATCAGCGGCGTTCCGACAACGCGGGGGCGTTCCGGATATTCATTCTCGATTGTCCTTCCTACCATCATGCCCACCATCTCCTTGCGGTCCAGTTCGGAGGCAGGGCGCGTATCGATCACATGTCCGTCCCGCATAACCGTCACAAAATCACAGTATTCAAAGATCTCGTCCAGCTTATGGCTGATATAGAGAATGGATATCCCTTCACTGCGCATCTGGTTGATGATGTCCCCCAGCTTCGCAAGTTCTTCTTCTGTCAGACTGCTGGAAGGCTCGTCCATAATAATGAGTTTCGACCGAAAAGAGAGTGCCTTCGCGATCTCCACCATCTGTTTTTCGGAAGTGCTCAGTTCCGATACACGGCTGTGGGTATGAATGGAAGAACCGATCTGTTCCAGCAGTTCTTTTGCTTTCTGATGGGTGCCCCTCATACCGCCGGCTTCTTTAAACCTTCCCAGAAAGATATTTTCTCCCACCGTCATGGACGGGATCAGACTAAATTCCTGATAGATGATACTGAGTCCCCTGCGCAGCGATTCCATAGGTGTCGTCTTTTCTATTGTCTGCCCGTCAAATACGACCGTACCGGCATCCTTTGTATAAACACCGGACAGGATTTTCATAAGCGTGGACTTGCCCGCCCCGTTTTCCCCTACGATACCATGTACAACGCCGCGCCCCACCTGCAGCGATACATCATCCAGCGCCTTCACGCCCGGAAATGTCTTACTAACATGTTCCACGGACAGGATTACATCAGAAAGCTGTTTATCCATCCTGTTTACCCTCCTGTTTCTCACATTTTACCATTCCGGATACGGTAATTCTTCCACATTATCCGGCGTCACCACGTCGAGGGGCACATAATTTTCCGCCTCATAATTCCCGCCGTCTGCCGCATCGCGGATTACTTCCATTGCCTTTAAAGATATATTGATAACGTTCTGGCTGATACATACATTCTGTGTACCGTCCTTTACCTGATCAAAACCGCTTCTGCTGCCATCAATTGCCACAATGTAAGTGCCTTCGATTCCTGCATTTTTCAGCGCCTCGATACATCCTGTCGCGCCGCCGTCCCAATGGCAGAAAATACCCTGGATCTCATCGCCATATTTTACGATCATGTCTTCCGTGATCGCCATTGTCTCATTGGAAGACCAGCTGTTTGTCGCCTGATATTCCAGCACTTCAATATTGGAGCCTTCCAGCCCTGCGGTGAATCCATCATGTCTGCGGATCTGGGCATCCGTTCCTGCCGTACCGCCAACCTCGATTACTTTCGCGCCCTCAGGGAATTGATCGATAAAGGCTTTTGCCGCATTCCTTCCCGCTTCCGTATCGTCCACCCCTACAAAGATGTCGCGATACTCACGATATTCTTCCGGCAGATCCGCAGAGTACATCACCACGATAATACCTGCCTCTTTCGCCTGCATTACCGCAGGAATCACAGCGTTTATGTCACTCGGGCAAAGAATCATCGCATCATAGCCCTGTCCTATACAGTTCGTGATCGCTGCGGTTTCTGTCTGGGAATCATACTGTCCGTCGAACGCAGTCACCTCCATATTATAGTCGCCCTGATGTTCTTTCATGATCTTATAGCCATATGCATTCATTTCATTTGACATGGAATTGGGAATATATGCAACCTTTAATACTTTCCCTTCTTCTGCCACAGGTTCTGCCGTTTCCTCCCCAGCCGGCATTTCTTCTGTGGAAGCCTCCCCTGTTTCCTCACTGACCGGTGCTTCCGGCGTCTTGTCCCCGCCTGCAGCGCCGCCGCATCCCGCAAGATTAAATACCAGTGTTGCCGCTAAAACAGTTATCATTAATTTTCTTTTCAATCGTTTCTCCTCCTTTAGAATCCTTCGCTTTTATGCTGTCCCGTCTCCTTTTCATGAGGCGGGCAGACATCCGCCAGTTCCCTGATTGTTTCTTCCGACATCTGCATGATATTCCAGGAAAGGACTGCCCTTTCAATCCCTGCTACCTCCAGTTTCTGCAAAAATTCCTTCACATATGCCGTATCTGCATCACATATTCCTTCTATTCTGTTGGCATCAATGCCCGGCGCTACGATATACCCCCTGTTTTTCAATTCCTGCATCTGCCGGACGGCCGCTTCCATACTACCGGTATCTCCGCCCCACAGCTCATCGAGCCTTTTCTTTATGCTGCTTCCGAGAGAATGCAGTTCAAAGGGGATTCCCGCCGGCGCATCGGTCCGGATATAGACCATCGGTTTCACAAAATCCACCTTTTTGGCCAGCGCGTCCATATCCTGCCCGACAAAATCCGCAACAGGAAGTGCAAAGGTGTCTGCACCGACCTTCAACCCGCGGCTGTGAAACCGGTCACAGAGCGCTCCCACCTGAGACGTAATGATCTGCCGCTTTGCTTTCATCAGCGCGTCAATCTCCTGATCTTCGTACCGGTAAACACTCTGCCTGCGCTCTAACGGCATAAACTGTTTTGCATTTCCCTCCTTTGCCATCCTCCTGATCTCTCCGGTATTCACACCGTTTTTTTCGTAAAGTTCCTGACAGTGCGGACACCAGCATCCGTATAGTGCGCTGGCTCCTCCTGCCGCAGAAGCGTACCGTATCCGGTCCAGAAATACGCCATCCATATGGCATTCCTTCGTCAGTTCGTCAAATACTTCCACCGCATACGCCATATTTTCCTGAGATGACTGACATACAAAGTCAAACGCGTCCCCTTTGCAGGTATTGATCTCCTGCTTTTTCTGATCGGAGATATCCTTGTTTGGCCGGACACCTTCCCTGTCCTGAATTTCAGCGAACACCGGAAGCCACAGATACTTCTCCACCGGATATTGATCCAGCATACGACTGATCTCCTGATTTAACGCGACATCCGCCGCCCAGCCGAATATCACTTTTTCCACATCCAGAGTCTGCATACAATACGCCAGCATCTTTACCGCTTCTTCTGCCTTACATGCAGACCGGCTAAAACTTCCCGTGCTCAACTGCAAAATACACCGCATCCACATCCCTCCTTTCCTTTTTTCTATTTCTGTAATTAGAGTATGTAATTTCAGATTGATTGTCAACAAAACAGGTGCTAAATATATATTGTCGTCATATATATACAATAATATCGGTTTCTATTCTGTCATTTTTTGTACAAATATGACAAGTTCAATATTTTATTTCAGAAATAACATCTATAATCCTTGAAATTTGCCTGAAATGTGCTATACTGAGACCCATAAAACAATGGGTCAGACGATCCATCTGTAGGCAAAGGAGAGCATATGCGCAGAAAATATCCATTTTCCTTTTCAGACATCGCCAAAGAAGCCGGCGTTTCCACTGCTACCGTATCCCGTGTTTTAAACGGACAGAGCAATGTAAAAGCCGACCTGATAGAAAAAGTATATAATATACTGGAGGCGCGTGGATTGAATCCCAACGAGTATATCGTGCAGGCTCCCTCTTCCGGCAGGCTCCTCCTTTTTGTCCTGCCCTTTGAGTTTAATTCCTTTTTTAACGAAATCATAAAAGGCGCAAAGGCGTCCGCCCTCCAGCACGGCTACACAATGATGATCCTGCAGGAACAGTTAGGCAGCAACACCTTCTCCTCTTTTGAACAACTGATCAGGCACACAAAAATATCGGGCGTTATATGTCTGAACCACTTAAATGCCCAACTGATGCATACCCTCAGCAGTATTGTTCCCGTCGTACAGTGCTGTGACTATGATTTAAACAGCAAAACGGTTTCGTCCGTCAGTTTTGATGATTTCAAAATGGCATCCACCGCCGTCAATCATCTGATCTCCCATGGACGCAGGAAAATCGCCTTTATCTCCGGTTCCTTAAAATACCGTGACAATTTCGTCCGGCAGGAGGGCTACCTGAAAACGCTGCAGGCTGCCGGCATCAAACCGACGCAGCGCTGGATCATCAATCTCCCGGAAATCAATTACAATATGGCCTTTTCCTCCTCCACACAGCTTCTTTCGCAGACCTACCGCCCGGATGCTTTCCTGACCATTTCCGACCTCTATGCCTGCGCCGTCATCAATGCCGCAAGACAGTTAAAACTCCGTGTGCCCGACGACCTCATGGTGATCGGCTATGATAACGTCGATTACGCCGCCATATCCTCACCGCCGATCACAACAATCAATACGCCGAAATACCAGCTCGGCTACACCGCCGCTGAACTGCTGATCGACCGGATTCAAAATCCGGATTCCGCAGCGCAGCATATTAAGCTGCAGTCAGAGCTTATCATCCGGGAATCTACCACGCCGAAAGGCGGTGTATAAGGCAGGCGGCTGCTTCTTATCTCTTCTTATCTCTCCTTCTCCTCCTCTTTCTTCCTGCGCAGTACCACGAATACCACGATTGCCACGGCCGCTGAGATAAAGGCCAGCCAGATCAGGCAGCATATCCCAAGGAAGGTCGGGCAGATATGGCACAGACCGCATTTTGCGTCTGCACCCGCGCCCTCCGTCTCCGCACAGGCGATGGCGTAGCTTGAAAACAGATCCGTGCTGACGGTGATGGTGTCAGGCACATCGTCCAGATCATTCATAAAGGTATATGCGCCGTTATGGGCGCGGATGATGTAGTACTCCCTGCCGCTACCCAGCAGTTTTTCGGGGATATTGACCACCACTTCTATGGGTGCATCCGTCTCCGTGATGGCGTTCCAGTCTCCCGTCCCGATCTTAATGAACATGGAAATGTCAACGTACATGCCAAGCATAAGCCCCGGCACTTCTTCCCGGCAGGTTTCGATGCCGTTTTCGATCACTTCCTTATCCTGCGCCGGCACTTTCTCGGAGATATCCGTCACGTCTATCCGGATCTCTATGGTCTCGCCGCTGTTTACGATCTCCTGCTGGCCGGGCGTCAGTACCGCCTTTACGACTGCTTCGGTATCCGCCACGACTGCGGTACACTTCTCTTCCTCACATACCACCGTCACGATGACTGCGCCGTTTCCGAGCTTCACCTCCGCCCGTTGTATCGATACGGTTCCTGTTGTCTGTCCGGAACCTGTACCGTCCGCCGCCTGTGTCCGGTCATCTGCGCCACCCGGTTCCGGTGTTCCCGCGTGTTTGTCGTCCGTTCCTTGCGCTGTCTCCCCAGCCGCCCCGCTTTCCTCAGATGTCCCATTTTCTTCCTGTGCGGGTGCGGCGCCCGGTCTGCCCTCCGGCTTCTTTTCTGCCGCGGGTCCGGTGCCCGGCCTGCCCTCCGGCCCTTTATCCGTCGTGGCTGCAGTGTCCTGTGCGGACGGTCCGGGTGTCTCCGGCGGGTTTACGGGCGGTCTGGGTGTGGGATTCCCCGGCGTCCGGTCTCCGGTGTCCGGTGTCGGATTCTCCGGCGTCTGGTCTCCGGCTTCGGGTGCAGAGTCTTCCGGCTTTTTGTCGTCCTCTTCGTCTTTATCTTCGCCGGGATCTGACGGTTTGCCCAGTTTTTTAGCCACGCCCTCCACGGTGACGGTTTTGTTTTCGCGGATGTCCGCGATGGTATAAGTACCATCTGCCGTCAGTTCCACTTTCACGCCGTTTACTTTCACCGCAAAACCGGCGGTCTTCTGGTAGCCCTTGCTTAACGCAAAGCGGAAGGTAAAGCTTTCTCCCTCCTTGACAGGGCTTTCACTGCCTGTCTCTGCCGACAGGGTATAGCCTGTGCCGCTCTGCAGGGTAACCGTACAGGCTTTTGTGTAGACCGCATAGACCGTCATATCAGCCGTGATACCGGTAAATACCGCCGGAGTGCCCTGTTCATCACTGCACCACTCACATATATAAATCTGGTCACCCGCGTCCTTTTTCGGCGGCACGGGCGGAATGTCCGTCAGGGTAGTGCCGTAATCCACGGTGATCTCTCTGTATTTCTCCCCGTTTGCCATAAAGGTCACTCTGACCTTGTAAGCGTCTATCGTTACGGGATCGCTTTTTTCGCCGGCAAAATTTGTGTCTCCCGCTTCCACGCGCACCACATAAGTGCCGGGGGAAAGCCCTGTGATCTCGCCGTTTGCGTCCGCCGTTTTACTCTCCCATGTCTTGCCGCCGTCCGTGGAAACCTCATAAGCAACGCCTGCTGTCAGTCCGGTCAGTTTTCCCGTTCCCCCTGCCGTACTCACATCCACGGCTGTGGGTGTGGGTTTTGCGGGCCTTGCCGGGATGGAAATATGCTGTGCCGGGCTGTCGGTGGTTTCATCGCCGGTGCCCTTTTTGACAATGCTTATGGCGCTGCCAAACCATTCTTCCTTTATCGGGATATTTCCTTCCCCGTCCGCCGTACACACATTGCCGTCTATCAGATATGCCCCGCCCGGTACAAGCCCTGTCAGTTTTCCTTTCTGGTAATCCAGCTCTGCGGCAGGTTCTGACTCCGGCCCTTTGACTTTCACCGTAATACGCTTGTCCGCCCGGTTTCCGGCATTGTCCGTGGCGGTGACCGTGATCTGTGTCACTCCCGTGGGTATCTCTGACGCCGGGATGGTAAAGGCGGCCTGCGCCGACTTCTGTAAGGTACTCCTGTCAAAGGTGACCGGTTTTTCCGAGCCGTTCCCGACTTGATAGGAAATCGTATCCATCCCCGCTGTAACTGCATTGCCCGTATCATCCTTAACCGTCACAAGCAGCGCGGGCGCTGATTCATAGTATCCTTCTGATATAGCCACACCATCCGGTCTGGTCTGCTGTGTATCGGACAGGTTCCGGTCAGCCAGCGCCGTAATGTCCGGCGCCCGGTCTTCCACGATCACGCCGCCTCCATCTGCTCCTATCGTCATGCTGTCCGCCGCATTGCCTGCCCTGTCGGTACAGCCTATGGTAATGGTCCCGCGGAAATCCTTGTCAAAGGTGATCTTCGCCTCGCCGTTTGTAACCGCCGCTGTCTTTTTCTCCGCTTTGTCCGCATTAAGATTTCCGGCTGCATCTCTGGGCGTCAGTGTGCAGCTGATCTTTTCCACGCCGCTGCCTGTATCCGTGACAGGCACATGGACGATCATGCTCTTTTTGCCAATAATCCAGTCTAAAAAGTCCTTTGCCTTGTTCTCGTATGTGAGCGTGCCGATCACAGGATTGCTCTGATCCAGTTTGATCGTAAATATATCGCTCCCAGCGGAAGTGTTGTCTGCCGCGTCTTTTGCCTTAAACTGGTAAGTGTGCTCTCCCTCCAAAACAAGGGTGTAATCATAAAGCACGCTGCCTGTGCCGCCAGAAAAACCGTTTACTTTTGTATAGGAATCGTTTTCATCAATACTCACCCACAATTCTGTCACGCCCACGCCGTCATACAGTTTCAGCGGGATTTCCTCCTGTGCGTTCGTCCAATCTACCGGCAGGGCCACGCCATCCTGCAGCACGGGTTTGTCAGGCGGTGTCACGTCGTTCCAGAGGGCATGAAGGGTATGGTCGGCGGTTTTCGTTACAACCGTGTCCGCATCGACTTCACTGCCCTGCCCATCCGCTTCGGTGTACCAGCCTTTGAACGTGTAGCCTGTTCTGGCCGGTACGGGAAGATCACCGTATGTACTGCCATAGGTCACGTTTTTGCTTTCGGTGGTATCTCCACCGTCTGCATCGTGGTAAGCAAACGTCACCTGATAGGTGTTGGGCGTCCACTTGGCCCAATACGCCTTATCTCCGGTGTCTTTATCAGAGATTTCCGTTACCGGATTCCCACTGCAGGCCTCGTTGTCATACCAGCCTGCAAATGTATATCCTGTTTTCGTCCAGTCTGCGGGCAGGGCTGCCCCTTTTCCGTAGGTATAGGATGTAAGGTTTGTGCCGCCCTCTCCTCCGTCTGTATACAGGGTTACCTGGTAGGATCGCTCCGTAATCGTAAAGGAAATCTGCGCCTTTGCCCCTCCAATCGTCAGTGTTGCCGTCGCATCTCCGGGATTGATGTTATTCACGTAGACGATCGAAGTCTCATCCGGCTGATTGCCATCCTGCTCTACCCAGTTATCTCTGTAAATGACTTGCACAGGCGTAATTGCACTTCCTGTATAGCTCAAGTCTGCCCCCTCTTTTATGGAAAGCGTTGCGGTGGCGGATTTACTGCCGCATGTACATGTCTGTGTAAGCTCTGGGCCGTTGGCGGTATAAGTAAACCCGCCATGGCCGGACGCTGTTATTTTGCCCTGATAAGCATCACCCCCTACAATGGCCCGATATGCCTCCTGATATCGGCACAAAGGGATATAGATATTTTCTATACTGCATCCAGCGAACCCCCTCCCTCCCACTGTTGGGGGAACCGCCCCTTGAAAGCTCACCTTAGCCAAAGCTTCGCAATAAGCAAATGCGCTCTCCCCTATGCTTGTCACACTATCCGGTATCTCCACCTCCCCCAACGACTTACAAACTTCAAATGCCCCTTCCCCTATGCTTGTCACAGTGTCCGGTATCTCTACACTTTTTAAACCTTCGCAACCCCAAAATGTACTCCTCTCTATACTTGTCACACCAGATGGTATTTTAATGCTTTGCAATTCTATGCAAGAATCAAATGCCTGTTGCCCTATGCTTTCTACACTGTCCGGTATCTTCACAGTCGTCAATTTTGCACATTCATAAAATGCACAGTCCCCTATCCTCGTCACACCGCTCTCAATGGTTATCTTTTTGATATCAGCCCTCCTCTTGTAAAATGGAGACTCATCCCAACTCACATAATCAGCCATCTCCCCGCTTCCACGGATCGTCAGTAAACCTTCAGCATCAAGTTCCCATGTCACGTTATTACCCTCAGCGCCGCACGCATTATCCACTATGCTCGCTGCCATCACCTGTGCACTTTCTCCGGCTGTCTTTGCAATCTCCACCCATACTTTCAGTTTCCCCAGCGCCTCTTCGGAAAACCGTGCCTGCTGTTCCTCTGTCAGCGTCTCATATTCCCCCCGGATGGCAAGGGCTTCCTGCGCATACGCATACAGCTTTTCTTCCCATGCCGTATAGCCTTCCTCATCCTTCTCCCTGTCCGGCTCTGCGGCAAGGTATTCCTCCCCGTCCGGCAGTGCCGCTATCCGGTCAAGCAACGCCTGTATCGTAGCGTCTGTGCTGTCCGCCTGCACATTTACCCTGATTTCGGGCAGGCTCACGCCCTCTGCCAGTGTATAGCCATCCGGCAGGACGGCGGTAAAAATATATGTCCCTTCCGTACTCCCCTCATACGCCGGCTCCGACTGCCATGCAACGCCGCTGATCACAGCCGTTTCTTCCTGATGCGCCGCCTGTTTTTCTTCCTGCGTTTCTTCTTGTTTTTCTGTCTGTGTTTCTTCCTGCTCTTTTGCCTGTGCATTATCAAGCGTCTGCACAGCTATCACATTTTCCGCAAAATACTCTGGCAAAGTGACGGTATGGGTTTCCGTGCAGGCTGTTTCCTCAACCTCTGCCGCCGGTTCTTCGTCTGTCTCCCCGGTATCCGCATTCTCTTCCGGCTCTGACTCCTGTCCGTCCCCTGCTTCCGCGCCTTCTTCCGGCTCTGTTTCCTGCCCGTTCCCGGATTCTGCGTCATTGCCTTCTGTCTCGCCGCCTGTTTCGCCGCTTCCTTCGGTCTCCTCACCGGTTTCTGGCTCATTACCGGTTTCCGTATCTTCCTGCTCCGCATCGGACGGCCCGCCTTCTTCCGTTTCCTCTGTACCGCCGTTATTTTCCGTATCGGTTACGCCACCGTCCGTCTCTTCCCCGGCGTCCTCTTTCTCTTCCCCGGCATCCCCTTTGCCGTCATCGCCCGATTCGTCTTCCCCATCTTCGGAAGACTGGCCCTCCCCGATCATCACCACCTCCAAAGCATCGGGAAGCGCGAGTTCCGAAAGCCCTGTTCCCACCGGGACGGTCTGCTCCCTGATTTCTTCGGGCAGTGCCGTAAACCCAGAAATATACCTTGCTTCCGACTGCGCCGGTTGCGCCGCCGCAAAAGCGGAAATCGTCTCCAGAATATCGGGATAGTTCGTAAACAGCACACACATACTGAGTATCACCGCCAGTATACGCAGACGCCTTTTTCTTCTTGCTTTCAACCATGCACGTTGTTCATCCATAATGTACCTCCTCGTCCTTTTAACCAATTTTATAAAATATCGATAAAGTTTCTTCAAAACACAGCGCAAAAAAGCCGCTATCTCCACAGGAACATTCCATTCATGTTCCGTGAAAATAACGGCTATGTTATATTATACCTATAAAACGGCCCGAAAAACGGGCGCAAATCACCCAAGGCTTGGCTTGGCTTGGCTTGGCTTGGCTTGGCTTGGCTTGGCTTGGCTTGGC
>CARQVR010000071.1 GCA_949051815.1 uncultured Lachnospiraceae bacterium
CTCTTGTCTGAGACTTAGAATTTCTTGGCGAAACTCTTTCTCAACCCACAGAGAACGCGCTTTCTGCGTTCTCTCATGTGATGCTTTCTCAACCCGCGGAGAATGCGTTCTTTGCATTCTCTTGTCTGAGACTTAGAATTTCTTGGCGAAACTCTTTCTCAACCCACAGAGAATGCGCTTTTTGCATTCTCTCATGTGAAGTCTGAAATCACTTAGTGAGGTTCTTCCGAACTTAGTGATTTCCTTCACATTGTTACTGGAGATCCGCCTCTGTATAGTAACCGGAATCGATCAGCAGTTCTTTGTAGTTGTTCACATCCGCGAATACAGGCTCGCAAAGGTAAGAAGGAATCACGCCTGTGCCGTTGTCGTAAGTCGTGGTATCGTTTACTTCAACAGTCTCACCCTTCAGGATCTGGCCAACCATCTTAACTACCTGGGATGCCAGCGTACGGGTATCCTTGAATACGGACATAGACTGCTTGCCGTCGATCATGTTCTTTACGTTTGCGATGTCACAGTCCTGACCGGTAACAACAGGGTACTCGCCCGTGTAGTTTGCTGCCAGAGCGTTCTCTACACCGAGAGCGGTGGAGTCGTTGGAGCAAAGAGCGATGTGAAGAGTCGTACCGTCAGAGTAGTTGGAAGAAAGGATGTTCTCCATTCTTGCCTGTGCCGTCTCGGTAGCCCATGCAGGCGTACCAACGGTTGCGAAATCGATCTGGCCGGAGGGAACAACGATCTTGCCAGCGTCCATGTAAGGCTTTAACACGTCAATTGCACCGTTGTAGAAGAATGTTGCGTTGTTGTCATCCGGGGAACCGCCGGTGATCTCCATGTTGAAGGGACCTTCCGCGTTGTCCAGATCCAGTGCGTCTACAATGTACTGACCCTGTGTCTGTCCTACTTTGTAGTTGTCGAAAGTAGCGTAGTAGGAAATCGCATCGGTGTTCTTGATCAGACGGTCATATGCGATAACCGGAATGTTTTTGCTCTTTGCGCCTTCCAGAACGGTGGTCAGGGACTCGCCGTCGATAGAAGCGATAACCAGTACGGAGCAGCCGCCGTTGATCATGTTCTCGATCTGGGAAACCTGAGTAGCTACGTCGTTGGAAGCGTACTGAAGGTCTACTTCATAACCTGCTGCCTCAAGCTCTGCCTGCATGTTGGAACCGTCCTGATTCCATCTCTGCAGATCCTTTGTGGGCATTGCCACACCAACCTTATTGCCGCTGGGCGCTGCCGCGTCTGCTGCGGGCGCCTCTGCCTCAGCATCTGCTGCCGGAGCTTCTGCCTCTGCCGCAGGAGCCTCTGCCTCTGCCGCAGGCTCAGATGTTGCTGCCGGAGCTGCCTCGCCGCCGCCACAGCCAACCAGTGTAGCTGCAACCATAGAAGTTGCAAGTACCATACCTAATACTTTTCTTTTCATGTCTTAGTTTTCCTCCCTTTTCTCATGATAAAAATTTTTGCGAACTCTTTTCGCACCTCCAATATACCACAAAGAAAATAGGAATAATTTATGACATTCTGTACATTTTCACCATAGCATATTTTTATACGGGAATTGTACTAGCACAATTTTGCGATTTTCTCTTTCCCGGCGCAAGGAAATGCTATTGCGGCATCTGGCCCGGCACGTTCAGATACACGTCCTCCTTTAGATGAAACCCGCTGCCGATAATGACCTCATCTATGTTTTCGCGGTTCACGCTGATCGGCTCCAGCCCGATATAGGGCACCTTGTACGCGCCGCTGTCAATCAGGGTCACGTCCTCTCCCTCCATTTTCTCGCCTTTCGCAAGCGCCACCGCTTCCTCCGCCGCCCGGGTCGCCAGACGCTCCACCGGCTTGTAGACTGTCATTACCTGCGTGCCTTCCACGATCCGCTGGCAGGCCGCCAGATCCGCATCCTGTCCGACCACAAGGATGTCCCCCGCCTGTCTTGTCTCCGCCAGCGCGCGCACCGTCTGCGTCGCCAGATCGTCATTGCCGCACATGACGGCGTCCGCCTGTGCAATCTTTAACGGATTGCTGTAAATGTAGGCCGCAGCCTCCTCCGCCCGCCAGTTATCGGCATGGACAGAATCTATAATTCCCACCCTGTGTTTGGACATCACTCTCTTGAACGCGCCCTCCACAAGGGGCACGTTATTGTCCGTGGGAGAACCGCCGATCATCACCACATTTTCGATCCCCTCCTCCAGAAGCGCCCGCGCCATCATCTCCCCCACCATCTCATTGTCAAAGGAAATATACAGGTCCACGTCCGCGTCATCAATCAGCCTGTCGTAGGAGAGCACCTTAATCCCCGCGTCCTTCGCCTTCTTGACCGATTCCCGCAGGGAAGCCGGATCGATGGCGATAATCACGATCACATCCATTCCCTTCTGGATAAAATAGTCGATCTGCTTTTTCTGTTCCTCCACTACGCCGTTGGCGTTCTGTACATTGACTTCCGCCCCCAGCTCCTTTGCCACCGAGACAAAAACATCCCTGTCCCGCTGCCATCTCTCTATGACGAAAGAGTCAAAGCTCATGCCGATCTGGATTTTTTTCTCCTCCCCGGCATCGTTCTCCCTGCCGCTCTCCTCATTCCCGCAGCCCGCCGCTGTCAGAATCAGGAAAAGCGCCAGCAGCAGACAGCTTATTTTTCTTTTCATACCCTCAAACCTCCGGATTCCCGCATTTGTATTCCGTAGGCGTCACACCCACATTTTTCTTAAAGGACCGGCTGAAATAATTGGGGTCCGCATACCCTACCATGGAGCAGATTTCCTTCATGGAATACTCCGTGGTGGTGAGCAGCTCCTTCGCCTTGTCCATACGGATCTTGGTCAGATACTCCACAAAGCCCTCGCCCACGTCCTCCTTAAAAATTTTGCTGAAATAATAAGGACTGATGTTGACCGCCTGAGACACCTCATCCAGAGAGATATCCTTGCTGTAATTATTCCGGATATAAGCCTTCGCCTCCTCCACGGCCCCCAGAGACTTCTCCGTCGCCTTGGTTCCCACGTTGCGCCCGGCCGCCTCTATCTTTTCTAAAAACCATTTTTTTACAGATGGTATATCATTTATTTCCATAACTGTCGGAAGGTATTCCGCCCTTGCGCGAAACTCGTAAGTCATGCCGCCGGACGAGTAGGCAAGATGCTCCGCATAAAGGACAAACTCCAATACCTTCAAGCGGATGTTCATCAGATAATCACCGTGCAGCTTCGCCACCAGATCGAAATAAGTCTCCGCCGTGGCCACCGCATGATCCGCATCCCCGTTTTTCACTTCCGCAAAGAGCTTCTTTTCCAGATCGACGGGATACGTGTCTTCATAGTCGCAGCCGATGGGCAGATCGTCCACATGGGCCACGCTGCCGGTCGTCATAATCAGCGCGTTAATGGCTTCCCTGTAGGAATTTCTCGCTTCCTCTAACGGCGCCACCGCGCTGATACCGATGCGGAAGCTGATCTGCGTCCGCTTTTTCAGTTCCCTGACAATCTCCCTCGATTTTTCAATCAGGGAAATTCTCTCCTCGTAAGATATCTGCTTTTCCTCACAGGGCACCATGCCCGCCAGTTTGTTGGCCATAGCCGTTCCGAGAATCACGCCGGGATAAGCCTCTTTCAGATACTCTCTTAGCACCGTGTCGTACTGCTGCATTTTCACGCTGCTGCCCACCGCGTTGGTCATATGATTCCCCTCCTGCGTCTCCCCGCAGACCACCGCCAGCATATAGGCAAAGTTCCGGTCAATTCCCAGAAGCTGCTTATAATTCTCGATATCCTCCGTGAAATGCTCCTGAAAGAGCAGGTTGTAGAGAAGACCGCTCTCTATAATCGGCATCACCGTCTCTAACTTCTCCCGGATCATCAGGTCATTGCTCCGCTTGTTCCGCTCTTTGTCAATCTGCCCCATCGCCTTCTTAAGGGCCGCGACAATCCGGGTTTTCTCCATGGGCTTGGTAATATATTCCAAAACGCCGAGCTTAATCGCCTCCTTCGCGTAGTCAAACTTATCATACGCGCTCATCACAATAAAGACCACGTTTGTATTCGTCTCCCGGATCTCCCGCATGGCCTCGATGCCGTTGATGCCCGGCATCTGGATGTCCATGATGGCAATGTCCGGGCGGAAATTTTCCGCAAGCTCGATTACGCTTCTGCCGGTCTTGGCAAACTCAATCGTGCACAGATCGCCAAATTCCTTCTCTATGATAAATTTCAGGGAATCAATTACGATTCCCTCGTCGTCCGCCAGCATAATCTTGTAACGGCTCATCACATTTCACCCTCTTTTCTTTCCGCGTCTTTATGACTCCGCCGCTTCCGCCTTCCATCCGGAAGCTTCCGGCTTCCCGCCATGTTCCTCTGCCGCCGTCCTCATACGCTGCCGCAGATAAATACAAACCTCGGTTCCCGTACCTTCTCCCCCGCTCTTCACGGTCATGACATTTTCATTGCCTGTGAAAAGCCGCATTCGGGAAATGACATTGTCCATGCCGACGCCGTTTCCGCCCGACGCCATATCCTCTTCCCTGTAAGTGCCGCTCATCACTTTCGCTATCGTCTCCGCACTCATACCGACACCGTTATCCTTCACGCTGATGCAGACCTGCCCGTCTTTTTCATAGAGGGAGAGGCGGATCACACCCCGGTCTCCCATCTCGCGTATGCCATGGTTAACGCAGTTCTCCACTATGGGCTGCAGAATCATGCCCGGCATCTCCATATGCAGCAGGGATGCGTCGATATGCTTTTCATAATGAATATCACCGGCAAACCGCACGTTCAAAATGTAGATGTAGGAATCCACCATCTCCACCTCCTCGGCCACGGTCACCGTCTCCTCGCTTTTCTTCATATTATATCTGTAAAACTGAGCTACCTTCTGGACGTAATCATACGTTCTGTCCGCTCCCTCCATCATGGCAAGCTGCGCGCCCGCATTCAACGTGTTAAACAGAAAGTGGGGATTGATCTGGGCCTGCAGATATTTAAGCCGCGCATCCTTCAAATGCCCTTCCATGAGAAGCTCACGCTCCTTCAATGCCCGCTCCGCCTCCATGCTCTCCCTGATCCGCTCGATATATCTGCCGATGCTGACCACCATGGAATTAAACGCGCCTGTCACCACGCCCACCTCATCCTGCGACTCCACGGGAAGCAGCGCGATCTCAAAATTACCCTTTGCCACCTCGTCCGCCTGTCCCGCCAGCTTCTTAAGCGGCCTGATCAGCGCGCCCACAAAGCCGATAATGATGCAGACGTTGCTGAACATCACCAGCACTATGGCGATCACGGACACCGCCTCAAAAAGCCGGAACCGTTTCTGTAAATCGCTGTAACGCTCGGAATTGCTGCGAAACTGCTCCATGTTCAGATTGGAAATATATGTGCAGATATACCCGTACATTCTGACGGCATTTTCATAATGCGCGCGGTATTTTTCCACGTTCCGCCCGCGCTTGGCCTCAACAGCCTGCGCCACCTCCGTAAGATACTCCTCGGTCATATGTCTGATATTCCGCTCCATCCGGTCAAAAGACCGTCCCGTAACCTCCTCGTTCAGATCAGCGGCCATATTCCGGCAAAGCTGCTCGCTGCGGTAATAATTCTCAAGGGAATCGCTGGTCTTCACATTCAGATAATCCGTCATGTCGTCCTGAAGCGCGTTGATTGCATCCGAAAAATCGTTCAGATGGCGGTTGCCCTGATACACCATATCAAGCCGCCCGGACATGCTGTTGATGCCGATGATCAGAAAAATGTTCACCATCACTACGAGAAGATTCGTCACGATATAAATGCTGCTGATTTTAAACTGCAGGGAGAAGTCCCGGAATTTACTCATCATTTTCCGACTCCTCTCTTTGCAGATACTCGTCCACGTTCGCTCTGGTAATCAGACTGATATCCGCCGTAAAATACTGACTGGTATACCCAAGATCGTGATACTCCTGCAGCGCGTCGATGCAGAAAGCCCCCATCTGCGCCGTGTCGATATCCACGGTGGCATAGATCACATTCCTGTCAATGGCATTGAGAATCGTATCCGAAACATAATGACCCAGAATACTGACCGTGCCGACCTTATTGAAATCCACCACCGCCTGATAAGCGCAGGTGGTATTCAGTTCATTCAGACAGATCAGAATATCCGGAATATCCCCGCTCATAAAAATGTCGCGGACAGATTCCTCCACGGAGAAGGCGTTGGTGTCGTCCACCGACTGCAAGGAAAGCTCCACCGCCGTCTCTCCCCGCTCCTGCTCTATCGTCTCCTGTATGCCGGAATAGAGGATATTCTGATCCATGCTGTTCGCATAGGAATTGACCAAAAGAGTCACCCTGACAGGTCTGGCCGGTGATCCGATCTCCAGTTCCGTCAGCTCCATTACCATGTCATTCCCACCGGCCGCCCCCTGTATCACGGATTTCCCCTCTCCGGACTCCGTCTCTCCAAGGTTCCCATCCTCATCTATAGTCATCCGGGATTCCCTCCTGCCTGCCAGCCGCTCCCTCATAAGCCAGACCGCCTGCCTGCCATACTCCCTTCCCAGATTGTAGCTGCCCACTCCCACAAAGCTGCACCGCTTGCTCTGGGTATTGTCCCCGTAGAGCGTCACTACCGGAATCCCCGCTGCGTCCGCCCGGTCGATCAGCGCCGTCATTTCCTCCGTTTCACTGGCTGTCACGATAATGCCATCCACCCCGGCGGCAATGGCGATCTCCATCTGTTCCTCCACGCCGTAATCGCGAAAGTGATCGTTGCCCAGCCAGTCCACATAGACATTTTCCTGAAGCGCCCGCTCATAGGCCCCCTGATAGACGGACTGCCAGAAAACAGACTTGTCCTCCTGCGTAATCATCATATAATATCTGTCGTAGGTCTCCCCTTCCGTCTCTTCCTGAAAGCTCCCCTTGTAAAACCAAAGGATATAGCCTGCCATCAGCACGGTAAACAGGATGCAGACCGCCGTCACAACCACGGGCAGAAACGTAAGCCCCGAAAATTTTCTTTCCGGGGCCTCTGTTCCAGCATGTAATTGTTTCCTCTTCTTAATTATCTTCAATGCCTTTCTGCGTGTCGTCAATCAGTCTGCTGTCCTCTGATTTTTATAATAGGTATCGTAATTTACAAGCTCATCTAACAGCTTCGGGAGCTGTTCGTCCATGGTTTCATCCGAAAACTGGCAGGTTCCCACCGCCTTGTGTCCGCCGCCGCCGTACTTAAGCATCAGACTTCCCACATTGACGTTGGATGTGCGGTTTAATACGCTGTAACCCACCGCCGCGGAGCAGCCAAGGCCACCCCGGCCGTTGACGATCCATGCGGAGATATTCTGTTCCGGATACATACTGTAGATCAGGAAACGGTTTCCGGAGTAAATCGGATCAACCCCTCTCAGATCGGAAATGATCACATCCTTCTCCACCCGTGTGTGCGCCTTCACCATCTCCCTGAACTTCTGATCCTGCTCGCGGTAGATGTCAATGCGCTCCTGCACGTCGGACAACGCCAGAATTTCCTCCGTACTCATGGTGCGGCAGCACTCCATCAGTTTCTCCATAAGCTGATAGTTGGAGATCGTAAAATTACGCCACCGGCCAAGACCCGTGCGGGGATCCATCAGAAATCCCACGAGAATCCAACCCTGCGGATTCTGAATCTCGTCTATGGTGAGATTACCGGAGTCCACCTTATCCACAGCTGCCATCATATCGTCAAAATGGGAAAAACGCTCCTGTCCGCCGTAATACTCATAAATAATACGGGCGCAGGAAGGTGTGATACGGCTCTCCCCTTTATATTTGCCCTTAAGCTCATTGCGCTCATGCTCGCTGGAGTGATGGTCGAACCAAAGCCCGCAGCCTTCCACAAAAGGTACGTTAGCCAGCACATCATTCTCCGTAATCTCCACAAGACCGTCCTGTAAATCCTTCGGATGTGCAAATTTCCAACTGTCAATCAGGCCAACCTCCTTTAATAGAGCGCCGCATGCCAGCCCGTCAAAATCAGATCGTGTCACTAATCTCATCGCTTTTCTTCCTTTACCCTTCCAGTTCCTTTTTTTACCTGTCGCACTATTCTTTGATCTTATCAATATCCGCAAGATTTACGCCGGAAACACTAAGCAATGCCTTTAATGTCAAGTACTCATCTTTTAAGTCTGCGTATGTTTCAACGGCATTTTCTTTTCTGGCCAGAAGCATGCGCCTCTGCACTTTCGCAAAATCGTCAAGAGCTGCCTTTGTCACCTCGATACCAGACGGCATACAATCACCTGCTTTCCACTCTGCTATATTGACTGTTACCACTTTATTATAACGAATTTCACCAAAGATGTAAAGGCAGAAACCGCCATGGCCCACGACAAACTCAATAGTGCAAGGCTGCACTGATACCGGCAGCCGCACGAACCATTATCCGGTTAAAGCCGGATCTCCTCCCCCAGTCTGGAGGAATAGATAAGCCGCTCCTTCACCGGTTTTCCGCCTTTTCCCGGATCATAACCGTAGATCTGCTCAAGCGCTTCGCTGTAGTAGGAAAGCTGCACCTGATAGCGTTTCACAAGCTCTGCCGCCGCTGACACGGCGTCCGTCTTGTAATCCAGCACTACCAGGCCGTCCTCCTCCTCAAAGAACACGTCGATGATACCCTGAACCAGCACCGTCTCCTCCGCCGGAAAACTGCTCCCCAGACGGCTGGCCGGTATTCCCATCACAAAAGGCTGTTCCTTAAAAAGTTTCCCCGCGCGGGCAGCCTCAGCCATGCGAAACGCAGCCCTCCCCGTCAGAAAATCCACGAGTTTCGGCACGGACACCGCATCCCGGTACGCCTGAGACAGCCTGCCCTTCTGCCGCATCCGCTCCATCTGCTCCCTAAGAAGCGTCTCCGCCGCCTGCCGGTTTTCATTGACTTCTCTGGTTAATTCTTTAAACTCAAACAGCTCCATCACTTTATGGAAGGCGCTGCCCCGCATGGAACCGCTGACGGCCTCGTCACCTCTTAAAAATTTCGGCAGATAGGGAACCGCCGGCTTCTCCTCAAAGAGTCTGGCCGCGGCCTCGTCCGTCTCCTGCATCCCGGCCATCTTTAATTCCGATACAGTAGTCTTTGTATAAAGATCTCTCAGATTCCGGTGCGGATATTCATAGGAAAACCGTCTTGACAGCTCTGTCATAAGATTTTCGTCCACCGCTTCCGCCGGATCGCTAAAAAGAAGTTTTCTTTTCGCTTCCAGCCCCAGAACCGTCTCCTCGATCTTCTCCTCAACCAGATGATCCCAGCCGGTCAATTTTACGCTAAACGCCATATCCGCATTATATTCCGGTGCCTCCGGCGCGGTCTCCATCCCGCATGCCTCATAAAAACCGTCGAGGCACCGGCTGCCGGAAAGAGCGCCAAGCAGCAGCGTCAGAAAGCTGTCCTGTCCCAGCAAAACGTCATAGGAAAGGCGTTTTTCTTTCCGTCGCCGCAGGGGAAGAAGCGCCGCCGCCGTCTTTTCCGGATTTTTAACCACGCCGGTCAATATCAGCTTTTCCTCCGCCCTGGTCATGGCCACATACAGAATGCGAAGCTCCTCCGCCAGACTGTCCCGCATCAGTTTCAGCGCAATGGCATTTTTCCGAAGGCTCTTTCCCCTGACCCGCCGTTTGGGATCCACATAATCCACGCCGATTCCCGCGTCCACATCCACCGCCAAAGTCCCGCTGCCTTCCTTCTTCCGAAAGCCCGCCGCCAGTCCCGACACGAAGCAGACGGGAAACTCCAGCCCCTTGCTCTTATGGATGCTCATGATACGCACCACATCCGCGTTCTCGTCCTGCATGGCCGCCTCACCGTAATCCACCTCGTATTTCTCTAACTGCTCCATATAGCGCAGAAAATGATAAAGTCCGAAATAGCTCGTCTTTTCGTAGTCCGCCGCCTTCACCAGAAGCATTTCCACATTGGCGCGCCGCCTGCTGCCCTCCGGTTTTGCCGCCACATAATGCAGATATCCGTTCTCCCGCAGAATGATCTGCAAAAGCTCATGGACCGGAAGATAGACGGACATCTTCCTGTATCTGGCAATTTTGTCGAGAAAGCCCGCAATTTTTTCTTGCAGGGTCCCACCGATTCCCTGCTGCCCGCGGTCTGCCGGTTCCACGCTTCCGGTCCTGCTCGTCCCTGTCTGGTCTGCTTCGATCTGCTCTGCCTTCGTCTGATCCGCTTCGATCCGATCCGTCTCTGTGCGTTCTTCCTTGATCTGCTCTGCCTTCGTCTGATCTGCTTCGATCCGATCCGTCTCTGTCTGGTCTGCCTTGATCTGATCCGTCCCTGTCTGCTCTGCCTTGGTTTGCTCTGCCTTGCTCCAGTCTGCCCCTGTCTGCTCTGCCGCACTTTCTCCGGTGTCCGGCGCAGGCGAGTTGACTATGCCGGTCACTTCCCGTCCGGCGCACACCGTCAGCGCATCATAGAGGTATTTTTTCTTCGGACAGGCCGCCCTCACAAGCGCGATCTCCTCCTCCGAAAAACCGCCCAGATACATGTGCATCACCCCGTAAAGGGGAATATCCTGCAGCGGATTGTCCAGAATCCGCAAAAAATGCAGTAGTTCCTGTACCTCCGAAGCCGCAAAATACCCGGTTCTGGACGTCACATGGACGGGAATCCCCTCCTCCTCCAGTACCCGCTTAAAGACTTCATCCCAGCCGGAAAGCGTGCGCAGCAGAATGACCATATCGCGGTAAGAAGCCCGCCGCAGGTTTCCCGTCTCCTTGTCCGTCACCTGAAATTCCCGAAGAAGCGTCTTGATCTGCGCCGCCACACCGTAGGCCTCCTGTTCTTTCACGGAGAGCGTCTCCGGCGCTTTTTTGCCACCCGCCGTCCCCGCTGCAGAGGCAGTCTGACCTGCCGTTTCCGGCGCGGAAGCGTTCTGTGCCGCCCCGTCATTCATCAAAAAGTCCGTAGCGATTTTCTCCTCCTGAAACAGAAGAAGCTGGGTTATGTTCGAGACATCCTCCGATAGACCGTCCTCCCGCCGTGGATAGGCGGCTCCGGGATGCAGCGCCGCCTTCCCGTCATAGACAATGCCGCCCGTTTCCTTTCCCATAATCCGCTCAAAAACAGCGTTAACGCTGTCAATCACCTCTTTACGGCTCCTGAAATTCTGGTGCAGGTCTATCCGCTGCGCATTCTCCGAAGCCCCGCTGTAAGCCTCCTGCTTTTCTAAAAACAGTTCCGGCCTTGCCAGACGGAATTTATAAATGCTCTGCTTTACATCCCCCACCATAAAGCGGTTGTAGCGTCCCTCGGACTCCCCGCTGATGCAGGAAAGCAGATACTCCTGCACCAGATTGCTGTCCTGATACTCATCGATCAGAATTTCATGGAAACGGCTTCTGTAAGCGAGCGCAGTCTCCGTAGGCGCATAGCCGTCTTCCTCCCTGCGAAGTAAGATTTGCAGGGCGAAATGCTCAATATCGTCAAAGTCCAGTATATTTTTTTCCCGCTTGGCCTCGTCGAAAGCCGCTTTAAAAGCAAGCGTCAGATCCACAAGCGCCGAAACCGCCGCCTGACATTCTTCCATCTGCCTGTATACCTGTCCGGCCGAACCTGCGAAAAACGACGTCCGAAGCCCGGCGACAGCCTCCTTCACACTGTCCCGCAGGCCTTTCGCGGCCTCACGTCTGGCAGGCGATACGGAATTGTCTCTCTTAGAAGGAAGCCTGCCGAAAGTCACCGCACCAAAGGCGGCGCAGAGGCCGTCGTAATCCGCTGTCTCCGTCCGCCCCCTGCAATCTCCGGCTTTCTCTGCCGCATCCGTCACGTCTCCTGCTCCGGCCCAATCTTCCGTCTCCGTCACGTCTCCTGCTCCGACCTGCTCCTCTGCTCCGGTCACGCCTCCTGCGCTGACCTGCTCTTCCCTCTCCGTCCCGCCGCACAGCCCAAGCAGACGTTCCAGCATCTTGCGCTCTTTCTCCAACAGCTCCCCATAAAAATAAGGTCCGTCCGGCTCCTCACACAATCTGATGGCCTCCTCCAGCTTGTCCGCGCAGCCACGCAGGATAAGGCGCACATGCTCCATAAACAGCGCTGCCCACGGAAGGGAAAGCAGATCGCAGGCCGCGCCTTCCTGCACATACTCTGCCCCGTCCGGTTCCGCAGCCGGCTGCCCCTGCTCTGGCTCTCTTACCGACTGCCCCTGCTGCGGCTCTCCTGCCGCATCCGGACGGTAATCCTCCTTCCGCTTTGCAAGCCATTCTTCCGGAAAAGGCATACTCATGGCAAAATCATAGAGCTTCATCACCTCTTTTTCCACCGCATCGTCCCTGCTGCCGACGCTGAAATATTCCATACAATGCAGAAACGCCGGTTCTTCCTTCCCGTAAGCGTCCTCGATCACAGCCGACAGCACATCCGCCCGCAGAAGCTTAAGCTCCCCCTCCTCCGCAATCCGGAAACCGGGATCCAGTCCGATGGTGTGAAACTGATTCCGCAATACAAAGAGGCAGAAGCTGTCTATGGTAGTGATCTGCGCATTATAGAGCAGCGCGGCCTGCCGCTGTAAATGTTCGTTGGCGGGGTCAAGGGCAAGCCTGTCGTTTAAGGCACGGCTGACCCGCTCCCGCATCTGGGCCGCCGCCGCGTTGGTGAAAGTCACCACCAGAAGTCTGTCGATATCCACCGGCGCCTTTCCGTCGCATACCATTTCCACGATCCGCTCCACGAGAACCGCCGTCTTACCGGAGCCTGCCGCCGCGGAAACAAGCAGATTGCAGCCCCTTGTCTCTATCACCTTTCTCTGTGTGTCTGTAAATGTGATTCCCATGTTACCTCCATTTTGAAGCATTTATGCGACGGGGCGACGCTGATCTCCATTCCGCAGCGCTTACGCCACATCTATCTCCCGATTTCTTCCCGCATGTGCTCCAGCGCTTCCTCCGCTTTCAGCTTCGCAAGCTTCCTCGGCTGATAACCGGCCGCTCCGGCCTCAAAACCGCAGACATGCCGGTATGCACAGTAGGTACATGCCTTCTCCGCACCCAGCTCACAGGGATTGACCGATATGGTTCCATCCAGAATTTCCCTTCCCAGACTGCGGATCTTATAGTTTACATAATTAGAAACCATCCGCATGTCCTCCTCCGACATGACACTGGAGACAGCAGAAAAACTCCCGTCCTTTTTCCGCTCCAGCGGCAGAATATCGGACTTGTCCGTAAATTCTCCGTCCAGCATTCTGACGGCCTCGTCATTTTCATTGACCATTCCGGTCATCTTTAATTCCTGTAAAATGCGCCCGTTGATCTCCTCCGGCGAAAGCTCCCCGCCCTCCACCACCGGGTCCGCCACCTTGTAGTAAAGCATCGCCGCCGGCACCGCCTCCTTGCCGGGATATCTCTTCTGCACCAGCTCCACCGCCGCATTCATATAAACCACGAGCTGCAATTGCAGACCGTAATAGAGCGCCGCCAGATCAAACCGCCTGTCCCCGGACTTATAATCAATGACTTTGACATAAACCCTGTCCTGTGTCTCCCCGATATCGACCCGGTCAATCCTGCCGCGCAGCCGCAGTTTTTCCTTTTCACTGAGCGTTATATTCAGGGCGTCCAGATCTTCCAGCACATCGAAGGACACCTCAAAAGCTTCGGGCAGAAACTGCCCCTTGCGAAGCTGTGTCTTTAGCGTATCCACCGTGCGGTTTAAAATCCGCTCCATCCGTAACAGCAGATGCCGGTTCCTTGCACTGCTGTAGAGGATCGTCTCCCCGTAAGCCGCAGCACAGGCGGTAAGCGTCTGTGCTACAAGTTTCCGGCCCTCTTCCTCCGGAAAATCAAACCATGTATAGCCTTGCTCTTTCAGCCCTCTTGAAAACCCTTCCAGCACACTGTGGAACAGATTTCCCATATCCGCCGCCTCGAAGCTGTACTCCCCCCGTTCCCGCAGCCGGAGCCCGTATTGCAGAAAATGGGCGTAAGCGCAGGCGGCATATTTCTCCAGACGGCTTACGCTGTTTAAGAGAGACGCGCCGTAAAGGGCTGCTGCCGCCGCCCGGGAAAGCGGCCTGTCCTCATGCCTTGCAAACGCCGTTTCCACCAGATTCCCGACCTGCTGCCGGTACTGCGGATTCTTTTCATAACAGCGGTAAAATGTGACCAATGTCCTGCGCTCCCTCTCATCCAGCCGTCCCGCCGCATACTCCCGCAGAATATCCGAAAAAAATCCCACGCCGTCCGCACCGCTCAGCAACTGCTCCTCCACCGCCTCCCGCTCCGGCATCCCGGCGGCAAGTCCCGGAAACAGCCCCTGCAAAAGCTCCACCAGATACGCGGGCCGCAGCGATCTGCCGTCCTCACCCACTCTGGCGTAAGAAAGGATAAGCGCCTCCGACGGCTTCGTCATGTTCAGATAAAGATAAAGCCGCTGAATGTACATTTGCTCTCTGGGCGAAGGCGCCAGTTCAATGTCCGACTCGCGCAAAAATTCCCGGTCAAGATCCGATATGATTCCGCCCCCTGATCCTTTCGGTATATTGCCGTCATTCACCCCGAGGAAAAAGAGCACCTTTACCTGCTTCAATCTGGTTCTCTCGATATCTCCCACCAGAATCCGGTCTACATTCTGCGGAATCGTTCCCACCGTGATCTCCGCAAGACCCGCGTCCAGAATGTCCGCAAACTCCCTGAGCGTCAGCTCCTCCTCCGCGAGCAGCCCCTCAATCTGATCCAACAGGTCAATCACCAGCGGATAAATCTGCCCGTACTCCTTAGCCCTTGCCAGCTCTCCCTGTTCCTGAAATGCCCTCTCGAAATCCGCTAATTTCTGCTGCACCTCATTTGCCACGAGAAAATCATAGAGCGCGCGCACCATATCGCCCGCCGTCCGAAGCGGCACAAGAAAGGGGGCAAGCTGCGCCATCAGCCGTTCCCGCATGGCATTGCAGGCGTACAGCGATGCAAGGGACGCCTCCTCGCCCTCCGGCTCCTCCTCCCTGTAAGTAAAGGCTTCGCTATAGCGTTTCCTTCCCCTGATCCCGAAACGGCGGACATAATTCTCAAGCCGGTCCACTTCTTCCCCGCTAAAGTCCGCAAGCCCCGTGCGCAGATAGTGGAAAACCGCGTCAAAGCTGAAATCCTGCAGCAGAATCTGCAGGGCGCTTCGCACATAAGAGGTGAAAGGATTGCCCAGAATCCCTCTGGTCTGGTCGATATAAATGGGGATATCAAACCGTGAAAAAACCTCCTGCGCCTCTTTTCCGTACACACCCATGTTGCCTGTGACCACAGCAATATCGCGGAAGCATAGCTCCTCCGACTCCAAAAGCATCCTGCGGATGGCAATACACGTCTGCCTCAGCTCCTCCACAGGCGTAGACGCTTCGATCAGATGAATCCTTTCCGTCGTCCCCTCATAGACACAGGGCGGATAGCGGAACAGATTCCGCTCCAGATGGGCAAGCTCAGGATTCCCGGCAAAGCGCGGCAGCCGCCCCTCTTTTTTCTCCGCGCACCAGACAGGCGCCTCCTCCGTGATCCCCGCCTCTCCAGCAAGCCTTTTTAAAAGCGACACCGTTTTCTGGCTCAGATAAAAGAGCTTCTGCTCCCCCTCCACACGGTACGGATTTTCCCGCTCATCCACGGTAAGCGTGACAATGACCTTATCAGTCAATCTCAGCAAGTCCTGAATCACACGGTTCTGAATCGGCGTAAACCCTGTGAACCCGTCAAAGGCGATCACACTGCCTCTCACAATCCCGGATTCCGGCAGCGCTGTCCTCAACCGGTCCAGCGTCCCCTCCGTCGTGATAAAGCGGTCGCGTATATATTCCCCGAACGCCCTGTATAAATGGCGCAGATCCTGAAGCTTATAGCAGAGCGCCCCCCGCTCCTTTGCATAATCAATCAGCGTCTCCAGCTCTTTCTCCCCGACGCCGTACTGCATGAACTCGGAAAGCGCCGACTTCACCTCATGGATATACCCGATTTTATGAAGATGGCTGCCAAGAACCGTCAGCTTCTCCCGCTCCTGCCCGGCCACCTTGCGAAGCACCAGACTTTTTCCCGTATCGTCCAGAACCGGCAGCTCCTCTCCGCCCACCTCCTCGATAATCCGGTGGGTCAGTCTGCCGAAACTGAGCACATCAATGTTCATAATCGCGTGTCGGGGATGCTCCACCACCAGATCCATCTGCGTCTGCATGGTAAACTGATCCGGCACAATCAGCAGATAATTTTTCTCCGGATGCCGTCTGGATTCCTCTATCATATAATCATGCAGTTTCCGGCTCTTACCCGCGCCGGACGCGCCAAAATAAAATTGCAGGGACATGGTTTTCTTTCCTCTTGTTACAATTCACACCCACGCCAGCGTTCGCACCTATTTACAATTATTTCGGTGTGAATTGCAACAACTGATGCACACAAAATGCTACAAAACGCGCATTTTGGCGCTGGCTCCGACGCCCTGCAGCAAGTGCATGGCGCGGGTGTGATACAATGTCAGTTAGTTAAGTATTGGGTTAGATTCTGTTATAGGGGTCTAACCTAA
>CARQVR010000072.1 GCA_949051815.1 uncultured Lachnospiraceae bacterium
AGAAGGACAGGGAATGGGCTTTTGGACACGGGTTCGACTCCCGTCTGGTCCATCAGTGAAAAGTTCTTAAAACGCTTGCCATGCAGGCTTTTAGGAACTTTTCTTTTTGGACGCTTTCTGGTGTTACTGTTCACAATTCGCTGGACATCGTTACCATTTGGCGGTAAAATAAGAAGAAATATGGTGAACTTTTACCAAGGGGAGAGAGGATGTATAATGGCGGAAGAAAAAAGGGTTATGAAGAGCGGGGGCAGGGGGAATGTTCTGAATTCCCTGCGGACAAAGATTGTCGGGGTTATGGTGCTGGCGATGGTTATTCTGGCGGTATGTCTTTCGGTTGTGCTGATCAGGAATCTGCGGATTCCGCTGATGAATCTCAACCAGACATATCTCTATGATCTGGCGCTGGCCTACGGTGAAAAAATGCAGTCGGAGATTGAACAGAAGGGATATAATACGGCGACACACTATAACAATCTGGTGGATTCTCTTGGGGAGGTCGGGCTGAAAGGTGTGGAATCGAGTTATGCCTATCTGGTGTCGTCGGACGGAACGATGCTCTACCATCCGACCAAGGATAAAGTCGGGCAGCCGGCAGAGAATGAAGTGGTGAATGCCGTGGTGGCGGAGATCGCCACAGGCGTGGTTCCCGGGCCGAATGTTGTGGAGTATACGATTAACGGTTCCGCGAAGTACGCAGCCTATTATGTGACGGAGAGAGGACATTGTATACTGGTAATCGCGGTGGATAAGGACGAACTGATGAGCACCGTGCACCGGGTTACGATTACGGGAACATGCTGCACGGTTGTTATGGTTATCCTTGCCAGCATTATCGGATTTTTCTTTGTAAGCAGGATTATAAAGCCTATCATTACGGTGACAGGTGTGGTGGGACAGCTGGCGCATATGGATTTCTCTGAGATTGAGGGGCAGGAGAAGCTGACGGCGCGGTCGGATGAGACGGGGCAGATGAGCCGGGCCGTGGCAGAGCTTCGGAGACAGCTTGTAGAGGTGGTGACGGATCTGCGCAGGCAGAGCGAAACACTGTTTGAGGCTTCCGACGTGCTAAACAGCAACGCCTCCGAGACGGCGACCACAGTGGAACAGGTGGAGAAAGCAGTTTCGGAAATATCCGACGGTGCGTCTTCTCAGGCGGATGAGACACAGAAGGCCACGGAGAATGTGATTCTCATGGGCAGTATGGTGGAGGAGACGGGCAGACAGGTGGAGGAACTGACCGACAATGCCAACGATATGAGAAAGTCCGGCGACGAAGCGTTTGAGACATTGCAGAATCTGGAGAAAATTAACGATAAGGCCAGAGCGGCCATTGATGTGATCTATGAGCAGACAAACACGACAAACGAGTCGGCTATGAAGATCAGGGAGGCCACTTCTCTGATTACTTCCATTGCGGAGGAGACGAATCTGTTATCCCTGAATGCCAGCATAGAGGCGGCAAGAGCGGGCGAACAGGGAAGAGGATTTGCGGTGGTGGCAAGCCAGATTCAGAAGCTGGCCGAGCAGTCCAATGAATCTGCCAGACAGATTGAGAATATCATTGATTCCCTGATCGAGGATTCCCAGAAGTCCGTGGCGACGATGGAGGATGTGAAGAAGATCATGGAGAGCCAGAGCGAGAGCGTAGGCCGGACAAACGAGCGCTTTACACAGGTAAGGCAGGGCATTACCCAGTCCCTTGAGGGTGTGAATCAAATTGCGGATAAGACGAGACGGATGGATGAGGCCAGAGTGAATGTGGTGGATGTGGTACAGAATCTGACGGCTATCGCTGAGGAAAATGCGGCGAGTACGGAAGAGACTTCCGCTTCCGTCACGGAAGTGAGCACCATCGTGTACAGCATTTCCGAAAATGCGACGAAGCTCAAGGAGGTGGCGGAGCATCTGGAACAGAGTATGAGTATTTTCAAAATCTGACGGACATCTCTGAGAGGTATTTATGGAAAAGCGTGAGGACGATCTGGTCGTCGGCGGTTATCGTTTTGCCACGATAGCGGATGCGGAGACGGCCAGAATGGAAGTTAAAAAGGTGGAAAATCTGGAGGAGCGGCTCGATTACCGCAAGCCCCAGAATGTATTGCTTGTCTATAACAGGGCGGTGGAAAATCAGGTGTTTCTGACACCTATCGGGCTGGGGTATCTGCAAAAGATGCAGAAGGAGATGGCGAAGTGGGGGGTGCCGGTGGATAAAATACAGCCGGTGCCGCTTCGCGGGACATTCAGCAACAAAACGGCAAACAGCCGCTCCATCAGGATGAGTGTTGCCAACAGACACCCGGAATATCAGGGACGGTTCGTAACGTCCGTGCTGATCAATGTAGTGCTGGTGATTCTTGTGGCGGCGATGTTTGTGATTGCGTGGAACAGTGAAACGCCCAACATAGTGAATTACAGGCAGGCAGTGGTAAATGAATATTCGGAGTGGGAGCAGGAGCTTTCCAGACGGGAGCAGGCCGTCCGGGAGGCGCAGCGCAAACTGGAATCCGATAAGTTAAATGAGCAGTAACGGGTAGTTAAAGGAACAATGACGTAACAATTCAGGACTTTGCACTTGCTGCAAAGTCCGTGAGAATGTGTAGAGATTGAGAAGAATCCGGTCTCTTTGCCGAAGGCAAAACTGGAATAGACCGGATTCCGTAACTAGAAGCCGAAGGCTGAATAGTTACAGAGAGGAATGGCGGTATATGGATAAGTCGAAGATCCTTGTGGTGGACGATGAGAGCCGTATGCGTAAGCTGGTTCGGGATTTTCTGGTGAAAAATAATTATGAGGTTGTAGAAGCGGCTGACGGAGAGGAGGCGCTCGACCTCTTTTTTCAAAAAAACGATATGGATCTGGTGATTTTGGACGTGATGATGCCTAAGATGGACGGCTGGCAGGTCTGCAGGGAAATCCGCGCATACTCCAAGGTTCCTATTATCATGCTCACGGCCAAATCTGATGAGAGAGACGAGCTTTTGGGCTTTGAGCTGGGGGTGGACGAATATATTTCCAAGCCTTTCAGCCCGAAAATTCTTGTGGCGCGGGTGGAGGCGATCCTTCGGAGAACCGGTCAGGCCGGGGCAGAGATGATCGTGGAGGCGGGCGGCATCCGTCTTGACAAGCAGGCGCACAGTGTGACGGTGGATGGAAGCCCGATAGATTTGAGTTACAAAGAGTTTGAATTGCTCGCCTATTTTATGGAAAATAAAGGGATTGCCCTTTCCCGGGAAAAGATTTTGAACAGTGTATGGAATTACGATTATTTTGGCGATGCAAGAACGATTGACACCCATGTGAAAAAGCTGCGCAGCAAGATGGGAGAGAAGGGCGAGCTGATCAAAACGATCTGGGGTATGGGATATAAATTCGAGGTGGAATAAAGTGACAGCAGGGCAGGACGTCAAGTCCGGAATGCCGGATACAGTCATTGGGAGGTGGGAAATGTCTAAGCGCTGGTTTTATAAGGAAGAATTATTTCTTACTGCGGAGGAACAGAGTCTTTCTGATGAAAATCAGGACAGGATTATAGAGCTGCTAGGTAAAAATGTGGCGGTCGGTGTGGTCGGCGGATTTTACGAGGAGGGATATCCTGTCTGTTTTATCAGCTCTTTTGCACTCAACAATATAGGGATGACCTTTGAAGCGTTTATGGAAAAAACAGGCGGCAGCTTTCTGCAGGCTGTCTATGAGCCCGACCGGAAAATATTTACGGAAGTTTTTCTTCCCGGAGAGGAGGAAAACAGGGAATATCGTATCGTAAACGGCAGGGGCGAGCCGGTGTGGGTTCGTGAGATCCGGATGGAGTCTGTTGCGGGCGATGGCAGGAGAATCTGGATCAGCGCAGTCAGGCTGATTGATGCGGAGCGAAGGGACAGCCAGTTGTCCAATGAGGCGTTCCGGATGCTGCGGGACAGTTATTTCAGAATCAGTGAGGTGAATCTGAATAAGAATACCGTTGTGGATCTGAAATTCGTGGAGAGTGAAGCCCTGGAGGTAGAGCGGTTAAACGGTGATTTCAGAATGACCGTCGCATCCTGCGCGCAGAACCATGTGGAGGAAAAGGACCGGGTCAGCTTTACTAATGTTATGTCGGCGGAAAACCTGAAAAGAGTATTTCTGGATGACGCTTCCCCCATTCATTTCAGCTATCTGCGTCTGGTGGAGGGCGAGTGGAAATGGGTGCGGACCGATCTGGTACCGGTGGAAAATTTCAGTGAAGAAAATGCCAGATTGATGTGGTATGTAAAAAATATCACGGAGGAAAAGGCCAAAGAGACAGAGATGACAGATCAGATGCTGCGAAAAAATGCGGAACTGTTTCAGGCCAAGAAGGAACTGGAGGAAGCAAATGCGAAGATCCGGGAGTCGAACGAAAAACTGCGCCGCGCGCTGAGCGTGGAGGAGCAGTACCGGCAGGCGATTGTCTCCGAGGCGGTCTTTGTGTTTAATGTGAACGTAACGAAAAATCTGATAGAGGAAGAGTTCTATGAGCTCGTAAACGGAGAGATGGAGCCGGTGCTGTCCCGTATGGGAATGCAGGCGCCCTGCAATGCGGATGACTTTTTTCTGCGCTGGGGGAAGGAGCGCATTTTCCCGGAGGACAGGGAAGTCTATGTGCAGACCATCAACACGAGACACCTGCTGGAAGCTTATGAACGGGGTGAGAATGAGCTGATCATGGAAATCGAGACTTCCGGTGCGGATGAGCAGCCTCTGGTTTTAAGACACACGATTCTGCTCACGAAGAACGGTATCAGCGGTGACATTCTGGCGCTCAACACGGCCAAGGATATCACGGATATCCGCAGGAAGGACAGGGAGACGAAGAAAGCGCTGCTAGACGCTTACGAGGTAGCGGACAGGGCAAGCTGTGCCAAAACGGATTTCCTTTCCAAAATGTCCCATGATATCAGGACGCCCATGAACGCGATTATCGGCATGACGGCTATCGCAGCGACCAAGCTTCACGATCCTGACGGGATGGAGGAATGCCTCGCAAAGGTTTCGACGGCGAGCCAGCACCTGCTCTCGCTCATAAATGAGGTGCTCGACATGAGCAGGATCGAGTCGGGTGCGCTGACGCTTGACGAGGAGGAGTTTAACCTTCTGAATATTATAGACAGCATGGTGAATATGCTTTCGGCTGCCGCGCGGGATAAGAAGCAGAAAATCGTATTTCGCGCCCATGGTGTTCAGAATACCAATGTGCGGGGAGATGCGAGACGACTGCAGCAGATCTTCGCGAATGTGATAAGCAATTCTATCAAATATACCGGAGAGGGAGGGGCAATCAGCATAGAAATTACGGAAAAACCCTCACCGCAGGAGCATGTCGGATGTTATGAGTTCATATTTAAGGATAATGGCATCGGCATGACAGAGGAGTTTTTAGAGCATATTTATGATCCCTTTGAGCGGGCGGATGACGTGCGCACCAGCAAGATTCAGGGCACAGGGCTTGGCATGACCATCAGCCGGAATATTGTCCAGATGATGGGCGGAGATATTCAGATTGAGAGCGAATTGGGAATCGGGACGATTGTAACGGTTACCGTGCCGTTAAAGTATCAGGTACCGGGCGTGGTAAATAGGGAAGACCTTGCGGGAAGGACGGTTCTGGTGGTGGATGACTCACCTTTTGCCGGGGAGACAACCAATGTTCTTTTGAGCAATCTTGGAATGCGCGGTGAGTGGGTGCAGTCCGGAGAAGAAGCGTTAGACTATATGAAGGAAAAACGGCGGAAATTGGAAGATGTTTTTGCCATTTTGCTGGATGTGAATATGCCGGGTATGAACGGTATGGAGACAGCGAAGGCGATCCGCAGACAGGAAGGCGTGGAAATTCCGATTATTCTCGTTTCCGCTCACGAGTGGGTGGATATCGAGGTGGAAGCGCGGCTGGTCGGCGTAAACGCGTTTATCAAGAAACCGTTTGATAAGACCAGACTGTTAACGGCGTTCCGGAATTTTATTCCCAGAGAGGTAGTAAAACCGGCGGAAGGGACGCTCGAACAGATTGGAGAGGCGGACTATTCCGACAAACGGATTCTGGTGGTGGAGGATAACGATTTAAACAGGGAAATCGCCACGGAGATCCTTTCCATGACGGGCGCTATGATCGAGACTGCGGAAAACGGAAAGGAAGCCGTAGATATGGTGCTCGCCTCCGAGGAGGGATATTATGATCTGATTCTCATGGACTTGCAGATGCCGGTCATGAACGGATATGAGGCGACGACGGCGCTGCGCGCCATGGACAGAGGGGACGCCAAAAAGATTCCCATTGTGGCCATGACGGCGAACGCCTTTTTGGAAGATATTCAGCAGTCGAAAGCCTGCGGCATGAACGAACATATGTCAAAGCCATTGGATATTGATCAGCTCCAGCGGATGCTGGCGAGATGGCTTTGTGCAAAAAGAACATAAACGAAAGAAGTGTCGGTTTCCGGAAAACAGGGAAACCGGCACTTTAATATTTTTAAGAAAGATAAAAAAAATCTTAAATATGGTATGACATACTTTACTTTTACGGATAAATGGATGTATTCTAAAAAACGGATATTGGGTTAAAGATTCGGAGGAGACAGGATGAAAAGACATTACATAAAATCCGCACGTAGAAATGCGGCGGTTTTGCTTGCGGCAGCATGTGCTTCTGTGATGCTTGCCGGGTGCGGGGAAACAGCGGCAGTGGAAGAGGAGGAGACCCTGGGTGACTTGATCCCCGTGGAAGCTCTGACGCCGTCGGTGGGAACGCTTACCCTGAAAAATGAGTTTGTGGGAACGGTCAGTCCGGAAGAGTCGGTATATGTGATTCCCATGGTGACGGCGGAGGTACTAAACACGAGTATCAGCGTGGGCGATACGGTGACGGCAGGTCAGGAGTTATGTAAACTCGATACCGAAGCGGCGGAGCTGCAGCTTGCCAGCGCGCAGGCGCAGTATAACAGCGCTGCGGCAGGGGTGCAGGCAGCCGAGGTGGGATATGAGATTGCGCAGGCCCAGTATGATAGTGCGGTGGCGCAGCTCGATGTGCAGAATGAGCAGACCCAGAGACAGAAGGATCTGACCATGTATCAGATGCAGATGCAGATTGACGGGATCAATGACGGGATAGACGATATCAACGAACAGATTTACCAGTTGGAGGAAGACCGGGAGGACGCCAAGGATCAGAGGGATGACCTGAACAAAGCCAGAGGCAAGGCGAATGAATATGTGAAGCAGGCGCAGTCGGCGTATCAGGCGGCAGCGGTAGCGTATGGTTATGAGAAAGCACAGCGGGAGTATCAGGCGGCGCTGGCATTGGTTACAGGGATGGAATCCGGGCAGATAGAGCATGATGAGGCGGCGCTGGCAGCGGCCAAAGCCGATTTGGAGGCGAAGAGAACGGCCCTGGAGGAGATCAAAGAAAAGCTGAAACCATACGAGGAAGCCGTACAGGCGGCCCAGTCCGCAGCTTCCCAGACAAGCGCGGCATACGAGCAGGCGAAGGCCGGCATCGAATCCATAGACGAGGGAAAAGAAAAACTGGAGGAGTCTCTTTCCGATACATATAAGACCAAAGAACAGACCGAGACGGTGAAAAATCTGACGGAGGCACAGCTTAATATCAATACGCAGGAAGTGCAGGAAATCAGTAAGAAGACGGCGGCGCTCGGTGTGGACTCCGCGGCGGCGCAGGTAAACAGCGCGAAAGTGGGCGCGGCAGGCGCTAAAGTAGGGATTGACAGTGCGGAGTATCAGCTTGATATGTATACGCTGACAGCGCCGATTGACGGCGTGATCGAGGCAGTGAATGTGAAGGAGCATGATTTCGCGTCCCCGCAGACACCGGCTTTTGTCATTTCCAATAAAAAGACGATGACGGTCACCTTCGGCGTGAGCGAAGGCATCCGCGGTACGCTCCGGGTGGGACAAAAGGTTCAGGTGGACAGGAACGGCAAGCTTTATGATGCGGCGATCACGGAGATCGGCAGCATGGTGGATCAGACCACCGGCCTGTTTATGATTAAATCCTGTGTGAGTACGCCGGACGACAGCCTGCTGACGGGCAGCAGCGTGAAGGTGACGGCGGAGACATACAGTCAGGCGGATGTGCTTTTGATTCCTTATGACGCGGTGTATTACGACGACAGCCAGCCCTATGTTTATGTGGCTGAGAACGGAACGGCAAAGCGCAAGGATGTGGAGACCGGAATTTTTGATATGGATACGATCACGGTGCTTTCAGGTCTTACCACGGAGGATACGCTGATTACAAGCTGGTCTGCAAACCTCAGGGAAGGGGCGGAGGTGTCCGTCCGGATGAAGACGGAAAGTGAAGCGGACAGCGAACAGACGGCAGCCGGGGATGAAGCGGACGGTGCGCAGACGACGGCTGGGAATGATGTGGACAGCGAACAGACGGCAGCCGGGGATGAAGCGGACGGTGTGCAGACGACGGCTGGGAATGATGTGGACAGCGAACAGACGACGGCCGGGGATGAAGCGGACGACGCAAAGACAGCAGGCGGAGAGTAGGAGGCGGCGATATGGGATTGACAAAATTAGCTCTTAAGCGTCCCGTTTCGATGGCGCTCGTCATTCTGGCTCTGGTGGTGTTCGGCCTTTCCTCCATACCTGGTTTCCGATTGGAACTGACGCCCGATATGGAAATGCCGATGCTTCTTGTATACACAATTTATCCGGGAGCGGATCCGGAAAGCGTGGAGGAGCTTGTGACAAAAGAGATAGAGGCGGCAGGCTCGGAGCAGAGCGGCGTTTCTACTTATACTTCCCAGTCAGCGGAAAATATGTCCATGGTTATGTTCCAGTACGATTACGGGACGGATCTGGACGATGCCTATATGGATTTAAAGACGGCGCTTGACGCGGCAAAATCTTCCATGCCGGATGATGTGCAGGAGCCGAATGTGATAGAGATGGCCATGGACCAGATGGAAACTATGGATATCTCGGTCACTGCGGTGGGCGACAGCGACGTGTTAAGCTATGTGAATGATACCATGGTGACGGAACTGGAGACGATCTCCGGTGTGGCGGACGTTCAGGTATACGGCGGACGGGAAAATTATATACGCGTGCTGCTCAATTCGCAGGCGATGAAAGAGTACGGTGTAACCATGAGCGGAATCGCCCAGACAATCGGTGCGATGGACTTTACGGTGCCTGTGGGCAGCGTGTATCAGGGGTCACAGGATATTGCGGTGTCAAGCAGCGCGGATATCTCAGGTGTGGTGCAGATCCAGAATATTCCCATCACCACGGCAAGGGGGCAGGTGATACCGTTATCAGAACTGGCGCAGGTCAGCGAAAGCCAGAAAGCGGCTTCCAGCATCAGCCGTTATAACGGACAGGACAATGTGACGATTGCCATTACGAAAAAGAAAAGCTACGGTACTGTGGATGTGACAAGAGACGTGGACCGGATGCTGGAGCGGCTGCAGGCGGACAATGACGTGGTTGTGATCGACACCATCTACAATGCAAGCGATATGATTATTTCCTCGCTTTCCTCGGTGGGAAGTACGCTGGCTCTTGGCGTGCTGTTTTCCATGCTGGTGCTCTTCCTTTTCTTCGGAGATATCAGGGCCAGTCTGATTGTAGGAAGTTCCATGCCGATTTCGCTGTTTGCGACGATGATCGGTATGAATATGCTTGGCTTTACCTTCAATGTGGTGACCATGGGTGCGCTTGTAATCGCCATCGGCATGATGGTGGACAGCTCGATTGTGGTGTTGGAGAGCTGTTTCCGCCTGAAAGATAAGACGGGAGAATACCACGACGCGGCGCTTGAAGGAACCGGGGTGGTGACGGCTTCGATTATAGCCTCCACGATCACGACGGTGGTCGTATACGCGCCTTTAAGTACGATGAAAGGTCTGTCGGGGCAGATGTTCTCGCAGCTTGGCATGACGATTATTATGGCAATGCTGGCGTCGCTTATTATGGCGATGACGATTATTCCGCTGCTCTTTAGAAAATTTAAGCCGGTGGAGAAAAAGGAACTGCCGATTAATAAGCTTCTGCGCAGGATCAACGCCGGGTACGACAAAGTGCTGCGCAAAATCCTGCCGAAGAAGGCGCTGGTGGTTGTGATATCCATATTCCTCCTGATTGCTGCATTTATGCTGGTCAGCCAGATCCATACGGAGCTGATGCCCAGTATGGATGAGGGCGCTTTTTCCGTGACGGCCAGCTTCCGTTCCGGTACGAAGATGGAGCTGATAGAGGAACAGACGAAGTTTTTGGAGAAAATGGCTGAGGAAGATGAAAACGTAGACCACTATTCGTTCAGCGTTTCAGGGGATACGGCGACGCTGACAGGCTATCTTCCGGATGACTGTGAACTGTCCACGGCGCAGGTGATCGAGCAGTATGCGAAGGAACTGGACGGACTGACCAACATGGATATCAGCATCAGCGCCAGCGGAGCCAGTATGACAAGTATGATGGGTAGCGGCATTGAGATTGATCTGGAGGGTCGCGATCTGGATGATTTGAGAGCGACGGCCAGACAGGTACAGCAGATGCTGCAGGGAATCTCGGGTGTGCTGCAGACCTCCTCCAATCTGGCGGAGGCTACCACGCAGGCGAAGATCATGATTGACCCGCTAAAGAGTATGGCGGCCGGACTTCCGCCGGTGCAGGTGGCGGGAGAGATGTACAATACGTTAAGCGGCATGAAAGCGGCTACGCTTAAGCGGAGCGGTGAAGAATACGAGGTGCGGGTGGAATATCCCGAGGGCGAGTATGAGGGCATGAATGACCTGATCAATATGACGCTTACCACACCTTACGGAACACAGATTCCGCTTTCGGAGATTGCTTCGGTGGAATATCAGGATTCGCCGGTAACACTGGTTCGTGTGGACGGTATCTATCAGGTGGCGGTGACCGCGAATACCACGGAGGAGGCAAGATTTACGGCGCAGGATGCGGCGGACGAGGCGATGGAGCAGATGGTGCTTCCCAGAGGCGTTTCCCGTGCGACAAACATGATGGACGATATGATGATCGACGAGTTTAAGGCGATTATCACAGCCATTTTTGTGGCGGTATTCCTGATTTTCCTTGTAATGGCCATGCAGTTTGAGTCACCCCGGTTTTCCCTGATGGTGATGATGAGTATTCCTTTCGCCCTGATCGGATCATTTGGACTTTTGTATGTGACGGACTCCACGCTCAGTATGGTATCTCTGATGGGCGTGCTGATGCTGGTCGGTATTGTTGTAAATAACGGTATTCTTTATGTAGATACGGCAAACAGACTGCGTGAGGAGATGCCGCTGGAGGAGGCGCTGATCCAGAGCGGACAGCTCAGACTGCGGCCGATTCTGATGACAACACTGACGACAATACTGTCCATGGTGCCGATGTCTCTGGGAATCGGAGACGGTTCTGTGATGATGGAAGGCATGGCCATGATCATTATTGGCGGCCTGATTGCTTCCACCGTGCTGATTCTCCTGCTGATGCCTACCTTCTATCTGATCATAGACAGACGGACCAGAAAAGAGAAGAGACTGGTCAGAAAAGAGGAAAAAAGGAGCAGAAGGGAAGAGAAAAAGGCGGAAAAGAGAGCCAGAAAGGAAGAGAAAGACAAAGAAAAATAAGAGATAAAAAGACCGGTTCCGGATCAGATTACCTGATCTGAAACCGGTCTTTTCCGTTCCATTTCGCTTCATAGAGCGCCTTGTCGGCATTCTGGTAAAGCAGCTCGTAGGTGTCGTTGCTGGCAGCCAGACCTATGCCGATGCTGACCGAGAGCTTCTGGTCGGGATATTCGGCGTCAAAATTCTGGTGTACGATAGAAATAAATTTATTAAGCATACCCTCCGTCTCTCTGGTGGAAATGTCGCGCCCGACAAAGACGGCAAATTCGTCGCCGCCCAGACGACCTACAATGTCTTTGTTGCGGTTAAAATAGTTTTCCAGAATAGAGGAAAATTTCCGCAATACCTGATCGCCTACAGGATGCCCGAGCTGGTCGTTGATCAGCTTGAAATTATCCATATCCATGATCATCAGCAGGCCCTGTTCCGGGCGTTCCGTCAATGCCATCCGCACAAGCTCTTCAAACCCTTCCCGGTTAAGCAGCCTGGTCAGAGGATCCATTCTGGCCTTCGTGCGGATCGAGCTCATTTCTTTTGAGTACAGAGACGTCAGGAAGAATAGCAGGACAGAGGCGATTACCGCAAAAAACAGCATGGGAAATTCAATCCGCCACAAATCCTTTAACAGCTCGTTCCGGTTCATGCAGGTGATGAAGTACCAGTCGGTGTCCGGGATCGTACTGATATTTACAAAATAGAGGCTTTCGTCTCCGAGCACATCGTATTGTCCGTTTTTTTCCGCGTCCAAAAGCCTGTTTACGTTCTGGTACAGCATAGATTCATGTTCGGCGGATAAGGTCATGCCGATCATGGAGGCGTCGGAGTCTGCAATGATAAGCCGGCTGTTTCCGGTGACAAAAAAGGCGTGTTCGATTTTGCCGGAAGTGACTTCTTCCGACAGCCGGGAGGCATAGTCAAGATAGACGTCGGCGGAAAGAACCGTTACGGCGGGGCCGGTTTTTAACCGGCTGCTGACGCTTACACATGTGCCGCCTGTCATGGCATCCACATAAGGCTCACCGAAGGCAAACTGATCGTGCAGAAGACCCTCTTTATACCAGTCCCGCTCTGTCACGATGAAATCCTCACCCGGTTCCCAGCCGGAGGCATCGAAGTAGCTGCCCCGGTCGTCACCCATATACAGACCGAAAGGGTAGGCGTCATGGGTGTTTGCACTGGTGTACATCAGCTCATAGGTGTCCGGATTTTTCAGACCGAGTCTTTCGATCATGTCCTTGTAGATCGTCACTTCACTCATGACGGAATCGACCCATGCGCCGATCTCTTTCGCATAGTAATTGGACTCCAGAACCAGCTTTTCCCTGGAAAGAGTCAGCACTTCCCGCCTGACAAGCATAAAGTAGATGATAATCATTACCAGAACAATGGGAACGATGGTGCAGACCAGTTTTATATTCGTCCAGATATAACGGTGTTTTGCCTTCACTAGAAGCCCTCCCACGGGAAAGGATAGATACGCTCGGTTTCCCACAACAATACTTGTCATAATTTTATCATATGCACTGGGAAAGTCAAGGAGGCGCTCTATTGACAAACGGGTGAGGAAATGCTACCGTTGTGAAAAACAACCATCGGACAAGGGGCGGATTTTTAAGCAATGAAATATTCGATGAAAAGGCAGTTCGCTTTTATTTTCATATCGCTGATTACAGGTACGATTCTTTTATGTCTGATTCTGAATACGACTCTTCTTGGAACCTATTATCTGAATAAGAAGCAGAATGCGCTGGTGAGCGCCTATTACAGTATCAACGAGGCGTCAAACGCCGGCGATATTATCAGTGAGGAATATGATATTGAACTGAAAAAGATATGTGAGAAATATAATATTCAGGTATTGGTGGCGGACGGGGAATCGGAGGCTGTCAAGTATACCATGAATGACCCCCGCACTGTGTTGAAACAACTCTTCGATCATATCTTTCTGGGTGTAGATGAGGAAGGTCTTCTCCTGAGCACGGCCAATTATAAAATGCAGGTAGTCAGGGACTTTAGGACGCAGACGGAATATATCGAGATGTGGGGTATGCTTGACAACGGTTACCTCTTTATGCTGCGAAGCGCATTGGAAGGAATCAGGGAGAGTGTGTCCATCTCCAACCACTTTCTGGCATACGTCGGCTCGGTGGCTATTCTTGTCAGTATACTTCTGGTGGTCTGGCTTTCTAACCGCGTTACGAAACCGATTATGGAGCTTGCGAAGATTTCGGAACGGATGAAGGAACTGGATTTTGAGGCGAAGTACACAGGAAAGGATAAGACGGAAATAGCCATACTTGGCAACAATATCAATGAATTGTCGGAGACTCTCGAGGAGACGATATCCGAGCTGCGCACGGCAAACAATGAGCTTTTGAAAGATATCGAGAGAAAGAATCAGGTAGACGAGCGGAGGCGGGAATTTCTCTCCAACGTTTCCCACGAACTGAAGACGCCGCTTGCGCTGATTCAGGGATATGCGGAAGGGTTGAAAGAGGGGATCAGCGAGGATCCCGAAAGCAGAGAATTTTACTGTGACGTTATTATGGACGAGGCAGCCAAAATGAATGCCATGGTGAAAAACCTTCTTACCCTCAATCAATTGGAGGCGGGCAATGAGATCATCAACATGGAACGTTTCGACGTGACAGCCCTGATCAAAAACTATATTGCCTCTGCGGATATCCTGATCCGGCAAAAAGAGATATCCGTCCGCATGGATGACTGCGAGCCTGTCTATGTCTGGGGCGATGAGTTCCGGGTGGAGGAGGTGTTTATGAATTATTTCACAAACGCCATCAACTATGCCGGAGGAGAGAAAATTATAGACGTAAAGCTGCGCAGGGCAGGCGGTCTGGTGCGGGTGTCGGTTTTTAACACCGGAAATCCCATTCCGGAGGAGAGTGTGGCGCACTTATGGGAAAAATTTTATAAGGTAGACAAGGCCAGAACAAGAGAGTACGGCGGAAGCGGGATCGGTCTTTCCATCGTAAAAGCGATCATGGAATCCATGAACCGGGAGTATGGTGTGATCAACTACGACAACGGCGTGGAGTTCTGGTTTCAGCTGGATATGGCATAACCGCGCAGCCAAACCGGCCGTATCGTCAGGTTTTGACTTGTAAGAATAAAAAATGTGGGGTATAATGTAATAACGCAAAGCGTGCGAGGCGCGAATTTGCGGGTTTTCATGTAAACTAAATTTACAACAGGGAGATACGGACGTGAAAAAGGCGAATGTTCTTTTGTGCAGTGTGGCAGTGGCTCTTTTGATGACGGGATGCGCTACGGTGCCTGATCTGACACAGACCGAGACTGAATTGATATCGGAATACGCGGTGGGCGTGCTCTTAAAATATGACAAAGGGCACGGCAGAAAGCTGGTGGACACATCGGGGTATGAAACCGAGGAGGAGACGGAGGAGCCTGAGCCGGAGCTGCCGGAGGAGGAAACGCCGGAAGAGCCTGAACCGGAGGAAACTGCCGGGGTGGTGGATGTGAGTCAGGATGAGGAAGCAGCGCAGCCGACGCTTTCCTCGGTGGAAGAGTATTACGGTATCTCCAATATTATGATAAGTTATACTGGATGGGAGATGACGGATTCTTATCCGCCGCAGGCGGAAGACGCAACGCCGTTTTTCTCGATGGATGCATCAAACGGTATGCAGCTTTTGGTATTAAAGTTTAACGCCCAGAATCTGACGGGGGAAGACCAGACTTTGAATATGATGAGCTACGGGGCGACGTTCCGCGTATCCGTTAACGGGGAAGCCAGCAAGGGGGCGCTTGCCACGATGCTGGTGAATGATATGCAGACTTACGACAGTGTGATTCCGGCAGGTTCGTCCGTGGATATGGTGAGTATCGTGGAGGTGCCGCAGGGTACAAACCCGAATACGATAGATTTTATTCTCAGAGGCGGCGAACAGGATGGGACGCTCCATCTTCAATAAAAACAGGCCGCATTCAAAGCGCGAAAAATGCACTTTTCTGTAAGGTGAAAAAGATTTTTGTAAGAATTTTAAAAATGCCGTTGACAGGGAAGGAAACTTCTGCTATTATATGAAAGTCGCCTGCGGGAAACACTTGAAAGCGGGATGACACATAGAAGAATGCAAAGCATTCTGAAATAGTTTCGCGAGGCGAAACTGCGGTGAATCCAGAAGTGATTTACTCAGGAGTTAATCACACAGTGATTTACTCCGAAGCACCTTGACAAATAAACAGTAATGCAACCCTGAAAAGA
>CARQVR010000073.1 GCA_949051815.1 uncultured Lachnospiraceae bacterium
TGGAAGGGATGCTGCGGAACAGATCCCACAGGCATTCGAAATGGTTCTCCATCTCCCTGCCGCCGCGCATCACATAGCCTCTGGTCGGATCGTCGATGCCGTCGCAGGCGCCGCCCGCAATGTCCATGGACTCTAAAATATGGATATGGCTTCCCGGCATCTGTCCGTCGCGTACAAGGAAACAGGCCGCCGCCAAAGATGCCAGACCGCTGCCCACGATGTAGGCGTTTTTCTCATCCACACCTTCCGGCTTTCTCGGCGTCGCAAACGCCTCATAGTTGCCGTTGCTGTAATAAATGCCCTTGCTGTTTTTATCATACCGGCCAAGCTCGGTGTTGCGGTAATCCAGCTCCGTGTATTTACGGTGTCCCTTTGCCGCCTTTTCCCCGCTGCCTCCGTTTGGGTTATCGTCTGCCGTCTGTCCGGACTCCAGTCCTACATTGGCGCTCTTCTTTAAACTCTTCGCCGCCAGAGCCGCTCCCGCTCCTGCTGCCGCTACTGCCGCCACACCAAGTCCGATACTTTTTTTGTTTGCCATATATGTTCCACCTTTCCCGATTCCGGCGGTTTTCTGCTGCCGCCGCTGTTTTCAATTTGTTTACTAAAGCTATCATATCCATTCTTTTCGTTTTTACCAATTTACAAAAAGGGCGGAATGATAAAAAACTTATCATTCCGCCTTACTTGTTTAGAAAACCTATTGTTATGTAAACCATATCATCCGCCGCTGTCCATTTTCTCAAAGTTCTTAATGGAGCAGGCGATATTGCCGTGCAGCATAACGCCCATATTTTCCACAATCTCTTCGTAACCGGCCTTCATGCCCTGGCCGATCCAGTCCAGTATGATTCCCACAAAACCGTACTTGTAAAAATCCGCGATAAAAGCCTTGTGCTCCGCCGCAAGCGCGATCCCGCTGCACCTTTCCTCCACCACTTCCTTTATCATATTGTATGTAAGCTGGTAGAGGTAGCTCTCTATTTTTTCTCTGCCGATGCTACGGTACACGTTCAGGATAAAGTCTTTATTCTCCAGAATGGCCTCAAAGATCTGGCTCATGCCCTCCTGCCATGTCTCGTAAGTCTTTTTCCCCTGCAAGGCCTTTTTTCCGTCTTCCACACAGAGCCATTCCACCAGATCATAAATATCTTTAAAATGATAGTAAAATGCCATCCTGCTGATGCCGCAGTCCGAAGTGAGGTCATTGATCGTTATTTTCTCCAGCCGCTTTGTCAGAACCAGTTTTTTCAGGGATTCCCCCAGCGCGGCCTTGGTCGCATTTGTGTTCGGCATAACTTTTTCCTCCCACTCAGGCCCGTTTCGCTTTCTTCTTCGGCTCCGGCAGTTCCTTGTACATCTCCTGCAGGATTTCTGACATAAGCGCCTCGTTCTCCACATCCTCCACAATGACCATCTGTGTCCTGGAACCCTCATAAGGATAGTCTCTGTCCGCATCCGGCAAAAGACGCAGAACCGATTCCGTGGGCTTTAAAAACAGACAGTTATCGCAGATATCCCCGATCAGCTTCCCCTGAAAGTAGACGCAGTACTCTCCCATCATCTTTCTTGTCGTCACGTCGCCCACTCTTTGCAGATTTCCCACCACATAATCATGAAATTCCTTTGTCGTCGCCATTGGCTCTGTTCCTCCCTCGCTCCACCTGACATCAAAATCCTTCCGCCCGCCGCTGCCTGCGCATTTCCCGCCGCCTGATCCCGGCCTCCCATTCCGCCTTTTCCGACTCCGTCTCCACGATCAGTCCGGGCACCTCCGTGGGATTCCCGTCTCCGTCAATCGCGACCAGTGTCAGATAAGCTCTGTTTATGGGCTTCCTGATGCCGTCCATGCTCTCAATATAAGTATCCACCCGCACCTCCATGGAAGTGGTTCCCACAAAGGTCACTCTTCCGATCAGCACGATCAGATCTTTCAGGTAAGCGCCCCGGATAAATTTCAGATTGTCCACAGAGGCCGTTATCACGTCCCGCTGTGCATGACGGATGCCCACAAGCCCTGCCAGCTCGTCGATCCACTCCATCAGCTTGCCGCCAAACAGTCTTCCCGCGCCGTTTAAATGCTCCGGCCGCACCTGATAAACCTGCTCTATTCTGGATTCCGATACCGCTCTTTGCATACTGCCCCTCCATGTCAGAGCAGTTTACTGCGATGACACGCGTCGGAAATATCGAATTTCCGACTGCGATCAAGGCATATTTGAGGCTCTGACTCAAATAGCCGATTGAAAAATCAGTGCATCAGCATGATTTTTCAATCTACTACCGCTTTCCCGAAAGACGCTTCCGCTTTTCTCTGCGTTTATTATAACGTATGTCACTACCGCTTACAAGAAAGATCTTCACCCTTCACCAGACGGTTTTTTGCTCCCGGCACATCCGCTTTTCATTCCCCGCTCCAGTACCTCCTGACCTGCTCCTTTGTCAAAGCGTCGGAAAACGCCTTTTTCAACTGCAGGAAGTACCCAAGATCCATCAAAATACCGTAGAGGACCGCCCGTTCCTCAAACTCCTGCCTCGTCACCGGCAGTCCGGAGTCCTTCATCCGCAAAAGCACCTCTTCCCGCTTCGCAAGCAGCCCGCGCGCGTTGTTCGATTCCCCGAACGTCTCTGCCGTCTCACAGAGCAGCTCCGCCACCTGTTCCGTCTGCGGCAGAACGGTCCGCATACTCATAATCTTCTTATAAATATCCCGCAGAACAACTGTCTGCTGCTCCCGCATGTTCATATAGTCGATAAAATACTTCGACTCCTGAAAAAACGTATTGTTCATATAGGTATAAGCCTGTTTTTTCCCCACGCCAATATCCGCCTGCAATTTATCAAAGCAGCTCTCCGTATAATCCGGCCGTTCCTCTTTTCCGATATACTCCGCCATGCGAAAAAGCACCGCCCGCAGATCCTCCTCCAGCCTGCGCTGCATCAGCCTTATCTCTCTTCCCTTATCAGGCATATACAGATTCAGGAGCGTGCCGATTCCCGCCCCGATCAGCAAAAGCAGCGCCTCATTTCCAACAGAAGCGGGGCTCATGTTCTTTTCCAGAAGATAGTGCGTGACCAATACCGCGTTGGTGGAGACGGCGGTTCCCAGATGGAGAGAACCACAGCAGGCAATAAAAAGGAACAAAAATATGCCATAAGAAAACACCGAATACCCGAACAGCCGGAAAACCGTGTATGCAAGACCTGTTGCCAGCAGGAACGCACAGATTCTTTTCGCGGAAATAATGATCGTCTCCCGACTGGTATCCTGTATCGTCAAAAGCGTTATGATCCCCGCCGATGTGCTGTAGTTCAGCCCCGATAAATCAGCCAGAAAAATAGCTGCCGCGCTTCCTACGGCAATCTTAATCAGTTTCAGCATCGCTTTGCCTTTCCTGCCCGCCCCTGTTTCCTTCTGACGGAATATACCTGTTATAGATTTCCACATGATCGTAGATGCACCGCCAACTGCTTGTGGAACCGGCCGTCGCGCAGATATAAGGCGTTTCGTCCGCAGATATTTCATAGCTCACGGCACAGTTTTTGGACTGGACAATATACCCTGTCTTCGCGCAGAGCACCTCGCCGCCGGTGTCCTTGTCCTCGATCTTTCTCAGAAACCAGTTAGAAATTTCAATCCCGTCAGGATGCTCCTGTGTGGGTTTCGTCGTGTAAATGTGCTTGGACATAACTTTCCTGCACAGTTCGTTCTGCGCCGCCGCCTTCATAATAACCGCCATATCATAGACCGTGCTGTAATGGTTCTCATCGTAAAGCCCGACGCAGTTGGTAAAGTGCGTGCTGCCCCCTATGCCAAGCTCATCCAGTTTCTGGTTCATCAGCTCCACAAAGGCTTCCTGCGAACCGGCCACATAAAAGGCAAGCCCCAGCGCGGCATCCCCTCCGGAATGCATGGCCGTGCCATAAAACAAATCCCGCACCGGCACCTTTTCCCCGTCCAGAAAGCCCACGGAACTACAGTCATTGACATAGGCATAATCCGTGATCTCCAGCGTCATCGTGAACGTGTCGTCCCAATCCTCCGCTTCGATCTGCTCTGCCGCCACCAGCACCGTCAGGACCTTCGTCATGGAGGCAGGCATGATTCTCTCTCTTGCGCCCTTGGCCGCGATAATGGTATCCGTGCTCTCATCCACCAGAATCGCATGTGTGCTGATCACGTCCGGGCTGTCAATGACCGCCGTATTCTCTGTCTCATCGAAACGATATGCCGCCGGCTCCTCCTCTGCCTCCGGTTCTTCTCTCTCAGGTTCTCCGTTTTCTTCCTTCCTTATGCTTTCGGTTATTTTTTCGATTTCCAATCCGTCCGGCCCCTCCACGGCTTCCACCGCCGGCTCCTGCGGCTCACCCTCCGCTTCTCCCGCTTTCCTGCCGGATTTTACGGCTGTCACAATCAAGACCGTTACCACACAAAACACGCCAAGAAACAGGAGGCGCTGCACCATCTGCCGCCTCCTCATACGCCGCTGTCTCTCCCGCCGCATACGCTGTCTTCTCTCATAGCGGATGCGGACTTGTCTCTCTTCATCCCAATCATCGGAATAGGGTTCCATCGTCAGGCACCTCCCGCGTTCCAAACGGACAAGCGGCCATACAAAGGCCGCAAGCGTTTTTTCTCCCATGCTTCTCGATATATAAGCTTCTTTTTTCGTTACACAGCCTGTAATCTATTATGTCGCTTCTCAACGAGTCGATATCCCATTGTACATCATGTAATGCATGATATGGACAGCTATCAACACATTTTTTGCAATTTTCAGGACAATTGCTCTTTGCGATTTTTGGGCCATAAACAAATTGCTCATCTATCAGAATTGCAGATAGTCTTACTCTCGGTCCGTATTTTTTAGTAATGATAACATCATTTTTTCCAATCCAGCCTATTCCGGCATTGACTGCCGCAAATTTAAACGAAAAAGGGGCTGTCAGATCTGCCTCGTTATTTTGTGATACAGGCGGAATATCGTATTTTACTTTATATGCGTCAAGCATTTCCTGCAGCCGCCCCAGAATTTTTTCCAGCACCTTTTTCGCATCCTGTATACCCTTTTCAAACTTTTCTTCGGAGTAAGTTTCGATTGTAAGCTGCTCCCCGTAGGGTACTGCAAATACCAGAGCGGATTGATATGCAGCCGCATATCCGCTGTATGCAATGCTTGTAAATCCGTAAATAACCCCGGGATATTCTGAAAATATACTGCGAATATTCCTTTCTATGATGCAGACCACCTCCCAAACATGATCGTCTTTTCCATTTCCTCATTCCGATGTCAGAAGCTCCAACGGCTTTTCTTTCGCCAGCAAAAGCAGAGCCACCGTAGTTCCCATCATATAGCCGCTAAAAGCCGCCCCGCATACCGGCAGAATTTCCTGTATGCCCTGCTGTCCCACAAGCAGGGCCGCAAGACCCCCGGCCACGTTTCCGGCAGTCACAAGGACAAGCTGCTCACACCAGAATGCCCACACCGCCAGAGGCGCTCCCACCCCCAGCGACCGGAACAGGGCGAACTCCTTCACCCTGCCGCTTGCGAGCAAATGGCTGATCACATAGCCAACGATAAACACCAGTATACCCATGGGCAGCAAAAAGGCCGTCAATATGCGGATCGCCGTTTTTAATCTGCCCGCCATGGTGATAAAAGTGCCGTCCTGTACATACAAAGCGCTTCCCTTGTAGGAAAATCTGGCACCGTCGCCCTTATAGACTTCCAAAAAACCCATCTCCCCGATCTGTCCCATCTCCTCCTTAAAGGCGTTGAGGGAAAGAGGGTCTTTTACATAGAAGGAAACCGCCTCCGCCGTAAAGTCGGTCTGCTTTTCCTCAAACGCATCCCACACCGTCTGAAAAGGTACCATCATATCCGGATATTCCCGCGATTCTACCGGATCAGCGTCATCGATCTGCCCCACCACCATCAGGTGCACATACCCCAGTTCCAGAATATCCACATCCTGCCTTTTGTCCTCATACCGGTAATAGTAAACCATAAAGGGAATCTCATCGCCATAGACAATCCCCTGTTCTTCCATATCGGATTTTTTCAGAAGGCACACCTTCCCCGCCCCTGCAAAGAGAGTTTCATCCCATCCCTTCTGATATGCCACCTTCATATCCTCTGGCAGCACCGTGCTGTCGATCCTGTTGCCCGCTACCACGTTCAGATTCAGCTTCCCCTCCCGGTGCGCTTCTTCCAATTCACCAAAGCCCGCCTTTAGCTGTGTGGAACAGTCCAGGTCCCTGATCTGCTCCGCCGCCTGCAAGTCACGCAAAGTATCGCTGCTCACGGCGATGCCTGCCTCCATGGTTCCGTCCGGATTGGTGACCGTACATTTGATGGGCGTGTTTGCCGCCAGCTCCGATAGCTGCGTCTGATAACTCCCGATCAGCCCGAAATACAGGTTCAGCAGGATGGCCAGCACGAAATTTATAAGCGCCACCAGAATGCTGCGGCTTTTCTGTCGTTTTACACATTTTAATATATAATGATACAAGTTGAACCTCCCTGTGAAAGCAGTTTTCGGTTTCTATTTCCCGGCCATCCCGGATTCCACCAGATACAGCGGCTCTCTTTTCAGGATCTTCCACACTCTTACACCGGAGATTCCGACACCAGACACGAGCACCAGTCCGCCCAGCAAGCAGGAAACTGCAGGATCCTCCTGACTCTGCCCGGACAGATCGACCGCCGTCTCCACCGCCAGCCCTAAGTTGCTGTACTTCCGGTTAAAATCTTCCTGTCCCATATCCTCTATGTTCACACGCCCGGAAACCGCCATACCCGCTGCCACACCGGGAACCGTCCCCAAAAGCAGAAGAAGCAGAATACCTGCCAGACTGATCATCCTGCATTTCTTCGCCGTCACGCCAAGCAGCCGCTCAATGGAAATCCGCCTCTTTTGCTTTGTGATATAAATATGGGAAATCTGCAAGGTCAATATCACCGCGGCAGTCATCCCCATGACAACCAGAGCCGCCGACATATTTTTTAAATTCCGGACTCCATCCTTCAACGCCGAATATCCTCTGTCATAAAAGGTATAAACCAGATTGTCCACACCATGCTTTGCGCTGGTCTCCAGAAAGTCCGGAATGCTTCCGTTCGGAAGCTCAAAGGATGTATTATCGTCCGCCATAGGCCCGTAATCCACGATGTTTTCCGCTTTGTTCTGAACAGAGTTAAGCGGCACGATCAGCTCGTCTCTCCCGATTCCCTCTGTAAGCTGAGTATAATCATAGATGCCGACTATGGTGTACTCCTTCTCCTCAAAAGGTGCAAGCAGCTTCCCGTCAATTCCCATGAACTGAAAATCAATGTGGCCGCCCCCTGAGCCGAAGGCTATGTCCGGACGTGTCGCGGCATTTGTAAAATAGAGTCTCGTGGTGACCGTATCTCCCACTGACAGTCCGTTGTTTTCCGCAAAAGTCCGGGGCGCCAGACACACCGGGCTTCCCTTTTCATACTCCTCCTGCGTGGGGTAACGTCCCTCACAGACCCAGGCGCTCTGTTCATAAAAAGGCATCAGAAGATCTGTACTGTTCGTCCCAACCACAGGCTGCGTCTCATAATAGAGAGCCGCCGTATCTGCGGCTGCCAGAAACCGCTGCCCTGCCTCCGTCTCATAAAACCCCTCCGTGACCTCATAAATACCCTGCACATCCAGAGGATCTTCTATTCTTTTTCCCTCCGGCGTATACAAGGTAGGCTCTGCGATTTCCGGTACAAATTCCAGCTCGTCATAAATCTTATCAGCCGCGTCCCACTCTTTTCCATGCGTCCACCCTGCCTCTGTGATCATCGCTACATAGGTTCGATCCGCCTTCAATTCCTCCGGATACCGGTTCGTATGGTCACAGAACCACACCACACTCCCCTCCATTATCCTGTCGTCTCCTAAAACTTTCGTGATCAGAATTTTTCCGGATTCCTCCGGCACATAATCCTCCTGCGGGGAAAACTCCGCTACAGTGATATAAGAATCAGCCTTGTCCTCACCGATATGCAAATATTCCGGTCCATAAGACCCCCAATACACCCTCTTCTCCGGCTCTGTAAGATAGGCGGTCTCCGGAAAATCCATATCCTTTTTTGTTGCATACCGGTTATATACGGAATCTTTGTATAGCAGATAGTCCCCCTTCTGCGCATCCCATACCTTACGCTCCTGTACGGTATCCGGCTTTTGGACGACCGTACCGATGGTAATAAAATCATCCTCATACGCCTTCGACAGCCTGTCGCTGGTAACCCAGAGATTGCCGCCCACCACAATCATGATTGTTACAACCATAATCAGAACGATAATAAACACAGATTGAACCGGCGTGCGAAGTAACTGCTTCACATAGTTTTTCATCGAAAAATATCCTCCTGCACAGAGTATACCATTCCATTTCTTTTACAAAAAGGATGATGGGACCGGGTGGTTAAAAGCTACCTCAATTATAACTTAAATATCGTCCTGTGTCCGTATAATCTTTAACAAGTGCAATTTAAGTTTAATGCTTGAATCCTGCTGTCAGGTATGCTATATTAAAGGCAGAAAGAGGGAAAGCCATAGAAGCGGCTACCCTCCGAATAACAACTAAGTCAATGCTTTACAGCATCAGGCCGTCACTATTGGTAGTAGTGGCGGCTATTTTCGTTTTCCCTTAAAAACTGTGTAGCACAGTCCAATCAGGGCAACAATGAATATTCCAGTCTGAACCAGATCAGAATATGTAATCATCATTGGCAACGCCCTCCTTTCTTTCGTCCGGAGGGTTAGTCCCTCCGAAATGGAGGGCAGCCGCCATACCACAAGTATCACCGCGATGCCCACAGGTTTTCACTGATGGAATTAATATAAATGAACCGCTCCGCTAATTATATTTTCCTGATATTACCGAAAGTACCGTTTAACTCTTGAACCCTGCTGGCAGGTATGCTATATTAAAGGCAGAAAGAGGGAAAGCCATAGAAGCGGCTACCCTCCGAATAACAACTAAGTCAATGCTTTACAGCATCAGGCCGTCACTATTGGTAGTAGTGGCGGCTATTTTCGTTTTCCCTTAAAAACTGTGTAGCACAGTCCAATCAGGGCAACAATGAATATTCCAGTCTGAACCAGATCAGAATATGTAATCATCATTGGCAACGCCCTCCTTTCTTTCGTCCGGAGGGTTAGTCCCTCCGAAATGGAGGGCAGCCGCCTTTGGCTCTATGGTTTTCCCATATTCGAAGTATAGCACATATTTCTTCGGCAGGCAATTAATCTTTCCGCCGCCGCCATACCACAAGTATCACGATCAGAACGACTGCCAAAATAACCGCCAGCCAGATAAAGTAACAAATCCCAAGTAAAGTCGGACAGATATGACATAGTCCGCATTTCACTTCTTTGTCTGCTTCCGCACCGTCCGTCTCCACATAGGCGATGGCGTAGCTTGAGAACAGATCCGTGCTGACGGTGATGGTGTCCGGCTCATCGTCCAGATCGTTCATAAAGGTATATTCCCCGTTATGGGCGCGGATGATGATAAACTCCCTGTTGTCACCCAACAGTATTTCAGGAATACCTACCACCACTTCTACGGGTTCTCTCGTCTCCGTGATGACGTTCCAGTCTCCATCCCCGATCTTAATAAACATGGATATGTCAACGTACATGCCAGGCACAAGCCCCGGCACTTCTTCACGGTACGCTTCGATACCGCTCTCTATCACCTCTTTATCCTGTGCGGGCACTTTTTCGGAAATATCCGTCACGTCTACCCTGATCTCTATGGTTTCGCCGCTGTTTGCGATTTCCTGCTGTCCGGGCGTCAGTACCGCCTTTACGACTGCTTCGGCATCCGCCACTGTCGCGGTACATTTTTCTTCCTCGCATACCACCGTCACGATGACCGTGCCTTTTCCGAACTTTACCTCCGCCTTCTGTGCCGTTGTCCCCTTCGCAGGCTGTCCGGATCCCGTACCGTCCTCCGCCTGCGTTCTGGTATCTGCGCCTTCCGGTGTTCCCGCACTTTCGCCGTCTGTTCCGGGTGCCGTCTCCCCAGTCGCTCCGTTTTCCTTCTGTATCGCATTTTCTTTCTGTCCGGGTGTGGTTTCCGCTCTGCCCTCCGGCTTCTTTTCCGCCACAGGTCTGCTTCCCGGCCTGCTTTCCTTCCCCTGATCCGCCGCCGGTGTGATGTCCGGTGCAGACGGTTTTGGTTTCGCCGGCGGATTTACGGGCGGTCCGGGTGTCGGATTCTCCGGCGTCTGGCCGCCTGCTTCCGGTGCAGAGTCCTCCGGCCCGGGGTCGTCCTCTTTGTCTTTATCTCCACCGGAATCAGACGGTTTTCCGGGTTTTCTGACCACGCCCTCCACGGTGACGGTTTTGTTTTCGCGAATGTCCGTGATGGTACAGGTATAAGGCTCCGCTGCCGTCAGTTCCACTTTGACACCGTTCACCCTGACCGCAAAGTTGTCCGTCTTCCGGTAACCCTTGCTTAACGCAAAGCGGAAAGTAAAACTGCCGCCTTCTTTCACAGGACTTGCGCTGCCTGTTTCTGCTGACAGGGTATAGCCTGTGCCTGTCTGCATGGTAACGGTATACGCCTTCGTGTAAACGGCATAAACGGTCATATCCGCCGTGATAGCGGTAAATACCGCCGGAGTGCCCTGTTCGTCACTGCACCACTCACTTATATAAATCTGGTCACCCGCATCCTTTTTCGGCGGCACGGGCGGGATGTCTGTCAGGGCTGCGCCGTAATCTAAGGTAATCTCTTTATACTTCTCCCCGTTTGCCATAAAGGTCACGCTGACCTTGAAAGCGTCTATCTTCGCAGGATCGCTTTTTTCGCTGGCAAAGTTTGTGTCTCCGGCTTTTACGCGCACCGTATAACTGCCGGGTGCAAGCCCCGTGATCTGGCCGCTTCCGTCCGCCGTCCGGCTCACCCATGTCTTTCCGCCATCCGTGGAAACCTCGTAGGTAACGCCCGCCGTCAGTCCGGTCAGTTTTCCGGTTCCCCCTGCCGTACTCACATCTGCACCCGTGGGTGTGGGTTTTGGCGGTCTTGCCGGAACGGGCAGGCTCTGCGCAGGGCTGTCGGTGGTTCCGCTGCCGCTGCCCTTTTTGATGATGCTGAGAGTGCTGTCAAACCAGTTTTCTTTTATCGGGATATTTCCTTCCCTGTCCGCTGTATATTCCGTGCCGTCTATGCTGTAGATACCATTCGGTACAAGTCCTGTCAGTTCCTCTTCCCTGTAATCAATCTTTGCCGCAGGCTGTTTTTCCGGCCCTTTGACTTTCACGGGAAAGCGTTTTGCCGCTTCATTTCCCGCATTGTCTTTAGCGGTTATCTTTACCTCAGTAATGCCCGTGGGTATCTCTGCCGCAGGAATGGTAAAGAGTGCCTGTGCCGACTTCTGTAAAGTACTTTTGTCAATGGTGACCGGTTTTTCCGGGCTGTCCCCTACTTTATAGGAAACAGAATCCATCCCCGCCGTGACTGCATTGTCCGTATCGTCCTTAACCGTCACAAGCAGCGCGGGCGCTGATTCATAGTATCCTTCTGATACAGCCACACCATCCGGTCTGGTCTGCTGTGTATCGGACGTATTCCGGTCCGCCTGTACCGTAATGTCCGGCGCCCGGTCTTCCACGATCACGCCGCCTCCATCTGCTCCTATCGTCACGCTGTCCGCCGCATTGCCCGCCCTGTCGGTACAGCCTATGGTAATGGTCCCGCGGAAGTCCTTGTCAAAGGTGATCTTCGCCTCGCCGTTTGTAACCGTTGCTGTCTTTTTCTCCGCTTTGTCCGCATTAAGATTTCCGGCTGCATCTCCGGGCGTCAAGCAAAAGCTGATCTTTTCCACCCCGCTGCCCTCGTCCGTGACAGGCACATGGACGATCATGCTCTTTTTTCCGATGATCCAGTCTGATAAGTCTTTCACCTTGTTTTCGTAAGTAAGCGCACCAATCTCAGGTTTTTTCTTATCCAGTCTGACCGTAAATGTATCACTTGCAGCGGAAACATTGCCTGCCGCGTCTTTTGCCTTAAACTGATAAGTGTGCTCTCCCTCCAGAACAGGGGTGTAATCATAAAGCACGCTGCCTATCCCACCCGGAAAACCGTTTACTTCTGCGAAAGGGCTTCCGTCAACGCTTACCTGCAGCCCGGTCACACCCACACCATCATACAGTTTCAGCGGGATTTTATCCTGTGCGTTCGTCCAGCCTGCAGGCAGGGTTACGCCGTTTTGCAGTACGGGTTTGTCGGGTGGTGACTCATCCTTCCAGCGGGCATGAAGGGTGTGGGCGGACGTTTCCGTTACAATAGTTTCCGCATCAACCTTAGCGCCCTGCCCCTCTGCCTCAGCAGTGTACCAGCCTTTGAACGTGTAGCCTGTTCTGGTCGGTACGGGAAGATTACCGTATGCACTGGCATATGTCACATTTTTGCTTGCGGTGGTGTCTCCGCCATCCGCGCCGTGGTATTCAAATGTTACCTGATAGGTGTTGGGCGTCCACTTCGCATAAAGCAAAGTTTTTCCCGTAACTGCTTTTTTAAAGTCATATGCCGTGCTGCCGCCGTCTGTCGTTACCCACTTACTGAATGTGTAGCCTGTCTTTGTGGGATTATCTGTCGGCGCAGATGCCGCAGCACCCTTTAGGACGATCTGCTGTGCCGGAGCTGTCAATTCCGTATTTCCGTCATAGAATGTGACGGTATAGTAATCCACTCTGGCGGAAGTTTCTGCTCCCGCCACAGTTACTTCCACGCCGGTATCAATATCGCCAATATAAATTTTATATGTACCGTCCGGCGCAGCAAGGCTTGGAAGGAATGTCTTTCCATCATCAGAAGTAAGTCTATAGCCAGATGGCGCTCCTGTCCACTCCGCACCGTCCTTGTAAGCGGTTATGGTGACGGGATAGCCCTTTGCTTCTTCCCTTGTAATCTTAATGGTATATGCTTTCGACATTTCTCCGGAAGTTACGATAATCACAATGGTATTCTCGCCCTCGACAAGATCAACCGTTTTCGGCACCCCATTTTCCATTGAGGTCTCCGCACCATCATTAATTTTTATTGTAATGTCCGCCCCCGACGCCGTATCTGCCAGTGTTGCCGTGATACCGATTTCATCGACACTGTTGGCAACCGTTGAGGTATATTCTGTTATGTCAGCCTCAAATTCCGGAGAAAGTGTTGCACCGCTTGCCGATAAGTCAAGTCCTCCGAGGTCACAGCTTCCCGGCAGCGCCAGCCATAATTCATTGCGTGGTTCTTTGCCAGAATCTGTTTCTTCTGTTGTTTCCTTCCACAAAATCTCATAGTCATTATCGTTATCACTAAAAATGCAATTCCAGTCAGCAGGCGTAATTCCATATTCTTTTCCACCTGCTACTTGTACAGGATTAGGTTTTGCCGCTGTCGGTGGACTCTGTACAGTAATTCCAATAGATGAACCTTCTAAATTACCAGTAACATCAAAAAACAAACCAGTTCTAAAAAAAACATTACTTGTTTTTTCATCCCTATCCGTGTTTCCAGAAATATTTACTGTACCTGATATAGAAAACACTTTGCACTCTGTGCCAAATACTCCCCCGCCGTACTTTGTCTGCGTAATTGTATTATTTATAATGGATGCGTTTGATATTTCTATATTGCTGTTGTTTAGATTTATCCCTCCGCCCCTTTGTGCCTTATTTTCCTCAATACTTCCTCCAAATATGTTTACTTGGGCATATGCGGCATTTATTCCTCCTCCCGTACCGGAACATAAATTATCTATGATTTTTCCACCATATATATTTACTTTAGAATTTATAGTCGCACTGTCACCAATACAATATATACCTCCTCCACCACCCTTATCAGTTTGATTTTCCTTAATAACTCCGCCAAACATATTAAATGTGGTTTCAGAAGTATTTCCATCATCCATAAATATCCCTCCACCACCAACAGACTCCCCCTTTCCTCCCTTAATACAGCCACTATCATTTTTACAATCACAAAGTGTAAATGTACTATTTTTATTCACTACAATTACGCTTCCAGTCTCGCCTATATGTTTCAGTGTACCGCCATTTAGGCATAGTGTTACATTCCCGTCAATGGTAATGGTACCTACTTCTGTTATTTCTGATTCCTTCAAAAAATAGTATCCTGAAGTAAGCGTATAACCCGCCTCCGCATCTCCCTTCACATCTCCGTTGATCAGAAGTTGTCCGCTATCATTTATAGTAAGCAGTTTATACTCAATATCTGTATTATGGACAGTATGGTCGCCAATAACTATATTCCTGCCGCAGATACAGTGCATATGTGAAACATCATCTGCCGCCATGACCTGACTGCTTTCTGCAAGTGTTTCTGCAATCTCCACCCATGCCGTCAGTTTTACCAGTTCTTCCTCCGGCATCTGTTCCTGCTGTTCCTCTGTCAGCGCCTCGTAATCCTCCCAGATGGCAAGGGCTTCTTTCACATATTCATTCAGCTTTTCTTCCCATTCCGCATAGGCATCCCCATCTTCTTCCATATCCGGCCCTGTAGCAAGATATTCCTCCGCATCCGGCAGTGCTGCAATCCGTTCAAGCAATGCCTGTATTATGGCATCTACACCGCTTTCTACCGTCACTGTAATCTGCGGCAGGCTGACACCCTCCGCCAGTGTATAGCCATCCGGCAGAACCGCGGTAAAGGTATATGTTCCCTCCGCACTTCCGTCATACTCCGGCTCAGACTGCCATGTCACGCCGTCTATCGTAACCGTTTCTTCCTGCTTTTCAGTCTGCATATTCTCTAATGTTTGTACAGGAATCACATTTTCCGCAAGATATTCCTGCATAGTGACCGTATGGGTTTCCTGTGAAACTGCGCTTTCCAGTTGTCCCTCCGAGGGCGCATTTTCCTGCTCGTTCACACTCTCCCCTTGCTCCTCTGCGAGCGCACTTTCCCCTGTGTCGTTTTCCTCTTTTTCAATGTCTGACGTGTCCCCGCTGTCTGTTTCAGGCATTCCGTCTGTTTCTTCCGATTCTCCGTCCGGCTCCGGCTGTGCGTCCTCTCCCTCCCCGGTCTCCGCATCGCTATCTTCGCTCTCACCACCTGTTTCCGTATCGCTATTTTCGCTCTCATTGCCTGTTTCTGTATCGTCCGGCGCCGTATCGGATGACCCGCCTTCTTCCGTACTGCCGTCCTTATCCTCCGCGCCAGTCATGTCTCCGTCCGGCTCTTCCCCGTCATTTTCCTCCGAGTCCTCTCCGCCGTCATCCTCCGGCCCCTTTTCCCCATCTTCGGAAGACTGGCACTCCCTGGTCACCACCACCTCCAGCGCGTCGGGAAGCGTCAGTTCCGAAAGCATGGTTCCTATCGGGACAGTCTGCTCCCTGATCTCGTCCGAAAGCGCAGTAAAATCAGTGATTTGTCGTATTTCCGGCTGCACCGCTTCCTCCGATGCAAAGGCGGAGAGAGTCACCAGAATATCCGGATAGGTGGTGACCAGCACGCAAAAACCAAGCATCACCGCCAGTATGCGCAGACGCCTTTTTCTCCTTGCTCTCAACCATGCACGTTGTTCATCCATAAATATCTCTCCTTGTCAGCGTAATGTACGGATAAAATCACAAAAAGCCGCTATCTCCACAGAAACATTCTGTTCTGCAGAGATAGCGGCTATGTAATAACCGTCTCATGGAGCGGACAGGTAAAAAAGGGCGCAGTTCTCCTAAGGCTTGGCTTGGCTTGGCTTGGCTTGGCTTGGCTTGGCTTGGCTTGGCTT
>CARQVR010000074.1 GCA_949051815.1 uncultured Lachnospiraceae bacterium
GCCTTGGCGCGCTCATAGGACAGCTCCATATTGCTCTGGTATCCGCCGTCCGTGTCCGTATGCCCTTCTATGATGATCTCCGCGATATAATCACGGAATTGATCCTGCAGCAGCACATCCAGATACATCGGGATAATATGCTTTAGCGTCTCCCTGCTGTCCGCGGTGAGGGACGCGCTGTTGTAACGGAACAGCACATCGGAGGAAAACGTGATGGAGCCGGTCTGGGCGTCCACCTTCATGGTGGAATTGCTGAAAGCGGACTGCAGCGCCCCGATGATATCCGTGCGGATGCCGACGATGTCCTGCAATTCCTGCTTTGTCGTCGTAAGCTCATTTCTGGCGTCCTCGATCTCCAGATAGGCGTTGTCCAGCTCTTCCTGCGTCAGGGCTGCCTGATCGTAGGCCTCCTGTAACTGCGCCAGGGAGGAGGCCAGCTCCCCGTTTGACTTCTCCAGCTCTGCCTTGGAAAGCTCCAGATCCGCTATCGTCGCATCCAGCTCGCTCTGCGCTGCGTTAAGCTCCAGCCTTGTCTGATCCAGATCATTCGTTTTTTGTCTGTATACCGCAAGGGTGATCGCTATCATCAAAATAAAAATCAGCAGAAGCGCCGCCATCATATCCGAGTAGGACTGCCAGTAACTGTGCTCCGCAAAGGCTTCCCTGTTCCTGCTTCTATTTCTCATATAAGTTCCTCATCTGTTCAAATGTATAGATCTGGCTGCTGATTTCATCGCTCATGTCGCTGCACATATCCGCAAGCATTTTCTTCTGTTCCATAAGCTCTCCCGCGAATACTTCCTGCCTTTCCATCACATTGGCAAGGGCCTCCTGCACACTGCGGTTCACCTCCACCAAAGCGGTGACCGCCTCCACCATTTCCGCGGCACCAGCCGCGCTTGCAGCCTGCGACTCTCCCGCGCTCTTTAAGACACTTCCCAGCTTCTTAAAGTCCGCCTCCAGCGCTTTCTCCATCTGCGACGTAAATTTCTCCACGATCCGCTCCACGCCCGCCGTCTGTTCCATCGCATTCCCTTTCAACAGCTCAAGCATCTGTTTTAAGGAATTGGCCATTCCCGCCTGATAGACGAGCATCGTCGCCGCATTCTCGTCCTCTTTCAGGGCAGTCGGCTGCGCCGTCTGACGGAACGCATCCAGAAATTCATGCAGCACGTCATAGGCATCCGACATAAGACTCCGGTAAACCACATTGAACACAAGCGAAAAAAAGATACCGTACACCGAAGTGTGAAATGCCACCTTCATGCCGGAAAGCAGGGAACCCACATTGTCGGAAATGGAAAAAATATCGTCCCCGCTGAATGCCCCCATGCCCATGGAAAGTCCCAGAAACGTGCCCAGTATTCCCAGACCTGTAAGCGTCCCGGAAACACCGGAGTTGAAGTAGTTCATACCTGCCCTGTCCAGAAGATCCTCATTGATATACTCTCCCAGATCGCAGTTCGATCCGCCTCTTCTGGTCATCGAGCCTTTTATCCGCAGCCGGTACTTATCGAACGCATCCTGCAGAGCCTCTTCCTCAAAAACCTTGTCGTTATTCTTATAATTTCCCCAGAGATTTTTCCTGCCAGCCTCTTTATATTCCTTCTGCAATCGGATCGTGGCATCTTCCAAATCGTAAATGACTCTGTTCAGCCGCCCGAAACTGACGGAAGAAATGATAAAGACAACCCCGATCACAAGTAAGAATCCGACATTGATGGAAAGGTTTACGACAGAAATCTCTTCCCCCGTAAACACACCGTTCAGATACAAAACAAAGGCCACCACAATGGCATACAAAAGATACAGTACATAATACAGCTTACTTTTCATCCGTACTCCCGTCCTTTTCCTTAAGTCGATACCGTTAGTATGACAGTTATCCTGAAATTGATTCCTGCCGCTTATGACTTAAACCTATCACATTTTAATCCGGAGCGCAATCGACTTAAGGATATCTTAATCTCTTAGTGCATTTCCTTTTAGTTTTTCTAATTTGTCAAGAAATGACACATAAAATGCCCGCTCCATCTCCATCAGCTTTTTTTCCTCCATGCCTGCGGGCTGTCCGCCAAGCGGGTGGTCTACCTCGTAAATCCACCTCTTCACAGCGCTGATCGCACTCCCCACAGAAGTTCCCAGCAGGTCCGTATAATTGTAGTCGCCATTATACCATCTGACAAAGCGTTCCACCCCCATCTGTGTCATATAGGACTGCTTTCCGTCATTGGATATCCAAAGACCATATACGGTCACAATGCCGCCTGTTTCCTTCTCCGCCTCCAAAAACGCCTGTTTCACTTCTTCCGGTGCATGTTCCCCAATCGAATCCAGAATGCTGGAAGGATTCGCACCCTTTACTTCCTTCTCTGCCTTTTCTGCTTCCGCTGATTTCTGGTTGACCACATCTGCGAAACGCTTTCCCGATTCTGTTTTTGCAGTGTTATTGCCCGTATAGCCCTTTGAAAAGTATCCTGCCATTCCAATTCCGTTAATCCCCATCTTCAAACCCTCCATCATGCCTGGCACAAATGCCGTTTTTAAAGTTGGCAAGTTTATGATGAAAACGATGATTTAGCAATCGCCTCACCAGTTCACCGTTTCTCAACTTCTTATAATCATTATGTATTAAGCGTTTATCTATCCGAAAGTTTTTTCAATTTATCAAGAAATGACATATAAAATGCCCGCTCCATCTCCATCAGCTTTTTTTCCTCCATGCCTGCGGGCTGTCCGCCAAGCGGGTGGTCTACCTCGTAAATCCACCTCTTCACAGCGCTGATCGCACTCCCCACAGAAGTTCCCAGCAGGTCCGTATAATTGTAGTCGCCATTATACCATCTGACAAAGCGTTCCACCCCCATCTGTGTCATATAGGACTGCTTTCCGTCATTGGATATCCAAAGACCATATACGGTCACAATGCCGCCTGTTTCCTTCTCCGCCTCCAAAAACGCCTGTTTCACTTCTTCCGGTGCATGTTCCCCAATCGAATCCAGAATGCTGGAAGGATTCGCACCCTTTACTTCCTTCTCTGCCTTTTCTGCTTCCGCTGATTTCTGGTTGACCACATCTGCGAAACGCTTTCCCGATTCTGTTTTTGCAGTGTTATTGCCCGTATAGCCCTTTGAAAAGTATCCTGCCATTCCAATTCCGTTAATCCCCATCTTCAAACCCTCCATCGTACTTTGCCTTTTTTGACAGTGCGTTCCTTTTAGAGCTTACACCGTCTATAAGGAATACGAATCAGCCCACAAAAAAGTTTCATGGAAATATACTGTTTACAAACAGCAGCCAGAAAGTCGTTATATCCCATATTCGTACTCAAAAGATGCCCTGTCCGTCTCAAAGGACAAAAGGGTGCGGCTGCCTTTCCGAAAGCGGTATCGTGCCCGGCAGGCCGCGCTTTCGCGGATCGTCCTCACCATATTTCCCCGCGCCGGGGCCTTTAAGGGGTTTCCGTTTCTCTCCAGAAGTTCCGCCTCCAGTTCCAGACGTCCCTGCATTACTTTTACCATGCCGTCCCTGATCTCAGATATCTTTGCCCCCAGATAGGTGGCAAGTCTGTACTCCCTGCCATCTAAAACCACAACGCCGATCACGCCCCAGAAGTGAAAACCCAACATGGGAATATCTGCCACAGACAGCATAAGCGAACCCTCCGGAAAACTGCACTGTGTCCAGATGTATTCCTTGGGAAAGGACCGTCCCCTGTCTCCTTCCCAATAGCCCTGCGCACCGTCAAAAGAATAGGTCTCCCCATTGACGGACACCTTTCCCCACACCCTATGCTTCATGCTCCATATACTGTGGCGGCATTCCAAAAACGGAATCAGGGAAAAGGGCCCCATGATATGATACCTTAACGGCATAAGATCACCGAATACAAGCGTTCCCTTTACTTCCAGTCCCGGCGCGCATACCGCCAGACGGATTCCCCTCTTTCCAAACCGGTTCTCTCCCACAGCGATTGTCATGCCTCTTTTCTGAAACCTCTCCTCCGGCATGGAAACCGTCCACGACTGCTTCTGTGTGATAACCTGAATGGAGCAGGTCTTTTCCCTTCCTGCCCGGTGAACCGCCGGTATCACTGCCAGCGTCTGCGTATCGGACTGGCATTTGAAATACCATCCGTAAAAATACCCACTTTTTCCTATCGTCATCCCTTCACTCCTTTGCACGCTTTTCCCGTCTTTTGCAGTCCGTCTGGGCAGGGCCGTCAATCAGCCGCCCTTCCCCGTCAAAGCGGGAGCCGTGGCACGGACAGTCATAGCTTTCCTCCGCCGGATTCCACTCCAGACGACAGCCCATGTGGGGGCAGTTTTTGATCACCCGCCCCTTACCTGCGGGCAGGAAATGCTTTGCCAGTCCTTTTACTGTGTAGGCGCCGTGCACAGCCAGTTCTTTCGCCGCCCGCGCCGTAAAACGCCGGTCGGGTGAAAATATGTCCGCCTCCTGACAATTCCGCTCCGTGATCAGCGCCGTCAGGATGCGCGCGCTCACCATAGAAGAGGTCATGCCCCACTTTCCAAATCCCGTGGCCACATACCAGTTTGGCCTGCGTCTGGAAAACCGGCCGATATAGGGCAGCCCGTCCAATGTCATACAGTCCTGTGCCGACCATTGACAGACTTCGCTACATCCGGAATACATGTCCTGCGCCCTGTTTCGCAACATATCATATCTGCATCCCGTCCCCGCCTTGTCCGTCGGATGCACCCCTGTCCGGTGACTGCCCCCTCCAAGAAGCAGTAAATCGCCGCAGCTTCGGAAGGAAAGGCCGTCCCCGTCAATCCCCAGATACATACCCTCCGGCCGCGCTGCCCCTTTGAACGCAACCACATAACTACGCGCCTGATACATTCTGGCAAAATAATATCCCGGCACATTGATGAACGGATAATGGGAGGCAAACACCACATGCTCTGCCGTCACTGTTCCTCTGGCTGTCTCCACCTTCCCGTCCTCCACTTTCAACACCTTCGTCTGCTCGTACACTTCCACTTCTTCCGCCATTTTTGCCAGAAATTTCAGCGGATGGAACCTTGCCTGACGCGCAAACATAGTCACGCCCGCCACCGGAAAAGGCAGTTCACATGCCGTCTCGAAGGACGCCCTGATCCCAAGCGATGCCGCAGCCTCCGCCTCCTGCCGCAAAAGCGCCGTCCCGACGTTAGAATAAAGGTATGCGGGGCACCTGACGAATCCGCAGTCGATCCCCTTTTCCCGAACCAGCCTCTCGTATTCACCGATCGCCGCCTCGTTGGCTTCGGCATAATGCGCCGCCATCCGGCTGCCGAATGTCTGGATCAGCCTGCTATAAATCAGGTTGTGCTGGGATGTGATTTTAGCCGTGGTATTCCTGGTCTGCCCGCTGCCAATCCTGTCCGCCTCGAACACTACCGCCCGGATGCCCTCCTGCTTTAAGTAATATGCCGTCAAAATTCCCGCAAGCCCCGCCCCGATGATAACAACCGGCGCCGCCATGTCTCCCGGCAGCATATCCCGTTTCCCGATCTCACTGCTTTTCATCCAGACAGATTCCATATTCCCCTCCGCTCTTTCCCGTCCCTGCATGGAAATACCCACAAGAGACCGGACTGATTTTGAATAGCATGTGTCAAAATACGGCGATTATACAAAAAGTGCCTTGCGTCCAATCCGGCGCATCTGGTCTGACTGCGTGGGAAAGAAAAAAGAATGCCCGCCACTTAAAACCCCAAAATCCGGTGTGGCAGGCATAGAAAAATCTGAAAATATGTTTTATGAGAAAATCACGCTATATGCTGTCGCGCCAAAGCCGCCGGCACATCAGCACAATCCATACATAGGCCATGGTTTTCGGAATCATCAGCATACCGATGACCGGCAATATCCCGCTAAACAGCACAACCGGCAGATAGAATCCAAACGACAACCCTACCGCTAAAGGCATAAACCGGAATACCGGATCGCCTGCCTTCTTCGTCTCCTGTGCAAAAATAACGATGATGATCACTCCCATGACCGCAAACGGTATGTTGCGCAACACGCCATACAATAGCGGCTGACGATAGGTAAGCCACTGGTTCTGGGGAAGCAGACAAAGCGCGATGCGAAGTGCCGATAGTGTCCACATCGCTGTCGTGAGGCCCTTTCGCTCCCTGATCTGATAGCGTTCCCGCCAGACATAATATAAAATCAGATAAAAAATCGTCATGGTGACGGAAGTGATAAGTTTTCCCATGCCCAGCGCCGCCGCGTTCGCTTCCAGTCCGTTCGTCCAGAGCGCATAGGAGCGGGGGACGAGGTGGAAGGAATCGCCCGCGCCGAGCAGCGCGGCCATCAGCCCCGCCTTTTTTACAAGGGACTCCTTCCCCTTTATCAACATCGTAAGACCCGTGGTGATTGCAAATCCAAGATACAGTACATCAAAAACGGTTTCTGCTATTGCCTGTGGCATACTTGTTCCTCCTTTTTTCTTATGAACATGTTCATTTATATTGTATGCTAATTTTTGGATTTGTCAATACCTTTTTTGAACACGTTCATTAATTGAGATAAAAATTTACCGTGTGATAAATTTAAATAATTAATTTTAAAATCTGGCCATACTTATATCAGGGAATCTCTTGTTTTTCCGATATTTCTATGCTAATATACAAGGAGGATTATTTCGTGTATTGCGAAAAAATATCCATCAGGAGGGGCGATATGATTATTTTGAACGTTGATTTGGACAATTTTTATGCATTTAAAGACTTTCACTTAAACCTGACCTATCCCAAAAAAATCATTGACTCTTATATTCGGGATGAACATTTGAAAGATCACCCTAATTTTCGCTACAAAAAAGTTAATATCATAATGGGAGCCAATGCATCCGGCAAAACCACCTTTGGATATATGCTTAGGAATATCTTTAACTTTATATCCAAAAAGAACCCTGTCTTTATAACCAATACCATTAATGACCGGACACAGGCAGCTTCCTTTACTATTGATATGGTATGCGAAAGTGATATACTCTATCGTATAGCCTGTCATATTATCCCTAAACCAGACGGCAACTATGAAACCGAAGACATTTGTCTGGAAGTACGCAGTGAAAACATTTGGGCTAAGGATAGCTACCAGTCCTGTGTCGAGCGTCTCGAAGCTGCCTCATATTCTCCATGCGGAAACTATATTCAGGAACTGGATAAAATGGAGCCTTTGTTTTGGCTGTTTGAATATCCGACAGATACAAAACGCATTCTTTCCTTTGATCCTAAAGATGAAAAATTCCCTTATGTGCTGGAAAATATACTAAAAGCCTTAGATCCCTGCATTCAAAACGTAGAAAAGTCGCAAGATGTAGAAGGCGCCTTCGTGATCCGGCTGAAAGACAGGGCCATCATACTGCAAAGCGGCTCCCCTTTTGACACGGACCTTCTCTCCAGCGGAACAAAAGCCGGTGTCGAAATTGCCATGGTTGTCTCTTCGCTGCTACAGGGTCTTCATTCTTTCTACTACTGTGACGAAAAGTTCTCTTATATTCACAGTGATATCGAAAAGGCCGTTCTTGCTCTGATGATTGACTCCATTCGACCCAACGAACAACTATTTTTTACCACGCATAATACCGATGTACTGGATATGAATTTGCCTAAACACTCTTTTACATTCCTGCGAAAAACTCTTGACGACAACGGACACCGAATTTCCTGCGTCAGCGCTTCCAGTTTGCTCAAGCGAAGCTCAGACTCTCTAAAAAACGCAGTCGAAAATGATATGTTTTCTACCGCTCCAACGGTTGATCTTATCTATGCAATAGCCGGGCTTTAATAATGGAGGACCCTTGTAATGAAAAGTAAATTTGTACAATACTATGTGGAAGGTGAGGATGAGGAGAAACTTATTTATACCCTTAAATCCGACTTAGGTGTTATCCGTCCCGGAAAAGTGCAAAAGCTAAATGTCATAGAACATATTCTGGAAGATGCCCGTCTGATGACGCTCCGCCCCAGAACTATGGTCGTACTGATTTTCGATACTGACACCGGACAAACAAGCATCCTGAATAAGAATCTGGAAAAATTAAAAGTTTGCCCGGTAGTATCTGAAATCATCACTATTCCTCAGATTTTTAATCTTGAAGATGAGTTGATACATAGCTGTAATATAAAAGATATCACGAAATTATTGGGAAGCAAGTCCAAAAAGGAGTTTAAAACGGATTTCAACCGGACAAAGAACCTGGCCAAAAAATTGACGGAACATGGGTTTGATATCAACAAACTTTGGAGCCAGCAGCCTTTACCTCCCTATCAGGATATAACAAATCAAGCCGAAAAAATAAAAAAATTCTCTGAATGAATGTGATAAAATATGAAAAAGGGCGGCACAAAACCGCCCCCATAGACACCTGGTTACTGCAATCTGAAAAATAAGGTATTTTCGTCTGTATTGGCAAAATTAACAGGTCTGACCCCGGAATATTTATTATCAAATAAATATAGCAGAACACCGTCATATCCCTTCGGAAAGAGGAAGTCAAATTTTGCGGTATATGTGAGAGAGTAATTGCCTTCCGCATCTTCTACCCAGCCGGTATCGCTTTTATCTGCTATTATTGCCCTGCACTCCGTGTAATCCTGCCCTTTCCAGTTAATGGTATGTGTCGCCTCGTTATCCCAGCCAGGCACATACTCGCTATCCCCCTGCTCATCTTCCCCATCTTCTTCATCTTTTTCATAATAGTCATCCCAGCCATAAACCACTCGCCATCCATCGCCCGAACCATCATATTCAATCTGTATTTCCACGGTTTTCCATTCATACCCGTCTTTTGCTTCATGTGTTTCATCAGAATCAAATACCCGATAATCCGTCACGGCTGCCTGCGCGGTAATTTCGGCATCCAAGACGGCACCTTCATTTTCGAAACTAGCCATAAACACCTCTGTCAATTTTTCAAAATCGCCTGTTAAACCCATTTCTTCACTAAACAGGCGTATCACAATTTCTTCCGTAAGTTCAACCTCTTCCCCTTCAAGCACAAAGGTATCCACGTCTTTATATATTCCCTCCATAAAAAGATCTGTAAGGTTTGCATAATCTCCTTCTAGGCCATCATCCTTTTTAAACTCATCAATAAGCATATCTTCATAATCTTGTCTGTAATCTATCTGTGTATGATAGTCATAGGTTTTACCTACTTCCATAAACTGCCCTTTTACCCCAAGTTCCTCAAAAGCAGGTGTCAGCACATCTCCTGCTGTTTCTCCGCATACGGAGCAGACTGCCGCTTCCCAATAGGTAGCTTCTGACAGAGTATGTCCTAAAGCCTCCCCCTCTGTCTCCTGACATACACTACAAGTCTTAGGTTCTGTACAGTCAGCGTCTTTCCATGTATGCCCTGACGCTTCTCCTTCTGTCTCCCCACACTTACTACAGGTTTTCGGCTCTGTACAGGCAGCTTCCTGCCAGTCATGAGACAGGCAGCACCCCGTCATCATAAACATAAGCGATACCGCCAGCATACCTGTTACCATTTTCTTTCGCATCTTAAGTTCTCCTTTTTTATTGTATTAACATTTTTGAAGGCGGATATCAGATATGACATCATCAGAATATCCTGCCTGCATATATGCATCTGTATGAGGATTTTTCCTCATACCGTATAAACTTCATTATATGAAATAATAATTCCGTTCCGTGAGTTAATAAAAAAACGGAAAATTTCAACTTATTTTTTACGAACCAAATGCGGCGAATACAATTTGGACAACAAAACCATAGACCGCCTTATGCACGACGATTCTGTAACAACCTACACCTTAAATTCATTATGTCATATTTTTGATTGCGAACTATCGGATATTGTGGAATTTATTCCGGATAAACAAAGAAAAAACGAAACAGAAAACAATACACATGAAAAAACCGACAACAATTAATAAATAATTTTCTTAATGACTGTAATAAAAAAAGAAAGATCAGTCGCCCGCGCCCTTAACAGCATTGTCATGTTCATCATAATGAAACGGGCAAACTGCTCCCTGGTAAATGTTTCATTCCAGACGTCCCCGCGGACCCTCGCATCCTGTTCCAAAAGCTGAATCAATACCGCCTCCAATGCCGATTGCGCGGACGCCATCTGGGCCTGCCCTGCCACTTCCAGACTGCCAAGACTGTTCATCAGTTTTCCGGCGGATTTGTCTATGCGCTCTTGCAGAAAATAAAATATTTCCTGCAGCTGCTCACAAAACGATGCAGCCGTGATCTCATTTCTCATTTCCGACAAAGCCTGATTCCAGTATACTTCCGTGAGAGCCAGCAGAATTTCATCTTTGTTTGAGAAATAATTGTATACGGTTCCGCTTGCAATACCGGCCTTTTTCGCAATGGAGCGAATGTTGACGGCCTCAATCCCTTCCGTATCTGCCATACTCCGGGCTATATTCAGCAATGTGTCACGCAGGGTATCGTCCTTTCTACGCACTGGCTCTCTCCTTCCGCCTTCTTTTTGTGAACGTGTTCATTCGTATTTTATTCATATATGTAAGATTTGTCAATTTTAACTCTGATCGCATTCACAAATATTGCCTTATACTTTAAGCCTTTGTCTGCGTCAGCTATTCCAATTTCAATTATCGGCAGAAGCCATCGCTTCCTGTATCTTCTTCTCCCAGTACGAGCTGTCAAAATAATCCCCGCCCTTTGCCGCATTTTGGAACATATTCATAATCATATCGTAAGACATGGATCTCGTGTCGACAAACAGGCTTTTCCCATCCTTTGACCGAATCGACATGCCGTTTACGCCGGCAAAGGCAGTCGTATTGTCATCCAGATGTTGTATCATCCCTGTCATTTCCGCAAACTTTTTCAGCCACGACTCTCCCGTTTTCTTGCACATTTCCTTAAACTTCTCAGCGTCTTCCCCCACCATATAAGGGTGTTTCCCGTCCCTGACATACCATGTAAAACCGGTTTCTTCATCCACATATTTGGGGTCCTGGGCCGCCCATTCCTCCAAAGGCCTGCCGCCATACCACGCTTGCAGATCGCTGGCATCGAATAAAAATACAAGGCTTCCCTCCCTCTCCGTGAACGTATTTGTTGTCTTAAGCGACTCATAAATATCCTGCACGCTGGCATCCTGCCTCGTCCCTTCGGAAGCGGATTCCGATGCCGCCTGCTGCTGTGGGTAAAACTGTCCGGCTCTGCTCCTGTTGCACTTATTCGCTGATACATTGTTCTGATAAAAACTGTGACCTATGCCATTTACGCTCATTTTTCAAAGCCCTCCTTCGATGTCATCTATATTGACAATATCATACGGAAATCTCCAGTCCTGTCAGTCCGTCCTGTCATTTCCTCTATGAACAATACGAATCAACCGTCAGAAAAGTTTCACATTCCCCACATACACCTTTTCTAAATACTTCCCGGCGATCCCGGCAAGGCGGTACAACTGATCCACGTCCGTGGCCTCCTTGTCCAACATCTGATACCGCGGAAAAAAGCGTGTAATATGAAGCGGGATCGACGGACGTAAACCGGCGATCCATTTGGCCTGCGCTTCCATATCTTCCGGCGCGTCATTTTCCCCCGGCACGATCAGCGTAGTCAGCTCCACATGACAGCTTTCCACCGCCCTCGCGATAAATGCCCTGACCGTCTCCAGATCCCCGCCGAGTTTCCGGTAGTACGCCTCCCGAAAGCCCTTCAAATCAATGTTCATGGCGTCTATCCACGGCAGCAGCTCCTCAAGCACTGCAAGCGAAGCCGTGCCGTTCGTCACGAGAATATTCCGCATACCGTACTTTCTCACCAGCCTTGCCGTATCGCGGACAAACTCCCACCCAACCAGCGGTTCGTTGTAGGTATAGGCTACGCCGATGTTTCCCGCCTTCTTCTCTTCCTTCCACGTAAGCGCCATCCTGGCAAGCTCTTCCGGGGACACATACTCTGCACCGGAAACGCTCCTGCCCGTCATGGAAATCTCATGGTTCTGACAGAAAGGGCATCTGAGATTACAGCCAAAACTCCCTACAGACAAAACCCTGCTTCCAGGATGGAAATCATACAAAGGCTTCTTTTCGATGGGATCAAGCGCTAAAGCGGTAATCCAGCCGTAATTTTCGCAGATGATCTCCCCGCCCTCATTTTTTCTGGCTCTGCACAGCCCCGTCTGCCCTGGTTCCAGCGCGCAGTGATGCATACACACCTGACAAATTATTTTCATCCCTCTCCCTCTCGTCCATGCGGAGAATGCCGCTTCTTAGGCATTCTCCTGAGTGAAATATAGAACTTCTCCACGAAGCAGCCTATGCTGCAAGTGGCTGGAAGTTCTTTTCACTCTGTTAGTGGTGCCGTATCACTTCAAACCGCTCCAGCTCCACGCTCTCATGGTCTCTGATTCCCGCCTTCTGTTTCGCTATGGCAATCTGCTGCTCTACCGTGTCCACGCCCTCCAGATTGGGCAGCAGCAGCCCGCGCTTTCCGCCCCTTGTCACGATGACGCCGTACCGGGCCACATCCAGCTCCTCCGGCGAAGAAATCTTCTCCGTCTCCCCCAGCACATCAACGCTGATGGTCAGACGCGCCACCTCCCATGCCTCCACGGGAGAAAATCTCGGATCCTCCGAACAGGCGCTGACCGCATTGCGCATGATTTCTTCCGCCAGAGATCCTCTCACCGCCTGAATCGTTCCGATACAGCCTCTCAGCCTTCCGTCCTCTTTCAGGGACACAAACGCACCCGCCCTGCTTTGGTACAATTCCTCCGGCAGTCCCTTTGGCATTTCTGGAAAATTCCCTGTTCCCACAAACGCCTCGATGGTGTACCTTGCCAGCCTGACATAAGCGTCTTCCCGCTCCCGCCTTGCAAAAATCTCCTGCCGTTCCTTCTCTTCATACTGCTCCAGAAAATTCCGTGTCCCGTCATCGCCACAGGGACGATAAGTGCAGACACCATACCCCACCCCGAAAGGTCCCTCATAGGAAAGCCGCTCCGCCTCCACACCGGTCCTGTCAAACGCACCTGCCAGAATGGTAAAGGCGCGATGCCCGCACTCCGCCGCCTTCTCGCAGAAATCTTCCGAAAATGCAAGCAGTTCCCCGAAAGCGCCCCGGCCCATCACATCCATGATCCGCGCATCATAGACAGGCCCTTCCTCCTGATAGCCGTAAGGCCCGTCCTCCTTCAGCTTGTGGGACAAGTCACCGCTGGCAATCACGACCGTACTCCGCCCAAGAGACTGCGCCACCGCCCTGATGCACTGTCCCAGCCGGTAATGAGCCGTCAGCGGAAGACCCGACAGGCCGACCCTTACCAGGCGATATCCCGTCCAACGCTGATTCACGAAATACAAGGGCACCATGGTACCATGATCCAGCTTTTTCTCCCGTTCTCCCAACGTCCCCGCCGGTAAACCGGCCTCCTCCGCAGCCTCACACAGCGCACGGACAAATTCCGTATCATAGGAGACCTCCATAGCAGTCTGTCCGGCGCGAAACTGCCCGAAATCTCCCCTTGCGCCCTGTCCCGGGGAGATATGGAAGTAGTCTGCATACATAGTCTGGTGCGGGGAAAGGAGCACGATCGTCTCCGGCTGCAAACGGCCGGTCAGCTCCGCCGCCCTTTTGTATGCATCAATTGTCCTCTGAATTTTCTTCTCCTCACCGCCGCCCACATCAGGTATGATAAGCGGCGGGTGCGGCACCATGAATCCTGCCGAAATTCCCATGATGATCCTCCTGTTTGTTTACAGCATCCGCACCGTCTGCGGCTGCCTGTCACTTTCACTTTTGGGAAAACGGATATTTAAGAAGTAAGTTCTGTTTCCCATTATATTTTCACTCAGCATAAAGCGGGCATAAACCTGGCAAACAGATACAGCCCCTCCTGATCCGCCGTAACTTCATGCGGTACGCCTGCCTGCATGATGGAGATTGTTCCAGCCTCATACGGTATGGCGCTGCCTGCATTTACACATCTTCCGCTTCCTTTTATCACCTCATGCGTTTCCAATTGGGTTTCGTGAATATGATTTCCAATACTGCAGCCGGGTGCAATCCGTACCAAATGATAGCTGAATTTCCCATCCGTATCTTTCGCTGTAATGATATGCTTCAACTCCACCCCTTCAAATGCCGGATGCTTTGACCATGCAATCTCTCCGAAATCAGTCTCCTTTTCCGGCAAAATCAATTTCCCGTTGTTAAACAATTCAAATGTATCCATTCTGACACCTCCGATAAAATGTGTGTTTTTTCTTACACTCAGATTATATGAATCAGAGGCTGCCGCGTCTTGTAAAAAATTGTCCTATACGGACTGCCGTATCACGCTCTTTGCGTCAACATACTCCGATGGGGAAATCCCGACAATTTTCAGAAAAGTTTTATCAAAATGGCTCTGGTCATAAAATCCCATTTCCGCTGCGACCCCGCAGATTGCCCGTTCCGCATCCAGAAGGCGCTGCGCTTTCCGTATACGGTTCTGAATACAAAACTGGTGCGGCGTCAATCCCACGCTCCTTTTGAATTTCTTTATGAGATAATATTTGCTGACAAAAATATCCGCCGCCAGTGTTTCTATCGTCAACTCACATTCCGGATGGCTGGCAATCTTATCGGCAAGAAATTTTATACTCGTATCCATCTCTTTCCGGCCCTTATCCTGAATGCGAAAAACTGCCCGCATTGAAGCCAGCAGTTTTTCTTCCTGGACTTTCCCGAAAATCCCCTGCCCGACTGCATCAACTGACACCTCCCTGACAATGCCCTCTGCTGTCTCAAAATCCGTCCCTGTGACCAAAGCCGTCCCTACGCACATAGACAGCAGACGCGCTTCCCTTTTCAGACACACCGAATGTACGGCATACGGAGGAATGACAAACACATCCCCTTCATGACACACTAATTTCCTGCTTTCCAGATCAACGGTAACCGCTCCCCGCATGACTACCGATATGACATAATGGCCTGCATGGTTATGCGCATCAAAACGCTTATCCATATTTTCTGATACCACGAACTCTATCGGATATTTTTCACACTGATAATACCTCATGCCGTCTCCGCACCTCATTTACTTACCTGTTTACATTGCCATTATACTATTTCCACTACAGAATGACAATTCAATATACCGCTCCGCTCTTTGAAATTGCCTTTCGTAATTGTGTATGGTACAATTTTTTTATTGTTACTGAAAATGAGGTAAAGAATAAAGCAATCCTGTTAAAATGTTTAAGGAGATCAGCCATGAAAAAATTATTATTTATTTTATTGATTGCGTTTGGTGCCACAGGAATATATGGCTGCAGTCAAAAAGAGGATTTCAGTAACGTTGAAGAAAAAAAACAATTTACTGAAATTATTACAGCTTCCGGTGAGATGATTGGTATCATTGACAACAATAAAGAAATAGAAAGGTTCGTAAAACAACTGGATATTGAATCCTGGAATGATA
>CARQVR010000075.1 GCA_949051815.1 uncultured Lachnospiraceae bacterium
TCTGCTATTGCATCTAAAGGTACTTTCCCTTCACCTTCTCCAAATTCCACCGTAACACTAATGACACGATCTGGTGATTTGCGGGACAAAAGCACGATGGTTTCCACCCCCGCTGTCCAGGGAAACTGATCAATAGCCACACACCTCTCAGCCTCATACCCTCTCGCCAGAAACACCTCCAGGTCTCTCGCCAGACTGCTCGCCTTGCAGGAAATATACAGAATGTGCTCCACCCCGTAATCTATGATCTTTGTGAGCGCTTTCGGGTGCACGCCGTCTCTGGGCGGATCAAGAATGATTACATCCGGCTTCTCCGTAATCCCGTCCAGAACCTTCAGCACATCCCCAGCGATGAATTTACAATTATGTAAACCATTTAACTCCGCATTTTTTCGTGCTGCCTCCACGGCTTCCTCCACGATCTCCACGCCGATCACCTGCTTTGCCACAGGCGCCATCAGTTGGGCAATGGTGCCTGTACCGCTGTAGAGGTCATACACAGTCTTACCCTGCACGGGTTCGCGCCTTTTTTCCTGTCCGGTTTTGTCTGCCGCCCCCTGCGCCGTTTCATCTGCCGCCTCACAAGGCGACGCTATATAGTCCGAAATATATGCCCGCGCCGTGCTGTAGAGCAGTTCCGCTCCAAGGCTGTTGGTCTGGAAAAAGGAAAACAAAGAAATTTTAAAGCGCAGTCCCAGAATTTCTTCGTAAAAATAATCCCGTCCGTACAAAACCGTAGTCTCGTCGCTTTGCACCACATCCGCCGCAGAATCATTTCGCACATGCAGAATGCCCACGATTTTACCGTCGAGAGGCAGCGCCAGAAGCCGCCCGCTAAGGCCGTCCAATATCTCCCTCTCACTCCTGCATCCTTCGGATGTAATACTGTTTTCCTGCACACTCTGTCCTGCCGCGTCCGGTCCATTTATCCCACCATTTTCCTCCGGCTGACCAGACACAGCACTTGCCGGCGTCTTCTGTCCGGGCGTCTGCCCCGTAGTCACCAGCGCTGCCAGGATCTCTCCTGTTTTCGCAGCCCTGCGCACCACAAGATGCCGCAGGTAACCGACATGCCGCAGCCTGTGATAAAAAGTCACGTCCACGCCCTGTTCCTGCAATTCCAGAAAATAGTCCCTGACACATCGCAGAATTTTCCGGTAATCCTCCTCCACAATCTGGCAGTCTGTCACGGACACGATATCGTAAAAACTTCCCCGTTTATGCATTCCAAGGGAAAGCGGCCCGTCTTTCACTTCATCCCCGAAAGTAAACTCCATCTTATTGCGATAGCCAAAAACAGCCGGAGACGCCTTGGCCGGCTCAAACCGGCATTCTCCCTCCTGCTTTTCCAACACGGGCGCAAGCAGCCGCCTCACCTGCCCCTCCTTGATTTTCAGACTTTCCCCGTAGGGAAAAGATAAATAGGTGCATCCGCCGCAGCTCCCGAAATGGGGGCAGGGACTCCCCGTCTCTAAAGGAGAGGGCTCGAGCACCTCCAAAAGCCGTCCTTCATATCTCCCGTTTCTCGCCTTATTGACGGCTGCCCGCACTCTCTGCCCCGGCAAGGCGTTTTTCACCGTACAGACACCCTCCCCGCAGACTACAATCCCTTTGTTCGGGAAATCCATGCGCTCCACAATACCTTCTATGATCTGTCCTTTTTTCATGCCATCCTCCATGTCAGAGCAGTTTGCGCCGCTCGCCGTAAGCCCCTACCAGCACCCCCCTCGTGCTGGCACGGTGGCTGCTTCCCGGGCCTTCCTGCTCTGCTTATCGCGCAAAAAATAACCGCCGGAAGACGTGTTTTCGTCTCCCGCCGGCCCTCACAATCTCTTATAGAAAAACTTTACACGTCCGTGTCCTCGTCGTCATCCTCATCCTCGAAAAAGTCGTCGTCGAAATCATCATCAAAATCGTCTTCAAAATCCTCCAGATAGTCAGGCGTCAGGTACCGGTACACGGCATATGCAATGGCAGCCACCGCCGCAATAGCACCGATCACGGCAAATATCCATAAAATACTGTTTTTCTTCTCTTCCTCATGTCTCCTGCCGAAAAGCTCATTCACACCGGCATTGTCCATGATCTCATCCAGTTTATTCAAAATCTCCTTCTTGCTCATCCTGTAGCCCTCTCTTTCCCTTCATTATATCCGCACATGAATTCGCAATGCAAACTCGAAAAACTTACGGTTGCCATCGCGTATAGTATACCACGTCTTTTCAGATTTTACTATATCCGAATATCTTATTTTATGAAAATTTTGCAAATTCTGGTTATTTTTCAAACCGCGCATACAGTTCTGCAGGTGTCGGAACAAACGTTAAAATTCCCGCTTTGCGGCATTTTGTATGCATCAGTCGTTACCATTCACAGCTTCTGCAGCTTCGCAAATCCCGCATACATGATCTTCTGTCCTGCCTCGTCGAAAACCACCGTCACCTGACTGTCTCTGGGGCCTGGTTCTATCTTTAATACCGTACCCTCCCCGTAACGGGCGTGGCGTACCCTGTCGCCTTCCCCGTAACTGGTTTTTCCGAAAGCTGCCGCTTCCGGCTGGCCGGCCGGAACATTGCCCGCCCCAAAGGGATTGCCGCCCACCGTAACCGGCGCTTTCCCCGCACCGCGTCTGATCGGCGCCGCGTAAGCCTTCTTTCTCTCTGTGTACGCGCTTGGCGCCGCCGCATATGGTTTGACCGGTTCCGTGTAGGATTTTGCCCCAGCTCCGTAAGGCTTCGCCCGCAAGCGGCTCCGCTCCTGCGAATCGTCCTCGTAGACTTCCTCCATCCTCCGCTTTACCGGCGCAGGCGTGCCATCCAGAAGCAGAGGCGGTATCTCCCGCACAAAGCGGCTGACAGGATTATACTGTGTCTCCCCTCTGGTCATGCGCTGTTTCGCACAGGTGAGGGTCAGCTCCTCCTTCGCTCTGGTGATTCCCACATAGGCGAGCCGCCTCTCCTCCTCGATCTCCATGGGATCGTCCGAGGTGATGCTCATGTAACCCGGAAACACACCGTCCTCCATGCCCGCCAGATAAACATGTGCAAACTCCAGTCCCTTGGCGCTGTGCAGGGTCATAAGAAGCACGCGGTCGCCGTCACCGTCCACGCGGTCAATATCCGCCACCAGCGCCACCTCTTCCAGAAACCCGCTCAAAGCCGGCTCGTCGTTTTCCTCCTCATAGGCTACCACCTTGCTGACCAGCTCTTCAATATTCTCCACACGGTCAGCCGCATCCTCCTCGTCGGACTCCTCCAGTTCTTTCAGGTACCCCGTAAGATCCAGCACATCCTTTACAAGCTCTTCCAGACTGTAAAACTCCTGCTTGCTGCGAAAACCCTGTATCATAGTCACAAAAGGTTTCAGCTTAGACGCGCTCCTGCCGATGGTCATGATCTGATCCGCCTCTGTGAGCGCATCAAAAAAGCTGATATTTCTCTCGTCGGCATATTCCTGTACCCGCACAATGGTAGCCGCGCCGATGCCTCTTCTTGGCACGTTGATGATACGCTTTACCGCCACATCGTCCCTGCCGTTGTCAATGGTTTTCAGGTAAGCAAGCACATCCTTGATCTCCCTTCGGGAATAGAAGTTCGTGCCGCCCACCACGTCGTAGGGAATGCCTTCCATAATAAAGCGCTCTTCCAGAAGCCGGGCCTGCGCATTGGTGCGGTAAAGCACGGCGCATTCCCCGTAGGAAGCCCGTCCCTTTCTCTTCTTTCCGGCCACATCCGCAGCGATATATTCTGCCTCCTCATAAGCCGTGTCGAACTGCTTAAATCCGATGCGCGCCCCTTCCGCCTGATCTGTCCAAAGGGCCTTATCCTTACGGCTGGTGTTATTTTTGATCACCGCGTTGGCCGCGTCCAGAACGATCTGGGTAGAACGGTAATTCTGCTCCAGCTTGACCACAAAGGCATCCGGATAAACCTTCTCGAAATCCAGAATATTGCGGATATTCGCCCCTCTGAACTTATAGATCGACTGGTCATCGTCGCCCACCACGCACAGATTCCTGTGCCGGTCCGCCAAAAGTCTGATCAGTTCGAACTGCGCGGTGTTGGTGTCCTGATATTCGTCCACCATGATATAGCGGAATCTGTCCTGATAGGAGGCAAGCACCTCAGCGTCCGCCTTGAAAAGCTCCACCGTTTTCATGATAAGGTCGTCAAAATCCAGCGCATTGTTCTTCTTTAAAGTTGCCTGATACTCCCGGTAAGCCTTGGCAATTTTGCCGCCGTTATAATCGAAACCGTTTTGCATCTCATATTCCTGCGGACCGATCAGCTCGTCCTTGGCGGAGGAAATGGCGCTCATAATCGTGCGCTCTTTCAGCATCTTCGTATCAATCTGCAACTTCTTGCAGACTTCCTTCATAATGCCCTTCTGGTCGTCGGTGTCGTAAATCGTGAAATGGTTGTCATACCCCAGCCTGTCAATGTAGCGGCGCAGAATCCGCACGCAGGTAGAGTGGAACGTGGACACCCAGATCTGCTCCGCGCCGAAGCCCACGATCTTGTCCACGCGTTCCCGCATTTCGCCCGCCGCCTTGTTGGTAAAGGTAATCGCCAGGATGTGATAGGGCGCCACACCCGCCCTGTCTATCAGGTATGCCACCCTATGCGTCAAAACTCTGGTCTTGCCGGAACCTGCGCCCGCCAGAATCAGCACAGGTCCCTCCGTCTGCATGACAGCCTGCCTCTGCCTCTCATTCAACGTATCGTATATACTCATACTTTATATTGCCCTCAATTTCTCAATCTTTCCATAAGTTTATCCGGCTGTATATCTCTGTCTTTCCTCCATCCGGGAACATATCATGCACAATCCTGTCTCATCCACCGCCAGCAGCTGAAAATATCTTCTTAAAATAATTTCCCATGATAGAATGTTCACCGCCAATATGTTCCGGCATGTCCGGCTTATATCCACATCGGCGGCAGAGCGGACATATATTCAGCCATTTCTCTGCTTCCGGATAACTTTTGGCCTACCACTCAATATCTCTTTTCAGACTCATAAAAGCTGTGTACCACAGTTTCCGCAGAATCTGGATCCCGTAGTCGGCGTACCGCAGTTGGGGCAGAACTTTGGCCCGTTTCCTCCCTGCGCCGCGGGCTGTCCCTGCATCTGAGGCGCCGCATTCTGGCCGCCCATATTCATCTGGTTCACCATCTGCTGGCCGATCGCCATACCCATCTGCAATCCTACCATATCGGAAGCCATGCCCGCACCGCTTCCGCCGCCCTTGCCGATGGAATCCGCCGCCGCCATCTGGGTGTACTTATTCATATCACCCACCATGGACTGTGCCGCCGCCTTCTCCTGCATCTTCCGGATCTCTTCCGGATAGGAAAAGCTCTCAATCGTAAAGCCTGAAATCGCAATGCCGAGCGTCCTCATATCCGCATCCAGCTCACTCTCAATACCTTTGGCGATGTTTCTCGCATCCGCCTGCAGGTTGAACATATCCCTGCCCTCTTTGCTGATCCAGCTCATCAGGAGCTGATCAAGGCTTGCAATGATGCGCTCTTTCACATCTCCTACCGTATAGGTCTGTCTGATGCCCGCCAGCTTTTCAATCAGCACATCGTGGGCCGCCACTCTGCAATTGAACGCGCCGAAAGCGCGGATCGGCATACCGCCCGGAAGACCGGGAGCCGGCAGATTGATGGCATTTTTCGTGCCCCATTTCACCATAAGCTCCTTGGTGTTGATGAAAAGCACCTCCGCCCGAAGCGGCGTACTGAAACCAAATTTAAAGCTTTTTAAAGTAGTAAGGAAGGGGATGATATCGGACTCAATATCATAATCGCCGTCCTCCACGAAAATACCTTCCACCCTGCCGTTATACAGGAAAATCGCATCCTGCCCCGGACGGATAATCAGCCGGGAGCCTTTCTTGATCTCCTGATTCTGAAATTTATAAAATAATATGCCCGCGCCGTTCTCGTTCCACTCGATCACACTTGAAAACTGATTCTTTAAAAATCCCATTTTACCCTCCGCTTTTCTTCTGCTTTACCTGTATTCAGGTTTCCTTATGTATCAATTCCGGCTCTGGTTAAGCTGCATTGCCTGATCGCTTAAGCCATCCACCAGCCGGTCTACTTCTGACACGATCTTCGTATTGTTCTCGCTCACCCGGAATGTCTCCTGCGAATGCGCGGACACTTCCTGCATAATCGCCGAGATCGTCTGAATGCTCTCCACGATCACCCGGTTAGCCTCCGCCAGCTGTTTCACCGAGCCGTCCAGCCGCCTGCTCTGTTCATCCACCTGATCGGTGTCGGCCTCGATCTTCTCAAAACTGTCGGCTGCCTGTACCGCGGATTCACTCTGTCTGCGGTTGCTCTCCTGCAATTCCTCCACTGTACCGGCAGCGGTTTTTAATTTCTCAGAAACGCTGCGGATCACGTCTGTGATATTCACCGTCGCACCCTGTGTCTGGTTCGCCAGATTGGATATCTCTGTCGCCACCACTGCAAATCCTCTGCCGGCCTCTCCCGCACGCGCCGCTTCAATGCTTGCATTTAAGGCGAGCAGGCTGGTCTGGCTGGCCACACTTGTAATCATATCTATAATGGTCTGCATGTTGGAAGTGTGCTCCGCCAGTTCCTTCATTTCCACCACTGCCTGCGTCGCCGCCTTCTCCGAATGCTCCATCTGTGTTGTCAGCGTCTGCAGGTTCTCCCTGCCAAGCTGCACACTGCCCTTCGTCTCCGTCATGTGCTGTGTAATTGCTCCCATCACATCCACCATCTGGCCGATATGGCTTTGAATCTCCTCTGTCTTTCCGAGCTGGTTCTGGATAGATTGCGCCGCCTCATTGGTACCGGTGGAAACTTCCTGCATGGCATTTCTCGTCTCCGATACCGCGCTTCCCATTTCACGCATCTGGTCAGCCACATCCAGAATGCCTTCGGACATCTGACCGGATATCCGCATCACCTTGTCAAGCAGGGCGGAAACATTTTCCTTCTCCTGATCCAGCTCCGCTAACTTAGCCGCATTGATCTTTGCCAGCGTCCTGGTGGACAGACTGAGAAAAACCGCCACCAGCAGAAGAAGTGCCATGCGGATTTCATAAGTCGCCATATCCTCAGCCTTAATACCGCCGGACATACCCTGCCAGACCAGAAATACCAGATTGATGCCAACGCCTGCCCAGCCCACCCATGCACAGAGCTTCACGTCCGAATAGAGAATGATCACCAGACAAAGTGGTATGATATAGGTAAAGGCAATCATATTAACCGTGGTAAATACTACAAAAAGATAAAAAAGACTGTACGTCACACTTATCACATATTTCAGCCGCATATCCGCAGGCTGCCGTTTGTAGAGGAAAAATTCAACCGCCACCGGCAGAATCGCAATCAGCGAAAATACCACATAGTATCCTATGGTTCTGCTGCCTTTGAGCACCTCGATCAGATAAGCAGCCTCCAGCACAGCCACAATCACGGTATGGCAGGCAATTGCCATCCTGTTCATCGCCCTCGCACCGTCAAACGTACTTTTGTTATCCATATCCAGTCCTCCTTTTTCATCAATAATATAATGAAAAACAAAATTATGGTCTAGTATATCATAACGTCTTGTACGCCGACAATCCCCCTGATGTCATCCTTCCGGATTATGTCACACTCTGTCATTTTTCAGGTATACATTGTCACTCCGGCTTCCTCTATACTACCCCGACCACGATCCCGGCTATGATCACGGCGGCACAGACAAGCTTGTGCGTCGTGTTCTTTTCCTTAAATAAATAGCGCCCCGCCAGAATCGTCACCACGCAGCCCGCCTGTTTTAAAAGCGTCATGATCGTGACACGGCTTCCTTCCATGCCGTTAGCCACAAAGAGCGCCCTGTCCGCAATGACGATCAGCAGACTTAAAAGCCACACCCACTTATTGCAGACTGCCCCTTTCCAGTCTGTCTGTGTGCGGGAAATGACAATAAAGAGCAGGTAGAATACCGTTAAAAACAACAGATACCAGAACTGCAGCTGGGAACTTGTGATGTCCTTCATCAAAATTTTATCAAGCAGACCCGAAACCGCATTCAGCAGGCAGGACGCAAAGGCCATCACCACATACCTGATCTCCACGGACTCCCCCGCGCTCTTTGCAGCCTCCCGCACACTCTTCGGATTATATTTTAACATAAGAAGCCCTGCCGACACAAGAAGCAGGCCAATCACCTGAAAAATGCCAAGCGTCTCCTGCAATACCGCCACGCCAAGCATGGTGGCAAACATCACACGGGACAGGTCCAGCACGCCGTAGAGACTGATCGGCATTTTTTTGATGGCGCGGAAACTGCACATCCACGCAAGAAAAATCACAAAGGATTTCATGGCGATGTAGAAATAAAAGCGCGGCTCCACCCCCATCGAAACTCCGGCGGATGGCAAAACCATTACAAAAGACAGAAAAGTATACATAAACAATACCTCGATGGTAGAGTTTTTCTCCAAAGCCTTTTTCTTTACGATCTCCCGCACGCCCTTTAAAACGCCGTATAGCAAGACCAGCCAGATCCACACTGCTTTTGTACCTCCATTTCCCGTTCGCGGTATCCGTTCCACTCCGTATCCGCATAAGCAGACTCGAAATGCTTCGCATTTCTCGTTCGCGTTGCTCGTCATAAATCGCCACAGACTGTCCTGCGTGCAAGCACGCGTCCTGTCTCTGACGCTTTCCGACTCTGCTTATGCGCGAAAAAAATAGCTGTAAAGTTTATGCACTTTACAACTATGATACTGAGAGCAGGCGAGGGGAATCGAACCCCCCTCCCAAGCTTGGGAAGCTTGTATTCTACCGATGAACTACGCCTGCAAACTTACGACTTACATAGTATACCATTTTATCGCCAAAAAGAAAAGCACTTTTTTTTGTTCCGCATAAACTATAGTAAAATGTCTTTTATGGATTGCCTGCCGAAAACGGCAATCCGAGGAGGAACATGAAAAAAACAGGCAGCATATTACTGGCGGCGCTTCTGCTTATGGGCGTCCTCTGGGGCTGCGGAAGCAAGCCCGGCGAAAGCACGCCCGCACCTTCCGGCAAAACGCCCGTGGTATTAAACGAAGTGGCTCATTCCATCTTCTATGCGCCCATGTATGTGGCGATTGAGGAAGGGTATTTTGCCGACGAAGGCATCGACTTAACCCTGATTACAGGCTTCGGCGCCGACAAGACAATGACCGCGCTCCTGACCGGAGAAGCCGATATCGGCTTTATGGGCAGCGAAAGCACCATCTATACCTACAAGGAAGGGGCATCCGACTACGCCGTGAACTTCGCGCAGCTCACCCAGCGGGCCGGCAATTTCCTCGTATCAAGAGAGCCCATCGAAAACTTTACATGGGACATGGTCGTGGGCAAGGATGTTCTGGGCGGCCGCGCAGGCGGTATGCCTGAAATGGTATTCGAGTACATTTTAAAGAAGAACAATATTGACCCCGCAAACGACCTTTCCATCGACCAGAGCATCGACTTCGGTTCCACTGCTGCCGCTTTTTCAGGCGGGCAGGGAGATTTTTCTGTTGAATTCGAACCCCACGCCACCTCTCTGGAGGCCAAAGGCGACGGCTATGTGGTAGCCTCCCTCGGCGAAGATTCCGGCTATGTACCATACACCGCCTTCTCCGCCAGAAAAAGCTATATAGAGAAAAACCCCGCTGTGATCGAGTCCTTCACCCGCGCCCTCCAAAAGGGCATGGACTACGTGCAGACCCACAGCCCCGCGGAAATTGCCAAAGTGATCGCGCCTCAGTTTGCAGAGACAGATCTTTCCACCATAGAGACCATCGTGGAAAGATATGCCGCGCAGGACACCTGGAAGTCAGATCTCGTTTTCTCGGAAGACAGCTTCACTCTCCTGGAAAACATTCTGGAAGAAGCCGGAGAACTTGACGGCAGAGTGCCCTACGACGATCTGGTAGACACCTCCTTTGCCAAAAAAGTACTGCAATAACACAAGCAATGCCCGGCAGATCTGCCGGGCATTCCTGTCATATAAACTAAAGTTCTCCCAAAAGCTCTTTCAGGGCATCCACTACAAACTGATACTGGGTCAGCATCTCCTCCACGCCCACTTCCATCACAGAATAGTTTTCCTCATTCACCGCCGTCTCCTGCTCCGCGGCAAGCTGCGAAAGATATGTGGCTCCGATGGAGCGCATGGCGTTTTTCAGCCCGTGCACCTCGATGCGGTAACGCTCCAAATCTTTCTTTTCGTAGACACTCCGGATCAGAGGGATTTTGTCCTTTCCCTCCTCCATGGCAGCCCAGAGCACTTCCATGTAGATCTCCTCATCTCCTCCGCACAGTCTGATGCCTTCCTTTACGTCAAAGCCCTTGACTGTCAGATCCTCAAACGACCGAATCATTCCCATTTTTACTTTTCCTCCTGACCTTTCCCCTTAATTCTTTTATCTCCGCCGCGTCTGTCCGTTATGCCGTCGATCATCTTCTCAATCAACAGCTTCTTGACATAAACGTCGAAGCTTAACATGCAGATAAAAGAGAAAAATTTCAAAAACTCCCGTTCTTCCGCAGGCGCGTCCTCAAAAGTATTCTGGGCTTTCCGAAACTTTTCTTCCACATCTGCCTTTAAGACATCCTTCTGTTCCCGCTCCAGTCCAAAAACTTCCTCATAAACGCGGGAAAGATCATACGCCTTTCCGTTCTTGAAAAAGCGGTCTTTGATCGGCTCTAAAAGCTCCTGGATATCGCTGATTGACAATATCCCCTTATAATAGTAAATAAAGATCAGAAGAAGCACATGATCCTTTGTATATTTTTTCTTAAAAGGCGGCGGAATCAGATCATTCTTGGCGTAATTGTTGATCATGGTCTTCGTCAGAATCTTGTCCGAAGCGGGATCTCTGGTCGTGTTTTTCAAATGGGACTCCATAAATGTCGTCACCTGATCCATATAGAGATCAATATCGGGTATATCCTCCGCCCTGATATATTCGATTCTGTCCAGACTTCCCTGTATGCTGTTAAGCAGATCCTCTAAATTGATCGTCATTTTCCGCACCTTTCGTCACTCTTTAATTCCTATTATATAGTTTTCAAATCTGACTGACAAGTATTTTATCATAGCAGACGGCCAGACCGGACTGTTTACAAAAAAGCACAGATATGGTATATTCATACACAACAATTGTAAAGTTTTAACGTATGAAAGTATGACATACGGATTGGAGGCGGAACTATGAATAAAAAACTCAAAACCGATGCTGTCGATCATCTTTTTCAGGCAGTCCTGTGTCTGCAGACGCAGGAGGAATGCTATGATTTCTTTGAAGACCTTTGTACCGTTAACGAACTTTTGTCCCTCTCCCAGCGTTTCGAGGTGGCTTCCATGCTGAAACAGCACAGGACATATCTTGAAATTGCGGAAAAAACCGGCGCCTCAACTGCCACCATCAGCCGCGTCAACCGTTCCCTGAACTACGGAAACGACGGCTATGACCTGATCTTTGGCCGCCTTGACTCCTAGGAACAGACATTTTGTATACACGAAATTTTCTGCAAAACCTTTCTCATATTGACACAAATTTGCAGGCTTGTTAGAATAATAAGTAGCAGTCAAATTTAACATGTGCAGAGGGAATCAGATATGTATACTTGTCAACTCCATATTTATTTTGCAGGGCATCCCAGCCGCGCTTTGGACGTGATAAAAAAGATGCCTTCTCTAAAAAAGTTTACCCATATTTTTTCCGAAAGCGATGAGGCAGAGGCTTCTTTGTCCCAAAAAGCGGACGTCATCATAGCCGATCTGTCTCATATGGAGATGCAGCCTGCGCTGCAGACCATTCTGGCAAACCGCCATGAGGAGGCACAGATTATTCTGCTTGCAGACAAAAAGCAGATGCAGCTTCTCTGCTCTGATCCGGCGTTAAAGGACATCACGGACATCTGGATTATGCCCATGTCTGACGACGAGATCCGCTTCCGTTTCCTGCGGTGGCAGCAGGCCATGCAGATGAGCATGGATTTCTGGGAAACGAGCCACTTCCTTGAAGCAACGATTGATAACATTCCCAATCTGGTGTGGTACAAAGATAAGGACGGTGTCCATGAAAAAGTAAACAACAGCTTCTGCGACGCGGTCAACAAGACCAAAGAGCAGGTGCAGGGCCGCCGGCACGCCTATATCTGGGATGTGGAGGAGGACGATCCCTCCTGCATCGAATCGGAGCATCAGGTTATGAGCACAAGGAAGACATCGATATCCGAGGAGACCATCAAAGCCGGGGAAGAGATGAGAACACTTATGTGCTACAAGTCCCCCCTGTATAACCGGGACGGCACTGTCATGGGAACTGTCGGCATAGGCATTGACGTGACGCAGGAGCGCGCCTATGAGCAGGAAATCATCCGCAAAAACCAGACGCTGGAAACAATCCTGGCCACCATAGACTGCGGCGTGATGAATCACAGTCTGAAAGATTCACGCATTATTAATATCAACAGAGCCGCTCTCAAAATTCTCGGCTACGAAACGCTCGAGGAGCTGACGGCGGACGGCTTTGACCTGATCGCGCCATCCGTGGCCGATGAAGATAAAGATAATTTGCGCAAGAGCATCCGCACCTTGAAAAAGGCGGGGGATACCGTCAATGTAGAATACCGCGTGAAGCACAAAGACGGCGAGATCCTGCATATCATGGGCAATATCAAGCTCTATGAGGAGAATGGAGAGCTGTTCTGCCAGCGTTTCCTTCTGGACGTCACCGAGCAGAAGCAGCTGGAGCGGAAAAATGCGAGACGACAGATGGAGCTTGTACAGGCTTTAAGCCGCGACTTCACACTTGTATGCTTCGTAGAGCCGGATACCGGTATGCTTGTTCCGGTCCGTACCGGCGAGCGTACGGTGGACAATATCTTTGAAAATAAAATTTCCTTAAAGGAAAGCATGGATCAATACATAGAAGAGTGGGTATACGAGGAAGACAGAGAAACGCTGCGGTACGCTGTTTCTCTGGACACTCTGACGAAAGAGCTGAGTATGAAGCAGGTATACTCGGTCAATTACCGCAAGCAGCAGGACGGCCAGATTATCTATTTCCAGATGAAGGCCGTGAGCGCCGGCGCGGAGGACGGCAGCCTTGGAATCGTTCTCGGATTCCGCAGCGTGGACGCGGATATCCGCAGAGAGATGGAACAGAACACGCTGCTGGAAGCAGCCCTCTCCCAGGCCAACAGGGCAAGCAAGGCCAAGAGCGTATTTTTGTCAAATATGTCCCACGACATCCGTACCCCGATGAATGCCATCGTCGGATTTACCAATCTTGCCATCACGCATATCGACCAGAAAGAACAGGTTTCGGAATATCTGAAAAAGATACAGACATCCGGAAACCATCTGCTCAGTCTGATTAACGACATACTGGATATGAGCCATATCGAAAGCGGGAAGATCCATCTGGACGAAAAGCTGTGCAGTCTTCCCGAAATTCTGCATGGCCTGCGCAATATTTTGCAGGCGGATATCCACGCCAAGCAGCTCGAGCTGCAGATCGATACAGTGGACGTGGTGGACGAGGACATTTACTGCGATAAGCTCAGACTCAATCAGGTACTCCTGAATCTGCTCAGCAATGCGGTGAAATATACGGGAGCCGGCGGTCATGTCAGTATGCGTATCACGGAAAAAGCAGGTGCACCCGCCGGGTACGGCCACTATGAATTCTCCATCAAGGACAGCGGCATCGGCATGAGCCCCGAGTTTGTGGCGCATATCTTTGAACCCTTTGAGCGGGAACGCAACAGCACTATCAGTAAAATTCAGGGAACCGGCCTCGGTATGGCCATCACGAAAAACATTGTGGATATGATGAACGGTACCATCTCGGTGACGAGCGAGCAGGGTGTGGGAACCGAATTTACGGTCTCCTTCTCTTTCCGTCTGCACACCGAAAAGAAAGAATCTCTTGTCCTGCCGGAATTGAAGGGCTGCAAAGCGCTTGTTGTGGATGACGATTTCAATACGTGCGACAGCGTTTCCTATATGCTTGGCCAGCTCGGTCTGCATGCCGAATGGACACTTTCCGGTAAGGAAGCGGTGCTTCGCAGCCATCAGGCCATTATGCGCAGCACGAGCTATTCCGTGTACATTGTTGACTGGCTGCTCCCCGACATGAACGGTGTGGAGGTGGCCAGAAGAATCCGGAAGGAAACCGGCGAAAACGTGCCCATTATCGTTCTGACCGCCTATGACTGGTCCGATATTGAGGTGGAAGCTAAAGAAGCAGGCGTTACGGCATTCTGCAACAAACCTTTGTTTTTATCGGAATTAAGCTCGTGTCTCCAGTCGGTGCTGCGCCCGAAGTCTCCGGAGGAGGAAAACGCGGAAAAGGATCTCCATCCCCGTCACACCGGACGGATTCTGCTGGCCGAAGATGTGGAAATGAACCAGGAGCTTGCCGTCGTGCTTCTGGAAAGCGCGGGCTTTAGCGTGGATGTTGCCGACAACGGCCAGATTGCCTTCGATATGATGGCCAAATCAGAACCCGGTTATTATCAGGCAGTACTGATGGATGTGCAGATGCCTGTGATGGACGGCTATGAGGCGACCAGACGGATCCGTGATCTGGAAAATCATACGCTTGCCTCCATTCCGATCATCGCCATGACCGCCAACGCCTTCACAGAAGATCGTGAAGAAGCCATTAAATGCGGCATGAACGGTCATATTGCCAAGCCCATTGATGTACAGGTGCTTTTCAAAACACTGGACAATGTACTTTAGACAGAAAATAAACGGTTAAAGCGAAAAACAATGCTTTACATTTTATAAGATTTATGCTATTCTATGGATGTTGTCAATCAACGTAATTTTTCAATATTTTTGGAGGTATTTACAATGAACAAAGGTACAGTAAAGTGGTTTAACAACCAGAAGGGCTACGGCTTCATCT
>CARQVR010000076.1 GCA_949051815.1 uncultured Lachnospiraceae bacterium
CTGTTAATGATATTGCGAACGTACTTAACAAGGATGTTACGAAGCTGAAGATTGCAGATTTGATTAAGATGCTGGCGGCCAGGCCTCAGGAACAGGCGAAACTGGCATCGGTATTTGACGAACTGCGCAGGAATGTCCGTGCGGTAAAACAGGTCAACGAGAGGAACAGAGAGTTGATCGAGAGCGCATTGGAAATGGTGCAGTTTAACATGCGGGTGATACAGTCCATGAATAAAGCGCCGGAGACGGCGAATTATAACAGGGGCGCCTGCAATACCGGTGATGTAATCGGCACAGTCAATAAGGCTTTTGACGCCAAGCAATAAATTGTTGAGGACGGTGGAATATGTCATTAATGGGAAGCCTTTATACAGGCGTATCAGGATTACAAACATCAAGCAATGCGCTCAATACCACAGCGCATAACATGTCTAACTTAGACACCAAAGGGTATACCAGGCAGCAGGTGCAGCAGGGTACGCGTAACTATGTCACGCATGCCAGATACACCAATAAAAACTGGATACAGACAGGTCTTGGTGTCAAATATACCCGAACAAGACAGGAAAGAGACGCTATACTGGACAGAAACTACCGCCGCGAAACGGGGCGGCAGGCTTTTTATGATATTTCGGCGGCAACACTGGAAGAGATAGAGTATATTCTGGGAGAGTCCAACGAGGGGCACGAGTTTTCCGAAGCGCTTTCCGGCGAGCAGGGACTCTGGGCCGCAGTACAGGAGCTGGCAAACGATCCGACCGCTTCGGTAAACCAGAATCTGTTCGTGACGAAGGCTTATGAATTTATCACGAAAGCGCAGAAGGTGTACAACAGCCTTTGCGAATATCAGGATAATATGAACAATAAGGTTAAGACGGACGTTAACCTGATTAATAAATACGCGCAGGAGATAGAGGCGCTTAACCGGGCGATTGTGAGAGTCGAGGGCGGTCCGGAGCATGCGAACGATCTGCGCGACCGCAGAAACTATCTTCTGGACGAGTTGGGTAAGCTCGGCAACATCGCTTACTCGGAAGATATCTCCGGCTATGTGAGTGTCCGGTTTGAGCAGGTGGATCTGGTGAAAGGCAGTCTGGTCAATGAAATGTGTCTCTATCAGGATACACAGACCGGCTTCTATACGCCTTACTGGAAGATGCTTGCGAAATATGACAAGTTTGACGCGGACGGCAATCCCATCGTCTCCGAAGAAAACATAGAGGGGGCGAAAGTTTTTGATCTGACGCAGGAGATTTCCTCTCTGTATAATACGGATATCGGTTCCCTGAAGAGTATTTTGCTGGCAAGAGGCGATCACAGGGCAACCCACGGCGAGCTTGACAATATCAACACGGACGGTAAATATGAGGAGAACTGGTATCAAACACATGTAGAGCAGTCCCTTGTGATGAATGTGCAGGCGGAGTTTGATAAGCTCGTGCACATTATCACGACCAAGATCAATTCGGTTCTTGCAGACGGGGCGAAGAGGGCGACGGAGCTCAATCCCGATTCCACATATCTGCGGGATGAAAACGGCGATCCGTACCAGCTTTTCAAGCTTATGGTGGATGAGGACGGCAAGCCTGAGACAGGCTGGACCGTGGGAAATATTATGATCAACGAGGAGCTTCGCCAGAATCCTTCCCTGCTGTCGTTCCGGCTGGATGAGCACTCCGAGGATAAGGCGACGATGGAGGCGCTAAAGAAGGCTTTTGAGGAAACGAAATACACGCTGAATCCCAACGTGGCGACGCCGGTCTGCTTTTATGATTATTATAAGAGTCTGGTATCCCAGCTTGCGAACAACGGAGCGGTATTCCGGGCGGTGCAGGAAAATCAGGATGTAGCTACAGACGCGCTGCTGTACGCGAGAGAACAGATTGTGGGCGTATCCTCCGATGAGGAGCTGACCAATATGATTATGTATCAGAACGCTTACAACGCATCCAGCAGATATATCAATGTCATCAGCGAAATGTTGGATCATCTTCTTTCCACATTGGGACGCTGACCGGTTGAAGAAAAATAAGAGGTAATGATATGGCATCTACATTTTTTGGACTGACAATTGCATCATCGGGGCTTCGGGCAGCCAATGCTGCGCTGAACACCACGGGTAATAATATCAGTAACGTACAGACGGCGGGCTACAGCAGGCAGGAGGTACAGACCGAGGCGGCTAACGCGCTGCGTGTCTTCGCTACATACGGCTGTGCGGGCGCAGGCGTGGAGACGCTGGCAATCGAGCGGGTGAGGGATCTTTTCTACGACCAGAAATACTGGGCGAACGAGACCAAGCTTGGCGAGTACGACGCGAAGGTCTATTACTGCAAGATGATCGAGGAGTATTTAACGGACGACAATAAGACGGGATTTAAGACGCTCTTTAACAAACTGAGCGATACCTTACAGGAAATCACGAAAAATGCCAGCAGCACCGAGACGAAGGCGCAGTTTCTGGGCGCGGCGAAGGCGCTGACGGATTATTTCAATAATATGTACGGGGATCTCAGGGATCTCCAGGCGGATGTGAACGACGAGATTAAAATTCGTGCGGATCAGATCAACTCCATCGCGCAGGATCTGGCAACGGTGAACAAACAGATCAATACCATCGAGCTGACAGGCAGCATCGCAAACGAGCTGCGGGATAAGAGAGATCTGCTGCTCGACGAGCTTTCCGCGCTTGTCGATGTGAAGACGCAGGAATTTCCGATTCTGGATCAGGAGGGCAATCCGACAGCGGCGCACAGATTTGTGGTGAAGATTGCCGGCGGGCAGACGCTGGTGGATATGGACCAGTACAGAACACTGAACTGTGTGGCGCGCAAGGAGGAGGAGAAGGTAAACCAGACGGACGTGGACGGCCTTTATGATATCATGTGGAATGACGGGGTAGAATTTAGTCTTTACAACGCTTCCATGGGCGGTGAGCTGCGCGGTCTGATTGAGATGCGTGACGGAAACAACGGCGAGTATTTCAAGGGAACGGCTACCAACGTGGCTTTCCACAAGAGCATTTCCACGGTGACCATCAAGACGACAGAGGCGCACTTACAGAGCATATCGAAGTGTAATCTTTCCGACACGGGCGGCGTCATCAATATCGGAAACCAGCTCTATTATTATACGGGTTGGAAATACAACGGCAACGGTGAATACACCTTTACCATTGACAATGAAAAGAGCGACATGCCGCTGACACAGGAAAAGACCTGGACGGATGTGTCCATTGGCGGTGCGATTGATTATCAGGGCGTGCCCTATTATCTGAAACAGATGAACGAGTGGGTGCGTGACTTTACGAAAAAGGTAAACGACATTTTCAAGGAAGGCCTGACGGCGGAAGACCCGCCGAAGAAAGCGGATATTCTCTTTACGGCGGATTACGTCAGACAGGACGGACAGTATAAACAGAACGAGCTGGACATGTCCACGCCGAACGGGGAAAATACCGGTTACTATGATATTACCGCAGGCAATATAACCCTCTGGGATGCGGTGATGAAAAATCCCGACCTTCTGGGAACCAGAAAGGATATCGATAAGGATGAGTTTCCAGACGAGAATGAGGGGCCCGATGTGGATGAGATTGAGGGCGAAGAGCAGTGCGATCAGGTATGGGCTGTGATTTCCATGCTGACCGACAAGAACCAGTTCAGCTTCCGCGGCAGGGATGCGGGCGGTTTTCTGGAGTGCGTGCTGTCGGATGCGACCCTGAATGCCAGCAATGCGGAAACTTTCTATACGACTTATTTCAGTCTTGAGACGAATATTGACAACCAGAGAACTTCCATTTCCGGCGTCGACGAGGACGAAGAGGCTATGAATCTGGTGAAATATGAGAACGCATATACGCTGGCATCCAAGATGATCAACGTGTTGACGGAAGTGTATGACAGACTGATATTGCAGACAGGCGTATAGCATGGAGTCATGACGATAAACAATATGACAGAAAGAGGGCTGTAACATATGAGAATGACAAATAAGATTATGCGGAACAACTCCGCATACAATATCAACCAGAATAAGATCTTACAGGATAAACTCACCAACCAGATGACCAGCCAGAGTAAGATCGTGCGTCCCTCCGACGATCCGGTGGTGGCGATCAGAGCGCTTCGCCTGCGGAGCAATGTGACCACGGTAACACAGTATAACGACAGGAATGCGAAGGACGCGGATCAGTGGCTTTCCCTGACGGCGGATGCCATGAACACGGTGGATGAGGTGCTGAATAAGCTTTACGAGCAGGTTAATATTTCGGCAGATAAATATGAGACGGTGGACGATCTGCGGATTATTATGTCCCAGATCAAGCAGCTCACGGCAGAGTTTTATTCCTGCGCAAACGTGGACTATGCGGGTCGCTTTGTCTTTTCCGGCTATCGGACAGATCTCCCGGTAACCTTCACCGAGGAGGACATGAAGGCCATGAAGGAACATCCGGTTTCCTACAATATCGACCAGAAATTTGGCTTTCAGGATATCAGCAGAGTTAACTATACCGAATATGATACGGCGAAGAATATTGATATAGGCACATTTCCGGCGCCTCCGGCAGGTATAGACGGCGAAAATTCTTACGAACAGACCGTTACCAATTCGACTATGTACCGTTTCCGCATTTCCTACAACGATCTGGATTCTCTGGGAACGGAAATGACAGATGAGAATGGCAATACGGTATCGGCCGGAAGGAAACTTACGTTTACCATGCCGGACGGTACGGTAGTGACGGCTGAGGCACAGACGGACGCGAACGGTGCTGTGCAGAAAGATGCGGACGGCAATCCGGTCGTGAATACCACGGCAGTGGATGCGGCTGGTAATCCGGTTGTCCCTGCGCCCCAGGTGATGGAGTTTGCCGATCAGGAGGCGGCCTACAAGGCGATAGCAGACGGCACCTGTACGGGGATCGCTTATATTCCGACCAGCGGGGAAATGGTGTTCTCAAAGGATTTTTACGATAAGAATTTCAACGAGGCGGCTTTTAACGCGAGCACGACAGGTTTTCAGGTAAACTACGACAAGTCCTCGTGGAAAAACGGAGACATCAATCCGGTGCACTACTTCAAATGTACCGAGACAAAGAATATGGCGGCTCCGGGCGAAACACCGGATCTGAGAAAGACCGCTTACAATACCCAGCGCGACGAGGGAAGAAATCAGGATATTTACTATGATGTGGGCTACAACCAGCAGATTCAGGTGAATACCCGCGCAGACGAGATTTTTACCCACGATGTGCAGAGGGATCTGGATGATTTCCAGTATTATCTCAAGCAGCTTGAGGACGTTGAGTCTGTGATAGCGGATCTTAAGAAGAAGCAGGAAGACTGGCCGGAGGACAGCGCGGAGTATAAGGATCTGAGCCTGCGTCTGGAAGGTGCAAACAAGGCTCTGGCATATATCCGCGAAAATATACACACCAAGTTTGAGAATCAGATTACAAAATATAAGAAGTACATGGACGATTCGAGAGTAGCTATGACGGATAACGCTACGAGGGGAAGCCGTCTGGATCTGATTTCCACCAGACTGACGAACCAGAAGATGACCTTTAAGGAGCTGCAGCAGGACAATGAGGGTATTGATATCACGGAGGTAGCTGTGGAACTGACAGCATCCGAGCTGACCTACAACGCGGCGCTCATGGCCACAGGAAAAATCATGCAGACAAATCTGATGAACTTTATTTGATAAGCAATGAGCCATGCAGAGACACGAGAAACAGACGGCGGGAGCCTGCTCACGACAGACTGTTTCGGAATACAGTTCAAAAGGAAGGCTGTGACAGAAAGGACGAGGGTATGCAGATTACAACGAGAGTATTCGGAGAGATTACGATTGATGACGAGAAGATCATACATTTCCCAAGCGGAATCATCGGGTTCCCTGATTTGCAGGACTTTGCGCTGATACATGACGAGGAGAAGAGCACGGACACGATTCACTGGATGCAGTCCCTGCAGGAACCCGCGTTTGCGATGCCGGTGATAGATCCGCTGATTGTACGGCCCGACTATAACCCGGAGGTAGATGATGAGCTTTTGAAAAACATTGGCGATCTGCAGCCGGAGGAGCTTCTGGTGATGGTGACGGTGACGGTGCCTAAGGACATTAAGCAGATGAGCGTGAACTTAAAAGGCCCTATCGTAATCAACGCGGCACAGAGACTGGCGACACAGGTGATCGTGGAGGGGGATGAGTATCTGGTTAAATTCCCGATTTATGATATCCTGAATGCGAATAAAAAGAAGGCAGGTGAGTAAATGTTAGCTTTATCCAGAAAGAAGAATGAAGCGCTTGTGATTAACAACAATGTGGAGATCACGGTACTTGAAATCAAAGGAGAGCAGGTAAAGCTTGGCATTAGCGCACCGAGGGAAGTGCCTGTGTATAGGAAGGAAGTTTATGTGCAGATTCAGAGCGCGAACAGGGAGGCCGGGGATGTGGACGGCATGGAGGCGCTTAAGAATCTGCTGGGATAAGCAGGATAAGATAAAGAGAGCGCGGGTCGGGGCTTAACCTCGTCACCGCGCTCTTTTTCCTGAAATAATTCTGTCCCGTGCGGCTGCATAGCCGCAGCATTATCACTTTATGGTATCGGTAAGTATCTTTAGCATCCGGGCAAGTCTGATCTCGTATGTGTGGCAGTTCGCCACTTTCTCATATCCGTTGATGGCGATTTCCACCCGCTCCTCGTCGTGGGATAAATAATAGCGGATCTTTTCTTCTAACTCCGCCATGGATTCATAAGTCTCTAAATCACGGCCAATCTCAAAATAGTCGGGTATTTCGGTCTGGTAGTTGGTGAGGAGAAAACCGCCGCAGCCGAGAATATCCCAGATCCGCAGGGAAAGTCCCGTCTCGATGGGACGCATGGTCATGTTTAAATTAATTTTGCTTGCCTGAAAGACCTTCGGCATCCCGGTCAGGGTGCTTACGCCGCCTTTACAGTGTACCCCGGGGAGGCGGGAGGCGTCGCTTCTGGTGTAGAGGGTGACGTCAAAACGTTCGGAGAGTCGGTTCAGGGTGCGTTCCCTCTCCACGGCGGCCAGTTTCATGCCGATATACTGATGCGCCACAAGATAGCGGGACATGTCTGCGTAAACATCGTCGCTTTTGTAAAAGGCGGGATCGGCTTTTGCGATCTCCCGGATCACCGCCTCCGTCAGGCTTTCGGAAATGAAATTGCAGCCGTATACTTTGAGCTGGGCTTCCATCAGTCCATCCACGAAGCCGCGGGTGCGGTCGGAGAGCGTCAGACTGTCATATTTGCATTTTTCTGTATACAGGGAGCCTACGAAGGACACATCCGCCCCGCAGGCGTCGTAATCTTCTTCCGTCATTTCAAGTATGGTTTTTTCAAAGCGCTTTACGTTTGTGGCCAGCGGCAGATAGTAAATGCAGTCCGGATTGATCGGGGAAAAGAAGTCGTACTGCGCCTTATCGAATAAAAAAATACGATTGTATGCGTTTTTCAGGGCGTTGGAAAACAGCTCGGGCACTGGGGAGTCCACGCTCCAGCAGACGTAGGGTACTTTCCATTTTTCGCAGGTGTAGGAGACTGCCGGAAAAAAATTGATGCTGAACACAAAGGCGAGGGGGTGGGCCAGAATCCACCCGGACACTTTCATCGCGCATTCCCGTGGAGAAATCTGCTTGTTGTGCATTTCCAGCTCTTCTGTATGTACCGTGATGCCGAAATTCGTAAAAACCTGCAGGATATCCGGCTCACATATGCTGTTGTAGCGGTAGAATAAAATTTCCATCAGAAATGATTCCTTTCGGTGTTTGATTTAAAACTCCGTTTCCACAGCGGTAAAAAAGATTTCGGCCGTCTCCGCCAGATCTTTTTGGTAGGAGGTCAGGTCACTCTGCCGGTTGATTCCTGTATGATAGTTCAGAACGGCCTCTTTCAGGGCGTTTGCGAAAACCGGCAGCTCATCGTTCTCCAGATAGTCATACAGGGAGAGAAGAAGCTCTTCCGTCTGCTGTAGGATCGTCACGGCGATGAACCAGGCGTCGTCCGGCAGGGCCGTACCGGCAAGCATGGCCTGAATCAGACCGCCAAGATCTTCCGCCCGTCTGGTGATTTCGGATGCGCGCGCGAGGACGAAGGCCTCGGAGCCGTTTTCGCGCGCGAAATCCATGACGGCCTCGTCGACGGTCAGGGTGTAGAGCGTACAGGGGCCGAAGCTGTCCTTTTTTGCCTTTGTACACAGACAAACCAGTTCCTCAGATACGGTTTCCTTTATCGTGTAGAGAAGGAACAGGCCGCCCGGTTTTACCTTGTTTATGGCGTCACAGACTGCCGCAGGCGCGGGACAGGTGTCCAGCCGGTAGAGCAGCGCGCTGCAGGAGCCGGGGCTTACCGCCGTGAAGGAAAAGGGACTGAGCGCCAGCGCTGTCAGGGCGCTGCCTGTATGCAGAAAGGTCATAAAATCCTGTATGACCCGATAGGCCATGCAGTCTGTGCCGGCACCGTAGGCCGCCAGATTTTTCGCGCGGTTATCCGAGAGCAGCAGGGGATACAGGCGGTGCAGAAGCAGGGCATAGCAGCCAAGATACGGGTCGTCCCGGCAAAGCTCCGCGAATTTTGCCATGCTGCAGGAAAGGCGTTCCCAGACGGTTTCGCCTTCGCTGTAGTAGACTGAGAAATAAGGTCTTTTCGTTATGTTGGAATAGTCGGGAAGCGCTGGCTTTTCCAGAAGTGTAAAAACCTGTCCGCTCTCTTCCAGAGAGACGCAGGTGCCGGTGGCTATTATTCTCATGACGTTCTCCTTTTCAGCGCCTGCAGACCGACAAGACTCCGGAGCCTGCCGGCCAGCCGTTCATAGTCGAAATACGCCCGCATATAAGAGCGTATCTCATGAAAATTGCGGGCAAGATAACCGGTATCCTGACAGAGTGATAAAAGCTCTTTGGAAAAACCTTTCACGTCCTCCGGATCCGGCGATATTCTGCCCACCCGGCCGTTGTCAGTCATATCGGGAGCGGCGTCCACGCCGGTGGTGATCACGGTGCATCCGAAAATGGCAGCTTCCGAAAATACATTGGGGCTGCCCTCTGCACGGGAGGTAAGGGCAAAGATTCTGGCCCGCTTATAATATTGATAAAGCGTCTGTTTGTCGGAGATATGTCCGGTCAGATGTATGTGCGGCGCAAGCGGCGGAAACTCCTTGCAGAAACGGTCATATTCCGCCTGAAATTCAGGGGTGACGCTTCCTGCCATGACAAGCTCCCACGGCTCCTTGAGAGAGGGGAAAGCCAGGGCATAGGCATAGAGAAGCATCATGGAATTTTTCTGGGCCGTGCCAAGCCGTCCCACGGTGAGTATCATATTTTCCTTGTCTGCGAGCTGTACGTCACCGGCCTCCGGATAGAGCGGGTACCAGACCCCGTTTGGGATATATTCCACGGGCCGCAGCCATTTTTTATAGAGAAAGGATTGAAGCCTTCTTGTCTCGCAGCTTATGATGTCGCAGTCCTCCAAAAAGACGGAAAAATTTTTGTCATGGAGGGGATAGGCGTTCGCCCAGTCAATATTGGTGTCCAGTTTCAGATAAATGACGCCGTCGGGCCGCAGAGATTTGTATGTGCGTGCAAGTTCCATATATTCGCCCCTCGCGCCGAAGAGAAAGAGCAGGTCGATATCCTGACTGTGGGCGGACACATAACTGACAGCCGCCTCCATATGGGGCCGGTCCTCTGGCAGGGGGATCAAATCCGTCCCTTCCAGACAGGACAGGTAGGGGTAATCCCCTGTGCTCTGCGTTACGATCGAAAAGCTTTCCCCGAAGAGCCGGTAACAGACGTAGGGCAGGAGCACGCGGTCTTTTAAGAGCTGTACGTTTTCCAGCGGATAAGCCGGGATCATGCACATTTTATATTTTCTCATGGAATCAGGTCTCCCATCGGTTGATTTGGTTTGATGGGATTATTATATAGGAAACGGGAAACGATTTCAAATTTTTAAAGATATTTCATTATTTTCATTGGTTATCCTAAATTTTTGCGGGTTTTTTCCGATATAGAATACAAGAGATTGCGTCTGTCTGCACGCCTGCGGCGGACGTTATCATGAGACGATTCCATTTTTTACAATATCACACGGAGGTGATTGACGATGGCAACAATTGAACCATTAAACAGCGCCATGACCTATCAGGCACAGGCAGCGGCAAAACCCCAGGCAGTGGCCCCGGTGAACACGGAAGTTCCGGAAGATGGGCAGACGGTCAATGTCGATGAGACGACCGCGTCCGTGACAAGATCGCAGCCGGAGGACGAGAAGAGCGGCGGAGGGGCCGGGAGTCAGCAGCAGTCCGCGAATGCGAAGACACAGCAGCAGGCGAACACCAAACCGGCCAGAGAGCAGCAGCAGTCCGAACAGCTTAAAAAAGCGATTATGGAAATGAACAGAAGGATCAACAACAGCAATGAAGAGGCTGTTTTTGGCGTTCACGAGGACACAAACCGGATCATGATCAAGATCATGGATAAGGAGACCAAGGAAGTGATCAAGGAATTCCCTCCGGAGAAGACGCTTGACATGATTGCCAGAATCTGGGAAATGGCCGGTATTCTTGTGGACGAAAAGATGTAGGCAGTTAGGAGGAGACGACAATGGCTATCAGAATTACAGGTATGTACTCGGGGCTTGACACCGAGAGTATCATCAGTGAGCTTGTTTCGGCTCAGAGCTATAAGAAAAACAAACTGGTAAAGGAACAGAAGAAACTGTCGTGGAAACAGGACGCGTGGAAATCTTTGAATACGAAGATTTACAGCTTTTATCAGAAACTGGACGATATGCGGCTGCAGTCTTCTTATTTAAAGAAGAAAACGGTGGTGTCCAATTCCAATGCCATTAAGGTAGTGGGAGGCAATATGGACGGCACCCATAAGGTGTCGGTGGAGCAGTTGTCCAAGATGGCGTCTATGACCAGCGGCAGTCTGGCGAAGGGAAACACACATTACACGGGAAATGCCACCCTGAAAAATCTCGGTTTCAGCGGCACGGGCAGCATCCGTCTCAGCGATGCTGCGGGCAACTTCGTAGACATCGACATCGATGAAAACATGAAGATCAACGACTTCGTGAAGGCGATCAACGATAATACGGCGCTGAAAGCCAGCTTCGATCAGGATAACCAGCGTATTTACCTCAGCTCCTGGGCATCCGGGGAGGCGGGGAATTTCTACCTGTCCGGAAACGATACGGGCGGTCTGGAGGCTTTGAAGACATTAAAGCTTCTGTCTGCAACCGATATTGACAAACTGACGGCGGCGGGCGGCGAGTACGACGTCTGGTCGAAGTATGTGAATGCCGATTTGGGGGCGATGACGGCGGATCCTCCGACCTATTCGTCTGCGGATTATACGGAGGAGTATAAGAAGCTGATCAGAGAGGAGACGCTGAAACGGCTGGAGGCGCTGAAAGCAGAGAACGACAGTCTCAACAAAGCGAACGAGAACTGCGACAAGGCGAACCAGAAGAATCTGGATACGCTGAAAGAAATCTTTGAAAACAAGGATGGCAAATACGACGCTTATCAGGCGTATATGACCGGTTATAATCCTGCTTGGGATAAGGATACCGATCAGGCAGCGATCAAGGCGGCCGGAGAGGCTCTCTATGACAAGATCTACGGCGTAGAGCAACAGGCTATGGAAGATGACGGAACAACGCCCAAGGTGGATAAGGACGGCAAGCCGGTCATGGAGCGCGTCGGCGGTTTGACAGGCGAATTGAATAAGGCGAAAGATGACCTCAAGGCGGCGCAGGATGCGCTGAAGCAGGCTAAGGAAAATTTGGCAAACGGCAGCGGGTCGCAGGATGACGTGGATGCGGCAGAGGCGGCTGTCACGGCGGCTTCTGAGGCTGTCAGCAAGAAGCAGACCGAGATCGATAAAGCAAAAGAGGTTTACAGCGTTTACAGTGCGTTTGACAAGAATGTGGCGGAGAAGACAGCCAATCAGGCTAAGATCGATGCAAACGACGCCAAGTTCAGCTATAGCAAGGACGCTGACGGGAAGGAAACCTATCAGGAGAAGGATGCGGACGGTGATCCGGTAGATATCGGAGAGGGCGTAGTGGCGAAAGAAGTCGCCGCAGAGTTTGATAAGAAGGTTATCGCAGCGAAGGAAATGATGAAAAATGCGGCAACGTGGAAGGACGCAGCGCAGGGCATCAAGGTTGACGGGGAAAATGCGAAGATCAAAGTGGACGGCGTTACTTACGAGTCCGGCACCGACACGCTGACTGTGAACGGCATGACCATCACGGCTCTCGAGGAGACGGATAAGGATGTGACCATATCGACCAAGACGGATACGGAAGGCGTCTACGATATGATCAAGGATTTCATCAAGTCGTACAGCGAGCTGATGAATGAGATGGATTCGCTTTATAACGCAGAGTCTTCCAAGGGGTATGACCCGCTTCTCGCAGAGGAGAAGGAGGCGCTTTCCGACAGTGAGATCGAGGAGTGGGAGAAGAAGATCAAGGATTCTCTGCTGCGCAGAGATTCTACGCTGAGCGGGGTGTCTTCCGCCATGAGAATGGATATGATGATGACCATGGAGATTGGCGGGCAGACCATGTCCCTCGCGGATTTCGGCATCGAGACGCTGAGTTACTTCAAGGCGAAGGACAATGAGAGAAACGCTTACCATATCCTTGGAGATAAGGACGATCCGTTAAGCTGGGAGCAGGAGCCGGGAAAGCCTACCCTGAATGGTATGATCGAGAACGAGCCGGAAAAGGTGATGGAGTTCTTTACGGGTCTGACGAACAAGCTGCATGACACGATTGCGGATAAGATGTCCCCGACGAAGATGAGCAGTGCGCTCACTGTCTACAATGACAAGAAGATGAAAGAGGAATATGACGAGTATACCAGTCTGATCAAGAAGCAGGAAGACAAACTGAATGCTTATATGGATAAGTGGTATGCGAAATTTTCAGCCATGGAGACGGCGCTTGCGAAGCTGGAATCCAAGAACAGCTCGCTTTCGAGTCTGTTCGGAGGCTGATGCGTATAACAAAGGCAGGTAGGATCAAGGAGGAGAAAAGCTATGCCGGCACGTAATCCATTCGCGGAATACACAACAAATAAAATCCTGACAGCGTCCCCGGCGGAGGTGACACTGATGCTCTATGAGGGGGCGATCAAGTTCTGTAATATCGCAATCGTTTCGATTGAGCACGGCGAGATTGAGAAGGCGCATTTAAACATTAAGAAGACGCAGCGCATTATCGAGGAATTTCGCAATACGCTGGATCACAAGTACCCGGTGGCGGAAGATTTTGACCGGATTTATGTGTATCTGCTCCAGCGGCTGCTGCAGGCTAATATCAAGAAGGACACGGCGATTTTGGAGGAAGTGAACACACATTTGAGAAGCGTTCGCGATACATGGAAGGAAGTCATGCGGCAAAACAATCAGCGTGCGTAGAAAGGTGGCGGTATGGGACTGAGCAGTGCACAAATTCTGGTGGAGAGTCTGGAAAAAAAGAGCCGGATTCTCGATGAGATCATAAAAGAGAATGAGGCGCAGGAGGCGCTGTTCAAACAGGATCAATTGGATATGGAGGCGCTGGACGCTTCCGCGGACAGGATGGGTGAGCTGGCGGAGAAGCTGGAGCTTCTGGACGAGGGCTTCGAAGCGGTATATGACAGAATCAGACAGGAGCTGATCGAAAACAAGTCGGCATACCGCGGGGAGATCAGACGGATGCAGGAGCTGATTGCCGTGATCACGGAGAAAGTGGTGGGTATCAATGCTGCCAGAATGCGCAATAAGACGCAGGCGGAGAACCAGTTTAAGAAGAGCAGACAGCAGATTGGCCGGGCTTCTTCCAAGATGAAGGCAAGCCAGAACTACTATAATAATATGAACCGCTTAAACTTTGTAGATCCGCAATTCTACGATAGCAAAAAGTAAAAAAGCTCCTTAGAAAAAAATTAAAAAATTTTTTCTAAGGGACTAAAGTATATCGGATTCCCACCGATATATAATACAAGTAAAGTAAAACATTTACTTGAAGGCAGTGGCAAAGCTGATGTCAGCGGACGGGACGGAGGATGAGCCACACAAACAGAAAGGCGGCAAGGATGCCGCAATAAATTCAAGGAGGAATATAGTATGATAGTAAAACACAACATTACAGCGATGAACTCTAACAGAATGTTAGGACTGACCACTTCTTCTCAGGCTAAGTCCACAG
>CARQVR010000077.1 GCA_949051815.1 uncultured Lachnospiraceae bacterium
CACTGTCCTTACTTGGCTAATCGCTGTAACAGGATTACGAGTGAAACTATCAAAATCCCCCACCCGAAAGGATGGGGGATTTTTTGCGCGATAAGCAGAGTCGGAAGGCTGACGAGGCAGACATCATGCTTGCATGAATGGATGCAGAGGCAGACTTACGACGAGCAACGCGAATGAGAAATGCGAAGCATTTCGAATCTGCTTATCGCGCAGAGGCAGACGTTTATTCCGCGTCCAGCCGTTTCAACGCCTCCACAGCGGGCGGGTAATCTTTGCAGTTTTCGTAGTGGGTGCGGGCAATGTCCCGCTTGCCGAACATTTCATAGATCAAGCCGATATGATAGCTGGGAGAATGGGGATTCACGAGACTGTATCTGGGGGCGCTCAGAGCCTGCACAAACTCGGGGAGAGCCTTGAGGGGCTGGCCCATGCACAGCCGGATGCGTCCGGACAGGCAGAGAAAATCCTTGTTGTCCGCGAAGGAGTCCCGATAGGGAAGGATCTTCGCAGCTTCTTCGATCTGGCCATTGTCCAGAAGAATACCCGCGTAATTACAGAGAAGAACGAGGGTGTAGTCCGCTCCGGGCAGGGGCTGCAGGTCCATGGCTTTGCGAAACCAGAGGAGGGCGTTTTCGTGATCGCGCATCAGCATATAGCTCTGTCCTAACTGGAAATGCAGGTAGGGATTTTGGGGATCGGCTTCGATCTCGCCGCGAATCAGCGCGATATCGCGCTCCGCCTTTTTTCGCAGCTTCTCCGGCGAGCCCTGATATCCCACATGGTCTACGGAGACAGGGGCGTCGTAGGAGGAAGCTTCCATCGTTCCGGTGGGCACCAGAACCTCGTGGATCGGGTTTTGAAAATGATAATGACGTCTGTCAAAGAGACGCTGTAAACGCACGACCTGCTGTCTGGTTTCCCCGTCCACATCGAAGTGGCTGAACAGTTCGATGGCGCCGAGGCTTTCCGGATGTTCTTCCAAAGCCTTTTGCAGGGCGTCCCAGTCTAAGGGGCGGAGAAACTCGTCGGTGTCCAGAGAGAGGACGATATCGTGCGTGGCATGACTGACACAGAAATTTCTGGCGGCAGAGAAATCGTCTATCCACGAAAATTCGTAGACACGCTCTGTATACCGCCTTGCAATTTCCAGAGAGTGATCGGTTGATCCGGTGTCCGTAACCACGATCTCAAAGGGATAGGGCTTCAATGCTTCCAGACATTTCATAAGGTATTCTGCTTCGTTTTTTGTGATGATACATACGGAAATCGGAATCATACTATCCCTGCTCCTCCATATTTCTTTTCAGATCTTCCAGTTTTTCCAGTGCCAGAGGGTAGCCCTTTTCGGCAGATTTCATCAAAAAGGAAGCGGCTGCGGGGAGATTTCCCAGAAGCTCGTTCGCAAAGCCCATGCTATAGAGTGCCATGCCGCTGTAATCCTCCGACTCCGAATCGGGCGTATACTGCAATGCCTTCACGAACTCCATCATGGCCTTTAGAGGCTGGGGCGGGTTCTGGTTCAGATAAAGGGCGCCCATGCTGCACAGGAACTGCTGGTTTTTGGCATAGTCATCATAAACAGGGGTGTAGAGCGCCAGCGCCTCATCGGCTCTTCCGGTCTGTACCATCACGTTGATAAAATTGTTGGCCATCACGTGAACCCAGAGATTATCCAGATTCAGGGGCAGTTCAAAGGCTTTTTTATAATAAATATACGCGTTTTCGTAGTCGTGGATCAGGTTGTAGGACTGTGCCACCTGAAAATAGAAGTATGGTTCCGCAGGATTCTGTTCAATTTCCTTGAAGAGGAGGGCGTTGTTGCGCTCCGCCTTGATGCGCTTTTCATCAGCAGTGCCTACATAGCCGACATGATCGACAACTGCAGGTATGTCATAGCGCTCGTATTCGGTGCTGTCCGTGCGGATATCGGCCACCTGTTCGTGTATCAGATAAATATAGTGAAAATTCCGTTTGTGGAAGAGCCGGTCGATTCGTTCTTCGGAGTAGCTTTTGGCGTACTGGGAATCCACGTAACTTTTTCGCATAAGCTGTCCCACGCTTTTGCGTGGATGTGTTTCAATCGCCTCACACAGGCCGTCCCAGTCAAGCTCGATCAGATACTCGTCGCAGTCAAGGACCAGTACATAGTTATGACTGGCCTTGCTCAGAGAGTAGTTTCTGGCTGCTGAAAAATCACCGATCCACTCGAAATCATAAATTTTGTCCGTATATCTGGCGGCCAGCTCTTTCGTGCGGTCGGTGGAGCCGGTGTCCACATAGATGATCTCAAAAGGGTAGTGGGTGAGTGGTTCCAGACATTTCTCAATATTCTTTTCTTCGTTTTTTCCTATGATACATACGGAAATCGGAATCATGTGTTTCATCCTCGTTTCTGCGCAGGGAATGCGCTTTTTTTGTTTTGCTCAGAGCGGGTCCTTAGGAGTCGTTTAGTTCAGTCAGCCTTTCTACAGCCGGTGAAAAGCCAAAGTCGGCCGCCTTTTGATAAAAGCGGAGGGCAGAGTCACGGCTGCCCAGCATTTCGTTTACCAGCCCGATATTGTAGTAGGGAATGAAGCTGTTGGCACCTTCCTCCCTTGCATTCTGGCATTGCAGCGCCTTGACATACTCCGCCATGGCTCTGAGGGGCTGGGGCGGGTCCAGATTCAGATAGATGTTGCCCATGCTGCAATAAAAATTGGCGTCCCCGGAAAAATGTTCGTAGAGCGGTTCAAAAAAGGTCCGCGCTTCCTCGGAGCGGCCGGTATGGTTCATGGCGTTGATGTAGGCAGTCGCCATGATCTGCACCCAGGGCTCCGGGAAATGTAAGGGGAGTGCAAAGGACTTTTTATAGTAAATATAAGCGTTTTCATAATCATAGATGCCATTGTAGGACTGTCCCACCTGAAAATAGAGGTAGGGGTCTTTGGGATTTTTTTTGATTTCCCGAAAGAGAAGGGTATTGTTGCGCCCGGCTTTTTGGCGCATGGCATCCATACCGCCGCTGTAGCCCGCGTGATCCACGGTCAGGGGGATTTCGTAGCTTTCGTAGAGCGGACTGTCTGCGCCCAGCGTTACCACCTGCTCGTGGATGATGCCCTTGTAATGAAAGCGTTTTTTGGAAAAAAGGCGTTCTACCCGGTCGGGATAGTTGGTCCGCGTGCCGTTGGCCTCATAATAGTTATTGCGAAGCAAAAGCCCAACGCCCTGCGGATGGGCTTCGACTGCAGCCAAAAGCGCCTCCGGATCAAGCGCGGTCAAATACTCGTCGCAGTCTATGAAAAGCACATACTCGTGGGACGCTTTTTCCAGCGCGAAATTTCTGGCGGCGGAAAAGTCGTCGATCCATTTAAAATCATAGATTTTGGCGCCGTGCTTTCCGGCGAGTTCTTTCGTGCGGTCGGTGGAACCGGTGTCCACGTAGACGATCTCGAAGGGAAAGGGCGCAAGGGGAGCCAGACAGTGTTCGATGTGTTGTTCCTCGTTTTTGCCGATGATACATACGGATACAGGGGGCATGGGATTCCTCCGTTTTTCTGACTTTTTTATTATCTATATAAATAACTGTTCACAGAAGGGGCGTCAATGACCGTCTGGCCCGTGAATGCCGTCTGTTTCTGCCGGATTGCCGGCTGCCGGTCTATGGCCGGAGCGCGGCCAGACGCTGCATGGCGGGTACGAAATCTCCGCATTGTGCATAGAGCGCGCAGGCCGATTCCGTGTCCCCGAGCCGCTCGAAGATTTCTCCGCACTGGTAAAGGGGCAGAAAGGAGTTGGCGCCGCTTTGTCTGCCGTCCGGCATCTGTAATGCTTTCTGGTATTGCTCCAATGCCTGCTCAAACATGCCGTTGTCTTTATAAATATTGCCCATCAGATAGACGAAGTCCGTGACGGATGAAAATTCGCCGTAGATGCCCTCAAAACCGAGAGCGGTTTCAGACTGTCCCGTGTGCAGCAGCGCATTGCCGTAGGAGACCACCATAGCCTGCACATAGGCAAGCTCCGGGTCCAAGTCAAAGGTAAGGCCCTTGTCATAATAGGTGCAGGCGCGGGAAAAGTCTTCCAGAATCTCGCAGGTTTTCCCGAGCTGATAGTAGAGATAAGGGTTGTCGGGGTCCAGTCCGGCCTGCTTTTCGAGCAGGGTAAAATTGCGCCTGTACTTGGCGGCCTGTTCTTCCGGCGTCATGTCGTAGCCGGTGTGAAGAAGGGTGGTGTGGAGCAGCAGGTTTGGTATTTCCTTTCCGCGGATGGGCGTGAGCTGCTCATGGATCAGCCCTGTATAGTGGTAGAGCTTTTTGTTAAAGAAACGCTCTGTGTAGTCCACATTATTCAGGGTCAGTACGCCGTTTTCCGTCACCAGATTTTCGCGGGAGACACTGCCGACTTTGTCTGACAGGTGCTTGCGGAAATAGTTCAGCTCCTCCACGTCGATTTCCTTCACGGTCTCGTCACAGTCAATCATAAAGATCCAGTTGTTGGACGCTTCCCGCAGGGAGAAGTTTCTGGCGGCGGAGAAATCGTCGCACCATGGAAAGTCAAGCACTTTATCCGCATATCCGGCTGCAATCTCCTTCGTCCTGTCCGTGGAACCCGTGTCCACGACCACGATCTCAAAGCCACAGGGCTTGATGGATTTCAGACACTGTTCGATGCGCGATTCTTCATTTTTGGCGATAATGCATACGGATATGGGATGCATGGAAAACTCCTTATCATAGTCTTGTTTGTCGCTGCTTATGTAGATATTTTAGCATATTTGGGGGAGACAGGCAAATTTTAGGAGCAATCGAGGCCGTTTTGTGGTACACTAGTTAAAGAATAGCGGTGGCTGGCGGAAAAGGCATAAAAGAAATCCCGCAGGCACTGTGAACAGAAGCAGAGGAGAAAGCGAATGAAATATGCATTAATCGGCTGCGGCCGTATTTCACCGAATCATATAGCGGCAGCACAAAATAATCAACTGGAGCTGGCGGCGGTCTGTGATATCGACCCGTCATGCATGGAGGATAAAATAAAGAAATTTAAGCTGGGCGATAGTGTGAAGCGTTACACCGACTATCGGGAGATGGTGGAGACAGAGAAGCCGGAGCTTGTGGCGATCTGTACGGAGAGCGGCAAGCATGCGCAGATCGCGCTGTTTTGCATCGGGCATGGCTGCAACTGCATCATTGAAAAACCGATTGCGTTGTCCATTGCGGACGCCGACGCGATTATCGGGGCGGCGATCACACACCATGTAAAGGTGTGCGCATGTCACCAGAACCGGTTTAATAAATCGGTGCAGATCATACGGGAAGCCATTGACATGAACCGTTTCGGGCGTCTGTTTTACGGGACCGCCCATATCAGATGGTGCCGGAACCATGAATATTATGACCGGGCGTCATGGCGCGGCACATGGGAGCAGGACGGCGGGGCGCTGATGAACCAGTGCATCCACAACATTGATCTGCTGCGCTGGATGATGGGCGGCGAGATTGATGAGGTGGTAGGCATGACGGACAGGCTGAACCACGATTATATTGAAGCGGAAGATATGGGCATCGCCCTGATTAAGTTCAAAAACGGCAGTTACGGCATTGTGGAGGGAACGACCGATGTCTACCCGAACAATCTGGAAGAAACGCTGTATCTGTTCGGTGAAAAGGGAACGGTAAAGGCGGGCGGTCAGTCCGTGAATGTGATAGAAGAGTGGCGGTTTTCGGATCTTCTGGATGATCCTGCGGAGGTCAAGGCGAAATTTCACGAAAATCCGCCTAATGTGTACGGTTACGGGCATACGCCGCTTTACGCGGATATGATTAACGCCATCCGGCAGGACAGGCAGCCCTATGTCACGGCCATGGACGGAAAGCGTGCGCTGGAGCTTGTGCTGGCGATCTATAAATCGGCGGCGGAAGGGTGCAGTGTGAAGTTCCCGCTTACAGACTGTGCTACCGTTGATTTTAAAGGGCGGTTTTAACAGGCGCGCTGACAGCGTGCAGAAATACGGATAAGATACAGGGGGACAGCTTGTGGAATACAATGTGCGTGAGATAGACAGCCGTTATGATTTTGTAGTACAGGGGGTCTCTTATATAGGAAGCCCGAGACAGGGCACGGCCATGTATGTGACCCAAAAGGTGGCCCATCTTCTGGAAAATATCAGAGGACTTACGGCGTGTCTTGTGTTTGCGGAGAAGGGAATAGAGGCTGATCCTGAATTGCAGAAGGAAAACTGCATCGTGTTTTCTGAAAATCCGCAGCTTGCCTATGTGCGATTCGCGGGCAGCCTTGCCGGACAGAAGGAAGCGCTTGACAGGAAGCGCAAATACACGCTCACGGAGGAAGGCTATTATCTGGGAGAGAATGTGCAGATCGGGGAGAACGCATGTATTGAGCCGACAGCCCTGATCGGTCATGATGTGGTGATCGGAAAAAACGCGTTTGTCGGTGCGGGCGCGGTGATCAAAAACGCGGTGATCGGAGACGATTTCGTGTGCAATGCCCATGCGGTAATCGGATCGCCGGGGTTTACCATGTGCGAGGACGAGGAGGGGAACAAGCTGCGAATTCCTTCTCTGGGCAGGGTTATAATCGGCAATTTCGTGGAAGTCGGTGTGGGCGATAACATTTCGACCGGCAGCAGCGGGGATACCGTGATAGAAGACTATGTGAAGCTGGACGTTCTCATACACATCGGGCATGATGCCTATATTCAGAAGAATGCAGAGCTGACAGCGGGAGCTATTGTCGGAGGATTTGACCAGATCGGGGAGCGTGCCTACTGCGGCCTAAATGCGGCCATCCGTAACAGGGTGTCGGTGGGCGCGGGCGGATTTATCGGTATGGGCGCCGTTGTGACCAAAAGCGTGGAAGCCGGAATGACGGTAGTCGGAAATCCGGCCCGGAAATTTGAGCGGACGAAATAAGGGAGAGCAGGTGTATGCCGGATCAGGCGGTTTATAATCCGGAGAGCATTTCCCGCACACGGTCACGATAGGTATGGGCAGCGGCCACCTGATCGTGGCCGTTTTTAGCGATAGCGATTCGCTCATCTTCGTGATTCAGATAGTAGTCTATTTTCTGGAGCAAGTCTTTTTCACTTTCATAATACTCGAAGTCTACCCCAGGGGTAAAGTTTTCGAGAAAATCTTCCTGATAATTGCTTAACAGAAAACCGCCGCTTCCCATGATATCGAAAGCGCGCAGCGGTATGCCGCTCTTGATGCTCCGCAGGGAAATATTCAGGTTAATGCGGCTTCTCTTAAATACCAGAGGCATTTCGGTGTAGTAGTCCGCGGTTCCGTGATTGCGCAGGTTTGGCAGGGAAAAGGCGGGATCCAGCGTAAACAGATCCAGTGTATACTCTCGCGTGATGGCGGTCAGCAGGCGAAGCCGTTCCAGCCCTGTCAGCTTGCGGTTGACGACATACTGCGCGTACAGGTACTCCCTTGTCTCCACGCCGTCCGGATTGGGATCCATAGGAAGTGCCTTGTATAACTCTGACATAATGGGAGACAATGACTCCTGAATAAAGTTACAGCCCTGTACGTTCATCTGGGCATGCATCAGTCCTTCCAGATAGCCTCTGGCGTAGTCGGAGAGGTTTTCCATGCGGTCATAAAAATTGTGGGACTCGGTGTAAAGAGAACCGACAAAGGAAACGTCGTACAGGTACGGGCAGTCCTGCGCCTGAGACAGGACATGTGCGCCCGGGCAGTCTGGTGGCGCGGCTGATCCGGAATCCGCCGGAAGCGGCTTCATGCAGTCCAGCCGGTCCGTATTTGCAGCCATGGGCAGATAGTGTACGGTTTTGATGCCCGCCCCGTTAAATTCCTGACAAAGCGCACGGTCAAAGACATAGATGGTATTGCAGGGGTTGATGGCCGTGTACGAATACAGCATGACGTAGGGACTGTCATAGATCCATGAAATGTACGGCAGGTCCTCGCGCTTACATACATTGGAAACCAGCGGAAAATAATTAAAGGAAAAGACCGTGTCCGGGACTGTCTCGCGGAGTTTCTTCGTGAGAGCGGATTCGATTACGGCGTCGCTGCGGGCATCCTTGTTGGAGAAAGGAAAACAGACGACCTGATGGCCCTCTTTGGTGAAAGCGTCCTTCATGTCGGCGTTGCCGAAGCTCGCCCATTCAATAAACAGTATTTTCATGGAGTTCTCCTCTGAATCGTCGCTGTCTGGCGACGGTTTTTTATTTTATAGGAAATTGCGACAGTGTAAACCATTCAGGGAGAATGCGAAGCATTCTCTGAATCGTCGCTGTCTGGCGACGATTTTTTAATCAGGAAACTGAGTTAAATAATCTGTGTCGAGTATATCACAAATCACCGTAAATGCATACGAAATCCGGCGCGGGAGCGAATGGTAACGGCAGCTTTAAAAAAGTGAAAAACTGAAGAAAAATATGTTGCGATTTTTGGAAGATTATATTATGATAAATACAGAATATAGTTTGTAAAGAATAAAATAAGTTTTTCGGAGGGGGCAAATGTCGTTCACGGAGCAGAAGAGAGCAGAAATAGAAAAATACATTCTTCGTAAAATAGCGGTTGACGATGAAAAGCTGATAGAAAAGACCATGGACAGTTTCGGCATTTCCATAACTTCCGCGAAACGCTATCTGAAAAAGATGGCGGAAGAGGGAAACGTTATGAAACAGGCGGATCAGGCGTGCGGCTATGCGCTGTGTGAGGAGACGCTTGAAGAGTGCGTCAGGATTGGTGAAAGCGGACAACAGGAGGATGAGATCTACGACCGGCTGCTTCGGGAGAAACTGAGCGGCTGCGGGAAGAATGCGCAACGGATCTGGCAGTATGTCTGCGTGGAGATGTTAAATAACGCGCTGGAGCACTCGAGAGGAACACAGATCCGGATGATTGTGAGAAGGAATGTCCTGTATACCACTGTTTTGATATTGGATGACGGTGTGGGCGTATTCCGGACGCTGATGGACTATATGGCGGGACACGGCTGGAATGAGCCGGACGAGAAAGACGCGCTGGTGGAGCTGTATAAAGGAAAGATTACAAGCGCTGCCAGCGCCCATTCCGGGGAAGGTATCTTTTTTTCTTCAAAGGCGGTGGACACTTTTGCGATCTGGTCCGGAGGGAAAATGTACAAATGCTATGGCGGAAGAGAGCATACGGTATTGGAGAACCGGCTTCTGGCATACGCGTCGCGGTTTCAGAATATCGGCACGCTTGTCATGATGACGCTGGAAAACGAGACAGTGAGGGATTTAGCGGAGGTGTTTGATGTGTTTGCAGATGTGGACGAGGGATTGATCCGTACAAGAATACCGATCAGGGAAGCATGTATTTCGGGGGAGCCGGTGGCGCGCTCTCAGGCCAGAAGAATCTGCCGCCGCCTGGAGGAGTTTAAGGAGGTTATATTGGATTTTGACGGCGTGGAATTTATGGGGCAGGGGTTTGCGGACGAGATCTTCCGCGTGTTTGCGGCGGCGTGTCCGGGGGTTCTGCTATGTCCGGTACACATGGAAAAAGAGGTGCACCGCATGATACGGCATGTCGGCAGGGGGCAGCTTGCGGCAAATGTACTTCTGGAAGCGGACGGGATGGCCGGTGCCTGAAAATAATGGTTGACATGGGAAAAAATTGGGTGTATTATCTATTCCATATTAATCATAGAGAAATAGTATGAAATAAAACAAAGCAACCGGCCGCTATCATAAAGTCAAACCGGTGAAAAGCAGGAAAATGGCGAGAGGAATAGCGGGATGCGACGCGAAAAAGGGAGGATGAAGGAAATGGCTGACGTGAAAAAGAGTGCATCAGAACTGATCGGGCATACGCCGCTTATGGAGGTGGCCCGTTATGAGGAGAAAAACGGCATCACGGACGCGGTGATTCTTGTGAAGCTGGAATATCTCAATCCGGCGGGGTCGTCGAAGGACCGTATCGCCCTGCATATGATTGAGACGGCGGAGCGTGAGGGGAAGTTAAAACCCGGCGGCACCATCATTGAGCCGACCAGCGGCAATACGGGAATCGGGCTTGCGTCGGTGGCGGCGGCCAAGGGGTATCAGGTGGTTCTGACGCTGCCGGAAACGATGAGCGTGGAGCGCAGAAAGCTCTTGCAGGCATACGGCGCGAAGCTTGTGCTGACGGACGGCGCGCAGGGAATGAGGGGCGCCATAGACAAGGCGGAGGAACTGCAGGCGCAGACGCCCGGTTCCATTATTCTCGGACAGTTTGATAATCCGGCCAATCCGGAGATCCATAAACTTACCACAGGACCGGAGATCTGGGAGGATACGGACGGAAAAGTGGATATATTCGTGGCGGGTGTGGGCACCGGCGGCACCATAACGGGCGTGGGCTCCTATTTAAAGGAAAAGAATCCGGCCGTGAAAGTGGTGGCTGTGGAGCCGGAGAGCAGCCCGATTCTCTCGGGCGGACAGCCCGGGGCGCATCAGATTCAGGGCATCGGCGCGGGATTCGTGCCGCAGACGCTGGACACGGGCGTTTACGACGAGATCATAAAGGTTTCGGGCGAGGATGCCTTCGCAGCAGGCAGGGCGATTGCCATGCAGGAAGGCGTGCTGGTCGGTATTTCCTCGGGAGCGGCGCTCCATGCGGCTGCGGAGCTGGCGAAGCGGCCGGAGAATAAGGGGAAGGTGATCGTGGCGCTTTTGCCCGATTCGGGAGACAGGTATCTGTCCACGCCGATGTTTGCATAAACAGTTCAGTCAGACCGAATGCGGGGGATAAATTATGCCTGCATGAATTTGGCGTTACAATTCACACCCACGCCGGATTTCGTACTGATTTACGATTATTCAGTGTGAATTGCAACGATGATGCACACAAAATGCCCCAAAACCGGCATTTTGGCGCTGGCTCCGACACCATGCAGCAAGTGCATGGTGCGGGAGTGAAAAGTAACGATTTGGCATACAAATGAAGAGCTGAGGGAACTGGATTCTTGACATTTTGCGGGATTCATACTATAGTGAGCAGGGATAAAATCGGGAGGAGAGTACGGAAATGATCGAGGTGCGGGATTTAAGCAAGACCTTTGAGACCGACGACGGAAAAGTCGAGGCTCTTCAACATATTACATTGTCCATAAAAGCGGGCGATATCTATGGTATCATCGGTATGTCAGGGGCTGGTAAGAGCACGCTGGTGCGGTGTTTGAACTTCCTGGAGCGGCCCACATCGGGAACGGTGGAGATCGGCGGAAGGGATCTGGGCGCGATGACGGAAGAGCAGCTTCGGGGGGCACGCAGGGAAATCTCCATGATTTTCCAGCACTTCAACCTGCTGATGCAGAAGAACGTGATTGACAATATCTGCTTTCCGCTTGTGATCGGGGGCATGAAGAAAAGGGACGCGAGGTGGCGTGCCATGGAGCTTCTGAATATTGTGGAGCTTGCGGACAAGGCGATGGCCTATCCGTCGCAGCTTTCCGGCGGTCAGAAGCAGAGGGTGGCGATTGCCAGAGCGCTGGCGGCGAACCCTAAGATTCTGCTCTGTGACGAGGCCACAAGCGCGCTGGATCCGCGCACGACGCAGTCCATTTTGCAGCTTTTGAAGGAAATCAATCAGAAATACGGTATTACAATCGTGATCATTACTCACGAAATGTCGGTGGTCCGGGAGATCTGTTCCCATGTGGCTATCATCGGTGAAGGACGTCTGGTGGAGCAGGGGCGCGTTTCGGATATATTCGCCCACCCGAAGACGGCGGAGGCGAAAGAACTGATCCTGAAGGGCAGCGGCACAGACCGCCGCACGCTGGAGAACCGGCAGAAGGAACTGATGAAAGGAAAATGCTGTGTCCGCATTGTGTTTTCAGTCAACTCCTCCTTTGAACCGGTGATTGCGAATATGGTATTAAAGTTCGGGCAGCCCATTAACATTTTGCGGGCAGATACGAAGAACGTGGAAGGAATTGCCAGAGGCGAAATGATTTTAAGCCTGCCGGATGACCGGAAGGTGCAGGAGGAAATGAAGGCTTATCTCGCGCAGAGAGGGCTGGCGGTGGAGGAGGTGAACGGCTATGTGGACGAGTGATCTGACAATTATGATGCTGGAGGGCGTGCGTGACACCCTGCTTATGACACTGTTGTCCACTTTCTTCGGCTATCTGCTGGGACTGCCGTGGGGGATTGTCCTTGCCGTGACGGATAAGACGGGAATCCGGCCAAACGCCGTGGTCTATAAAGCGCTTGATGTGCTGGCCAATATACTGCGCAGCGTTCCGTTTCTGATTCTGCTGATTCTGGTGATGCCCCTGACGAGGCTGATTGTGGGCAAGACAACAGGATCGGCGGCTACCATCGTGCCGCTTACGATTGCGGCCGCGCCCTTTATCGGCCGCATGATCGAATCTTCCATCAAGGAAGTGGATCACGGTGTGGTGGAGGCGGCGCAGAGTATGGGCGCAGATACGCTTACAATCATATGGAAGGTGCTTCTGGTGGAGGCGAGGACGTCCATTTTAGTCGGTGTGACCATTGCCATCGGTACGATTCTTGGCTATTCCGCGATGGCGGGTGTGGTCGGCGGCGGGGGACTTGGCGATATCGCCATGCGCTATGGCTATTACCGCTATGAGACGCTTATTATGATTGTCTCTGTGGTGCTTCTGGTGGTGTTGGTGCAGATTTTCCAGACGCTGGGGATGCGGCTGTCTGTGAAGCTGGATAAGAGGAAGTGAAATAGGCGATGCGAAACTCCGTGAGGCGTTTCGTAGCAGCTATTATAGATATGAGGAGGAGAAAATTATGAAAAAGAAAATTGTGGTAATGATTGTAACAGCAGTTTTGGCGCTTAGTGCGCTGACAGGCTGCGGTGGGAAGAAGGACGACGGCACGATCACCGTGGCGGCTTCTGCGACACCCCACGCGGAGATTCTGGAGCAGGTGAAGCCGATACTGGCGGATCAGGGCTACACGCTTGAGGTGACGGTATTCAACGACTATGTGCAGCCGAACCAGGTGGTGGAGGGCGGCGAGTTTGACGCCAACTATTTCCAGCACATCCCTTATCTGGATTCCTTTAACGAGGAGCAGGGGACGCACCTGATCAATGCGGGCGGCATCCACTACGAGCCGTTCGGTATTTATCCCGGCACCAAGAGCGATCTTTCCGCCATTGTGGAGGGAGACGTGATTGCGGTTCCAAACGATACCACCAATGAGGCGAGAGCGCTTCTGCTTTTACAGGATAACGGCATCCTGACGTTAAAGGCAGGCGTGGGCCTGGAGGCGACTGTCCGCGATATCGAGGATAATCCTTACAATGTGGAGATTCAGGAGCTGGAGGCGGCGCAGGTGCCCCGTGTCAAGGACGAGGTGGCGTTTGTGGTCTTAAACGGCAACTACGCGATGGAGGCCGGTTTCTCCGTGGCAAAGGATGCGGTGGCTTACGAGCAGTCGGATTCCGAGGCGGCACAGACCTATGTGAATGTGATTGCGGTGAAGGAAGGCAGCGAGAACGACGCCAAAATCAAGGCGCTTGTGGAGGCGCTCAAGTCCGATGCGGTGAAAGAATATATCAATAATACATATGATGGCGGTGTGATACCGTTTACAGAGTAAAAAACGCGAAAAGTACTTCTAAAGGGGTGCAGGACGCCCCCCCTTTAGAAGTGCTTTTTCTTCGCATTTGTCTATTCCTTTATTTTATCAATATCGGAAAGATTCACACCGGAAACCTGTAAGATTGCTTTCAGTGAGAGATATTCGTCTTTTAATTCAGCGTATGTTTTTACGGCATTTTCTTCTTTGGCTAATATCATGTATTTCTGGATTTTTTTAAAATCGTCAATGGCAGCTTTTGTTACGTCAAGACTGACCGGCATTTAATCACCCGCTTTCTTTCTGTTTTATATCCATGTTATAATAACATTATAAAGTTTTTTTATCAGGAGTAAAGCCTGTTTTGCGATAACCATGTGTCATAACGAAGAGGAAGTTACTTATCACACCCAATGTCAGTTAGTTAAGAACGTTGAAAATCGAATAAACGGTCTGAGT
>CARQVR010000078.1 GCA_949051815.1 uncultured Lachnospiraceae bacterium
AAACGGTTTTCAAGACCGCCTCGTTATGACCACTTCGATACCTCTCCGTGTTCGCTTTGCGCCCCGCTTCCGGTCGAGCGCAAAAATTATTCTAGCAAAGATAGACTTGCCTGTCAACCCCGTTTTTTTATTTTTTTACCAGCTCTTTTTTAACTCCATGTTCCAGTCCAGTTTATAGGGATTATCGCCCGAATTTTTAAGCATCTCATAATAGCTTCTCCGCTCTCTCACCGGAGAATCATCGGAGACGTCCGGATCTCCCTGCCAGAACTGATAACCCAACAGATAAGCATCCATCATCTCCTCCCATGAGTCATACATTTTCTGCAATCGCAGCGAATTTTCGTAAGATGCGTCCATCGCCTCCTCATAATCCATAAAACCGCAAAGATAAAAGTCAGCATACAACTGATTGACCCGGCAGAAATCCCACGCGGCAATATACTCCGCTCCGATCCCCGCGCGATTCATATAATAGGCCACCACATACCGCCCCGGTGTATTTCCCAGATCTATGTCTGGCTTCTCTCCGTTCAGGGCTTTGGTAATCTCATTCACAAATTGCATTTCATCCAGATCCATAAGCCCCCACTCTTCCAGATCATCCATGCACTCCTGACATTTGGCGCGGTGGCCGCCTCCGAGAAGGTCATTCACCGTCTCTATTCCGGATTTCCGGTCTGTCACATTCCAACCGGAGTAGAGCAGGTACTTCACCTTGTCGGCATTCTCTTCCGTAGGCTCCAGTCCGCCCACCCACCGCCAATCGCAGCCGTTCGTGTAGGTCAGACAGGCGTAGGTCGCATTAAACCAAAGCACCGTATCCGGCAGTTTTGGCGCATCGACCGTATCCGGCATATTGCCGCTCTCCTGTAACAGATCCGCCATGGTAGCCGGACGGCTTTCTCTGCCGCCCGCAGCCGTTCCTTCGTTCCGCGCTGATTCCGCTCCTGCTTCCTGCTTCCCCGCAGACTCTGCTCCTGCCGCTTCCTGTGCTCCGGCGGATTCCGCTCCTGCCTCCTGCTCCCTCGCAGACTCCGCCCCTGCCGCTTCCTGTGCTCCCGCAGGTTCCGCTCCTGCTTCCTGCTTCCCCGCAGACTCCGCCCCTGCCGCTTCCTGCGCTCCCGCAGATTCCGTTCCCGCCTTCTGTTCCTCCGCAGACTCTGCTCCTGATTCCGCTCCCGCCGCTTCCGTTTTCTTCGCGGAATCCCTTTCATCTGTCCTCACGGCCCGCCCGCAGCCGGCAGGCAGAAGGGCAGACAGTATCCACGCGGCTGCCAGCGCCGCGAATCGCCTTCTTTTCCCTTTTTCCCTGGCAGCCACATTTCCATAACAACCGTTTCTTTTACTCTTCTTCATTATAGTACTCCGATAAGTCAATGCCGTAGGCCGTTTCCAGTTCCTGAATCAATATATTTGTCTTTTTGTCATAATTGTTGTCCCGGAGCGTAATATCACAGGTAAGGGCATATTTCTCCGCTATGATAATCCGGCAGTTCACGCTCACTTCTCTATAGTATTCCTCCGTCAGCAGATCGGGTGTCTCATAGTCGACAATATAATACCACGCGTTATCATATCCCGACATCTGCATAATCTCACTCTTATGGACATTTCGGTTTTCCACATCCTCATCATCCAGTTTCCGCTTATACAGTCTGTCCGCTCCCTTCCTGAACAGCGGCACATACTCGTCCGTCCCCGTCGGAGAACTGCTGATATTTACGGAAACCCCATGCATGTATGCGCTGATATATTCTTCACTTACCAAGGTCCCATAGCCCATCGGCGCCAGCGCCGGACACTGGATATTTCCGTTATCAAATGACAAAGTAGTCTGCCCCAGATACTGATATCCGTCTACCTTCGTGAGCGCCGGTTCTCCCTCTTGTGGCTCATACACGTCCTGGGCCTCTGTCTGCCGCTCCGTTTCCGCAAGCGCCCATTCTCCGCCCGGCATAATACGCTCCAGACTGATTCCGTAACACTGTCCGAGTTCCGCAAGAATCTGCCCCGTCATTTCATCCGCCTGTATCTCGGCGATCTCCGCCTCCCAGAGCGCACCCACTCCTGCCTTTGGCACATCAAGATAAAAAAGCTTGTTCACTTCATAGGCCGTCCCAAAACTATCCTCGCCCTTCGCGGAAGCAGTCACGTATCTGTCCGCACCGTTTTTAACCACCTCGCCAAGCTGCACATCGGTATATCCCCCGATGCTCTCCCAGTCTTCCCGCACGCCTTTCAGGCTTTCGTTCAGGAAATAATACGGCAGTTCCTCATCGTCGCCGCTGAACACCGATGCAAAAAAGCTGATTCCATGATCGTAATAACTTAAAAATCCGTCACTGTTGTCACTTCCATCGGGCGCATAAACTTCATAGGCGCTCCCATCCCCATAGACATCCCCGACCATATATTTCTTTACGCACTGTAAAGCTGCCGCCTCCTCGTCGGAAATCAATTCACCCTTTCCGTCGTTAGTCACCGCCCCGGCTCCATCCTGCTCTTCTGTGCCGGACGGTTCTTCATCCTGCTGCTTCGATGCGGACACCCCGCTGTCCTGTTCCTCCGGCGCAGATGCCCCACCGGCCTGCTCCTCTGACACAGACGCCCCGCTGTCCTGCTCCTCTGTAGCAGCTCCCGCATCGTCCGTTTTCTCCGTCGCTGTCTTCTCACCGGCCTGCTCTTCCGTGCCGGCTGCGCTGCCGCAGCCGGTAAAAAGTGACATACATGTCACCAACATCAGAATGCCCGCCATACCCCTTCTTTCTCTTCGCTTCATCGTTTTTCCCTTTCCCCTCTTTGCGTTTTTCCCTGTCTTTAGACCACCGTCACTTCACCTGTATACCGCTCTTTCCCGGGCAGGCCGTTTTCAAAAACCGCCGCCCTCCTTCCGCTGCCGCTCCAGCAGCGCCTCCGCCACCGTCATATCCTCCGGCGTTGTCACTTTCATATTGCTGTACGACCCTTCCACCAGCCTGACCTTACAGTCCGTAAAGGTTTCCACCACCATGGCGTCGTCCGTGATGGAAATTCCATCCCGCAAAAGGCGCTCTTTCTCCCGCATCAGTCTTTCATAGGCGGAAAGAATCAGCGGCGCGTCGAAAACCTGCGGCGTCTGCACCTGCCATATGAAATTCCGGTCCGGCGTTCTGCTGGCAAAGCCGCTCTCATCCACGATTTTTACGGTGTCCTTCACCGGCATTCCCACCACGCACGCGTGATCTCTTTCCACCGCCTCATAACAGCGTTTCAGAATTTCCTCCGTCAGAAAGGGTCTCGCCCCGTCCTGAATGAAAATACAGCCGTCGTGAACAGGCGCATACAGGTTGTCTCCATCCCGCGCTGCACCGTTCCCGACGGCCAAAAGCCCGTTATACACGGAATCATACCGCTCTTTTCCTCCGGCCACAACGGCCGTCACTTTAGAAAAGCCGTACTTTGCCACAATTTCCTCTTTTACATAAGAAATATCCTCTGCGCCGGTGACCAGAATGCAGTCATCAATCACAGAGGATTCTTCTACCGCATGTAATGCGTACCATATGAGCGGTCTGCCCCGCAAAAGCATATACTGCTTGGCAACCCCGCTTCCCATGCGGCTGCCGCGTCCCGCCGCCAGCACCACCGCTGTACATCTCTTTTTTCCCATTATTCTTCTCCCGCTTCGGGAACATGCGCCTTTTTTCGTTTTCCGGACATGTCCCCGCTCAATCTGACGGCACGCCCCGCCGCCCTTTGGGTTTATACACTCTGACCGGACTTACACCGTGAAAGATCCGGCCGGGGGCATCGTGCACCTTTTTGGTTTATATGCTCTGACCGAGCTTCAGATTCGGCACCGCATTCAGATCATACCCGTGCCGCACACCCTTTACATACTCGTAATATCCCGCCGCGCCGATCATCGCCGCATTGTCCGTGCAAAGAAGGGGCGAGGGGTGGTAAAACGCCACATCCCGTTCCCCGCAGGCTTTCGCCAGCGCTTCCCTGAGGGCCGTGTTGGACGCGACGCCGCCTGCAATGGCAAATTTCTTTATACCGCAGGACTCCACCGCATGCATGGAGTGTTCCGTGAGCACATCTACCACCGCTTTTTGGAAGGAGGCCGCCACGTCAGCCTGACAGAAGGACTCTCCTTTCATTTCGCAGGAATTGAGATAATTCAAAACCGCGGACTTTAAACCGCTGAAACTGAAATCATAATCGGAATCCCCCACCTTCGCTCTTGGAAATGCGATGGCTTCCGGATTTCCCTCCTTAGACACCTTATCAATCTTGGGGCCTCCCGGATAGCCGAGACCGATGGCGCGCGCCACCTTATCAAAAGCTTCCCCCGCCGCGTCGTCCCTTGTGCGTCCCAGTATTTCATATGCCCCGTAGTCCTTCACCACCACAAGATGGGAATGTCCGCCCGACACGACCAGACAGACAAAGGGCGGCTCCAGTTCTTTATTTTCTATGTAATTGGCGCTGATATGGCCTTCTATGTGATGCACGCCGATCAGCGGAATCCCCGACGCAAAGCTGACCGCCTTCGCCGCAGACACACCTACCAGAAGCGCGCCCACAAGCCCCGGCCCGTAAGTAACCGCAATGGCGTCCATATCGGAGAGCTTTTTCCCCGCCTGCAAAAGCGCCTCCGCCATCACCTGATTGATCTTTTCGATATGCTTGCGCGAGGCAATCTCCGGCACCACGCCCCCGTAGAGCGTATGCAGGTCGATCTGGGAAGATATCACATTGGATAAGACTTCCCTGCCGTTTTCCACAACCGCCGCTGCCGTCTCGTCGCAGGAAGTCTCCACGGCCAGAATCGTCACGGTTTTTCCGTTCTTTCCCATCACCTAATCCTCCACAAGCTCCCAGCCGAGAATTTTCCAGTGTCCGTCCCCGTCCTGTCTGAGCACAAACCGCTCTTGTGACGGCACCCGGCCGCCGCCCTGCTGTTTCAGATAAAACGTGCAGTATAATCTGGCGCAGGAATAATCATTCTGCGTAAAATATTCCACATCGGTACTGGCGGAAACCTCATAGCTTGCAACCGTGAGCTGCTGTCCCTTCATTTCCACGATATCGTCCCGCAGATCCTGCATATACTGTTCCTGCGTCTTATTCGCCACCAGCTCCGCGTCATAAAGCATCTGTATCTTACTGGCAAGCTGCAAAAGCTCCTCGTCGGAATAGGTTTCGTTGTAGAAGCATTCCGTAATCTCCGCGTAATATTTTACCACTTCCTTTGGTGTGGGCGGATAATTATGCTCCAGATCCCGCATCAGAATGCTCTGCACCACAGTGGCCGCAATCGCCTCCTCGACTTCCTGCCGTTTCGCCCGGTGACCCAGACTATAATAATAAACCAGAATGATGGCCGCAAGAACGACCACGATAATTACCGTCTTAGCAACCTTTGAATTTTTCATCTTCCCCTCCTTGTCTCACTCTTCCCGAAACACAAGATCCACGCTTCTGCCATCCTTTGCAGCCACGGCGTTCGGGAAAATTTTCCGCACTTCCGGCATAAACTCCTCCGGCCGGACAAGCGACGGGCTGTAATGCGTCAGCCACATTTCCTGCACTCCTGCGGATTTCGCAATCTCCGCCGCCTCGTAAAAGGTCATGTGCTTATATTCTTTCGCCTTCTGCGCCTTCTCAGGCTCTCCGTACATGCCCTCACAGATGAACAGATCCGCGCCGGACGCGTTTCTCACAATGCTCTCCGTCGGACGCGTATCCGTGCAGTAAGTGACCCGCAAGCCTCTTCTGGCCGCTCCCAGCACCATATCCGGCGTAAAGTAATAACCGTCCTCCTCTATTATCTCACCTTTTTGCAGGGGATTCCAGTAATTTCTGGGAATATTCAAAGCCTGCGCCCTCTCCAGATCAAATTTCCCGGCGCGGTCTATGGCAATGCTGTAACCGAAACAGGGCACGTTGTGGTTAACCCGAAACGACTCTATCCGGAATCCGCTGAAAGGGAAGACCTGCTCCGGCTCCGTGATCTCCAGACAGATAATCTCAAAGGGCAGCTCGGGCGCGATCACCCGCAGAGAGTTGACTATTCTGGTTAACCCTCTTGGACCAATCAAAAGAAGCGGCTCCGTGCGCTCTGCATTGCCCATAGTGAGCAGCATCCCCGGAAGACCGCTGATGTGATCCGCGTGAAAGTGGGTGAAACAGATCACATCAATCGGCTTCGGGCTCCAGCCCTTCTCCCTCATGGCGATCTGCGTTCCCTCCCCACAATCAATCAGTATACTTTTTCCATTATACCTCGCCATCAGCGAAGTAAGCCATCTGTGCGGCAGGGGCATCATCCCTCCCGTACCCAGTAAACAGATATCCAACATACGCGCTCCTACTTTCTCTCAAACAGGGGCAGCCTACAAAAGTTCCTTCCTCTCCCGCCGCTCCACAGGCACGGTGAATCCGGCAATCAGCTTCTCATAACACGCCTCGCACAGATCAAAGCTGTCGCTCTCCCCGTCTTTGGAACCGAAGAATCCGAAATCGTGATCCACATGGATGCACTCTTCCTTTAAAATGCCATTTTCTACCAGCAAATTTTTGCCGCAGGCATTGCAGACTACCTTGGCCAACTTTCTGTCTTCTTTATATTCGCGCATGACAATCCTCCTTTAAAGCTGCTGTCGTAACCAGTCGGTATCTTCATAGTTACTGCTGTATTCATTCTAGCAGACAAAAGGCGTAATACCAGTGGTAATTGTTCCATGCGCTGCCTATCTCTTCCACATAATCAATGCATCTTCCGTTGGTTTTTCATAAAACCCCGGACGAATCCCCTCGGACACAAAGCCCAGTTTCTCATACAACCCGATGGCCGCCGCGTTACTGACCCGCACCTCCAGCGTATAGGCCGTCAGACCCGCCCGGTCACCCTCCTCCATCAGATAAGTCAACAGTCCCGTGGCCACGCCGCGCCTTCTGGCTTCCGGCGCCACCACCACGTTGGTAATATTCCCCTCTCCCGCTATCAAAAGCAGTCCGCAGCCGCCAAGAAGCTTTCCGCCCTCCTCAGCTACAAAGTACGCCGTATCCTCCTTTTCGATCATCTGCAAAAAAGAGGCCGCCGACCACGGCATGGAAAAAGTCTCCTCCTCCAAACGGCTGATAAAGGGCACATCCTCCGCCCGCATCCTGCGATATACGATCATAGAGCCTCTTCACACTCCTTCTGTGCCCGCTCACGTTCAGCCTGCGACAGCCGCAGATACTCCGGCGCAAAGGCCGCGCCGTCCACCGTCCTGCCCTGCTCATAATAAAGCTGTCCCAGTGAAGCAAGCGCCGCGGCCGACTGTCTGGCCCGGTGCAGGGGCGCCGCCGTGTAAGGCACACGCATAACCTGCTCCATCCGTTCCCGGAAAACAGGCACACCGTCTCCCAAAAATATGACACTCCTGTCAAGCCTGTTCAGCTCCTCAGCAATCTCGTCAAAGGAGACGGCGCACTGCTGTCTGATAACATGCATGTCATATACAAACCGGCCGGTCTGGTCCGGAAGAAATTCATAAATTCCCGTATATACCTGATTTCTCCGTGCGTCCATGATCGGGCACACCAGATCCTTTGCGCCGTACATCTGAAAGGCAAGTCCGTCCACCGTCGGCACCGGAATAACCGGCTTGCCGAGGGCAAATGCCAGCCCCTTCGCCGTGGCCGAACCGATCCGCAGCCCGGTAAAGGATCCCGGCCCCGCCGCCACCGCTATGGCGTCCACCGTGGTAAGATCCAGCTCCACCATCCTGCCAATCTCGTCCAGCATGGGCAGAAGCGTCTGGGAGTGCGTCTTCTTGTACTGCACGGTATATTCCGCAATTAAGTTGTCATCCTCCGCCAGTGCCACAGAAGCCACCAGACCGGAGCTGTCAAGCGCTATGATTTTCAAGTCGCCGCCCCGCTTTCCTTCCCCAAAATCAATTCTATGCCATTCCTTTTCGCATCCCCGCGTAAAAACACAGCGGACGCCTCCCTCTTACCGCTCCACCACAATCCGGCGGTAGTCAAACCCTTGCGACAAATCTTTCCCGATGGTGACCCTGATACAATCCTCCGGCAGAATCTCCCGGATCAGGTCCGCCCACTCGATCAGACAAACGCCCTCCCCGTAAAAACAGTCCTCATAGCCGATCTCCTCCATTTCCGCCGGATCACCGATGCGGTACACGTCGAAGTGGTGGAGGGAAAGCCTGCCCTCCTCATAGCTTTGCAGGATGGTAAAGGTGGGGCTGTTCACCGGCTCCGTGATGCCAAGCCCGGCCGCAAAGCCCTGTGTAAACACGGTCTTTCCCACACCCAGATCGCCGGTCAGCGTATAAATCTCCCCGGGAACGGCTCTCTCCCCCAGAAACTTTCCATATGCAAATGTATCTGCCGCGCTGCGGCTCTCTATCGTTTCTGTCATATTTTCTCCCGCCTTCTGTGCAGAAAACACCTGTATGTTAAGGCATTCTCACACACGGCTTAGAAATTCCAGGATGCCATGCGGTCTTCGCAGCCAAACCTCCGCTGCCGGGTATCGAAACTTCTTCCCGCGCTAACCGCGGATTTTCACCTTCTTCGGCGGCATGTGGGTGGAAATAATCTCGATCGTTTTCATCTTCCTGTCCCCCAAATCCTTTTTGGGAAAAATGCAGGCGTTCACCGCCGTGGTATATACCACAATGCTCTTTGGCGTGGAAACAGCCTTTACCATACCGTCCCATGCCATCTGTTCCGTAACGCCGTTCTGCGATACCTGTATGCCCTCATCCGACAGTCTGTAGTGCAGCGGCTTCTGAAAGGCCGGGTTGCTTTTCGCCTGCGCAGCCGCCCGCAAAAAGAGCGTCCACGGCAGATACAGCAGGATCACCAGCGCGATAATCAGGATCAGCGGCTGTCTGTTCGCCGTAAAAAGAAACAGCATCAGCACACCTACAAGCGTCCCCATCAATCCGGGCAGCCGCGAATAGGTGTGCTGAAGCATATAATCATATAAAATATTGGGTGTTATTTTAACATCAAATTCGATTTCCATACTGAAATCTATTATACTAAAATTCAGACAAAGTGCAAGAAAAATATTCGACATTTCAACACGGCGCGACATCATCCCTAAATTTCAAATCAATGCGGAGAATGCCGTTTTTCAGGCATTCTCCTGTGTGAGAAGGAGTTGCGAAGCAACTCATAGAGTTTCTTGGCGTCCCGTCCTATGGCGGGACGTCTTTAGAAACTCTTCTCACACTATTCATGTCTCAGCGCTTCAATCGGACTTAACTTCGCCGCCTTTTTCGCGGGATAAATACCGAAGAAAATACCCACGCCCGAGGAAAAGGCCGCCGCTATAAGCACCGTGGTAACGTTGATCTGCGCCGTAAAGCCCATGGCGCCGCAGACTGCCCTTGCTCCCAGCTCTCCCAGCACAATCCCGATCAGACCGCCAATCAGGGTGATAATACTCGCTTCCGCCAGAAACTGTAAGAGAATCGACTTCGTTCTCGCTCCAAGCGACTTGCGGATTCCGATTTCCCTCGTCCGCTCCGTCACGGACACCAGCATGATGTTCATTACGCCGATGCCGCCCACCAGCAAAGAAATCGCAGCCACGAAGGAGATAAACAGTGTCAGCATACTGAGGATCTGGTCAAATTCCGCTGTATTGTCGGCGAAGCTCTCCATCATAATTTTGTTTTCCCCGCGCACATTATAGCGGTTTTCCATGAGATTAATGGTGTCCGCCGCCACCTGCGTCACATACTCGGAACTCTCCGCGACCACATACATATAATCAGAATCCTCAATCCAGAAACCAAATCCGGACGCCATGGCTGTCAGCGGCATCTCCACCTGCATATATCCGCCTCCGTTCAGAGCGGCGATCAGTCCTGCCGGCGTATCCTCCCTGATGCCAACGATCCGCAAGTCCTGACTCACACCCCACAGATTCAGTTCGAAGGTCATCCCCACCACATCCGTCGTGCCAAACAAAGATCTCGCATCGCTTTCCTTGATCACGCAGACCATGCTGGCCGCCTCGTACTCACTCTGGGAAAAATACCTGCCCCTGACAATAGGCTCGCTGCCGACCGCATACTGCAGCGCCGTATTGCCGCCGTTAAGGACTGCCATAAAGTCGCCTCCCTTACGCCCCTTGGCCGTTGCGCCCCAGTAGCTGTACTGTGTCGTCGCACCCTTCACATGCTCCACCTTTTCTTTTACCAGTTCAAAATCTTCCTCCTTAAACTTTACTTCATTGCCTTCCACGTCACCGTTGACGTAAATGGCAATCAGACCGCCGCCCATATTTTCCAGCTCGTCATTGACAGAAGCGCGCACCCCGTTACCGATGGAGATAATCATAATAACGGAGGCGATACCGATGATAATGCCCAGCATGGTGAGGGCGGAACGCCCTTTGTTCGTCTTAATATTCATTAAGGCTATTTTTATATATTCCCATATCTGTCCCATTTTTTCCTCGTCCCTTTATATTCTGTCACACGGAAAAAAACAGCGTTTTCTGACATTTTTCCGCGCAAAATACAGAACCGAATTTTTCGCACTACGGCATCGGCATAGCCGTTACCGCCGTGCCGTCTTCAAACTCCATGCCGTTCGCCATGACTACATTTTCACCCTCCGAAAGTCCCTCTTTCACCTCGATGGCACTGTCGGACGTGACACCCGTGGTAACGCGCCGCTTTGCCACTACACCGTTTTCCTCCACATACACGAAATCGCCTTCCCTGTCGCTGTTAATCACTTCAAGGGGCACCGTAACCACGCCCTCCGCTTTCGCCATATGGACATAGACCTTGGCTTCCACGCCAAGAAAGATGTTCTCATCCGGATTGTCGATATTGACGTCCACGCCGACTACCATGGCGCCGCTGTTATTCTGGGTCGCCATACCGTCAATTTTGCTCACCGTGCCCTCGTATGTCTTTCCGGCGATATCAATGTCCGCTTTCTGCCCGACGGCGATCTTTTCCAGATCATACTTGGAAACACTGAGCCGTACATAAACCTTCTCCGTGCTCTCGATTGTAACCAGCTTCCCGCTCTCCGTGGGCGGCTGTCCGGCTATGGCCTCAAGCTCCGTGATCACGCCCCCGAAATCAGCTTTCAGGCCGTTCTCCACCTCGGCGATGGCGTCCAGTTTCTCCTGATTGGTCAGCTTTTCAAGGGCCGTGTCCGCCTCCAGTTTGGCCTTGCCGCCCGCATCCAGAACGCCCGACTCCGAGGATGCCTTCTGGGACTTCATCTCGGACTGGTATTCTTTATAGGAAGCAATCAGGTCTTCCACATCTTTTGCCTGTCGCTGCAAATCCCTGATCTCTTTATTATTCTGCTCCTCGTAAGCATTATACTGGGCCTGCTCCTGCAGATTCAGCAACACCTGCTCGTCGTAGGCGATCTGCGCCTTTGCAGCCTCGTCCTTCTCCTTCTTTTCCTCATCGTCGGAGTCAATCTGCTGCTCCGCCTCCCAGGCGTGCCGCTCCTCCATGCGCTGTCTCTCGTCTTCAATCATTTTCTGCTGCTCTAAAATGGACGCCTGCAAAGCCGCGCCGTTGTAAGACCAGCCTGCTCTCTTATCCTCGATTTTCTTATTGATTTCCTTTAGCAGCTTCTCATTGTCCGCAATCTGCTGCTCCAGCACGGGAAGATTCCGGTTCGCCTCGGACAGATCGGCTATGTACTCATTATTTTTGTGCACAGAGCTTTCATAGCCGCCCTCATTGGAGGCCATCCTGTACTCCGCCGCCTGCTTTTCCTCGGACAGGGCTTTCTCGTCAAAGGTGAGGATCACATCGCCCTTTTTCACCGTATCGCCAGTCTTCACCATCACATCGCCCACCTCCACGGACAGAGGCGCGAAATAAGTTCTTGTCTCATCGCTTTTCACGGTGCCGCCGGTGCTTAAGATCTGCTCCACTTCTCCAACGGCAGCCGCCACGGTAGTCACCATCGGCGCCGTATTTTTCGCCATAAGGGAATTTCTCACAAAAAAGGCGACAACGAGAGCCGTCAGCACACCCGCGATCACCCGGCGGCGTATTTTTTTCTTCTTCTCCTTATCCATTGGTGTCTTTTCCTTTTTTGGCTTTTTTTCCGTGATCTCCACGTTTTCCGCCGTACTTTCCGTCTTACTCTCTGCCTTCCGAAACATTTTCATAATCCTCCTCTATTTTGCCGTCCATAATCTTTATAACCCGCTTTGCCCTGGCCGCAATCTCATCGTCATGGGTAATCAGGATTACCGTTCTGCCCTCCTCGTGAAGCCCCCGCAGAATATCCATAATCTCTTTGGTCGAGTTGGAGTCCAGATTTCCCGTCGGCTCGTCCGCCAGAATAATAGGCGGCGCCTGCGCGATGGCTCTGGCAATCGCCACTCTCTGCTGCTGCCCGCCGGACATTTCAGAGGGCTTGTGGGTCTTTCTCTTGCTAAGCCCTACCTTGTCGAGCGCCTTCTCTGAAAGCTCCAGCCGCTCCTTTTTTCCGACACCCCTGTAAATCAGAGGCAGCTCCACATTCTCCACCGCCGTGAGGCTGGGAATCAGATTGAACCCCTGAAAGACAAAACCGATCTCCTGATTGCGGATATCCGAAAGCTCGTCGTCCGACATGCGGGCCACATCATGTCCGTGCAGATAATAGCTGCCGCTTGTGGGCACGTCCAGACAGCCGAGCATGTTCATCAGCGTGGATTTGCCCGAACCGGAATGCCCGATAATCGCCACGAACTCTCCTTCCCCGATTGTCAGGCTCACATGATCCAGCGCCTTCACTTCATTTTCCCCGGGATTGTAGACCTTGCAGATATCCCTGATTTCAACCAACGTCTCCATGATACTACTTTCCTTCCTTCTATGTATGCTTAAACTGTAATGTTATTCTTTTTATATAACGAAATACGTTCTCTTTTGTCTTCATCTTTTTCTTGTGTTCGTGTCCAGTATACCATATCACGTTTTTCTTAAAAGAAGCACATCAAAATCTTAAATCATTCTTAAATCCATTTCCGTTCCATTCCTATTTTACTCCTGCATTCTTACAAAAATCTTACAGGAACCTTACAAAAAAGAAGGGGGTGTCGCAAAATCATCAAATTAGATGATTGAGCGATACCCCCGCTCTATT
>CARQVR010000079.1 GCA_949051815.1 uncultured Lachnospiraceae bacterium
TCATAAAGCTTCATCAGCCGCTGTCCGCTCACCGCCGAGATAAACATGATCTCCGCGTAGGACATAAAAGATAACACCTGCCTGATTTTCTGCGTGTACTCCTTAACCGTCTGGTTATCCTTCTCTACGGCGTCCCATTTATTGACCGCGATAATCACCGCCTTGCCTCTGTCATGGGCAATCCCGGCGATCTTGGCGTCCTGCTCCGTCACACCTTCCACAGCATCTATGATGAGCACGGCTATATCCGCCCGCTCCACCGCCGATACCGTGCGGATAATCATATAGCGTTCCAGCTCTTCTTTGATTTTATTTTTTCTCCGAAGCCCCGCCGTATCAATAAAGACATACTCTTTTCCATTGTGGGTAATGTCCGTGTCTACCGCGTCCCTCGTCGTTCCGGCGATATCCGAAACGATCAGACGGTTTTCCCCGATCAGACGGTTAATAATGGAGGATTTTCCCACATTCGGCTTCCCGATAATGGCCACCTTAATGCGGTCGTCCTCCTCCTCTTCCTCCGCCTCCTGCCCGAAATGGGCGATCACTTCGTCAAGCAGTTCCCCGAAGCCAAGACGGTTTACGGAAGAGACCGGATAAGGTTCCCCGATCCCCAGATTATAAAACTCATAGACATCCGCCATATATTTCTTAAAATCATCCACCTTATTGACTGCCAGAACCACAGGTTTGCGGGAACGTCTGAGCATATCGGCCACCTTGGAATCCGCATCCTGCAGCCCCTGCTTCACATCCACCAGAAAGACAATCACATCCGCCGTATCTATGGCAATCTGCGCCTGCTCCCGCATCTGGGACAGGATAATATCCTTGCTCTCCGGCTCGATACCGCCCGTATCAATCAGCGTAAAATTCCGGTCAAGCCAAGAGACGTCCGCATAAATCCGGTCTCTTGTGATTCCGGGCGTATCTTTCACTATCGCTATATTTTCACCCGCCAACGCGTTAAACAGGGTGGATTTCCCCACATTGGGCCTTCCCACCACAGCCACGACCGGCTTGGACCTTTTTTTGCTCATATTAATATTAATCCTCCATGTCAGAGCCGTTTACTGCGATAAAATGCGTCGAACATCCGGCGTTTTCCGAAAGAATACTCCGTCTCCTGACTGCGATCCATGCATATTTGAGACTCTGCGCTTCTCACCGTACCAACAAGTCATATACCGCTTGATTTTACATCATCTTGGCCTGCTTGTAAAGCCAAACACGCGCTAAATTTAGAGAACGGACGGCAAATCTTCTTGACATGTCCCCGCCATAATGTTATAAAAAATCTATAAAGTTATCATCTGCACAAGAAAAAGAAAACCGTGCCGGAGCGCACGTTTTAGTGGAGTAAAAATGCCTAACACAGAACAACTCGAACATTCTATGCCGGTAGCTGCCGTAAAACTTCTCGCACCGAAGGCAGCGCTTCCTCTGGCAGAAAAGGTAAACGGTCATCTGGTGGAGTACCGCCGCGATCTGCAAAACAATGTCAAAAACGATCCCGCTTTCCATGGCTATATGGAAAATAACTATCTGATGGAGGTGGAGTGTCCCCGCTTCGGAACCGGAGAAGGCAAGGCTGTTTTACACGATTCCGTAAGGGGCAAGGATATCTTCCTGCTGACCGATATCTGCAATCACAGTATCACCTACAATATGAACGGTTTCACAAACCATATGTCCCCCGACGATCATTACCAGGACTTAAAGCGGATTATCTCCGCCATAAACGGAAAAGCGCACCGGATCAATGTGATCATGCCCTTTCTCTACGAGGGACGGCAGCACAAGCGAAACGGGAGGGAGTCTTTAGACTGCGCTTATGCCATTAAAGAACTGATGGACATGGGTGTCTCCAATTTTATCACGTTCGACGCCCATGACCCCAGAGTGCAAAACTCCGTGCCCATCAAAGGCTTTGACAACTTCACACCGCCCTATCAGTTTATCCGCGCACTTTTGCGAATGGAAAAAAATCTGATTATCGACAAGAATCAGACTATCGTTATCAGTCCCGACGAAGGCGCGCTTGACAGGGCCGTGTATTTTGCAAACGTTCTCGGCGTAGATACCGGTATGTTTTACAAACGCCGGGACTACTCCACCATTGTGAACGGCAAGAACCCGATTGTTGCACATGAATTTCTGGGAGACAATATCGACGGCAAGGATGTCATCGTCATTGACGACATGATTTCCTCCGGCGGCAGCATGATAGACACCGCCAGACAGTTAAAGAAAATGAACGCCAAGCGGGTCTTTATCTGCTGTACCTTCGGGCTGTTCACAGACGGACTCTCCGCCTTTGACACCGCCTACGAAAACTGCTACTTCGACCGGATCATAACCACAAACCTCTGTTATCAGCCGCCGGAGCTTAAGGAGAAGCCCTACTACATAGAGGCTGACATGAGCAAGTTTATCGCATCCATCATCGACTTTATGAACCACGACGCCTCCATGGCGAATATCTACACGCCCACGGACAAGATTCACCAGATTCTTGCGAAATATAACAGCCGCGAGCTGAGCGGGCTGGATATCTGAAATGCGTAAAAGCTGCCGTCCTGTTATACAGGAACGACAGCTTTTTTACAGACCCGCCCAAGGCGCTTTGCCGCTGACACAGCATGAGCACCGCGGGCCGGCAGAAAAAGTTCTCTACTTAGTCTCTTCCTCCTTCGCCACCGGGAAGGTCAAAAATACCTTAAACAGATCTCCGTCCAGTTCGATCTCAAAGCTTCCCTTCTGGGCCAGCGTCAGATTCTGGGCTATGGACAGCCCAAGCCCGCTGCCCTCCGTGGTTCTGGACTCGTCTCCTCTGATAAACCGCTCCGTCAGCTCCTCGGGTTTACATAACAAAGGATTCTCGGAGATATTTTTGATCGTCACCTGGATTCTGTCCGTCTCCTCCCCGCCGTCTTTCTCTACCTTATCCAGCGTCACATAGACCCGCGTGCCGGGCATGGCGTACTTATAGACATTGTTAAAGAGATTCTCCATCACTCTCCAGATTCTGCGGCTGTCCGCCTCGATCACCGCCTCCCTGGTATTCACATTCATCACTGTGGCCAGATTCCTTGTATCAAACTTTTCGGAAAATTCCCCGATGGTCTGATTCATCAGCTCCGTCAGATTGATCCGCTCAAAATGCAGGCTGATATTGCCAGAGGTAATTTTGCTTGCCTCCACCAGATCGTCTGTGAGCTGTTTCAGGCGCTGGGACTTTTCATCCAGCACGCGGATATAGTTTTGTACCTTTTCGTTATCTACCTGTTCTCTCTTGATCAGATCCACATAGTTTATGATGGAGGTGAGCGGCGTCTTGATGTCGTGGGACACGTTGGTAATCAGATCCGCCTTCATGCGCTCGTCCTTCATGCTGATCTCCACGGCCTCCTTGATGCCTTTTCCGATGCTGTTTACGGAATTGGCCAGCGTCTTGTTATCCCCGTGCAGATTCTCCGTATCAATCTGATGATCCACCTGTCCTCCGGTAATGGTCTCTATGCCCTCCACGATGCCCTGCCGCTCTTTCACATCCTTGTAGATCAGAATACCCACGATCAAATCAATCGCGCCCGCAAACAGCACAAGAAGCAGGTTGCTGTCTTCTACAGCCCACAGAAGCATCAAAAGATTCACCGCCAGGAAGACACCGTAGGGCACCCATGTGCGCAAAACGATACCACTATTGTCATACACTTTCCACACAAATTTCTTAAATCTCTGCACCAGACGGTACAGCCACGAGTTTTTCCAGAGTGTGTGCGCCTTGATCCTTCTGACCAGACTGTAGAAGAAAAAGGTAAACAGCGCATCTGCGGCAAACACAGCGAAAAAGACAACGGCCTTAAACCAGTCCTGATGAACTGCCTCCATGTAAAAATCAATATCCGTGGGATCGATGTCCGCAAGCGCCGTCAATACGACAGCCACCCAGAGCGCCATAAACGCTACACCCCATGCAATGAGAACAGCTCCCTCTGTCGGAATCTTGTCATAGCCGGTCAGCTTAATCCGCTTTTCGCCGTTCTCATCAAACACCCTTCCTGTCATTACGATCTGACAGACGAAGAGAATCAGATACAAAAGCCCCGCCAGAAAAGCCGCGGTCACCCAGAGCCAGAGGTTCGGCAGATATCTGGCGCCCTTGGTAAACGCATCCTGCGCCGGATAGGAGCCATCCACACTGATCCAGATTCTGACAGACTCCGGGTAGGCATAATCATAACTTTGCAGCATCTGCCTTACCGTCTCCATGTCAATCATTGTGTTGCTCATATACTCCATATCGGCAGGATTATAGTACACAAATTTCTCATCGGTCACATTCGCCCTGTCGTCCATCATCAGCACGATCTGTTTTCTATAGGCGCTGTTTTCCGGCATATTGCTGTAATATTGTGTCTTCCCGCCTACCGTCTTCTCAATCAGGAACCGGACGTTGGAATTTTTGAGGTCAAAAAATTCACGGTACTCCTCATATTCACTATAGTTGTAACTCAGGCTCTCCGCCGCCTTCCGCACTTGACGGCACAGCTCATAATACTGCTCCCAATCGGAAACATACGCCTCCAGATTTTTTCCGTCCGCTGTCTTGTAACGGTTGACCAGAACCGCATACTCGTACACTTCCGCTTCATCCGCATCGCTCAATCGGGCTTCCGGATTCCCTTCTGCATCCGCCACCGCTATCCGCAGCTCCGAATCTTCGTCTGTGGCATGGTCTCCCAGCGCGCCCGCCGGCTGATACCCGGCCACAAAACCGGAATCCTCTTTCATTTCGTCATATTCCACGACCACCGCGCCGCTTGCTTCCGCCACGGTCACGCCGCTCACATGAGTATAATCCTCCACATCGGATTTCAGATAACTGGCATCGACGGTATTCTGGTAGCCGCTCTCCGGATCAATCGTGGTCACCTGTGTGGTATCTGCAAGAAACTCTTCCGCTTCCGCTCTGGTCATCTCCGTTTCATTGTAAGTAAAGCCAAAACTCTGCCATTTGAGCAGGTCCTCCAGCCTGTACTGCACCGTCACATACTGCTCCGGCAGACGTTGGTTCCGGTAATTATAAGCCGTCACATCCACAAGCTTATCACCGTCGAAAACGCCCTTCGTCTCCATCTGGCTGCTCACTACGCCGAAGCGGATCACATCCGCCACCGCACAGCCAAAAATATGGTTAAAGACCTCCGATTCTTCAAACGGCGTGCCCGGGTCATCAAAGCCGGTGTAATTGGTATAACTGCCCCTCGAATGCACACCCTCATACCGCACCGTCGAGCACACTGACACCACGAACACGGCAAACACCATAATCGCCAGCGCAGCATGTTGTAAGACCAGAAGAAACGCTTTCAGTCCACTCCTGTTTTTTCCGGTTCTTTTCCTCTTCTGTTTTCTTCCGGCCGGTTTTTTCTCCTGCTGTTCCTCCTCTGCTGTCTCCCCTGCCGTCACTAAAATCTCCGGGTTTTCCCCCAGCCCTGTATTTTCCATCTGCCTGTCCTTTCTTCCATGACGTCAGCTCTACACATCTTTCTCCACCTTGTAACCGACGCCCCACACCACTTTCAGGTATCTCGGTTCCTTGGGATTTATCTCGATTTTCTCCCGGATATGTCTGATGTGTACGGCCACTGTATTGTCCGCACCGATGGCCTCCTCGTTCCAGATACTCTCATAAATCTGATCAATGGAGAAAACACGGCCGCAATTTTTCATAAGAAGCAGAAGGATATTGTACTCGATGGGCGTCAGCTTCACACTGTCCCCATCCACCGTCACTTCCTTGGTATCGTCGTTGATACACAGACCGCCCACCTGAAACAGGGCGTTGTTCTCTGTGTTCAGGTTCCCCAGCATCGTGTATCTTCGGAGATTGGACTTCACCCGCGCCACCAGCTCCAGCGGATTAAAGGGCTTCGTGATATAGTCGTCCGCTCCGATATTCAGCCCGAGAATCTTATCCGTATCCTCTGACTTCGCCGACAGAAAAATAATGGGAACGCTGGAATATTCCCTGATTTTCAGAGTGGCATGAATGCCGTCAAGCTTCGGCATCATAATGTCGATGAGAAGCAGGTGGATCTGCTGTTCCTTCAAAACACGGATCGCCTCCTGCCCGTCGTAAGCCTTAAATATCGTATAGCCCTCCTGCAGGAGATAAATCTCAATCGCATCCACAATCTCCCTGTCGTCGTCGCATACCAGAATATTAGCCATTGTTTTCTCCTCTTTCGTAAACCGGTTTATGGTATCATTAAAACATGGAATCATAAAGGAATAGATGGGAATTTTTTTAATACTTTCTTAATTCGCCCTAAGCCCCAAAAACGCACCCAGATTTCCCCTTTGTCCGTGGCTTGCGCGGTGGGAAAACAGATAACGGTCATTGTGGCATGTGCAAAGATCGGTGATCTGAATATTCTCCTTCGGAATCCCCGCCTCTGTCAGCACGATCTCGTTTGCCCGCCAAAGGTCGAGCTGATATTTGCCGCCTCCTTTTGCAAGCAGTATCTCCCGCTCCTGTCCGGGTTTTTTAAACGCGTCCGCAAAAGCACCCGCCACATCCTCGCTGACCTCATAGCATTCCTGACAGATAGACGGCCCGACCACCGCCACAAGATCAGCCGGATCTGTACCGTAAGCCTCCCGCATCTTCTCTGCCACACACTGTCCCATGCGGGCCACGGTTCCCCGCCAGCCGGAATGCGCCAGCGCAATCGCCTTTCTCTTCGTATCTGCAAAATACAGGGGCACGCAGTCCGCAAAAAAGGTCGCCAGATACACCCCCGGCTCGTCCGTCAGAAGACCGTCCACATCGCTGTAATCTTTCTTTCTCGTGATCCCCTTTCCGCCGTCCGCCTTCCCCACGATCCGCAGATTTGTGGTGTGGGTCTGGTCTGAGCACACGATATCTTCCACGCTGCACCCAAGCGCCGCCGCTATACGTCTGTAGTTTTCGTCTACATCCTCTTCCCTGTCTCCTCTTGTATAGCTCAGGTTCATCGTGCTGTAAATACCCTTGCTTACGCCGCCCATTCTGGTAGAAAACAGATGCTCTACCGCTCCCGTCTCCTCCAGAATCGGGAAAGTAAGATATACAAGCTCACCTGCCCTGTTCACGCGCGTCTGCCTTTCGTTTTTATGTCTATGCCAGTCCATATGTCATTTCCCTTCGTTTCTTTTATATAAGTATGGAACACCCAACCGGCAGTCTTACCGGATTTTTCAGGCTTACTACCGCCGTGGAATGTAGCCGAAAGCGTCTTTAATCCAGTTCACCCGTTCCCCGTCTATCGCCACCACGTCGAAGCGGATCGGCGTATCTTCCGGACAATGGTGTATCGCGCGGTAATAGTCCGCCACCCGGCATATATTCCTCTGTTTGGCAAACCCTACTGCCTCCGCAGCGGTTCCCATGCTTCTCCCGGAGCGGTATTTCACCTCAAAAAATACCAGATAGTCTCCGTCATATCCGATAATGTCTATCTCACCCTGCCGGTTTCGGAAATTGCGCGCTACAACCTTCACACCCTCCGAAAACAAACAGGCACAGACCTGTTCTTCCTTCTGTGCCCCTTTTTCTCTCTTATTCATCCTCACGTGCCTTTCGCCAGCTTGGCCTTTACCTTATCCATGGAATCCACGAAAATCAGAATCTCCGCCACCACCTCATACAGCTCCGGCGGAATCATGTCGCCGATCTCCAGCCGTGAAAGCGTATCTGCCAGCTTATCATCCCTGTGGACCGGCACGTCCGCCTCCTTCGCCTTTTCAATAATACGCTCCGCCAAAGCGCCCCTGCCGGAGGCAATGACGCGCGGCGCCTCGTCGTTCGGGTCATACTCCAGCGCAATCGCCTGTCTGACTTTTTTCTTCTCCTGATTCTTTTCCGCCATTCCTGATACTCCTTTTCTCCTGACATCCCTCTCCTCAAACGGAGAATGCCGCTTCTCACGCAAGCCTCCATGTCACAGCTTCGCTGTGACTCAAATCGGTGCGGAGAATGCCGCTTTCCGGCATTCTCCTGCATGAGACTTAGAACTTCTCCACGAAACAGCCTCTGCTGTGAGTGGTTAGCAGTTCTTCTCACGCTAGGCCCGCATATCAAATGACGTCCTGCTGAGAACTGAGATATTTTTCTGCTGGCTCAACAGTGTCTGCATAATGGTGCTGTCTTCCTCTTCTGCGCCCGCCTCCTTGACGTGCATCTGCGCTTTCAGGGCATAGCCTCTGCCTTCCAGTCTTTTATCAAGGAGATCTATATTCTTTTCAATCAATTCCAGAATGCTTTCATCCGCCACCGTGAAATTCGTAGCCACCTGTTTATCTTTCATCGTCACATAGACGTCTAACGGCCCAAGATGCTCCATATCCAGATGCAGCAGGGCGCTCACCTGCCCGTCCTTTGCCGCCAGATTCTTTTTGTTGGTATACACATAGAGATCGCCGTGGGCGTTGTTGCCAAGCATCTTTAAAGGTAACTGCACATAGGTGTAAAGATGATTCATCTGGTTCATAAAATCCACGTTGCTTTGCAGATTCTGCACACTTCTCGCCACGGGCGCATCCGCCTTGCCCGCTGTCTCAAGAGCCTGGGACAGTCTTGCCGTCTGCTCCCTGATCCGCTCGTAAAGCTGCTCGATCTGTTTTTTATCCGCCACATTCTGCGGTTCTATCATCCACTGACGCCCGATCTGCTCTTTTAGCAGCGACTGAAATTCTTTTCCCCCAAGCATTCTCTGCAAAGCGTGCTCTGAAATATCTCCCCGAAGCGCCTTCGGCAAAAGCTGTTTGATAAACTGCAATATGTCTTTCGGCGAAAGCGCCCCGTTCTTTACCTGCGCCGCCGTCTCCTCGTCCATGCCAAGCTCGCGCAGGGCGTTCCCGAGCCGCTCCCACTGGCCCTGACTCAGCACGGGCTGCCTGTCGCTGTTTCCCTCTCCCGCCTGGGGCAGTTCCTCCACCGGCACGCCGGCCGGCTGTTCCTTCGGCGCTTCGCCTTCCGTCTGCCCGGACTGTCCCGCCGTCTCCGCAGACGCGGCGTTCTGTGTCTGTCCACCCGCCGCTTCCCCGTTTTCTGCTGTCTGCGCGCCCTCCGGAAGAATCTCAGCATTCCCCTGCGCTGTCCCGGCTTCGCCGCCCTGTACGATTACGGTACCGTCCTCACCGGCCCCGCCTTCCGTAAAAATATCAATAACCGCCTGATACAGGGCGTAAGCTTTCTCACCCTGCCCGCTGTTTACCAGCTCCATAAACACCTTCGGCAGCTCCTCCATAATCGTTTCCGCACTCCCGAGAATCTGATGGTTCGCCGCCTTGTACTGCTCAAACTGTTCGATGTTTGCCTCTGTCACAGGCAGCTCCAGCCTCGTCATCTGTATGATGGTTGTGGGATCTTTCCCCGGAAATTCCACAAGCAGTCTGCTCATATTCAGGATCGACTCCTTGTCTATGGGCATCCCCTCCTCCATCATTTTAGCTACCATCTCTATATTTTCAGCGGTTTCCGGCAGACCGGCCGCCGCCAGAGCCCGCAGAATCGTAGCGGTGTTCGCCGTATTGGTATAGAGCGGCGCAAGAGACATAAAGGAGCTGCTGTTCGCCTTAACCTCAAAGCTCATCATCTGCCCAAGCGCAATACTTACGCTCTTGTCAATTTTGGCATTGATGGCAAAATCCTGCGCAAGCTCAATCTGCACGGAATTGCCGTTTCTGCTCACTACCGTTCCCTGCAGCGTCTGTCCCGGTTTTAAGGCGCGCACCTCGTTTTGCAGGCGCATAAGCCGCTCTCCCTTACCGGCAGAATCGGACGCTCTCACCGGATCGTTCGCTTTCACCCTCTGATTTTCCTTTTTTAATATACTCGCCAGATTCACTCTCACACCTCACAAAAGTTTTTGATAAAGGTTTTTCTGTGAATGGGACACGGCCCGTATGCCTTAAGCGCGTCAATATGCGTCTGCGCCCCATATCCCTTGTTGGAGGCAAACCCGTACACCGGATAAACCTCGTCATAGCGCACCATCAGCCGGTCCCTCGTCACCTTCGCCACAATGCTTGCCGCACCGATGGAAATACTCTTGGCGTCCCCTTTAATAATGGGCACCTGACGGATCGGAATCTCCGGTATGGTCACCGCGTCATTCAATAAAATATCGGGCGCAACCGGCAGCTTCCCGACCGCCTCCCGCATCGCCTCGTAAGTGGCCTGCAAAATATTGATCTCGTCGATCCGCTCCGGCGTGCTGTAACCCAAACCTACCGCCACCGCCTTTTCCATTATAACCTCATATAACTCCTCTCTCTTTTTTTCGGAGAGTTTCTTGGAATCATTGATATATAAAATATCACAATCTTTCGGCAAAATAACCGCTCCGGCCACCACCGGCCCGGCAAGCGGGCCTCTGCCCACCTCATCAATGCCGCAAATATTGGCATATACGGCGTATTCTCTCTCGTAATGCTTAAGCGTCTCCGTGCGTTTTATCTCTTTTTCATAAGCTTGAATCCGTTTTTTCGCCTTGGTAATTTCAGCCTGTACGCCTGCCCTTTCGTCTGATTCATATGCAGATAACAAAACAGGCAGCTCTCCAATAGCCGCCGCCTGTAATTTTTCCCTGATGGTACTGATATTTTCCGCCATTTTTCCGCTCCCGTAAAATGTCCGCATCAACGGTGTCTGATAAAACCAAACTGATCAAGCGGCCAGATCCGCAGCCACGCCCTGCCGATGATGTTTTCCCTTTTGATGTTGCCGACAGAAGGATCTCTGCCGTCAACGCTGTTATTTCTGTTGTCCCCCAGAACAAAGTATTCATTCTTTCCCAGCCTGACAGGCTCATACGCCCTGCCGGGATTTGCAATCACTTCCTTGCCATAGGATTCCTCAAGCACCTCGCCGTCCACATAGATATTTCCCTCTTCATCAATCTGCACTGTCTCGCCCGGCAGACCGATAATCCGTTTGATGTAGAAGGTTTCTTCCTCCTTCAAAAAGGGAAAGACAATGATGTCAAATCGTTCCGGATCATGGAAACGGTAGCTTAACTTATCCACGATCAGATTGTCCTCCGTGCTGAGCGTCGGCTCCATGGAGTGCCCCTGTACCTGCGTCCTCTGCCCTACAAAGTGAATCACAAGATAAACGATACACAAAACGCCCAGCAGATACAGGCTGGTATTTAATATCTCACGCAGTACTTTCTTCACTTTTGCTCCTCCTGCAATTCCCCACACATTTCCAATGTAATTCTTCCGATTCTGCCGTTTCTGAAATCATCCACAAGAAGAGCCGCCGCCTTCCCGTAGTCCGGCTCCTGCCCCTTTTTATAGCATTTGCGGTTCTCGCAGATAAGCGCCAGCGCCTGCACCGGCGTAACCGCCTCCCCTGCCTCTTCCATCTGGTATCGGCTAAAAAGCGGCTCTCTGTAATGCTCCAGAAGATACGCTAACAGTTCCTGTGCCAGCTCCGTCATCTGCAAAATCTCGTCGTTCATGGAACCGATCATGGCAAGCCGTTTTCCCACTTCCTCACTCTCAAACTTAGGCCAGAGAATGCCCGGCGTGTCCAAAAGCTCCAGCTCCTTATTGAGCCTGATCCACTGTTTTCCCTTGGTCACGCCCGGTTTATTTCCCGTTTTCGCACAGGCCTTTCCGGCAAAGGAGTTGATAAATGTGGATTTCCCCACATTCGGTATACCGACCACGATAGCCCTGACCGGCCGGTTTTTGATTCCCCGCTTCTTATCCCGCTCGATCTTCTCCCGACACGCCTCCTGCACCTTCGGCTGGATCGCCCGCAGTCCCTGTCCCGTTTTCGCATTGACCTCCAGAACATGATAACCCCGCTCCTTAAAATACGCCATCCACCGTTTATTCTCCGCCGGATCCGCCAGATCCGATTTATTCAGAAGAATCAGCCGGGATTTGTTCTTTCCCAGCTCGTCAATATCCGGATTTCTGCTGGAAAGCGGCACTCTTGCATCCACCAGCTCGATCACCAGATCTATCAGACTGATATTTTCCTGCATCATGCGCTTCGCCTTCGTCATGTGCCCCGGATACCACTGATAATTCATACTGCAACCCTCTCTATTCAATGAGTCCCATGGACTCTTCTCCAACTGCCATATGAAACCATGCCTTGCCGATGATCGTGTCTTTCCTGACCGCACCGATATTGCCGGAACGGCTGTCCTCACTGCTGTTTCGGTTATCCCCCAGCACAAAAAATTCATCGCTGGCAAGAAGCAGTTCATTCTGCGCAATGCCCGGATCCACGATCTTGTCAAATTGTTCGTTCTCTGCAAGAAGCGCCCCGTCTATGTACACATTTCCCTCTCTGATCTGCACCGTCTCGCCCGGCAGACCTACAACACGTTTTACATAGTAATGGGAGTTCTGGTTGCCGTTCGGCAAAAAAACGATCACGTCTCCGCGCTTAGGCGTAGAAATGCGGTAGAGAATACGATTCATCAGGATTTCCTGTCCGTTATGCAAAACCGGTTCCATGGAGTCACCGATCACACTGGTGCGCATTCCCACGGAAAAGACCAGAACAAATGCAAGAAAAACGGCGACCGCGCCGCCGACAAGCAGCTCCACCGCATCCTTTAAAAGTCTCGGATCAAGCCTCTTCTTTTTCTGATAAAAGGTTAAACCCTTTCTTCTTGCCATTCTTTGCACTCCACTGTCTTCTGATTCTGTCCACGTTCCCGCGATAAGCAGACTCGAAACGCTTCGCGTTTCTCGTTCGCGTTGCTCATCATAAGCCGTCTCAGACAGTCTTCCATGCAAGCATGTATCCTGTCTGTTCCGTCTTCTGATTCTGCTTATCGCGGAAAAGCAAACAGATACCCCGAATTACTCTGAGGTATCTGTTCCATCATCACTTTCGCTTATTTAACCAGTTCTTTCACTTTAGCTTTCTTACCGA
>CARQVR010000080.1 GCA_949051815.1 uncultured Lachnospiraceae bacterium
CCTTCACGGGAGAGTAGCCCATGAGCCAGTCGGTGATGGTGTAGTCGTTGTCAAATTCCGCCGTGTTGTCCTTCGGGAAATAAGCCTGAGAGGTGGTGACACCCCACTTGTAAGTGCCCTCGTCCGGCTCCAGCTCTCCGGTTAAAATCTGGAGCAGCGTAGTCTTGGCCAGCTCGTTGCCGCCCACAAGCGCGATCTTGTCGTCATGCCCCACAATAAAGGAGAGATTGTCCAGTACTTTTTCTCCGTTTATGGTTTTGCTTAAGCCTTCCACCGTGAGCACTTCGTTGCCGATCTCGCGCTCGGGCCTGAAATCAATGTAAGGATATTTACGGCTGGAAGGACGGATGTCGTCCAGCTCGATTTTTTCAAGGGCGCGCTTTCTGGAAGTGGCCTGCTTGGATTTGCTCGCGTTGGCGGAGAAGCGGGAGATAAACTCCTGCAATTCCTTGATCTGCTCCTCTTTCTTCTTGTTGGCTTCCTTGCGCTGCTTGACGATGAGCTGGCTTGACTCGTACCAGAAATCGTAGTTGCCCGCATAGAGCTGGATTTTTCCGTAGTCGATATCCGCCGTGTGGGTGCAGACTTTATTAAGGAAGTAGCGGTCGTGGGAGACCACGATCACGGTGTTTTCAAAGTTGATCAAAAACTCTTCCAGCCATGCAATGGCGTCTAAGTCCAGATGGTTGGTTGGCTCGTCCAGAAGCAGAATGTCCGGATTGCCGAAAAGCGCCTTGGCCAGAAGCACTTTGACCTTCTCGTTACCGTTTAAGTCCGCCATCTGGTTGTAGTGCAGCTCGGTCCCGACGCCCAGACCGTTTAAGAGCATGGCGGCGTTGGATTCTGCGTCCCAGCCGTCCATCTCCGCAAATTCCGCTTCCAGTTCGCTTGCGCGGATGCCGTCCTCGTCGGAGAAATCTTCCTTGGCGTAGATAGCGTCCTTCTCCTTCATGATCTGATAGAGTCGTTCGTTACCCATGATGACCGTATCCATCACGGGGTAAGCGTCGTACTTAAAGTGATCCTGCTCCAGAACGGAGAGACGCTGGCCGGGCGTAATGGAAACGTCGCCGTTTGTGGTCTCCAGGACGCCTGAGAGAATCTTTAAAAAGGTGGACTTGCCTGCGCCGTTTGCGCCGATCAGTCCGTAGCAGTTGCCTTCAGTGAATTTGATGTTTACGTCCTCAAAGAGGGCCTTTTTTCCTACGCGTAAGGTTACGTTGTTTGCCTGTATCATGTGGAATCCTCATTTTTTCTATATTTTACTTGTTTCGGTTACTCATATCATTATACACAAAGAGCAGGTTTTTGCAATGAAAATCGGGGAATACGCATATTTTATCCAGTTCTATGACTTTTTGAAACTTTTCGCTTCTCTGATTCGTATTATTAATATAGAAGAAACGGAAACGGGCAGCAGGATGGGGAGGGGCAGATATCATGAGCGGGTTTCTATTTACGCCGATGACGCGGTTTTACGCGGAGGCTCTGGAGTATATGAAAAACGCGGGCGGTCATGGGGAAAGACCGGCGGGTACAAATGAAATAACGGGGACGAACGGAACGTCCGGCATCCCGGGCGGAGGACAAAAGACGCAGACGGGCCAGGGTGCGGTTACGGGAAGTTTTGCGGGGACAGTACAGGATCAGCTTGCAAGGAAGGAGCAGAGTGTGGCTGTCGATGCTTACGGGCAGAAAATGCAGGCGGCGGGCAGCGTATCCCGGGCGGGGGACCGCGATGAGCAGGCGGTGCAGGCCATGTCCATGGATCAGTATAAGATGTATATTTACCAGAGGATATCGGCGCTGCCCACCAGCGCCACCCAGAAATGGGACGCGGTGTCTGTCCAGATCTCGGAGGAAGGTTTTGCGGCCATGAAGGCCGATCCGGCTTATGAGAAGTGGGTGCTTGACACGCTGCGGCAGGATTTTGCTTTTTATAATCCGTGGAGTCCCTATGCAGGCGGCAGCTACCGGGTGCACTTTTTCGGGGCGACGAAGGAGGAGTACCGGGGAGAAAGCTTCCAGATGGGATTTCGAAATGGCGGAAAGCATTCGGATTCCGCTAAGAAAAAGAAGCAGAAAAGCTTCTGGGAGAAGCGGGCCGAGCGGCATAAGATGTACATGGATCTGTCCACGAAGGCATACTATAAGCGGGAGAACGAGCGGGAATACCAGCAGAAGATTGCGCTTGGCAGGAAAGAGGTGAGCAGCGCGATTCTCAGGCAGCAGGCGATCGAGCGCGCCACAGGTGAGAAGGTGGACCTTGGCGTGAACCCGGATGTGCTGTCGGAAGCGGCCACGGAGCTTGCACAGAATTATGTGTTTTTCAAGATACCGAGCGCACTGACCAACCCGAAGCCGAAAGTGGGGAAATAATACGCGCAGGTACGGAGAATGCCCGTATTTTGGGCATTCTCCTGCGTGAAAGAAGTCTGCAAAGCAGACTTATAGTACTTCTTCGCGAAGCAGCCCTTGCTGCGAGTGATTAGAAGTACTTTTCACGCTATGGCAGCATGACCGTGAACACGCTGCCGCCGCCGGGACGGTCGGTGACGTTTATCGAACCGTGGTGGAGCTTTACAATTTCAGCGGCGATAGAAAGACCCAGCCCGAAGTGTCCCTTGGCGCTTCGGGATTTTTCTGCCCGGTAAAAGCGGTCGAAAATCTTTTTCTTATCTTCCGTGGGAATCCCCACGCCGGTATCCGAGACTGTGAGATAGAAACGGTTTTTTTTATGGGAGAGGGACAGCGTGACGCGGCCGCCCTCCGGTGTGTAGCTGAGTGCATTGTGGAGCAGGATGGAGAGAAGCTGTACGATGCGGTCGGCATCCGCGGTGCAATGCGGCAGGGATTCCTGCGGCAGGGTAATGTCGAGGGACAGCTTTTTTTCGGCAGCGAGCGGTTCGAACGCCTCGTAGGTGTTGATGAGCAGCGTGTCCAGTTCCACGGGAGCCGGACGGCAGGAAAAGCGCTGCGAGTCGGAAGCGCTCAGGGTCAGCATATCGTTGACCAGAGAAGCCAGGATGTCTCCTTCCTGTCTGATCGTATCGAGAAAACGGGTCTGTTTTTCCGCATCCGCGTCACGGCAGCATTCGGCGGCCGAGAGAATTACGGCGAGAGGCGTGCGAAGCTCGTGGGAGGCGGCGGCCACAAATTCGGTCTGTTTCTTCCGGCTCTCAATGACAGGCTGCAGCAGTTTTCCGGTGAAGAAAAAGGAAAAGAGGGATAAAAGCACAATAGCCGCGATGTCAATGATCAAAAAGCGCAGTCTTTGTCTCGTGATCTGCCCGCGGAGAAAATCAAGAGGAGAGAGCACCAGAAGCTGCAGGGATGAGGTTCCCCGCTTTAACTCAATGACGCTGACATGAAAAGTCTGCTCTGTTCCATCAGGGTTCAGAGGAAATTCCACATGACGGCAGGTATTGTAGGAGCTGCCGCTGTATTCCTCCTGAAAGGTATCTGCATAGTCGGATGCACTGATCTCCAGACAGGCGTCCAGGAGGCTTCGAAATTCAGCCGCCTGTGTTAAATTGGCGAGTCTGTTGTAGAGAAAGGGCATACCGTTGTCCAGCGCGTAAAAGGTATAGCCGCCGCGGGCCTCCATTTTAGACAGCCATTCCATGGAGATCACGGACTGCTGTTCCAGGCTGGTTACGATGGTATTGATATCGTTCTGAAAAGAACGGAACTGGTTTTCGTACAGCTCTTTTTCCGAAAGATACAGATAGAGCAGGGACATCACGATCAGTATGGCGGTGGTGATACCGGCGCAGAGCGCCGTCAGATACAGATGCACTTTTCGAAACATGATTCTCCTCGTTTCCGTACAGGGCTGTGGAGCGAAGCGACAGACGGGTTACGGACCGGCGCCTGTACAGACCAGACCGGTCAATAGACCGCGCGTCAGACAAAGTCACGCAGGCTCTGTCAGGGCGTAGCCCACGCCGCGGACTGTTTTCAGGCTCAGGCGGCTGCCGACTGTTTTCAGCCGTCTGCGCAGAAAATGGATGTAGTTGTCCAGATTGCCCTCCTCCACATCGCTGTCAGGCCCCCAGACTTTCAGGAGCAGATGACTTCTGGAGAGGGTGGCGCCGCCGCTTTTCATGAAGGCTTCCAGAAGCGCGGATTCCCGTCTGGACAGTGTACAACTGCCAACAGGCCCGCTCAGCCGGTTTTCGGCGGGCAGCCAGACAATGTCTGCACAGGAGAGGGTTTCCTCGTCCACAATGCGGTGCGGCCTTCTGGCCACACAGCGGATTCTTGCCAAAAGCTCTTCCAGTGCAAAGGGTTTCACGAGATAATCGTCCGCTCCCAGATCAAGCCCTTCCACTTTATCGGAAAGGGTACCGAGGGCGGTAATTAAAATCACGGGCGTGGAAATGCCTTTTTCCCGCAGGGCGGCAAGCACATGAGTACCCTCCATACAGGGCAGCATACGGTCTAAAAGAATAATATCGTAGATATTCTGTTCCCCATAGAAGAGGGCGTCCTCCCCGTCAAAGCAGGCGTCCACGATAAAGCCGGCCTGTGTCAGCCCGTAGACGAGCGTCTCATTCAGTTTTGCATCATCTTCTGCAAGCAGTATACGCATGTCGGTTTCTTCCTTAAAATTAAGATATATCTGCGGTGTCTACACGTATTTTAACACATAATTCTTGAAAAAATCTCTAAATGCTTTTCTTTTTTCAGATATGATTGTATAATCATTCTGGGAGGAGTGACAGTGAAACCACAAGGAGATAAATTGGAATGGACGATCAGCTTTAACGAGCAGACGCTGCCCGTTATCGATCAGATCTCGGGGGCAATGCCCGGCGGTTTTTTTATTTACCATGCGGACGGGGATGAAGAGCTGATTTATATAAATGATGCTATGCTGCGGATTTTCGGCTGTGACACGCTGGAGGAGTTTAAGGAGCTGACGGGTTACACATTCAGGGGACTGGTTCACCCCGAGGACATCGACGCGGTGGAGAAAAGCATCGGGACACAGATCGCGCACAGTGGTGAGAACCTTGATTATGTGGAATACCGGATTGTCCGAAGGGACGGCACGGTGCGCTGGGTAGAGGATTACGGACACTTTGTGCATACCGACACTTACGGCGATATTTTCTATGTCTTTATACAGGACGCAACGGAACGGATGCAGCGGCGGATGGCGGAGCTTGAGCGGGTGAACGAGGCGCTCTACACGGCGCGCCTGCGGGAGGATTATTTTAAGAGAGCGCTTCTCTATAACGCGGTATCTTTTTTGGAAATCAATCTGACGAGGGACGAATTTATTTCGGCCTCCGTGCTGAACGAAGAGGGACGGGTGCAGAACCTGTTCACCTATATGGGGATTACTCCCTTTGAAAAGTATTCTGACTTTACCCGGTTCTGGGCGGATTTTACGGAGGCCGGAGAGCTGGAAGATTACAGCCGTTTCTTCGATATAGAAAGACTGATCCGGTGTTATGAAAAGGGAGAGCGGCAGCAGGTTTATGACAGCTGGGTGACAGATATGTACGGCAGGAAACGGCTGAGCCATTATCTGTTTTTTCTGAATAAGAATGAGCATACAGGCGACGTCATTGCGCTCTCTGTATCCAGAGACATTACGGAACAGGTGGAGCGGCAGTCGCTTTTAAAGTCCGCGCTGCGGCAGGCGGAAACGGAAAGGCTTGCCAGAAATACGTTCTTTGCGAACATGTCTCACGACATAAGGACACCGCTGAATGCCATTATCGGGTATGCGGAGCTTCTAAAGGGCTGCGTCGGAGATCCGGGAAAAGTGGGCGAGTGCATAGAGAAGATTCATTTTTCGGGAGAGGAGCTTCTGGCGGTGTTTGAGGAGTTCCTGAAAGATAATCTGAACGAGCCTGCAAGGGCGGAGCTGACGGAGCGGGAGTACCATCTTGGCGAGCTTTTGCGGGAGGTGGAGAAAAGAGCCGAACAGCCGATTAAGGCGAAACGGATTGCCTTTCGTATGGATAAATCGCACATTACCCATCTTTCGGTGGAGGTCGATTACATAAGGCTGCGGGAAATCTTAAATCAGCTTCTGGACAATGCCATTAAATATACGCAGGCAGAGGGACAGGTGAGTCTGACTGTCAGGGAGAGCGCGGGTGACGGTAAAGGCTCGGGGATGTACCTCTTTATTATTGAAGATAACGGATGCGGGATTCCGGCGGATCAGCTTGAGTCGATTTTCCATCCGTCCAGACAGAAGAAATGCGCGGTCTATAACGGGATGCCGGGCGTAGGTCTGCCGGTAGTGAAAAGCTACGTAGAGACGATGGGCGGCAGTATTGAAGTGGAGAGCAGAGTCGGCGGGGGCAGTGTCTTTACGGTGAGACTTCCCATCAAATATCCGGTGAGAGCGTCCTTTATGGAGCACGAGAGCGCGGCGGACGGATTGCAGGGCGCGGAGGAAGCGAAAAGATGCATACTGCTGGCGGAAGATAACGGCATTAACAGGGAGATCGAGGAGGAGCTTCTCAAAAATCTCGGTTACCGGGTAGAGACAGCATGTGACGGTGTGAGCGCCTATGAGTTTTTAAAAAATGCCGAACCGGGAAAATATGCGCTGGTGCTGATGGATATACAGATGCCGGGCATGGACGGTTACGAGACGGCGCGGGCGATCCGCAGATTGGAGAACGAGGCGCTTTCTAAGATACCGATTATCGCCCTTTCTTCAGATGCCATGGAAGGGGACAGGGAAAAGTCGCTTAAGGCGGGGATGAACGAGCATTTCACAAAGCCCATAGACATAGAGGCGCTGCAGGAATTGATTGACAGGATTTTGAAAGAGAGAGTATAAATAGAGGGGCAGGAGCCTGCCCGATACGTTTTGGAGGGAATATTTAAAGATGCGAGGAAAAAGAGTATTACATGTATTTTTGTTCTCTATACCGTTGGTGCTGATTGTGACTCTGTTATTTAACTCTTATACGGTACAGAATAAGGCGAGGATTGCTGAGCAGAATAAAAATTATGCGGAGGATTCCATGCGCCAGAAATCCAGGCAGGTGCTGGGGGAACTGGAAAACGGAGTGCGTATCATCAACGCATATGCCTACTTTTTTAACGATTCACTGACCGGGGATTCGATACCGGCACAGACGCTTGCGGAAATAGAGAGAAATTCTGTGTTTGATACCATACGGTTTACGGATGCGGAGGGGGTGACCCATTTTTCCGACGGCAGAACGGTCAATTCCGCCGACCGGGATTATTACGCGCGCGGCATGAGGGGCGAGAGCGGGATATCCGTTCTCTTTGATGAGCGTCTCACCGATGAGGAGACGAGACTTGTGTTTTTTGCGCCGGTGCGGATGGACGGGGAGATCGTCGGCATTGTCCGGGGATCTTATCTGGCGGAGCAGTATATGAAAGAGATTCTCCGCACCACCTATTTCGGGGAGCCGTCGACTACCTGGCTGTGTATGGCGGACGGCAGGGTGATAGCCAGCTCCGATGATTCGGAATACGGCGAGGAGCATCTGATTAATGTGCTGCAAAGTTCCGGACAGATCGATCCGGCTACAGCGGAAGCGGCGAAGGCCGTTTTTCAAAACGGCGGCGAGGGCGCCTTTATCTGTGAGGGGAGCAGTGAAGCGGATAACCTGTGTGTGACTTATATTCCTGACAGCGATTATGTGATGGTGCAGCTCTTCCCGCCCAGCGTTACCCAGAAGATGATCAACGGCGCGAATGCGGCGGGTGTCCGGCTTGAGATAGCGTTACTTATTCTCTTCGTTATTTACTTTGCGATAGCTATTGTACAGGCGGCGAAGCAGAGGAAAAAGCTGGAGGTGGAGAACAGCCAGATCAATTATGTGCTGCAAGGGCTGAACACGTTGTTTTCCTCAAGATATCTGACGGTAGATCTGGAGACGGGAGTCTATGCCTATACCGCCGACGTAAATTTGCAGGATAATCAGATGGTGCGGGAGGGCGATTACATAAATGTGCTTGAAAACCATAGCAAGGAGATCATCGGGGAGGAAGCACAGGAGGATTTCCGGCAGACCCTGAAGGTGGATTCTATTATAAAGAACCTGGACGGGCAGGACACCTTTACCTATGAATGTCATGTGATGCGGAATGGAAAAGAGGAGTGGGAGCAGTTAATCACCGTCTGTCTGGAGCGGCACGAGGAAAAAGCGAGCAAGATCCTTTATGTCCGACAGAACATCACGGAGATGAAGCTGCGTGAGCTGAGAGGGGAAGAGGAGATGGCGGTGATGAACCGCAAGGAGCGGCAGTACAGAATTGCAATCACCTCCAATGCGTTCAGCACCTTTGAACTGAATCTGACCAAGGATCTGATCGAGCAGGATGTGACGTGCGTAAAGGATGACGAGGTCGTTTCCCTTCTCGGGAAGGCCGGGCTGCAGGCGCCCTGCAGTGCAACGGAATATTTTGAAAAATGGAAACGGTTCGTTCTCCCGGAGTCCATGGAGGACTATACCGGTACGCTGGATGTCGAATATCTGAAATCCTGCTTTGAACAGGGAGAAGCGGAAGTGGACGTGGATTACTGGAGCAGGATGGATGACGGAGAAGGCCGGATGTGCGTGCGCCAGTCCTTCATTATGACGCGTGACGATATGACGGACGATCTGATTGCCATGGTTGTCTCCAAGGATATTACGGATCAGGTAATCAAACAGAAGGAACAGACGGAGGCGTTACAGGATGCCCTGATGCATGCGAGACAGGCAAATGAGGCGAAGACGACGTTCCTCTCCAATATGAGCCACGACATCCGCACGCCCATGAATGCCATTATCGGTTTTGCGACGATTGCGGCGAGTCGTATCGACAATAAGGATCAGGTGAGGGAATGCCTGCAGAAGGTGCTCTCTTCCAGCAACCATCTGCTCAGCCTGATTAACGATATTCTTGATATGAGCCGCATTGAGAGCGGTAAGATGCAGATTCATGAGCAGGATTGTAATATTTCCGAGCTGATGCACAATCTGGTCAATATCATCCAGCCGCAGGTGAAGGCGAAGCAGCTTGAGCTTTTCATAGATACCTTCGAGGTGGTAAACGAGGATGTGATCACTGACCCGTTGAAACTGAACCAGATTTTCATCAATCTGATGAGCAATGCAGTGAAGTACACTCCGGCCGGCGGCATGATCACCTTCCGGATTATGCAGCATACCACATTCAAGCACGGGTATGGCGATTACGTCTTTATCATCAAGGACAACGGCATCGGCATGTCGGAGGAGTTTGTAAAGCATGTCTTCGAGCCCTTTGAGAGAGAGACAACGACCACAAGAAGCGGTATTCAGGGCACGGGTCTCGGTATGGCTATCACCAAGAACATTGTGGAGATGATGAACGGTACGGTGACGGTTGAGAGCGAGGTAGGTAAGGGCAGCACCTTTACCGTAAAACTTACTCTGAAACTGCAGGATGTGGAGAAGAACGCGGAGCAGATCAAAGAGCTGGAAGGTCTGCGGGCGCTTGTGGTGGATGATGACTTAAACGTCTGCGACAGCGTGAGCAAGATGTTAAAAACGATCGGCCTTCGCGCGGAGTGGACGACTTCCGGCCGCGAGGCGGTGTACCGCGCCAAAGTCGCGCGGGATGACGGGGACTCCTATCATACCTACATTATTGACTGGCAGATGCCGGAGACAAGCGGCATAGAGACCGCGAGAAAGATTCGCAGCGCGGTCGGTGAAGAGTCGCCGATTATCATATTGACAGCCTATGACTGGACGGATATCGAGGAGGAGGCGAAGGCGGCGGGCGTCACGGCCTTCTGTGCGAAACCGCTGTTTATGTCAGACTTAAAGTCAGCGCTTCTTGCGGCAAACAGCATGGATGTCAAGGATGAGGTGGCTGGAGCGGCGTGGCAGCAGATCGACTTTAGCGGTAAGCGTGTTCTCCTTGTGGAGGATATCGAGATGAACCGCGAGATCGCGGAGGTCATACTGACGGAGAGCGGATTCGAGGTGGAGTCCGCGCCCGACGGAACGGACGCTGTGGATATGGTGAAGCGGTCGGAAGAAAACTATTACGATGTGGTGCTGATGGATGTGCAGATGCCGATTATGAACGGCTATGAGGCGACCAGAACAATTCGCTCCCTGCCGAGAAAGGATGTGAGGACGCTGCCGATTATCGCCATGACGGCGAACGCCTTGGAGGAGGATAAAGCGGCGGCCTTAAAGAGCGGTATGAACGATCATATTGCCAAGCCGCTTGACATCGAGCTGTTTATCGAAGTTTTGAACAAGCATCTGAGGCGGTAGTGGAAACGCCTTAATAAATAAAAGGATAACGCAAAACTCTCCCTATACGGGAGAGTTTTGCGTTGCTGTCTAAACAGGAAAGAGCAAGAAAACCTTAAGAAATTTTAGAGATACTTTAGAGGAAGGCCTGCTAAGATTGGGAAATGAAAATGGCGGGTTACATAAAACGAGAAAGCAGCCCGCGGAAAGGATGTGTGCAGTATGAGAAATGAAAAAGGAATCGGGCTGGCGCTTGGCCTGGCTGTGATTCTGGGACTGACGGGATGCGCTGGGCCAGAGGAGGTATCAGTGGGAGCACATGAGGACGTTTCGGCGGAGCGCGGAGCAGAGACGGAGACGGACGGTGAATCGAAGGACGTGAAGGAAGGGAATGACGGCACGGAAACGGATGAGACGCAGGAGGGCGAGTGGAAAAGAGAGGAGCCGGTTTCCGGGAAGGAGCCGGAGACGGAACATGCAGAAAACGACCACAGGGAACCGGAAGAGCCGGAGGGTGCAGGGCAGACGGAAGAGCAGCAGGGCGCAGGGCAGGCGGTCCGCGCACCGGAGGGGACGCAGCATCTTGGCGGCAAAGTACAGAGTCCGCAGACAGACGGCATGACGCTGGCACAGACCACGCTGATGAATGAAGATAATACGGTTACGCTGGTGGATGATAAGGATGCGAAAAAAATTCCCGTCAGGTTTACGGATGATACCAAGGTGGAGCACTGGACAATCTCGGGAGGCGGCGCAGGGATTGACATGCGGGATGCCGGTGTTTCGGATCTGGAGGAAGGTATGGGCGTGGAACTGGAAGGATATTACGACGGCGATACCTTTGTGGCGACAAGGGTAATCATGGAAGAATATGTGTAGTTTTCGCTCCGGCATCAAAAACGGCAAAATAAATAGTTAATACTTTATGAAGACAGATTCAGAAAGACTTAAAGATTCTTAGAGATTCTTTAGAGAAAAAACTGATAGAATAGGAGGATAATGAAATGACAGACATGCAGAAGAAAGAAGTAAGGCCTGGAAAAAGAAGCAGGGGGATGGCGGCTGCAGCCTGCCTTCTGCTGCTGGCGGTTCTGACGGCATCATGCGGGAAGGTGGAGGAGCCGGTGCCTGTGCAGATATTTTCAGAGGATGTGGAGGAGCCGTATGAGGAAGACGGCGGCGCCGATGCAGAGGAAGCGGCGGATGTCAATAACGGACAGCAGGCAGCGGACACCGGAAATCAATCGGGAGAGGCTGCGGACGAAGAGAATGCACCTGCTTCGGAGGGTAAAGCGGATGAAAACGCAGGAGACGATTCGGAAGATAACGCCGCAGAGAAGGTGAGTGCGCAGTCTGCCGGGAGCGCAGAGCTGGAAGGGAATGTCCATAGCGTGAGTCAGGACAGCTTCGTGGTCAGCAGGACGGAAGTATGGTCCGAGGGAGGCGCTGATTTTGCAGCGGCGCCGGCGCCCGGGTACGAGGAGGAAGAGGATCTGATCACGGTACATGTGAGCCGGAACTGCGGCTGGCAGTATAAGACGGTTAAAAACGGCGGCATTAACCCCGAAGATATCTCATCCAGAGAGGGTCTGGCTGATGAGCTGAAGGAAGGAATGGCCATTCATATGAAAGGAAGCTGGCAGGAAGACGGGAGCTTCCTTGCGGAAAGCATCGTGATGATGACGTTTATGTAGTACAGTAAATGGCTCTGAGATGGAGGATTAGATCGTATGATGAGAAAATTTTTAGATAACGGCAGTTATAGAAAGCAAAAAAGAAAATACAGCAGCATGAAGCGGGCGTCAGCGGTTCTGCTTATGCTTGCCATGACAGCGGTTCTGCCTGGCGGCTGCGGCGGCAAAACCCCGGGGGCTTCCACGGACGGGCAGGGAGTGTCAAAAGCGGATGAAACAGGAAAGGACGATGTGCAGCAGGGAACGTCCGGGACAGACGCAGAAGGATCCGGGAATGAGCCGACGGCTATGGGGCGCTATGTGGAGACTGTGGCGGAACTTCCGGAGAGTGCGTCCAGATCCTACAGTATCACAGCGCTCTCGGACGGGAGACTGCTGATTCTCGATGAGGGGGCGGGACAGTTTGTCTCCTCTGACGGCGGCGTAAGTTGGGAGGCAGTTCCGATTCCGGGGATTGACAATATGAAGACATTCACGGAGAACAACTATATTTTCAGCATGGCGGCTGCGCCGGATGGCACGGTGGCGGTGCTCTCCTCGGACAACGCAGCGTACGATAAGACAGAAAAATTTGATCCATGGCTTCATGTGGCGAAGCCGGACGGCACGGTTACAAAGGTGGAATCGCTGCCTGTACAGGAAAATGAAAGTTTTGTTTACAGCGTTTTTTATTCAACGGAGGGGGAGCTGTTTGCCACAACGGTGGGCGGAGGTATGATTTACCGGATCGACGTGGAGAGCGGGACACTGACGAAGGAGGTGACCATGGAATGGCGCCCGGATCTGGTCAAATGTCAGGGAGATTATATGTTTTTCCTCACTTCCAGAGAGGGGATTTCCATCTACGACAGAAAGGAAGAAAAGTGGGTGGAGGACAGTGTTCTTGACGATTTTATGGAGGAAAATTATAAGGATGCGTACTATGCCGACGACAGCTACTCGGTGTATATG
>CARQVR010000081.1 GCA_949051815.1 uncultured Lachnospiraceae bacterium
GGGCATTTTGTGTGCATCATCGTTGCAATTCACACTGAATAATTGTAAATCAGTATGAAATCTGGCGTGGGTGTGAATTGTAACCCCTTCCGGTGCCATGCCGCAGGTAAACACGGTATGAAAAAAGCCCTTCACGCCTTATATTTACCGGCTTGAAGAGCTTCTCTTTCTGGTTCTATCGTAAATGCGTGCATTTCTGTTTCCGTTTCCTTATTCATATCCTTTCCGGTAGAGATCGTCCGCCTCCTCCGCTTTTAACTGGAAACAGGTCTGCAGCATACCCAGAATATATTCCTTAGACTGTTTCTGCATCACGGTTTCTTTTACAAATGCGGCAGCGCTGCGGATTCTTTCCTCCTGCATACCCTGTTGTTTTCCTTCCTGTCTTCCTCTCTCCACATACATACTCACAGCATATCCCATCGTGATCTCTCCTCCTTCCTCCTGCCGCTTTTGCAGCAAATGCATATAATCTATAAAGTTTGTCTCGCCTGTCAGGGCATACAGCATACGCATGGTTGCCTCCAAGTCGACTATGCGCTGCTCCGTCGGTATATACTGCTCCCCCTCCGCCAGATAATCGACCACAACCCTCATATCACTCTGAAACCTCCGTCTGATTTCTTCAGGCAGATTTCTCATCGAATACATGTGCAGGCAAACGTTGTCAATGTATTTTCCGGCCTTACCATGAATCTTTTTCCCGCGAAAAAATTGATACAGATCTTTACCGGCATTCCATGCAGCTTCGCCCCAATATAATACAAGGGTAATCGCCGGAAACGTCTCCCTGCCCTCATACTGCTGTCTGTAAATGGCGCCTTCATACCCGGCCTTACGGAGCAGTATCTTATAATCGGGTGTGGATTGATTTTCCAGTGTATACTGTAAAATAATCCTGCCATTTCTCATTTCATACTTACTCACGTCATTATACTGATTGTGCAGGCTCCCGTTCGCCGCCGGATATAATGACTCTGTCGGCGCTGACTGCAAATCTCCCGGAAAAACCAACTGCTCTCCTTCAAAAACCAATGCGTTGATAATATCGGCAAACACTTCCGGGCTGCGCTCAAACTGTTTGGCCGCCAAATCCTTCTGTCCCATATGTCTCTCCTTACTATATGCAGAGCCATAGGAACCATACCCTCTCCTGCTTTCCATCCTGCGAACTCTGCCTGTCTGTGTGAAATTATGGCAGAATCTGCCGGAATACCTGATGCGGACACGATGTCCGCCCATAGATACAACCGCCTTCATACACATTGATGACCGGCTGTTTTGTTATCAGAATATAACATGCACCATACTTTGTCAAGATTTTTCGCGAAATATATTGACGATTTTTAGGATATCACTTGTTTTTCTTTCCACTGCTCTCCAAGCGTCCTTATCTCTTCCCGCGCGAAAGGAATTCCCCGGGCCTGCCCCGCACCTCAGAAGAGAAACGCCGCAAATACCGCGTTACTCACGTCAATCCCCCGGAGGGTAAGCTTAAGCCGCTGCCCCTCCCGCTCCAGAAGGCCCTGCGCCAAAAAGGAGCTGATCTGCCTTCCGTAAACATCCGCCGCCGTTTTTCCGAAATTCCTCCGAAACTCCTCCAAATCCACGCCTTCCGTCAATCGAAGCCCCAGAAACATAAATTCCTCCATCTGCTCTTGCGTGGTAAGCTCCTGCACCTCGCAGCGTCCTGTTCTTCGCAGCATTTTGGCAAAGGACTTGTCCTGCGGCCGCATGATACAGGGCGCGCTGCCGGATCCAAAAGTCCATTCGCTGCCGCCATTCCCCATTTTTTCCACGCAGTCTGCATAGGACATATGGTCCTCCGGATTTTTCCACCTCACGTTTTGTACCATGGAGGACGCCCCCAGACCGAACCCCGCATAATCGCCTCTGCGCCAATACACCTTGTTGTGGCGGCATTCCCAGCCTTCTTTTGCATAATTGGATATCTCGTAGCGGTGAAACCCGGCCACCTCCAGATACCGCCCTGTCAACTCATACATCTCCCGCTCCTCCTCTTCGTCGGGAAAGGTATAGGCATCTTGGTTTACATAAAGTGGAGTTCCCTCCTCCAGAATCAGGCTGTAAGCGGAAATATGTTCCGGTGAGAGGGCCGTCACACGCTCCAGTGTTTTTCTGTATGAAGCCATGCCCTGACCGGGCAGTCCCGCCATCAGATCTATGTTAATATTGCGAAATCCCGCCTCCCTCGCCACCGTATACGTCTCCAGAAAGTCACTGTAGCTGTGGATTCGCCCGACACGGGCAAGCTCCTCATCATTCGCAGACTGCAGTCCGATGCTGAGACGATTAATACCATGTGTTATGTATTCTCTCAGTTTCTGCGCCGTCACCGTGCCCGGATTACACTCTGCCGTGATCTCCGCATCCCCGGCCACAGAAAATCCCTCTCTGATCCGCTCTAAAATCCGCCCTGTCTCCCGCGCAGGGAGCAGAGACGGCGTACCCCCGCCGAAAAAGATGGAGACCACCTTGTGATCTCCATAAAATATCGACTGTTCTTTTATTTCCCACAGCAGCAGGTTTACATAATTCTCCATTTCACCGACACTTGCCGGACCAGAGAGAAAGTCACAGTAAAGGCATTTCCTGACACAAAACGGAATGTGAATATAGATACTTAAATTTCTCATCGCAGCCTCCATCCCATCAGTTGTCATCCAGCTTCAACACGCTCATAAAAGCGCTCTGGGGGATCTCCACATTGCCTACCTGCCGCATACGCTTCTTCCCCTCTTTCTGCTTTTCGAGCAGCTTTTTCTTTCGGGTGATATCTCCGCCATAACACTTGGCAAGGACGTCCTTTCTCATGGCTCTGACCGTCTCTCTGGCAATGATCTTGCCTCCCACCGCCGCCTGAATGGGTATCTCGAAAAGGTGCCGCGGTATTTCGTCCTTTAGCTTTTCGCACATTCTCCTGCCGCGCTCATAGGCGCTGTCCGCATGGACGATGAAGGAGAGCGCGTCCACCTCGTCGTGGTTGATCAGGATATCCAGCTTCACTAACTTCGACTGCTCGTACCCCTTTAACTCATAGTCAAAGGAGGCATACCCTCTGGAACGGGATTTCAGCGCGTCGAAAAAGTCATAGATAATCTCGTTTAACGGCAGGTCGTATTTTAAGAGCGCACGGGACGCCTCGATGTACTCGGTGCTGATATAACGCCCTCTCCGCTCCTGACAAAGCTGCATGATCGGGCCGATAAACTCGGTGGTCACCATGATTTCCGCGCTGACCACCGGCTCCTCCATGTAGTCGATTTCGGAAGGATCCGGCAGATTGGAGGGGTTGGTCAGCTCGATCATATCCCCGTTCGTCTTATATACTCTGTAAATAACGCCCGGCGCGGTGGTCACCAGATCCAGATTGTACTCCCGCTCCAGACGCTCCTGTATGATCTCCAGATGCAGAAGCCCCAGAAAGCCGCAGCGGAACCCGAATCCCAGCGCGACGGACGTCTCCGGCTCATAGTTTAACGAAGCGTCGTTTAGTTTCAATTTTTCCAGCGCGTCCCGCAGATCCGGGTATTTGGCGCCGTCCGCCGGGTACATGCCGCAGTAGACCATGGAATTGACCTTCTTGTAGCCTGGAAGCGGCTCTGCACAGGGATTGTCCACATCCGTGACCGTATCGCCCACAGCGGTGTCTTTCACGTTCTTGATGGAAGCGGTGAGATACCCCACCATTCCCGCCGTCAGCTCGTCGCAGGGAATGAACTGCCCCGCGCCGAAATATCCCACCTCCACCACCTCCGCGGTGGCTCCCGTGGCCATCATTTTAATTCTGGTGCCTTTTTTGACCCTGCCCTCCTTGATGCGGCAAAATACGATCACGCCCTTGTAGGAATCATAAACAGAGTCAAAAATGAGCGCCTGCAGCGGGTTATCCGGACTGCCGCCGGGGGCCGGAATCTTCTCCACGATGGCCTCCAGCACTTCCTCCACACCGATACCGTTCTTCGCGGAGATAAGCGGCGCGTCCTGCGCCTCTATGCCGATCACGTCCTCGATTTCATTCTTCACCCGCTCCGGCTCCGCGCTTGGCAGATCAATCTTGTTAATGACCGGAAACACGTCCAGATCGTGGTCCAGCGCCAGATATACGTTTGCCAGCGTCTGCGCCTCTATGCCCTGGGCCGCGTCCACCACAAGAATCGCCCCGTCGCAGGCCGCGAGGGAACGGCTCACCTCATAGTTAAAATCCACATGGCCCGGCGTGTCGATCAGGTTAAAAATATACTCGCTGCCGTCCTTCGCCTGATAGATGATGCGCACGGTCTGGGCCTTGATGGTAATGCCTCTCTCCCGCTCTAATTCCATATTGTCCAGTATCTGCGCCTGCATTTCACGGCTTGTCAGAAGTCCGGTCTTCTCTATGATCCGGTCTGCCAGCGTGGACTTGCCGTGATCAATATGCGCCACGATACAAAAATTTCTGATTTTGCTCTGATCCATTGTACACCCTCTGTTACCTTTCGTCGTTTCGGAGAATGCCATATTCTGCTATTCTCCAGCGTGAGCACAGAACTTCCGGTTCTGCTTTTCCGGCTTTTTAAAACACCTTCCGGCACAGATCATTTAAGAAGTTCTTCCCACGCAAGTATATCAAATTGTCTGCAGGATGTCCACATCAATCGTCCTCCGACGCATCCCCCCGCTCCGGCTCCCTGCCGCTGAAAACAAGGTCCAGCACATGGGCTAACGGCTCACAGGCATTATGTATTTCCTCCTCCGTATTGTTCTGCGCGCCCAGCTCGATCAGAAGGGATTTCGGACAAAGGTGCATATTGTAGCGGTAGGCTTTCAGATAGATTCTGCGGGCTATTCCCGGATAATACTCGTTACAAGCCGTCTGCATCTGGAAGGACAGCGCCAGATTGTCCGCCAGATAGGGATTTTCCAGATACGAAATCTCTCCCTTTGTGGTGCGGCACAGCCCGTTAAAGAACATAAACTGCGCGGTGGGGCGGCCCTGCAAATCCAAGACAAGACGCCTGTCCGCCGGCATCTCATCCCGGTGCAGGTCGATCACCGCCTCGATGGACGGATTCTCCTGTAAAATCGCCTCGATGGCTGGCAGGGAATTGTTGTAGGCATAAGCCCTGTCCTCGTCATAACAGCCTGTGTCATGGATCACATTGTACCCGTAACGCTCCCGCAAAAGGCTGGCCAGATATTCCCCCGCCCCCAGAATCCCGTCGTTTTCATCGCCGGGAACGGAATCCGCAAAGCTCTCCTTGGAATGGGTGTGATAAATCAGGATCTGCGGCGCGTCCGGGCTTCCCTGTATCCGCATATCCTTCTCCCGGAGCGTCTGCGCCTGCAAAAGCTGTTCTCCCGCCACGGTCGTGCTGTCCACCGCATAAAACGCCTTGACCAGCGCTTCGTAGGTGGACAGATCCTCCCACTTGTAGCGGTAACTCTTCTCCTCCATGCAGACAAATGACTGGCTTTCCGCCATTTCTTCCCCTTCGTCCGTCTCCTCCGGTTCTCCCGCCTCTTCCTTCTGTTCCGCCGATAAATAACGCTCGTTTTCTTTCAAAAAGGCCGATTCCATGCTCTTTTCCAGATGCATGGCGTCGTCGCCGTACTCAAGCGCCTCCTCCGGCAGCCCCTTGTAATCCTCATCGCTCCCCTCCGGCAGAAGAAGTCTGGCATAGTCGCTCTCAGTCACACTCTTCTCTCCCTTTTCCAACGCGTAGAGCAGCCCCGGATATTGGGAGAGCAGCGCCTTTTTTAAAAAGCCGTCCCCCGATGCGCGCCGATCCGTCTCGCTCATGCTGAGAATGGCGGGCAGATAAGGCTCCATCACCAATTCCTCCACAATCCCGCAAAAGGCGGAGCCCTCCTTTTTTTCCTCCTTCTCACGGTTCCGTAAAAGTTCCGCACAGCCTGATCCAACAGCTATAATAACTATCGTTATTAAAATAAGTTTTAACCACTCTCTATTCTTGTACATACTAAAGATATATGCACGGCAAATACAGGTTCATGCGTAAATGCTTCGGCCTGTACCGAATAGTTGCTTTCGCACTGTCTCTTCCTGTCAGAAATTCAGCGCGCCGTTAATCCCGTCACAGATAATATGACTGATCTGGCGTATCTGCTGATCCACATCCTTTGTGGTCACATACATATTATTGAGTTCCTTGAGCGTGGCCGGCCGCTCTCCCATGGCGTCCCCCACGATCGTAGCCGCGTCCACCACGGTGGGCACGCCCAGGGCCAGCACCGGAATATGAAGCGTCTCCTCCGTAATGGCGTTTCTGTGGTTTCCCACGCCGGAGCCGGGATGAATGCCCGTATCCGTAATTTGGATGGTACGATTCAGCCGTTTCGTGGAACGGGCCGCCAGCGCGTCAATCACGATCAGCAGATCCGGTCTGGTTTCTCCGATCACGCCCTTGATGATCTCCGCCGACTCCATGCCCGTCTTCGCCATAACCCCCGGCACCAGACTGCTCACCAGATGCATCTTCGTCCGGTTATAAGCCACCTTGCCATACTCCAGCACAATATGCCTGTTGACGAAGAGGTTATCCACCACGTTCGGCCCGAGGGAATCCGCGGTGACCTCCCGGTTGCCCAGCCCCACCACCAGAATCGACTGTTCCTCATCCGGATTCGGCAAAAGCCCCCGAAGCTGCTCCGCCAGAACGCCGGATATCTCCTGATGATAGTCCTCCTCCGGCTCCGTCATTGCGGGCGCTTCCAGCGTGATATAGGTTCCCATGGGTTTTCCAAGCGCCTTGGCTCCGTTTTTCGTCTCTATAACCACCCGGGTGATATGCACGTCGCTCTCCTCGTCGTAATGCTCCTCCACTTTCACTCCATGAAGCCCGGACTCTTTTTCTCCAATACCTTCTCTGGCTTCCAACGCCAAGTCCGTCCTGACATTTGACCAGCTATCCATAGCAATTTCCATTCCTTTCGTTCTGGTTTTCAACTCGCAAACCCGCGCTTTTGGCGCTCTATGTCCGATTTCATCGGACGTTTGCCCGTTAACGCTGCAAGAAAAGCAAATGTCTGCTTCGCAGCCGCCTGCATTTCTTCTGCATCTGTTATATTTTATGCGCTTTTCTTTTGCCTGCCCATTTTGTTTTCTATTTTTTGCAAAAATAAACAAAATATGTATTGACATCCCTATTTCCATAATCTAAAATAATATGCGTGTGTCTCTGTCCAATATAAAAGTAGAAAATAAAATGTGAATATTTTAAAATGGAGGATGTTATGGCTAATATCAAATCTGCGAAAAAGAGAATTCTGGTAAACAAGACGAAGGCTGACAGAAACAAGTCTATTAAGTCCGGCGTTAAGACAGCGATCAAAAAAGTATATGCTGCCATCGAAGCAAAGGACAAGGCTGCTGCGCAGAGCGCGCTGCTTGCCGCTACTTCCGCGATTGACAAGGCAACCAAAAAGGGCGTATACCACAAGAATACCTCTGCCAGAAAGGTTTCCCGCATGACTCTTGCCGTAAACAAGATGGCATAAGAGAATCTGACAAAAAACTTTTAAGGAGCGAATGCATGGCATCCGCTCCTTCTATTTATGCTCAGATTTGCCAGAAAATCCCGTTTTTTGGCATTCCTACGAGTAAATCAAAAATGCTTTGCAGCTCTTTTCACGCCGTCAGCGGCTGCGGCCGCCTCCGCCGTGATGACCGCCTCCGCCTCCATGGCTTCTGCCGCCTCCGCCGCGACCGCCACTGCTTGTCTCGATTTTCCGCCGCGTCACCATCTTTCTCAAAAACCGGTCCTGTGACACCCGGAAAACAGGTTCCCTGCCTTCCACATAGGTGGTCGCCGTGGTTGTCTTTTTCCCTTCTTTGGACCGCCAGTTTACCACTGCAAAAATAACAGCTGCTATTATTCCCACCAGCCATGGCACGAACCCAGGTACGGACAAATGAGATACATTCCACCCCATCATATCGTGATAAAAATCGTTGACATAGGTCTTGTAAGCGCGGTAAGGATCTTTCTCCACATAGCGGTATACATTGTCGAGAAGATGGTCGATGTCTTCCACATAGTAGGCGTCCCTCGCCCGTCCGGTGGTGCACAGCCATGTATGAATCATGCCGTCGTCCTCTCTGGACCAGTTATCCACCAGCATCACGCCGTCGCCGTCAGGTCTGTCAAAACCGAACCCATCGTTCTCCCAGCGCTGCTCCGCGTACACCCTCACATATTCCTCCGAAATCACGCCCGGTTCAATTTCTCTGGCATACTCCCCCAAAGCCTCATTCAGCGTGACAAGAACGATATCGCAGCCCGTCTGCTTCTCTCTTCTGGCAATCAGACGGCGCAGCTTCTCCTCCTCCTTGTCCGTCAATACGTCCGCCTTATCAAAAACACGCTCATCGGTAACGCATTCTGTATTCTTCCGCTGATAATTCATTGTCCGCGCCAGCATCCAGTGCCCCGCGTGAAGTACGGCGACCAGAAGCGCGACGGCGGCCAGAACGATGTACAGCCATTTAAAATAACGAAAATATTCTCTCAAACCTTCCGCCCTTCCCTTCTACAAGATCTCCAGCACATGAACCGCCATGTAACACAGCGCCGTCACCGCTGCAAACACCGATGCGCTGTAAGCCAGCACCTTTCCCCGCGAGACAGGCGTTACACCGATCACCTTTCCTGTCTGTCCGTTCACATGGTACAGATACGACTGCCCCTTGTAGCGGTAGACATACTGCCAGACCGGCATCAGCGCGTAGCAGAAGTCCTCTCTGGTCAGCTTTAGATTCTTCCGGTAAGGACGCACCGTGGCATATCCCGTCAGGGAACCCTGCAGCAGCTCTTCCGAAGCCTGTCTGGCCTTTGCCTGCGCCCGTCCGTCCAGTTCCTCCGCCTCCTGATTATAAACCTCGCCGAAAAAGCCTGACATATACTGCGGCTCGAAATCCGCAAGCGCACGATAGTCATACGGCTCCATCAAATCCATAATACGATCATCCATAGCGATGGAAGCGTCCACCGGAATCCGGTCAAAGTCCACGTCCATCTGCCGGATCACCTCGAAATAGGAAGTTTCCGTATACTCCGTGTCTCCGCTCCGCCAGGTTCTGATCCGCGTGCCCTCCCCCGCGAAATCATAGAATGCGCCATAGTCATAAAGCCAGAAAGGCACATAAATGCCTTCCATTTTCTCCAGACTCTTCGCCGACAGGAAATCGGCAGGCGCGAAAAGCCGTCTGGAAAACTCCTTATCCATGGCTGCCGCCGCTCCCTCTTTTCCGATCCGGAAAGGCAGGATGAGCTTCGGCTCGAAGACATTTTCCACCCGCTCGTTAAAAATCAGATAATTGCCGCAATGCTCACACCGGCACGCCGATGTATAGTCCGTGATCTGTATAGGCGCGCCGCAGTTCACACATTGCATAAGGGAGCTGGCTCCTATTTTTTCTTCACTGTCCGTACTCTCACAGTGAGGGCAGTACATCTTTCCCTTTTCCGGCGAATACACTGTGTTGCCGCCGCAGTTTCTACACTTGAAAATCATGTATGTATATCAATCCTTTCACGAAAAATCTGTTATTCGCGCCCATCCCAGCAATAAGTGCACAGCTTACATTTATCGATACCGACGGAAGCGATCATATCATCCAGCCGGTGATATTTCAGTGAGGTGAAATTCAGTTTTTCCCTTATCTTTTCCAGCATCTGCCCGTATTCCGTGCTGTCGGGATCCGCATAGACCGCCAGATCCGGATATTTATTTTCTCCTTCCAGTTCCTGAATCACCCGTCTTGCAATCAACTCCATTTCCGAGGTGGAGCGTGAAAAATTCAGGTATTTACAGCCGTAAAGCAGAGGCGGGCAGGCCGGACGGATATGTACCTCCTTCGCGCCGCTCTGGTAGAGAAACTCTGTCGTCTCCCGAAGCTGCGTGCCCCGCACAATGGAATCGTCAATCAAAAGCAGACTCCGGTCCCTGATCAGGTCGTGCACCGGAATCAGTTTCATCTTGGCGATCAGATCCCTCTTACTCTGGATCGTAGGCATAAAGGAACGCGGCCATGTGGGCGTATACTTAATAAACGGTCTGGAAAAAGGAATCCCCGACTCGTTGGCATAGCCGATGGCGTGCGGCGTTCCCGAATCCGGCACGCCCGCCACAATATCCGGCTTCACGTCGTCCCGCTTCGCTATCATCGCTCCACAGTGATAACGCATTTCCTCCACACTGATGCCCTCATAGGACGAGGACGGATAGCCGTAATAAATCCACAAAAAGGTGCAAATTTTCATATCCTTACCGGGCGCGGCAAGCGTCCGTACGCCCTCCGGCGTCACAATCACCACTTCCCCCGGTCCAAGCTCGCGCTCCGGCACATAACCCAGATTCAGATAGGCAAAACTCTCAAAGGACACACAGCAGGCGTCCGCCTTCTTTCCGATTGTAACGGGCGTCCGCCCCATCCGGTCTCTCGCCGCGTAAATCCCCTTCGGCGTCATGATCAGTATGGTCATGGAACCGTCGATCAGTTCCTGCGCGTACTTAATACCCTCGATCAGATTATCACGCTGGTTAATCACCGCCGCCACCAGCTCTGTGGCGTTGATATCGCCGCCGCTCATTTCCAGAAAATGCCCTTTGCCGTTCTGGAAGATTTCCGATACAATCTCGTCTTTATTGTTGATCCTGCCTACCGTAGTGATCGCATAAGTGCCGTGATGGGAACGGATAATCAACGGCTGCGGCTCAAAATCCGAGATACAGCCGATGCCAAGCGTCCCGTACATCTTGTTTACATCCTTATCAAATTTGGTCCGAAACGGCGTATTCTCTATGTTGTGGATCGCGCGGTTAAATCCCGCCTCCCCATCATAAAGCGCCATACCCGCCCGTCTGGTTCCCAGATGGGAGTGATAATCCGTCCCAAAGAACAAGTCAAAAATACAATTTTCTTTCGATGCCACTCCAAAAAAGCCGCCCATACATCCTCCGATCTGAAGCGTTTGTGCATATAACGCGAAAAACTTTTATTCTGTTCCGCGGTCACTGACTCTGCAACGCTTCTATGCAAAGCCGCGATTGTAAAAATCAACACATCCGTGTGATTTTTCAATCTGTCCTCCTGCTGTTCGTATATATTTCACAGCCGCAGCGTCCGCCCTCCTTCACACGATGCAGAACTTTCTGCGCCTGCCGGTACATCTCCTTATAGCTTTCACCAGATTCCCCTAAAGCCGCCCCGGCACTTAAGGTAACAGTGGGCATGGTCTGATCCCCGTGCAGCAGCCTGTCGTTCACAACAGCAATCCGCCTGCGGATGCCGCTCACCTGATCGGCCGAAACCCCTTCGATCCAGATACCAAAGGTATCCTCCGAAAGCCGCCCTATACCGTCTCCGCCCCGGAAGTGCTCCCGCAGCGTGGTATAGACAGCCCGCAGCACCCGGTCTCCCGTCTCTCTGCCGTAGCTGTCGTTGACTTCCTGCATATGGTCCACATCCACCAAAAGAAGGCAGCCTTGCGTATGCTCGCCTGCCAGCGCGTTCTCCACCATCTTCTGAAAGGTGTTTCTATTCGCCGCCCCCGTAAGCGCATCCCGCTTCCCCGGGGCGTAACTTTTCCCGGCCACTCTGCCCTGTGGCTGCTGTGCCGGGGAACGCCGTAGAATATTTAACACTGCTGTTACCCCCTGATGTCCACCTCTCTATCTTACTGTAAATCGGGGCTGGTTGCAAACAGATTCTGTATTTGATAAATGATTCCTGCATCATATCACTTTTTTTAAACACGATCTGGTGATTTGCGGGACAAAAGCACGATGTATTGAAGATTGAAAATCTTTTTGAGCTTCTTTGGGCAAATCCTCAATAACTTCTTTTTCTACAAACTCTGCAATTTCTTTCATTGCATTAGCCACATCTTCTATTATTTGTTCAAAAGTACTAATCAGTGTATAATGCATTAGACGATTTCTATATTGATAAATATGTATACTTGAAGTAAATACATATTTCACTTCACATATATTTTTTAATCTGGAAATTCCCGACTTAACAACCACACTTATAAAATCACCCTCTAAATAATCCGAATACTTAGCTTTATTCAAATCAGAAAAAATGAGCGTCCAGTGTTCCTGTTCCAATCTATACTTAACAAGTAACTCTAGACAATTTGCTAAATTCAATATGATATGCTTCACACATAATTCATCACCATTCACCTTCGTTTCCTTTGAAATAGAAAACATTCATTCTGTTATTATCTATCCCTTATGCAAATCCACTCCTGATTTTGGTAAATTATTTAAACTTACAGCCTCTAACGTCTGCAACTGCTGTACCGCCAATTGACGAAGCAACTCCATTCTTTCCTTTTGTTTCTTTCCCTGATTAATCAGAACTGCATTATAACTTTCCAAATTCGCAAGCACTAATAATTGATTTAGTGTTGCCACATCCCGCATATTACCTTTTTCCATTGGATTTTCATCTTTCCATTGTTTCGCTGTCTTTCCAAATAAAACAACATTTAACATATCTGCTTCATTAGCATAGGTGCATGCAACCTGTGCAGGTGTTAACTCTGGTGGAATTAGATTTTCTTTAATTGCATCTGTATGTATCCTGTAATTCAACTTAGAAATTTCTCTAT
>CARQVR010000082.1 GCA_949051815.1 uncultured Lachnospiraceae bacterium
GGCCTCCAGAGCCACAATCTGGCGCGCTAGCCGACTGCGCCATACCCACCATATAACGTGCTCGAAGGGATTCGAACCCCCGACCCACGGCTTAGAAGGCCGTTGCTCTATCCAGCTGAGCTACGAACACGTACCAATTAACCGCACAGCATATGCCGTGCGACGAGCGGATGATGGGATTCGAACCTGTCACACCCAACAAAAGCCACTCAAAGCATCAGGCAGAAAGGCACTCTGCACATCTTCATTAAAATGTAACCACAGTACCTTGCCAACAGCTTTATAAGAATATCATGGACAACCAAAAATGTCAATAAAAATTACAAAAAATTTTCCTTTCAGTGCGCAATGGTCCAAAAAGTTCCGGTCACCGCTCCATTCCGTTCGTAAGCCGGATGTTGTCCGCGATAAGCTGCACATCTTCCCGGGTGAGTTTCGTCCCGGCATCGGGCTGTAAAGTTACCGTAAAATTCCCAACAGCAAAACAATACACGTCGAACCCGTATATAGCCTCCTCCAATGCATCGAGCGCTTCTCCGTTTTCATCTTTGTCGTTTAACAGCATTATTTCCCTATATTCATGCATCACGTCCGAACTGCCGTCCATTGTCTGAATCGTAAATGCCATCTCACTTACTTCGGCGTCTGACCCAGTGCCTTGTTTCATACTGTTGTAATAGTCTTTCCCGCTGCATATGTTAAACGATAACCCATTGCCTGTCTCTGTGTCTGTCGACCTGTAATCACTTGAAAAATCCGTTCTCGAAGCCAGTACCAGCCCTCCGAAAAATCTGCAGGGCGTGATCTTCGGGTAAGCCCACCGGCCAGTATACTCATAGTAAAAGTTATCAGCCGATGCAATATCCGACTGCATATAACCTTCTTCATCCAGATATTGATCAAGGTCATAGCAGGATATACTGTACACGCCATACGCGTCACTCTTATCCTGGCTGCGTACAGCTTCGTCAATCATGGGAAATTCCTGCCCATTAACGGAACCATCTGCACCAATCTCGATTTCCTCGAAGGATTCCTCGTTCTCAAGCGCATCCTCCCCAGTCTGTTCCGCCTCTACGGCATCTTCGTCCACTGTAGGAGCCACGGCTTCCGCTTCTGCCTGCGCATCAGCTTCCGCACTTTCTTCCGCCGCAGTTGTGTCCTGCATTTCTGCCATGTCCGCTTTCCCACCGCAGGCTGTCATCGCCACAGCAGCGCACAGTGTTAAAATTATCATTACCGCTTTTTTCTTCATCTTTCCTTCTCCTCCTATTTTGATGTGTATTGCACCACGGTATAGCCCATATTATTCTAAATGACACTAATCCAAAATGTTCTTAGTATACGCACTTGCCGATTTATACGAAGTCAATCTGGATTACCTTGTCGGAAGGACCAATCATAAGGATATGCTTCCCAAGGAAAAGCAGCGTAAAAATACTAAAATATCAGGCAGAAAGGCACTCCGCACATCTTCGCAAAAAAATGTAACCAATAGTGTAACCAATACGCCTTGCTAACAGCTTTATAAGAATATCATGCACTGTCAGAAATGTCTATAAAAATTATACCAACGAAAAACTGCATACCAAAGAATAAAAGGCGGTTTTTTATGCCGACTTTTAAAATTCTTTTCAAGTTTCTGCCATGTTCTTACTGTTCCTGCAAAAGCCCAGCATAATACCGTGCTTCTGCATTGCCCAAATCCGCCGCTTTTTGATACCACTCGATTGCCTTCTCCAAATCATCTTCCATTCCATAGTAAGAGCCAAACAGGTATAACTCGCCAAGCCTTTTCATTGCATCTGAACTGCCTAAATCCGCCGCTTTCGTATACCATTCAACTATCTTGTCAAAATCCGGAAGTCGTTCATTGCTATAATCGAACACACGATACGTTTCGGCAAGCGCTATCATCTTCTCTGCATCACCTGATTCTTCAAACCATTTCTCTGCCGCATCTTCTCCATGCAAAATATCTACTATCTTTTCGTATACCTCATAATCAGGGAATGAAGATAATGATTTCACATACCATTCCAGTGCCTTGTCGTCATCCTGCTCCACACCCTCACCTTTCGCATACATATAACCAAGATCATCCATTACGTCTGTATTTCCTAAATCCACCGCTTTTGTATACCATTCGATTGCTTTTGCATAGTCCTGTTCCACGACATCGCCAGTATAATACAAGTAACCAAGATTATGCATTGCACTTGTATTGCCTGAATCCGCCGCTTTTGTATACCATTCAACTGCTTTTTCGATGTCCTGCTCCACGACATCGCCAGTATAATACAAGTAACCAAGATTATGCATTGCAGTTGTATTGCCTGAATCCGCCGCTTTTGTATACCATTCAACTCCTTTTTCGATGTCCTGCTCCACGCCCTTACCATGATTATACATATAGCCAAGATCATTCATTGCAGTTGCATTGCCTAAATCCACCGCTTTCGTATACCATTCAATTGCTTTTTCGCCGTCCTGTTCCACGGCCTCACCCTCCATATACATATAACCAATATTATACATTGCACTTGTATTACCTGAATCCGCCGCTTTTGTATACCATTCGATTGCTTTTTCGCCGTCCTGTTCTACTTTTTCGCCATCCCGTACTACTTCCTCGCCAGTCTTATACAGATTGCCAAGATTATTCATTGCAGATATATCGCCTAAATCCGCCGCTTTTGTATACCATTCAACTCCTTTTTCGATGTCTCGTTCCACGGCCTTACCATCCAGATACATATAACCAAGACCACGCATTGCGCCAGCGATATATAACGGTTCTGTGCCATCTTCCACTACTTTATTATAATGTTCTAACGCAGTTTCAAAATCCCACTCATTCTCTGCAGCACTAGCAAGTCCATAATATCCCTCAATTACGCCTGTGTCTGCCACCGACTGGAAAAGTTCTTTACCCTTTTCCATATCCTGCTCTACGCCTTGCCCGTTATAATATAAGAATCCTAAAGAAATCTGCGCATAAGGATTGTCGCCGCTCTGCTCATAATATGCCCTTGCCTGCTCGTAATCCTTTTTCGGATATCCGTACCAGTCAGCCAAAACACCAAGATAAAAATTCGCGTCGGTATTTCCAAGTTCCTGCGACTTTGTAAAATTCGTATGGGCATCCTCCAAGTCAATCTGCGCTCCATCCAATCCGTAAAGACTCCTGCGTCCCGCTTCGTAATACCTGCCTGCTTCCGCAAGCTTCTCTTGTTCCTCCGCTTCTTTCTGCGCCTTTGCCGCTGCTTCTGCTTCCGCTTCTGTCTGTGCATCAGCTTCCGCAGTTTCTTCCGCCACTGTTATTTCCTTCACTTCTGCCGTGCCTGCATTCCCACCACAGGCTGTCATTGCCATAGCAACGCATAGTGGCATAATTGTCATTAGTGCCTTTTTCTTCATCTTCTCTCTCCTTTGTTTTCAGTCACAGTGTTTCAGTTTTTCATTATACTTAATATATTAAGCATAGTCAATATTTTAAGTATGCTATTGTTAAACGGGTGATGAAAATTGATTTCTTATGAACCGTTTTTTCAGACGTTACTAAAGAAAAATGTCACGGTATATTATTTAATATATAAACAGGGAATGTCCGCCAATACATTCCAGAGAATGAAAGAGGGAAAGGCCATCACAACAAGCACGATTGATACCCTTTGCTTTATACTGGATTGTGAAGTGTCCGATATTATCAGATATGAAAAGCCGGAATGAAATCCTATATCAATACTCCTGTTTTAACCACAGAATCTAAACAATAAAAAATCGGGAAGTCCCGTAAACGACGGCTTCCCGATAAATAATAAAGAGCAGGTGATGGGAATCGACACAGAAGAATAATGCAGAAATTTGCGGGGCGGTGTTGTACCGCCTCCATGCTTCGTGTTAAAATGCATTTATGGGGTACTGCCATAACGGGATAGGCGGTCAGTCTCTCTGAAACAGAGGGACTATCCCTCTGATTACGGGTAAAACCGGGAAAGGAGGGATTGCTTATGAGTGACTATGAACTGCTGACGGTTGTTCTGATGATTCTTGGAATCATTGTATCAATCCTGATTGCTTACATAAACCACACAAAAAAGTAACCGCCCCACTGTCCAAAGTTGCGGTTACTTTTTTTGTAGTAATCTAAACCGAGGCTGACCGTCTATCGGCAGTACCTCTTTTTGTGCTTTTATTGTAACAGATTCCCCTGCTGATGTCAAACGCCGAGGGGGATAGACAGCGTAAGTTTATTGTGGAAACAGGAACGGTTTTTATGCCGCCTTTTTAAATTCTTTCAAGTTTCTGCTATGTTCTTACTGTCCTTGCAAACGCTCAAGGCATGATTGTGCATCTGAATCACCTAAATCCGCTGCTTCTGTATACCATTCGACTGCTTTTACACCGTCCTGCTCCACAACATCGCCACGCTTATACATTAACTGTGAAGTATCCGATATTATCAGCTATGAGAAGCCGGAATGAAATCCTATATCAATACTCCTGTTTTAACCACAGAATCCAGACAATAAAAAATCGGGAAGTCCCGTAAACGACGGCTTCCCGATAAAAACAAAGAGCGGGTGATGGGAATCGAACCCACGTATCCAGCTTGGAAGGCTGGTGTTCTACCATTGAACTACACCCGCATAAACATATAATTCCTGCGTCGGGGTGACAGGATTCGAACCTGCGACCTCCTGGTCCCAAACCAGGCGCTCTAGCCAAGCTGAGCCACACCCCGCAAGGGATCTAACGCCATTTCCCACAACGCATTTTCAATTATATAATATGGTCTTTTTTCTGTCAACAGCTTTCTGCTTATTTTTTATGACATATTTTTAGTGACCTTATTTTCCGGCGCCGCAGCGGTTCCCATCAGACATAATTCAGCGTATAATGGGCCTCTCCTTCACTGTCCAGCTCCATAATGATATAGCTGGGCCTCCGGTTCTCCTGTCTTGGGTAGCTGATGCTGCCGGGATTAATCAGCGTCACATCCTTTCCTATATCAATCAGCGGCTTGTGGGAATGACCGCACATGACGATATCCACCTCCCGGCTTACGGCCTCCTGCTTAATCGTCTCCGTGTTCATAGCGATATAATAATGATGGCCGTGGGTCACCCAGACTTTATAGCGGCCAATCATAAACTCTTCCTCCCGCGGCAGACTGGAAAAAAAATCATTGTTCCCCTGCACCATTACCACGGGACAGCCTGCTGCCTCACTGATCGTATACTCGCTCCCCTCCACGTCCCCACAGTGTATCAGCATATCGTAGGGACCTGTCTTTTCCAGCACGGCAAGCAGATTAGCATTATGACGATGACTGTCGCTCACGATCAATACTCTCATTTATTTATTACATCCTTTTCTTTAGTTCCTCTTTCATTTGTTCCAAAGCACGGCATCTGTGGCTGATCCGGTTCTTCTCCTCATCGGAAAGCTCCGCAGCGGTGCGGCCGTATTCCGGCAGATAAAATATGGGATCATAGCCGAACCCGTTGTCTCCCCGAAGCTCGTAGCCGATCCTGCCCTCAATGGTTCCTCTGACGGTAATCTCCCCGCCGTCCGGAAATACCGCCGTAACCGCGCACACAAATCTCGCGCCCCTTTGTTCCTCCGGCACATCCGAAAGCCGTCTGAGCAGATCCGCGCTCTTTTCTGAAAAGGGCGTTTCCTCTCCCAGATATCTGGCCGAATACACGCCAGGCTCCCCGTTCAGACAGTCTATTTCCAGACCGGAATCATCCGCCATCACCACGCACTCCCGCTCCTTTTCCTGCCCTGCGAGGGCCGCCGCTACCGCACGCGCCTTGATTCGGGCATTGTCCTCAAACGTGGTTCCGTCCTCCTCAATCTCAAGCGCAAGACCAGCCTCTTTCATGGACCGTATCCGCGCCTCCATATCACCTAAAATCGCCCGGATCTCCCGCATCTTTCCTTCATTTCCCGTGGCAAAAATAATATCGAACATACCCTTCCGCTCCCCGCTGTATATATAGAACATTTCCGTTTCTTCATCACTCTTCGCGCTGCCCGTATGCCTTCATAACCGCATTATAAATCCCTTCTGCAATGCGCTTGATATAATCCTCGCGTTGCAGCAGGATCGCCTCCTGACTGTTCGTAAGATACCCCACACGGATAGCCGCCGCCGGAACCGTCGCGCTGTTCATGACCAGATCCTCTTCCGCCGACTCAATCAGACCGCAGGCCTTGCCGCTGATGGAGGTGACTACCTCGCGTTCCAGAAGATCGGCCAGCTCCACATTGCCGAAACCGGGGATAAAAAATTTGCTGTTATAGACCGCCGATGTGCCGTAGAGTTTACTGTTCTCGTCGCCGTTCACCTCTATGCGGATCATCATATCCGCCTTCGTCGCCGCTGCAAGTTCCGCCCGATCCGCGGCCGCAGGATTGCTGTCATCCATCCTCGTATAGTAGACCTTGATATCACTCTCGTCAAACATAGCCTTTAACGCCTTCGCGATGTCGAGCGTTATATTCTTAGAAAGAATGCCATCCGCCGTAACGCCGTGCTCATCGCCCCCGTAAGCGGGATCTATCACGATGATCTTCTCATACACCTCTTTCGAGGGCACGAACTCCACATAGAGCGTGTGATTCTCAAAAATACTGCGGTACTCATAAACGCCGTCCAGTGCAAACCGCAGGCAGACTCTGTCCTCCTCCGCCTCGAACCGGCCGTCTGTCACGCTCTCACAGTTCCCGTATACGCTGCCCGTCCGGTAAAACGCCTCGTAATTTTTCGTCTGCTCCGTACTGATGCTCACCCAGAGTTCCTTGTCCATATAGTGATTTTCTAAAACCACTTCCTCCGCCTTCACGCTTTCCGGCATCGGAATACAAAAATAGCTGGTATTCCGGGCGGACCGGTTGATGACAATTTCATTCTCCTTTGTGGGAACGGCCGCCGCGCCCTCCTCCTTCTGCACAGAGGGACGGACCACCTCATCCTGCGCCAGATCCGCCACGCCCACGGTTTTTGTGGCCGCATAGTACAGCATGACGCTCATGGCCGCCGCTACAAACAAAGCACAATATACCAACGTACTTTTCATCAAACTATTCTGCTGCATGGCTTACCTTTTGCTCCCGGTGGGCTTAGGCCCCATATATTGATAGAAATAGGTTTTTATCATTCCGTTATACAGCTTTCTGTTCTTATCAGCCTTCCTGCCAATCGCGTTTTCCGCCTGCTCGTAGGAAGTAATCACATACATGGACCACGCGTCCAGCGCCTGATAGCGCTCTCCCAGCGTCCGGTACAGGGCGTGAAGCGCTTCCTTCTCCGAAAGCCGTTCCCCGTAAGGCGGATTCGTCAGGATAAACCCGTATTTTTTCGCATGGGAAAGCTGCGCCACGTCTCTTTGCTGGAAGTGAATCAGATGCTCCACCCCTGCAAGTCTGGCATTCGCTCTGGCGATGGATACCATCTCCTCATCTATGTCATAACCCTGAATCTGCGTTTCCACATCCGGCGTCTCCATGGACTCCGCCTCTTCCCTTGCCTTTTTCCAGAGTGAATCCGGAAACACATGAGGCCAGTCCTGCGCCGTGAAATGCCTGCTCTTGCCGGGCGCAATATGGGCCGCCATCATCGCTGCCTCAATGGGAATCGTCCCGCTTCCGCAAAAGGGATCCACAAGAATCCGGTCTCCCCGCCAAGGCGTCAGCATCAGAAGCGCCGCTGCCAGATTCTCCGCAATGGGCGCTTTCGCCGTCAGCTTTCTGTAGCCCCGTTTATGTAAGGATTCTCCCGAAGTGTCAAGTCCCACCGTCACCTCGTCCTTCTTAATAAAGACTCTGACCGGATAGTCCGCCCCGTTCTCCGCAAACCAGTCGATGTGGTAAACGCCTTTCATTCGCTCTACCATCGCTTTTTTCATGATCGACTGAATATCGGAAGGGCTAAAGAGCTTACTCTTCACGCTGGCCGCCTTCGCCACCCGGAATTTTCCGTCTTCGGGAATATACTTCTCCCACGGCAGCGCCTTCGTCCCCTGAAAAAGCTCCTCGAACGTTTCCGCATGAAAACTTCCCATCTTAATCAGCACTCTCTGCGCGCTGCGCAGAAAAATATTAGCGCGGCACAAATCCTGCCTGTCGCCGGCAAAGGTGACTCTGCCGTCCTCCACGCAGGTGATTTCCAGACCGAGATCTGTTATTTCTCTTTTCAATACTGCCTCTAAGCCAAAATGGCATGGCACGATATACTCTGTTTTTTCCATAGCTACATTTTATGCTGTAAGCAAATGCCTGTCAACACAGTTTTCTCCCGGTTTCGCTTTCTGGCTGTCCCCCATGCAGGCATGCGGTCTGTCTGTAACGCTTTCTGACTCTTTACTCCGCATAAGCAGATTCGAAATGCTCCGCATTTCTCATTCGCGTTGCTCGTCATAAAGCGTCACTGACTGTCCCCCATGCAGGCATGCGGTCTGTCTGTAACGCTTTCTGACTCTGCTTATGCGCGGAAAAAGGGGACGCCCGACGCGTCCCCTCAAATCCGATCCTTCTTAGTAGTTGTTCTTGCTGTTGTTCGCGTTGCTGCCGGAACTGTTCTTGCTGCTGTTGTTTGTGCTGTTCTTAGAGTTGTTCTGGCTGTTCTTGTCCTGCTGCTTCTCATTCTGCTGGCTGTTCTGGTTAAAATCATTCTTAGACATCTTCCATACCTCCTGATTGGTTTCATGTTACAAAAATAGTATGGGAGATTCCAAAAGAAGTTATGCAGGCCATACATAGGTCTTTAGTACTATTTTTTTTATTCAAACTCACCAAAACTTTCGTTGGTACTTTGGTACTATTTTTCCTTGCATTTTTTCTCAGATGTAATATAATAAGAACGTAGACGGAGATACCCCTTCATTCTCCGCCTACAGACCCTTATATTAATTATTTATACTCCCCTCAACAGGCCGTTTATCCCAAGTAAACGGCCTGTTGTCATTTCCGCCCCTTAAAATAATTTACGACAAGCAGCACGAGCAGCACCGGAATGATAATCGGCGCAAGAAAAGAGATCATAGAAAAAGCCAGACCGATAATCAACAGAAAAACCACTACCGCAATCAGCAGAATCAGCCAGGCGGGAACGCGCATGGCGTTCTGTCTCACTGCGTTTCGCCATCTTTCAACATAACTCTCTTCCCGTTCTTCATCGTAAGTCCGGTTCGTCCCCTCGCTGACACCGGCCCGCTTGTTCGCCTCAATGATACTTTTCGCGAGAAGCCGCGGATCGCCAAGACTGGCAAGCACCTCCTCCTCGCTTCTTCCCTTTCTGATCTCCACGTCAATATAATCCCGATAATACTGCACGTTCTCCGCCACCCGTGAACTGTTCACGCCGCTTGCCAGCGCTCTTTGCAGTCTGTCTATAAATTCCGTCCGATCCATGCTTCCTTCCTTTTTCCTCTGTTCTTTCTCCGTGCCTTACATGGTCTGGTCCATACCCTTCCAGTCACCCAGCTTTTTCGCGTATTCTTCCGGGTGTCTGCACATATCCGCCATCATCATGAACGACCTGAGCACCATATCTTCTTTATTACAGCTTGCGGTATTTTTCCCGGTATCCCTGCGCAGATTATCCTGCCCCATCTGCCACACATAACAGTCTGTCAGAGAATACGCTCCGCACCTCGGCACATCCGGCAGTCCGTGATTCTCCAGATAGTAGACGAAGGCGGCATACAGCTCTCTGTTCGTCAGAAGTTCGCTCCATAACGCCTGCTGCCACTCCCCGGATTTCCCAGCAAACTCACAAAGTCTCATAAGACCATCATATGCCTTTAATCTGCTTTGGTCAAATAAAATCGGTGATGACATACTTCTCCTTTCATTCCGTTCTATGATAGGTAATTGCGAAACTCTATTAAGATTGTTGAACTTGCACAAAAAAGTCACGATTTGATGAGTTTCGCAATTACCTGCTTCCTATGACGGGACACCTTCAGAATTAGCGTTTACGTCAGCCACGGTATTTCCCTCAAACACATGTCCCTCCACCACAAGCGTCTCCACCAGCGTCGTTTTGGGATGCTCAATCAGGCTGAGCAGTTTCTCTCCAACCATTTTCCCCAGCTCCTCCGTGTCCTGCCTGAGCGTGGTCAGCGTCGGTTCGATATGCCTTGCGATACGGATACCGTCATAGCCCGCAATCGAAATATCGTCGGGAATCCGAAGTCCCCGCTCCTGAATAGCGTTAAACCCGCCAAACGCGGAAAAATCATCCGGATAGAGAATACAGGTGGGCGGCTTGCCCAGATCAAGCAGCTTCATCGTCGCCTCATGCGCGCCTCTGGTGTCGCGATAGGGAGACATGCGGATATATTCATCCGGTATGGTCAGTCCGAGCTGCGCTGCCGTCCGGTAAAAGGAAGACAGTCTGCTCTGTGTAACGGCGGAATCCGCCCCGTGGATATAGGCTACCCTGCGGTGCCCGTTCTTATAAATATAGGTGAGCAGATCCTGCATTCCCTGCACGTTGTTAGACATAACCGCACAGACATTGTTAAAAAGATGATCCAGTGTGACAATAGGAATGCCACCCCTCACAAGCTGCAAAATCTCCGGTGAATAAAAGTCCGTACAGACAATCGCAACACCGTCAAATCCCCTGGATTTGCAATGCTCCAGATAGCTCGTCGCCCCGGCACGGCCTTTGCGTGTATTGACAAAGGTAAGATCATACCCCTTCTCCTCCACCGTGCGTTTGAGGCTGTCCAGCACGAAAGCATAGTAATCGTGGGTCAGGCCGCTGTAATCCTCATGGTTAAACAAAACCCCGATATTATAACTGCGGTTCGTTTTCAACATCTTCGCCGCCGTATTGGGAAAGTAGCCCATCTCCTCCGCCACCTGGCGAATCCGTTTCTTCGTCTCCTGCCCAATATCGCTCTGGTCGTTAAGCGCCTTGCTGACCGTCGCCACCGAGACGCCGCAGACCGCTGAAATATCCTTCATAGATACCATATTTTAGTCCTCTCCACCCACAAAACAACCCGTACTTATGTGTCGCATATCGCTTAATCGTTTTCGTATTTCCATTGTACAATACCGCTCCAAGTAATGCAACGCCTTTCGGAATTTATTGATTTTTCGTGGGAAATATATAGTTATTGCATTTTTTCTATTTCTTCTGTATAATTTTCTTAACCGATCGGAGACAGCTTTACTTAATCGTTTACCCTGCTCCGTTTCAGGACATTTACACCTAACCGGACACAACTCACACGAAAAGGAGAATGGAGCTATGAAATTTGGTTATTTTGATGACGAAAACCGAGAGTACGTCATCACCACACCCAGGACGCCTCTGCCCTGGATCAACTACTTGGGGTGTAAGGAATTTTTTTCACTGATCTCCAACACCTGCGGCGGTTACACTTTTTATAAAGACGCAAAGCTTCTTCGCATGACGCGATACCGCTACAACGACGTGCCTAACGATATCAACGGCAAATACTTCTATATCAGAGAAGGCGGCGCGGTCTGGAATCCCGGCTGGAAACCGGCCCAGACAGAGCTCGACAGCTACGAATGCCGCCACGGCATCGGCTACAGCCGTTTCAAAGGTACGAAAAACAAACTGGAAGCTTCTGTCCTCACCTTCGTTCCCATGGATGACAACTGCGAAGTCAGTCAGGTAACGCTGACCAACCAAAGCGACGGCGAAAAAACCGTTTCTCTCTTTTCTTATGTCGAATGGTGTCTCTGGAATGCGGACGACGATTCCCGGAATTTCCAGCGCAACTTAAGCACCGGCGAAGTGGAGATAGCCGGTTCCGCCATTTATCACAAAACAGAGTACCGCGAGAGAAGAAACCACTATGCGGTGTACGCCGTAAATACATCCGTAGACGGCTTTGACACAAGCCGCGACGCATTTCTGGGGGCATACCGCAGCGCGGCAAATCCCGAGGTCGTGGAAAAAGGACAGGCGACAAACTCCGTGGCGCACGGCTGGTCTCCCATTGCCTCCCATCAGATCAATCTGACCTTAAAGCCCGGCGAGCGCAAAACTTTTGTATTTGTTCTTGGCTACATAGAAAATCCGGAAGATCAGAAATGGGAAGCGCACGGCGTCATCAACAAAAAACCCGCCGAAGCAATGCTTGCCAGATATCAGACCGACGCGGATGTGGATAAGGCTTTTGCCGCGCTGAACGCATACTG
>CARQVR010000083.1 GCA_949051815.1 uncultured Lachnospiraceae bacterium
TATAGCTTTTTGTTATTTTACAAGAGCAGGGTGAAAAGAAGTTCTAAAGCTCACGCCAGAGAATGCCCAAAGTACGGGCATTCTCCGCATAGACTGGTGGTTCCGCGAAGTGAAATCATGGAGAGCAGGTATGCAGGAAAAAACAACGATTTATCAGAGATTAACAGAAGAAGGCGCGGACCCTGCGATACTGGAGCAATACCGGTGTTATCAGGAGACAGGCAACATACAGGGGCAGTGCGGGCTGATATGCCGTTTCCGCAGGGAAAAAAGTGAGGAATTGAAAAAGGGGAAAGAGCAGCTTGCCTGTCTGGACTATATGATTGCTAAACTTGAAAGCGAGACAGTAGAAAGATGAGAGAGATAATTTTTCAGGGAACAAATATGGTAAAAACTTATGGGGAAACAACCGTATTGCACGGAATCAGTCTGGAACTGTACAGGGGCGACTTTGCGGTCATCATGGGTTCCTCTGGTTCCGGCAAGTCCACCTTTCTTTATGCAGTCAGCGGAATGGACCGGTTAAGCGGGGGGCAGATTTTTTATAAGAGAAAGTCGTCTTCCGGTGAAATGATTGATATTGCACATGCGTCGGAAAAGGAGCTGACCCGTCTCAGGGCGGAGGATTTTGGGTTTGTGTTTCAACGGTCCCATTTAGTCAGCAGTCTGACGTTAGAAGAAAATATACGCATGGCAGGTTTGATTTGTGGTTCTATGTCCGAAAAGGAGATTTGGGAGAAAACGGATGTCTTAATCCGTCAAATGGGTCTGGAAAAGGCGAAAGACAGACTGCCTGCACAGGTTTCCGGCGGGGAGGCGCAGCGGGCGGCTGTGGCAAGGGCTGTTATTGCAGCCCCCGGGATCCTGTTTGCGGACGAACCGACAGGAGCTTTGAACAAGGCAAATACAGAAGAAGTTCTGGATCTTCTGACATCGCTTTATGTGCGGGGGCAGTCCATTCTGCTGGTGACCCATGACAGGGAGGCCGCCCTGCGCGGAAACCGCATTCTGTATCTGGAGGACGGCAGCATTGTGGGGGAACTGGAGTTAAGTCCTTATCGGGGAAAGGACAGGGATAGAGAACAGAAACTTGCATCCTGGCTGGAGGGTTTTCGATGGTAGGGCAGGCAAGGAGCAGAGTATATATGAAAAAGTGTCAAATGCTGCTGTGGGCAGCATGGAGAAAGCAAAAGGGAAGTATTTGTGGAATTTTTTTGCTGGTGGGTGTCCTTTCCATGTGTCTGTTTTCCTCCCTGACGCTGTATGTCAGCGGCAGGCAGTCCGTAAAGGCGGAGATGGAACGTCTGGGATTTGGAGATCTTACCGTATGGGTAAACGGGGGCAGGGAAGGTCTGGCGGGGGAAATCGAAAATATTTCGGATGTGGAACGGGTGACATACCAGCCGCTTATCTTTTCCGGCTATGAGGTAAACGGCCGTTACTCTGATAATGAGGGGCAGCTTCTCTGTCCGGACGATTCGGTTCCTTACCGTTTCATTGATGAGTACGGGAATGAGCTGCCTGTCCATGGCGCAGGAACTTCCAGGGGCGCTGGCACGGAAATTGTCCTGGGAACTGTTTACATTTCCCCGGCCATGAAGTCTGCTTTTGATGTGGAGACCGGGGATGCCATTCAGTTTGAATTATCCCGCAAGGAGGGTATTTACAGCCTGACCGTGGCAGGATACTTTGCGGACGGATTTATGGGAAGCTCCATGATTGACATGAAAAGCTTTCTGGTAAGCAGGGAGGATTATACCGCCATGCAGGAAATTGTCAGTACCGCAGCGGAAGTGGATGTACTGGGGCGGGAAGGCGCTATGCTGCATATTTTTCAAAGCCAGGGAAGTCCGCTTTTGGCGCTGGATTTCCACAAGGCAATACAGGAAGGTACGAATGTATCCCTTTATACGGAATTTAGCTATCAGCGGGAGTCCATTTTGAATTATATGCTCTTATTGCAGGATATTCTTGCCGGATTTCTGATTGCCTTTTCTACAGTTTTATTTCTGGTCTGCATGATCGTGACAGGGCACAGTTTATCCGCAGTGGTGGAACAGGATAAAAAGGACATGGCGGTCTTAAAAACTTTGGGGATGACCGGAGGGGAAATCCGGAATGTATATTTTTTGCTTTATGGGGGCGTAATCCTGACAGGGATGCTCTTTGGGCTTTTGTTTGCGGAGAAGATTGCCGCTTTTCTGGCAAGGGGGCTGGTCACCTCCACGGGAATGCTGGTTTTCGTAAAGCTGCCGCTTCTGTTCTGCTTTTTACTGTTTATGGCGTTTGTTCTGGTATTTGCGGTTTTCATGGTTCTGCGGACGGGAAAGATACTGACGGTTGCACCCATGGAGAGCATTCGGGAAACGGCAGAGAGAAAAAAAGTGCGGACGGCAATCCGCCAGCGGTTTCTGGAATGGGATATTGCCCTGCGGGAATTAAGGTTTGAAAAGAAGAATTATATTGCGCTGTTTCTGATAGCTGCTTTTCTGGCAGTTTTTCTGGCGGTGATCGGGCGGATGGGAACATGGCTTGGGACAAACGGGGAGGGGCTGATGAATGCTTTCAGCGTGGCGGATCATGATCTGGGGGTACAGCCCTTTAACCGGGATGTGCCGATGGACGAGATTGAACGGGTCATAGAATGGTATTCTCCAATCCTGGAAAGGTATGAACTGGCCATGGAGAGTGTCACGGTAAACGGGCAGGAATATGAGGCGAATGTGTTGAATGACACAGACTGGTTCCATATCTTAAGCGGGCGTGTCTGTGATGGGGACGGCATCCTGATCACGGATACCGTGGCGAATGAATTACAGCTTTCCATAGGGGATACCGTGAAGGTGGCAGCAAATGGACGCAGCGGGGATTATCGGGTGTCCGGGATCTACCAGTGTGCAAACGGTATGGGAAGCAACATCGGCATGAGCATGGAGGGCTATTCCAAAATAGGCGATATTACCGGTTTTATCTGGTGTTACCACTACATTTTGGAAAATGGGAATATGCGGGACTTTGTAATGGGTTATTTACAGGAGCATTACCGTGGGGTTGATGTTCATACCAACAGTTGGTCAGGGCTTAACGGAATCGTCTTTTTGATGCACATTCTGATTTTGGCGCTTTATATGATCGCTGCAATGTTTATTCTTGTATCGGTGGCGCTCATTTCCGGAAAGATGCTGCAGGCGGAGACGGGAAACATGGCTGTCTATAAAAGTATGGGGTTATCCACGGTGAGGCTGAGACGGTCTTTCGCCTTGCGCTTTCTGACTGTGGCAGCGGCAGGGACGGCAGCAGGGATTCTGCTTTCTGCCCTGACTGCTGACCGGATGATCGGGGAGGTGTTCCGGTCATTCGGAATCGGGGATTTCCATTCGGGTTTCAGTGTGATGGGGACATTCCTGCCGCTTGTGGTTATACCGGTATTATTCTTTCTGTTTGCGTGGGCTTTTTCTGCGAGATTAAAGCAGGTGAGTATAGTAACTCTGATAACAGAAAATCCAGATTAAAAAGGAAGAGGAGACAACGAACATGAAAAAGAACAAACTGATTATTCTGACTGTAGCAATTACCTTTGGCCTGACAGTGCTTTCCGGCTGCGGGGCAGACACAGCAGATCTCGGGGAGCCGCCTGCGGAAGTGGTAAACGGGGGAAGTATAGATACGGAAGATATCAACCCGGAGGATGCAGACGAAGAAAATAAATCTGTGCAGGCTGGGGGTAATGATGGCATGGATGTGGCGGAAGGCGCAGATGCGTATGAAAGTGAAATTCTGGCGAATGCCATTTCTGTGCGCATTGGCAGGGACGGCACGGAAGAATGGAATGTGGATATGTATCATAATGATGCGGCATTAACCATGCTGGATTACCTTTCCGACTCCGCACTGCTGTTTCCCACCTATACCTATGACGAAGATGGCGGATTCGTGGCGCAGAGTGTCCGGGGAAATTACACCAGAGATGACGAACAGACCATCACGGATGTAAAGACCGGCGAACTGTATCTGCTAAACGGCGGCCAGCTCAGATTCTATTTCAAGGACATGGAAGGGGCAAATATTACCGCTACGCCCATAGGATATTATACGGATGTGGAAGGGCTGGCAGAAGCCGTACAGGGAGCCTATACATCCAATCTGGATGATACATGGGGCGTGGATGTATATTTCTGGATTACAAAGACTCCGGGGTAAAAGGCTGACGGAATCATTACTTGTGGGATTGAAATCATTTGAGAGCGAAAGTACATTTAAAAATGAGCGTGTATTTGTTTCTGTTTTTGTAGTAAATGGAGAACGGAAGTGATATAATCATATCTACAAATCAGAAGTTGAAAGAAGTATATTAGTATCTGTGGAGGTGGCTTATGAGCAGATGGGATCAGGAAGCCGAAAAAATAATGATTGAGCGTTTTGGAAAAGATACGATTATAGCGCTGTCAACAGTAGACAATGATATGCCATTTGTGCGATATGTAAATGCATATTATGAGAATGGCGCATTTTATATCATTACATATGCTCTTTCAAATAAAATGAAACATATTGAAAAGAATTCTACAGTTGCGATTGCGGGCGATTGGTTTACGGCGCATGGAAAGGGTGTCAATCTGGGTTATTTTGGGAAAAAAGAAAATGTTGAAATTGCTGATAAACTGAAAAAAGCTTTTGCAGAATGGATTGATAACGGACATAATAACTTTGATGATGAAAACACTATAATTTTATGTGTAGAATTAACAGATGGACTGTTATTTTCACATGGAACAAAGTATGAATTTCAGACCGCAAATAGTGAATAATCAGAGCGGTAAACGGAGCAACAGATGTTATGCGCTATATGAAAGAGATTTTGAAAAACAACAGAAAGTGGGTAATTATCTATCTGTTAACAGGCTTATTCAATGCTTTTATGTCAAACTACAAGGCTGACTATTTTCAAAAGATTGTAGACGGACTGACAGACAGGACAATAACGGTTTATGGAATTTTGTTTTATGGTGCCGTTCTTTTTGTCCATTACGGAATGAACTATTTAGACGAATATCCGTCTGCAAAACTGGCAAATGAAATTTACCTGGATTTCAAGGTGCTGGCGCTGCGAAAAATAGGCAGAATGGATTACGCTGCCTATCAAACGCTGGGAACCGGAAAGCTGTTACAGCGAATTGAAAACGGGGCGCATGCAGGAAAAGCCGTTCTCTATGATTTTTGGTTCTGTGTTGTCAGGAATTTATTTCCAACAATTCTTTTTAGCTTGTACTTTATCTGGAAAATAGACAAAACCATTACTTATTTTCTTCTGGCGGGCTACGCTGTCGTGTTCTTGACGACAAATCTGCTGCTGAAAGGTTTGTATCAGATTAAGGAAAAGATACTGACCAACGAGGAAGAATTAAATCATTTTCTCGTGCGCGGTTTTGTGGAGATGCCGCTTTTTCGTATGAAAAGTCAATTTCCGAAGGAAGTAAAAAGAGCGTTGGGAGCCAAGCGTGTTATTGTATCGTCAAAAGTAAAAATGACCATGATACATGAAGCGTTTTTTACAATATTTGCATTGCTGGTTGCTGGTTTAGATATTGGGATTCTGGTATATGCGTGGAGAAGCGGCCATTTATCTGTTGGCTCTGTAGTCGCTTTGATCACATTGATTGATAATGCGTATACTCCTATTGCGATTTTTAACGTCATTTATGTGCAGTACAGACTGAATAAAACGGCCTGGCTGCAATTTGCGGAGCTGTTAAATCTGAAAGAAGATACACAGCTTGAGGAAGGCAAAGAGTTCACCGCACTTTTAAACGAAATTCATATTGAGGACTTATCATTTTCTTATGAAAACAAAGAAGTGCTTAAATCTGTCAGCCTGACAATTAAGAAGGGAGAAAAAATAGCATTTGTCGGTGAATCCGGTTCGGGGAAATCCACATTAGCCAAAATATTGACGGGACTGCTCAAATATGATAAGGGGAATATTTTTTTTGACGACGAACCACTCAGAAATATTTCACTGGAATCACTGTATAAAAAAGTATCCTATTTGTCGCAGGATGTGCCCGTTTTTGATGGGACGATCAAAGAAAATCTGGCGTTTGACAATGAAATTTCAGAAGCCGGTATTCAGGTATGTCTTGAAAAAACGAGGCTGCTGTCATTGCTTGCAGCATCCGGGAATGGAGTGGAAACGAGAATCGGCGAGAAAGGCGCCTGCTTATCCGGCGGTGAAAAGCAGCGGCTGGCTTTGGCGCGGCTTTGGTTTGAAACTCCCGAAATAGTTATTTTGGATGAAGTGACATCGGCACTGGACAATGTGACCGAGAGTATCGTTATGAAAAATGTTTTAGAACAGATCAATCAGGCTGCCGTGATTGCGGTTGCCCATCACCTGACTTCCATTAGAGAATTTGACCGCATCGTTGTATTTAAAAATGGAAGAATTGTCGGCAATGGGACTTTTGATGAATTGTTGGAAAATAATAGCTGCTTTTTCGACTTATACAGGAAGGAAAAGGAAAACGCCGGTTAGCATGTAATGCAGGACTGGCGTTTTACATCCATGATTCCCTTTGCCAATCATAGATTGGCAAAGGTCACGGTTTCCTTCTCCAACTCGGATGCCACTTTGTGGTTCGTGTCCATGCGCTTGGTAATCTCTGTCATATCGGTTACCAGGCGCTGCGTGCTGTCGGCGACGCCGGAAATGCCGGCGGCACCCTCATCAATGGCCGTTGTGATGGTCTCTATGGCGTCAACGATTTCAGCCATGGAGCTTTTCAGGACGCGGGTACTTGTATTAAACGAATCCATGGTTTCTCTGATATAGGCGGCGTCCTCCTGATATTGCTGTCCGGAAGCGACGAAAGAGAGAAATTCCTTTAGAATGGATTCCTCTATGTAATTGACCAGATTTTGCGCGTTCTCGGAGAGGTTGTAGACGGCGTGAGTCACGGTATTGTTGACTTCCTGAATGTGGTTAGCCGTTTCGCTGCTGGAAGCCGCAAGCTGGCGGATTTCATCTGCCACTACCGCAAAGCCTCTGCCGGCCTCTCCTGCCCGTGCCGCTTCCACGGCGGCGTTTAAGGCAATCAGATTAGTCTTGGAAGCGATCTCCAGAATATCGTGCGTAAGGAGATTTACCTGGTCGACACTGTGGCTTCCCTCGATTGATTCATTTAAGACATCCAGAATTTCTCTGACTTTGGCATTGGTGTTATCCAGAGTTTTCTGTGCGGAACGTCCCATTTCCGCAGCCCGCGTATTCATTTCGCCGCAGTAGGAAGTGATTTTTTCGCACTCGTCAGCCATGTTTTCGGAATCTGACTGCACATTTTTGGCGTTCTGGTTGATGTGGGAAGCGCTGTCTGACACTTCCTGAATGGTTGCCGACAGTTCTTCGGCAAGGGCGGATAAATCGGTCGCGTTTTTGCTGGAAGTCTGCGTGCGGTATAAAACTTCCTCCACAACGCCGCTGATGCGTCCGGAGCATGCCTGAAGCGTATCGAGAACATTCGCTATGGGTCTGACTACAGACCTTAAAATGAGAGATACAGTAATCAGGACAAGGATAATGCAGGCAAGGGTGGATGCCCCGTTTGTAACCATGGAACTCAGATAGACGGAGGCAAGCTGCGTTCTGGCCTGCTCGGTTCTCGTACTGATGGATTCGTCTAAAATGCGGATGCCGTTTTCCACAGCGGTGTTGCAGTCGGCCACATCACCGTTGGCAAAGGCGTAGGCATCCTGTGTTTTGCTTGCTGCGCTGGCGCACACGAGAAAAACGAGAGAATGCTTCAAAGAATCATAATCGGCAAGCAGCGCGTTGTAGGTCTCCCTGTCGTCATCGCTGATATAGATTTCATAATCCGCCATCATGCCGTCCAGTTCCGCTTCTGCATCTTTTATGTCGTTGACGAGGGTAATCATGGTGTTATAGTCGGTAGCCACAATATGCGACAGCGCCATTTTATGTATATTCATGACGGACTGGTGAATCCGGGCCAGATGGGTTTTTCCCGCCATATAGTTATCTGCAATATTTGCGGCATTGTCGTTGACATTTCTAATATTGGTGACTGCCAGCAGATTTGATATGATCGCTACTATGCCAAGCAGGGCAATGGGCAGTATTAAGCGGTACTTGATGTTTAATTTTTTCTTCATAATGCCTGTAACCTCCAAAAGATGTCTGTGCTTTTACGGCGCGGTTATTCCCTCGACCATGGAATCGAGCTGCTCTTGCAGACCCTTTTCTTCCGGGTTTCCGGCGGCCATATTTAAGGCAAATGCCGAGACGGGATCCCAGAAATTACCGCCAATGCGCTGCAGGCAGGAAAACTCTGACTGTTCAAGCAAGGCGGTGATGGCGGGGGAGTTCTGCACGTCGGCAGATGCGGCGGCTTTTGTGTTGGCCGGTCCCTGTCCTCGCATTTCAAAGCGGAGCTGCTGGTTTTTTTCATTGGAAATCCATTCAGCCAGCCGGACAGCCCATGTATAATGCTCAGAGTAAGCGTTGACGCCGATCAGCTTATAGCCGGAAAAAGATGCCATCTGGATCTGTCTCTCCGCGCAGGTGTAGGTGGGGAGCTTGGAAGCGCCATAGTCTGCGCCCCATGCTTCTTCCATAGCGACTGCGTTCCATACGCCGCTGACACCGGCGATCACGGAACCGTCCTGAACGCCTTCGAGGAAACCTTCTTCTACCGTGTTGAGGAAGGCTGGGCTTTCCGCAATGGCGAGCATGGCATTGGCCACGTCTTCACCTTTGATATCGCCTTCTGTCTGATTCCAAGTGCAGAAGTTGGTGATGCCGTCACTGTTTAGTCCGACTTCCAGACCGGTGTTGCCGAAAAAGGAATAGACATACCATGCGGAAGACCAGTCCATGGTAATTTTCTTTCCATTTTCTTCTGCAATCTGCAGCATACGGTCAAAGCTTTTAATATCTTCCTGATTGAAAAACTGTTTGTTGTAATATAGAAAATAGCCGTTGTCAGCCGTTAAAGGATAGGCGTAGAGTGTATTTCCCACAGAAGCGGCCTCCACAGCGCCGGGCAGATTTTCGGATTTGATGCGGTCTGCATTTTCGACCGGCTCCAGCGCACCGGCAGCTACGAGTGTATTTAGCTGGTCATCCGCAAAAGCAAAGACGTCCGCGCCTGCTTCCAGATCCCCCATTAATACATCTTTACAGTTAGATTCGCTCTGGGCTGTAAATGTAATATGGAAATTGGCCTGCCCTTTGTATTCCGTCTGGAAGTCTTCAATAATTCTGGTTAACAGCGCTTCGTCTTCTTCGGCGCCCCAGACGGTCAGTTCGACATCCCCATTATCAGACAGGAGCTCTGTTTCGCCTGTGTCCTCAGTACTATTTCGCAGTTCCGTATCGTCATCGGTAATCTTGCTTTCTATGTCTGAGCCGGCACATCCGGACAGCGACGCAGCCAATATGGCAGTGATAAAAATGGCGTTGATTTTCTTTCTCATAGGTTCCTCCATGTCAGAGCATACGGCGATCCATGATCAGCGCTGCGGAAAAAGGGTACAGCGCCGCCGCCCCGCCTGTTTGCTTCGGGGAAGCTGTCAATACAGGATAGCCCGTGGATATTATAGCGTTTTTCTTTTTTTTCTTCAATATTTTTTGATAATAAAAAAGAAACCGTCAAACACTGAAAGAATAACGTCCAGTTCATTAAGTGACTATGGTAAATGGCAGCAACTATAGTATACTATCATTATTAAGATAAACAGAACCGGTTTCTAATGATGAACAGACGGAACAGGAGCAGCCTTTAAATGCGTTGGGACAGGAGCATATAAGGAACATTTAAGCAAAATAAATATGGACAAGCGAGGTGATTCAGAAAGATGGAATTTTCGAGAGAGGATTTAACCGAGGCCAAAAGGCAGATTGATTCCACGTTGCATAAATTGAGGGAAACAATAAAGACATTTGAAGCCAAAGAAAATGCAGAGCGCTATAAGTCACAGATTACATTGGCAAAAAGAAGGGTAAGAGCCTTTGAGATTGCGAATTGGTTTATTGAAAACGAGCTTGAAAAAGTTATTTGAGAGAGCCAGTTGCGGGGCTGGGATGAGGTGTGTTTTATGGGAAATGAGAAGATATATCAGATGGATTTTTCAAAAGTTTATCACTTGCTTGTCAATAAGGCAGAGAGAAAGGGGCGGACAAGGCAGGAGGTTGACGAGGTGATCCGCTGGCTCACAGGGTACAGCCAGACGGAATTGGAGGGAATGCTGGAAAGGACAGTGCCTTACGGGGATTTCTTTCGGGATGCTCCTGAGCTGAATGAAAACAGGCGGCTGATTAAAGGCGTGGTTTGCGGCGTCAGGGTGGAAGATATCGAAGAGCCTCTGATGCAGGAGATCCGTTACCTGGACAAACTGGTTGACGAGCTTGCCAGAGGGAAGGCCATGGATAAGATACTGCGTAAATAGAGAAGCGGCACATGGCATAAGCTGCGATGCAATCTGATAGGACAGCGAAGAAGATAAGAATTTCATTGCTTTTCCTGAGAAGATTACTATATAATTAAGTGGCGGCAGCATATTGCATATGTGCAGGCAGCAGGACAACGGACATAAGAGAGAAGGATAAGGAGGCTTTACCCTATGAAACAGGACTTGATTGTTATATTGGATATGGGCAGTACCAGTAATACCGTGCTTGCCCGCGGGATTCGTGATCTCGGCGTATACAGCGAGATACATCCCCATGATATCACCGTGGATGAGCTGAACGCGTTGAAGAACGTAAAGGGAATCGTGCTAAACGGCGGTGAAAACCGCGTGGTCGACGGGAAGGAAGTGGAGGTCAGACCGGAAATTTATGATATGGGCATTCCAATGATTTCCGTAGATTATCCCCAGTCGAAATGTAAGACGCAGCTTTCGGAACTTCCTGATATGGAGACACTGAAAAAGTTTGTTTTCGAGGAGTGTGGCGCAGAGGCAAACTGGAACATGAAGAATTTCATTGAAGACCAGGTGGAGCTGATCAGACAGCAGGTTGGCGACCGCAAGGTGCTTCTTGCGCTGTCGGGCGGTGTGGACTCGTCCGTGGTTGCGGCGATGCTGATCAAAGCGATCGGACAGCAGCTTGTGTGCGTACATGTAAATCACGGTTTGATGAGAAAGAACGAATCCGAAAGCGTCGTGAAGGTGTTCCGCGATGAGCTTCACGCGAATTTAATCTATGTGGACGCGTCCGAACGGTTCCTTGGCAAGCTGGAAAATGTGGCGGATCCGGAGCAGAAGAGAAAAATTATCGGCGGTGAATTTATCCGTGTGTTTGAGGAAGAAGCAAGGAAACTGGAAGGAATCGATTTCCTTGGACAGGGAACCATTTACCCGGATATCATCGAGAGCGGCACGAAGACCGCGAAGATGGTGAAGTCTCACCACAACGTAGGCGGTTTGCCGGAGGATTTGAAGTTCGAGCTTGTGGAGCCGTTAAAGCAGCTTTTCAAGGACGAGGTGCGTGCCTGCGGCGTGGAACTGGGACTGCCTCATGACATGGTATACAGACAGCCGTTCCCGGGACCCGGACTGGGAGTGAGGTGCCTGGGAGCGATCACCAGAGACAGACTGGAGGCGGTCAGAGAGTCGGATGCGATTCTGCGGGAGGAATTTGCCAGGGCAGGGCTTGATAAGAAGGTGTGGCAGTACTTCACAGTCGTTCCGGACTTTAAGTCTGTGGGAATGAAAAATAATGCGCGGGTATTTGAGTATATGGTGATTATCCGTGCCATCAATACCATCGACGCAATGACAGCGTCCGTCGAGAAGGTTGACTGGGATGTGTTGGAGAAGATTACGCAGCGGATTCTGGCAGAGGTCGGGAATGTGAACCGGGTTTGCTACGATATGAGCCCGAAGCCTCCGGCGACGATTGAATTTGAGTGATATTAATTTAGTATAAGCTATTAGGTATGGCAGGTGGTCTATGAGATAT
>CARQVR010000084.1 GCA_949051815.1 uncultured Lachnospiraceae bacterium
TGAACGCGTCGGCGATGGATGCTGTAAATTCCGGCGTGAGGCTGGATTTACCCACCTGAAAAATGGGGTCTATGCCGTTCGCCAGACTTTTTAAATGTGCCCGCTGCTTGCTTGTCAATTCCATATATCAAAATCTCCTTCTCTGTTTCCGGGTCTGCTAAACATTCCCGTGATCAGACTTTATCCGATCACTTGTAGTAATCAAAGGACAGTCCGTACATCCTTACAGTGCTGCCCTCCTCTATGCCAAGCGCCTCAAGCTGCTCCAAAACACCTTGCTTGCGCATAAAATCCTGAAAGAATTTAAAGCCTTTCTCGGATTCCAGATTGGTGTAGGAAAGCATCTTTTCAATGCGCGGTCCTTCCACCACATACTCGTCCGCCTCCTCATCATAGACCACGGTAAAGGGCTCCTTATCAATGTCAAAATGAAACTCCGGAAAGAACTCCTGTTCAAAGGTCAGGGGCTTGCTCTCCTCCATCTCCCCCAGACGGTTATTGACGGCGTAGAGAAGTTCTCTGACGCCCTTGCCGCTGATGGCGGAAATGGCGTAGACCGGAATGCCCTGCGGCTCAAATTCCGCTTTCAGTTTCTCCACGGGATCATCATCCTTCTCATAGATCATGTCGATCTTGTTGGCGGCGATGATCTGGGGCCTTTCGGCAAGTGTATGATCGTAGGCGGAAAGTTCCTTATTGATGGCATAGATATCCGCTACAGGATCGCGCCCTTCCGTGGAAGCCGCGTCCACGATATGCACGATCAGGCGTGTCCGCTCGATATGGCGCAGAAATTCATGGCCAAGCCCCACACCCTCCGACGCGCCCTCGATCAGGCCGGGAATATCGGCGATCACAAAGCCTTTGGCGTCTTCCAGATCCACCACGCCCAGATTGGGATTCAGGGTGGTAAAGTGATAGTTGGCAATCTTGGGCCTTGCGTTCGTTACTCTTGACAGAAAGGTGGATTTTCCCACGTTGGGAAAGCCCACAAGCCCTACATCGGCGATCACCTTAAGCTCCAGGAGCAGCTCCAGCTCTTTTGCCGGCTGGCCGGGCTGTGCGTACTTGGGCGCCTGCATGGTGCTGGTGGCGTAGTGCTGGTTGCCGCTGCCGCCGCGTCCGCCTTTCAGAAGAAGGAACCGTCTGTTGTCACCGGACATATCGGTGATGACTTTGCCGCTCTGTGCTTCGCGGATCACCGTGCCCTCCGGCACTTTGATGGTGATATCCTCGCCATTTCTGCCGGCACAGTTCTTCTTGCCGCCCTCCTCGCCGTTTTTCGCGCAGTATTTGCGGATGTGCCGGAAATCGGTCAGCGTGTTTAACCCCTCGTCCACCTCAAAGTAGACGCTGCCGCCGTTTCCGCCGTCACCGCCGTCCGGACCACCGTTTGGCACATATTTCTCGCGACGGAAAGAGACGTGTCCGTCACCGCCCTTGCCGCTTTTTACATATATTTTCGCATGATCTGCAAACATGATTTCTCTCCGTTTTAAAAGAATAAAGAAAAGCCCCAAACATCAGTATGTTCGGAGCTGTATCTTAAACTTCTTACTTCTCTACAGGATAAACGGACGCCTGCTTCTTGTCTCTGCCTTTTCTCTCGAAACGAAGAACACCGTCCACCAGAGCAAACAGCGTATCGTCGCCGCCTCTTCCCACGTTTACACCGGGATGAATCTTGGTTCCGCGCTGTCTGTATAAGATATTGCCCGCCTTAACAAACTGACCGTCAGCTCTTTTTGCGCCCAATCTCTTGGATTCGGAATCACGGCCGTTCTTGGTGGAGCCGACACCCTTCTTATGAGCGAAAAATTGAAGGTTCATATTTAACATGGCATTACACCTCCTTAAATGTCAATTTACAATGTTTTTTCCCGTACTGCGCCTCAATCCGGCTCAGTCCGAGCACAAGAGAATCCATCAGTGCGACGGAGGTTTCACGCAGAGGCTGTCCTGAAAAAGAACAGTTGATTCTGCCCGTCTTTTCGTCCGCCTCCACCCGGATCGGCTCCCCGGTGATCTCATCGAGCGCATTCACCGTGTTGATCACAAGAACCGAAATCGCCGCACAGACAATATCCTGACCGTAGTCCGCATATGCCGCGTGGCCGTCGCAGGTAAATTTCCGATATTCTCCCGCCTTGTTTTTATAAATGGTAATCTCGGTCATTACGCGTTGATCTTGTCAATCTTGATCTGCGTATAGAGCTGTCTGTGACCATTTTTCTTGTGGTAGCCGGTTTTTCTCTTATACTTGTAAACGATGACTTTCTTGCCCTTACCCTGATCCGTAACGGTTCCGGTAACAGTCGCATTCGCCACATCGCCTGCAACTTTGAGTTCCTTATCGCTGACCGCGATCACCTGATCGAAGGTAACGGTAGAACCAACCTCAACGTCCAGCTTCTCCACTCTGATCTCATCGCCCTCGGATACCTTGTACTGTTTTCCGCCTGTTGCAATGATTGCGTACATATCTGCACACCTCCTATTCATGGACACATGTCCATTTACTCGCTAACTGTGGTGATGCCCGGGAGGGCACACTTCTACCTCGTTATGCGGCACACTCAATAATCATATACATTTTATGCCAGTTTGTCAATCAAAATTTTATCTGTTTTCCAGTCTTTTATCTATTTCTTCTTTCAGGACCCGTTCGATTCTGTCATGTAAATCCTGGGTTTTAAAAGGTTTGAGCACATAGTCGTTAATGCCGAGCCTGGAGCTTTCCACGATGGTCTGCTTTTCACTCTGCGATGTGAGCATGATCACGGGAATCCCCTGACACTTCTCCATTTCACGGATCTCGCGCAGCGTCTCTATCCCGTTTTTAGGCGCCATCTGGATGTCTAACAGAATCAGATCCGGCGCTGGTTTCTGTTTCAGATACTGCAATGCGCGCACGCCGGAATTGAGGGGAACGATCTCGTAAGATCCTTTCAGCTCCTGCTCGATGGTTGCCAGACTGATCGTATTATCGTCCACAGCCAGTATTGTCAGCTTATTACTTTCCACTTTTTAATCCTCCTCTTACATTTGTTCTATTAACTCACGCAGCATCTGCTCCGCCGCGTCGTCCTCGTACAGTTTAAGCTGTTCCCTGATTTTTTCAAGCGCCGTTTCCGTGGGTTCCTCCAGCCGGTACTCCAGAATTTCTTCCACTTTATGCGCACAATCCTTGGATTGAAAATTTTCCAGATCATTCAGAGCCGACTGAATCCTCCCAAGCAGCTCTGGTTTTTCCAGCGCATCCTTTTTTATCTTCTGGTCCCCGTCCTTGTTTCTGGCGTCCAGATACTTTTGGATGTGTTCCAGTTGTTCTTCATATTCCCGCAGCAGTTTCTCGGCATGACTGTCCACAAACGTGAAATCTTCTCTCTTTACAGCCTTTTCCTGCTCTCTGGCCCTGTTGGAAACCTGCATGGCCCCCACGTTTGCGGAAGCGCTTTTCAGGGCATGGACTTCTATGCCATAGGATTTATAATCCTTTTCTTCCAAAAAGCCGCGCAAAACGGAAAGCTTTCGTTTGCCGTCCAGACAATACAGGTTCAGAAGCTCATTGTATTCCTCGATACTGGCAGAAGAATGCTCGGCCACCACGTCGGTGTCGATTCCCTCAATGATAATTTCCTGAAATTTCTGCAGGTTGTCGCTGCTTGACTGCAGCTTATCAATCCAGCCGTCTTTCGTCTGCTTCTCTTTGGGAATCCACTTTAACAGCGCCATATGCAGCGTCCGTCTGTCAATGGGTTTGGTCAGGAAATCCTGAAAGCCGCTTGCCAGAAACGTCTCGCGCACGCCCTCCATGGCGTTGGCGGTCAATCCGATAATGATCGGCAGGGTTCCGTTCTCCCCGCACTCGCTCCGGATGTGCTGTACCGCTTCTATACCGTCCATACCGGGCATCATATGATCCATGAAAATAATGTCAAACAGCGTTTCCCCCACACGCTTGATCGCATCCATGCCGCTTTCCGCCTCGACTATTTCCAGATCATAGGTGTGCAGCAGGGACTTGGCCACCCTTCGGTTGATTACATTGTCATCCACGACCAATACTTTACAGTCCCTGGCCGTAAAGGGCTCCAGCGCCTTTTCTTTTGGCACTTCCACTTCCGGAACCTCAGACAATGGCCTGCTGTCCACGATCTTCTGCAATATTTCCAGAATGAAGGTGGATCCTTCGCCGTACACGCTCTCTACATGTATGGAGCCGTCCATCATTTCGGCCAGCCGCTTGGTGATGGAAAGACCAAGTCCCGTTCCCTCCACGCTTCTGTTCCGCTTGGAATCAAGCTGCCTGAAATTTTCAAATATTTTTTCGATATCCTCTTCCGGTATGCCGCAGCCGGTATCCTCCACACGGAATATAATGCGCTGTGTGTCCGGCGTTTCCCCCGGCCTTCCAGCAACGGAAATTTTCACATGCCCCTGCTTTGTAAATTTCAGGGCGTTATTCAAAAGATTGATCAGAATCTGTTTGATCCTGCCCTCATCGCCGAGATAGCGGCAGGGAATGGACATGTCAAACTCGCTCATCAGCATAAGGCCGTGTCTGGAAGCGACAATATCCATCATATTCAGCACTTCATTGACGAGCGTCTTAAGATGGTATTCCGTCAACACCAGAGTCATCTTCCCGGCTTCCACTTTGGACAGATCGAGAATATCGTTGATCAGCGCCAGCAGATTCCGGGAGGAAGATTTGATATCGCGGGCATAGCCGTATACTCTCCGCCCCCTGCTTTCTTCCATAATGATATCGCTCAGGCCCACGATGGCGTTCATCGGCGTGCGGATCTCATGGGACATATTGGCCAGAAACGCGCTTTTCGCAAGATTGGCCTGCTCCGCCTGCTCTCTGACCTGCTTGATCTCTTCAATGTAGTTCCTTGTCTCCGTCACATCCAGAATCAGAATCACATATCCCTTTTTACTGCCGTATTTATCCGGGATCTGCTGTACATGCCCCTGATAAAAGCAGCCGTTTAAGCAGAATTCCTCCCGTGCATTGTCATCGAGAATATCCCGTGGAAAACCTTCCAGTTCTTCAATATGGTTTCCGATGGCATGAGCGTCCAGATCATGGAAAATGCCTGCTGCAGCCGGATTGTAGTTGACGATCCGTTTGTACTCGTCTATCGCGATGACGCCGTCGTTGAGCGTATCAAGTAAAATGCCGGAGGCAAGACTGCTGAAATCGTACACCTTTCTGCTCCAGATCAGAATGACGACGCTTGATAAAATCAACCCGAGCACAGCCGGAGTCGGGTCATATACCGTGGTCAGTTTCAGGACATAGGAACACAGCACGATCACAGGCACAAAGGAAAGAGCGAGTATGAGCATATACTTTCTGTCGGCTGCGTAATCCGGTTTTTTGATACAGACGCGGATCAGGGCAATCAGGGTAAATGCATAGGGAATAATCAATGCGCACAGCATAAACGCCCAGTAGCCGGGACCGTATGTAAGACTCAGATAGGAATGGCCGCCTGCCGTCTGCAGCCAGTCTATGCTTCGATAAAAAAGGGAATGCCTGTCACAGGTAAAAACGAGCCCCAGAATAAAGACATCGATGATCTTAAGAACGGATAAGATTTTTGCAGGAGCCTTCTCAAAACAGTAGCTGAACATGAAATGACAGTAGCTGACTGGTATAGTCAACGATCCTATATACTGTATTTTCACCGCTACCAGAGCTGCATCCATAGAAGGCGCCGTCAGTTCTAACAAATATCCTGCGTTCTGTATCAGGGCGCCCATCAGAAAATACTGCATCAGCTTCTGATCCTGGGAGCCGTCCCCCTGCAGCAGAAGAAACAGTGCAAGCGCAATCACGCCGATGCCTAAAATACTCAGTCCAACAAAAACGGTATCCATAATTTGATATCACCACGCAAAATATATTATGTACTCCTACAACAAAAGAGCCGTAACTATCATAACAAAAAACGCCCCTTTCTGTCTACAGAAAGCTGCACAAAGCCGTGGCAGGACGTTTAATTTGTTACAATTCACACCCACGCCGGATTTCGTACTGATTTACGGTTATTCAGTGTGAATTGCAACGATGATGCACACAAAATGCCCAAAAACCGGCATTTTGGCGCTGGCTCCGACACCATGCAGCAAGTGCATGGTGCGGGTGTGAAAAGTAACCTTACTTTTTCTGCATACGGAAAGACAAAAGCGCCTCCATATCCTCATCGCTGTAGCGGAAAAAGAGAAGGAAGGCAAGCACGGCCACGCCGACGGTTATATAAATGTCAGCCACATTGAACTTCGGAAAATCGATGGGCACGAAATAGATAAAGTCCACCACATAGTTCCGGCTTATCCGGTCGATCAGATTTCCCACCGCGCCGCTTAGGATAAGCAGCATACACAGGCGCATCGGGACGAAGCGTCTCTCTCCCGGGAGGGTGAGATATTTCCATAACATCAGCATGATAACCAGCGTTGTCAGAACAATCAGAAAAGTCTGTCTGCCCCGGAAAGAACTGAATGCGGCCCCCGTGTTTTCCAGATAGGAAAATTCCAGCACGCGGCTGATGATCACAAAGGACGCCTGCCCTTTCAGATGGGAAATGGCGAGCCATTTGGTGTACTGATCTGCAAGAAGCAGGCTGCATAATGCGAAAACGGATAAAAAGAGAGATTGTTTTTGTATTTTCATAGATAAACCGGGGTATTCCTTTCTGCCGTAATATAGGTGTTTTTTTTAAAAATGACCAATTGGGTCAATTTAAAAAGCGGTTTCAAAATGAAGGATTCCCTGCAAAAAAGAAAGCGGCGATCTGCGCGCGGGAACTGAACTCTTCCGTCTCCAAAAGCTCCTTCACTTCCTCTTTCGTATAAAAATCTGCGGTAATCTGTTCATTCTCCGAAGTGTGATCTGCAAAATCCCCCTCAGCATCTACAAAGGCGATCTGTGTTTTCACATCTGAAAAGGCTACCGCTGCAAAGGAAGGCGGCAGAATGCTGTGAATTTTCTTTATACCGAGTCCGGTCTCCTCGTACAGCTCTCTCTGAATACACTCTTCCAGGGACTCCCCCTCGTTGATCATGCCCGCACAGAGATTGTAGACGAAACGGTTAACGCCCATGCGAAATTCCCGCAGAAGCAGCATCTTCCCTTCATGGAAGGCCACGATGGAGACCCCGCTGACACGCTGTCCGATAGCCTCCGGACCGGGAATCTCATGGCGGCTGACAATTTCATATTTCTTTTCGCGTCCGGCCTTGTTGCAGTAGGTCAGCTCATAATTTTTCAGATATTTTCCGTCCTTTACTTTCTCCATATGTAAAAGTTTCATACTACCGCAGTCCTTTCTGTCGATGAGATATCTTTTTCCTTTGCGGCCTGTCAGCAGCTCTTTCCCATGCCGTCTACCGGCTCCGCAACTGCTCTGCAAGGCTTGGTGCCACTTTTTTCCGGGTCAGCTCCATCAGTCCGAGAGCCGTCATATCAAGCGCTTTCGCGGGAATGGGATCCCTTTTCAGGAGGGCGCGCATATATTCGAGAAGTTCGGTTTCCTGCTCTTTGCTTTTCTGGTTAATAAAATCCACAAGAATCATGCCCGAGAGGTTTCTCGCACGCAGATGCAGGGCGATCATTTCCGCCGCTTCTCTGTTGATCCGGTAAAACGTCTCCTCTTTATCCTTTCCGGCCTCATACTTTCCCGTATTGACGTCAATGGAAATGAGAGCCTCTGTAGGTTCGATCACCAGATAGCCGCCTGATTTCAGCCATACCTTTTTATCGGTAAGCTCCTGTAAGCGCTGCTCTACTGCATACAGCTTATAAAGCGGCAGGAGGGAATCTTCGTAGAGGCGGAGTGGAATATCCGCCTTCCGGCACGGCTCCCGCAGGGTATCGTACACTTCCGGCAGATCGGTTATAACCTCCTCATACTCGGTGCGGTAGGCGTTTTCCACAAACGAAACATAATCCGGCTTATTCCGGTACAGACAGCTATAGCAGGTGCGTGACGGTGCAATCTCCAGAATATGCGTCAGGGTATCAGCCAGTGTCTCCGCTTCTTCCAACAGCGTTTCCCCGCTGTCGAGGTTTCCGGCGTTCGTTCTCACGATGAGCCGGTACCGTTCAGAAATCTTTCTTAGCTCCTCCAATCCACGGAAATGCGTCTGTTTTTCGGCATCCAGCTTGGAGGAAACCTGCACGCCGTCCCTGAGTCCTGCGGGTTTTACGCCGACCACGGCATACTGTCCGGTAAGGGAAAGTCTCGTGGTCACTCCGGCGAGTTTCGTCTTCATCGGTTCTTTGATGACCTGTACCAGCACTTCATCCCCCGTCTTTATACTGCCGTCCGGTCTGCGGTTTAATACATAAGCGGTCGCAGCGTCGGTAATTGGAAGAAAGGTCAGATATTTATTGCCCAAATCAATGAAAGCGGCATTGATATTTCTGGAAATATTCTGTACTTTGCCGATGCAGATATCTCCCACAGCTACGGCGGTATCGCTTTGTGCGCGGGCGGAAAGAAGCCGGCTGCCGTTCAGAAGCAGACTGAGACGTCTGTCATGCAGTTTCAGAATGAGAATCTTGCCGCCTGAGGCCATGGAATGAACCGCTCCTTTTCCTTTGCATTGTTATCGCGTACATTATAACAAATTATCTCTATTTCGACAAATCACAGTTTATGAACGCAAAAGAAGCGGCACAAGCTGTCTGGGTTCCCCTTCTTTTGCAACATTTGTGTAAGTTTCCAGTCTCGTCACCTGTACGGCTGAATCAGGTATGTTACAGCCCGCAAAGGCGCAGAACTTCCCGAAAACTACCGCAGGCTTAATATTGCCGCTGCTGCTGGCGTCCACTGTCATCTGTATGCAGGGAACGGTCATGAAGTTCTTAGCCGGATCCCGGCCAAATGCGGCCGCCGCCGACATGTTCTCCGTAAGCACCTGTGTTTCGCCCGCATACATCTCATAGATCCCCTGCTTCAGGTCTGTCTCAATGACGCTTTTTTTCGTCTCCCTGGTGTAAGGAATCTGGCTTTGGGCAAAAAAGGATGACACAGACGCTGCAAGGTCAGGCACCCCGAAGGTTCCCTCTTTCAGATGAATCTGGTAGGAAGCCGCGGCTACGCTTGCCATGGCGTTTTTCGTCTGGTCCGGCAGTACGTTGACGTCAAGCACCTCCACGCCCTCCACCATCACCCGGTTTAATGCCTCTCTGATATCCTCCGGAGAAGACAGGGAGATAACTTCCAGATCCAGATACTCTCCTCTGCTTTCGATGCCGACGCCAAGGGGCGCGGCAAAGGACATAATCTGGTGCGGGCTGAACCCTTCCGAATATTTTACGTCAATATCCGCCCGTCTGACTGTTTTCTGGAAAAAGCGCATCATATCAAGATGACCGATAAATTTCATAGTGCCGTATTTGGCGAATTTGATTCTGATTTTCATGTAAGATACCTCAAATCTGTTTTCACAATGCTGATTCACATGGTTTCCAAGGCGGTGTCTGAAACGGAATCCCTGTTTTCATGGCAGATCCCCACCCCGAACCGGTTCGCGCCGCAGCCCTGACACTGTGCCTTACAGTTGGGGGAAACAGTCTGGCTCTGCGCCTTTTCCCACTCCCGCAGCAAAAATTCTTTTGTCACGCCGCAGTCTATGAAATCCCAGGGGAAGATCTCGTCGTGTGTCCGTTCCCTCGTGGTATAGAAACCGATATCCAGTCCGCATTCTTCAAAACTCTGGAGCCACAGATCGTTGTGGAAATATTCGCTCCATGCATCAAACATACAGCCCTTCTCATAGGCGCGAAGAAGCGCCTTTGCGACGCGGCGGTCGCCTCGTGCCAGAACACCCTCCAAAACGCTCACATCCGCCTCGTGCCAGTTGTATTTGATGCTTTTCTGGTTTAGCTGGCTCATGATCCCTTTTTTGGTCAGATAAGCCTTGTCCAGAAACGCCTCTTTGGTGCACATGGGCGCCCACTGGAACGGCGTGAACGGTTTGGGGATAAAGAAGGAGGTGCTGGTGACGATCTGCACCTTGCCGTTCACCCGTTTTTCTTTCGGCACCGCCTCAAAGAAAGCGGCCGCGATTTTATTGGAGAGGTCGCCGATTCCGAGAATATCCTCCTCTGTCTCCGTGGGAAGCCCCAGCATAAAGTAGAGTTTTACCCGCGTCCAGCCGCCCTCGAAGGCCAAAGTGGCTCCATTTAAAATGACTTCTTCGGTCAATCCCTTGTTTATCACATCCCGGAGCCGCTGGCTTCCGGCCTCCGGCGCAAAGGTAAGACTGCTCTTTTTCACATCCTGTACCTTGCTCATCACATCCAGCGAAAAAGCGTCGATCCGCAGGGAAGGAAGAGAAATATTGATGTGTTTTTTTCCGCACTCCGCGATCAGAAAGTCGAGAAGCCCGTCCAGCCCGGAATAATCACTGGAACTTAAGGAACTTAAGGAAATCTCCTCATGCCCTGTGTTTTTGAGCATTTCTACCGCGTATTTCTTTAACTGGTCCACATCCCGTTCCCGCACGGGCCGGTAGATCTGTCCCGCCTGACAGAAACGGCATCCCCTGATACAGCCGCGCTGGATTTCCAGCACCACCCTGTCCTGCGTTACTTTGATAAAGGGAACCACGGGCTTTACGGGGTAACAGGTTTCCGCCATATCCGTCACGATTTCTTTTCCGATTATGTCGGGAATGTCCTCGTATTTTTTCCGTCTTCCGGCTATCGTTCCGTCCTCATTGTACAGCTCCTCATAAAACTGCGGCACATAAATGCCGGGGATCTTTGCCGCGCCATGCAGAAATTCTTCTCTCGTGCCGCCGTTTCGTCTGTTTTCCAGATACCAGTCAAACAGCGGACGGTACTGCGTCTCTCCCTCGCCGATATAGAACAGGTCAAAGAAATCCGCTATCGGCTCCGGATTGTAAACGCATGGGCCGCCGCCGATCACAATGGGCATGTCCTCCCCGCGCGCCGATGCCAAAAGCGGAATCCGGGAAAGTTCTAACACCTGCAGAATATTCGTGTAGCACATTTCGTACTGGATGGTAATGCCGAGAAAGTCCATGTTGGTTACGGGTTCCTGCGATTCCAGACAAAACAGGGGAATGGATTCTCTCCGCATGATCTGATCCAGATCCGCCCACGGGGAGTAAACGCGCTCACACCACACATCCTCCCATTCGTTGAACATGCTGTATAGAATCTGGATGCCCAGATGGGACATACCGATCTCGTAGACGTCGGGAAAACACATGGCAAAACGCAGGGCAACAGTTTCCCTGTCCTTTACCACAGAATTGTATTCGTTTCCGATATAGCGGGCAGGCTTTTCCACCTGCATCAGAATATCGTCATGCAGCGCTGATTTTCTCATACACACAATACCTTACCTTTTACGTTAAGACTTTTACAGTAAGTATAACGGACTTAATCTGTAAAGTCAAAGCGAAAGCGGAGCGCGCGAAAGCTGCGCGCAAAATCTGTTACTTTTCACACCCGCACCATGCACATGCTGCATGGTGTCGGAGCCAGCGCCAAAATGCCGGTTTGTGGGCATTTTGTGTGCATCATCGTTGCAATTCACACTGAATAATCGTAAATCAGT
>CARQVR010000085.1 GCA_949051815.1 uncultured Lachnospiraceae bacterium
GTCGTAGCTAATTATATTTGCCTCTTTTTAGAATAAATTTCCGTGCCCTACGACAACCCAAAATCCTATGGCATTATTTTTTTATTGCCGCCTGCGCCGCCGCTAGCCGTGCTATCGGCACTCTGAACGGTGAACAGGAAACATAGGTCAGTCCCACCTTATGGCAGAACTCCACGGAGGACGGATCGCCGCCGTGCTCGCCGCAGATACCCAGCTTGATGTCGGGTCTGGTTGTGCGCCCTTTTTCCGCCGCCATCTGCACGAGCTGTCCCACGCCGCTCTGATCCAGTCTTGCGAAGGGATCGGACTCATAAATCTTGTTCTTATAATAATCGCTTAAGAACTTCCCGGCGTCATCGCGGGAGAAGCCGAAGGTCATCTGGGTCAGGTCGTTCGTACCGAAGGAGAAGAACTCAGCTTCCTCGGCGATCTCGTTTGCCAGAAGCGCCGCTCTCGGAATCTCGATCATCGTGCCGATGTGGTACTGGATGTCGGAATTTTTCTCTTTCTTCACGGCCTCAGCCACTTCCACCACCACGTCCTTGACAAACTTAAGCTCTCTCTTCTCGCCTACTAAGGGAATCATGATCTCAGGTACGATGTCATATCCCTTCTCATTCTTCACCTCAATCGCGGCCTCCATTACGGCTCTGGTCTGCATCTTTGCGATCTCGGGATAAGTAACCGCCAGACGGCATCCTCTGTGTCCCATCATCGGGTTAAACTCATGGAGGGAATCGCAGATTTCCTGCACCTCTTCCGCCGTCATCATCATCTCAACCGCCAGATCGTCAATGTCCGCCTGCTCTGTAGGCACAAACTCATGTAACGGGGGATCAAGGAAACGGATGGTCACGGGTCTGCCCTCCATCACCTCATACAGCGCCTTGAAGTCACCCTTCTGGAACGGGATCAGGGCATTGAGCGCCTTCTCTCTCTGCTCCTGGGTTCTCGCCAGAATCATCTGTCTGATCTTCGGAATCCTGTCGGGCTCGAAGAACATATGCTCGGTACGGCAAAGGCCGATGCCCTCCGCGCCGTACTTCACTGCATTTGCCGCGTCAGCCGGGGTGTCCGCGTTGGTGCGCACCTGCAGTTTACGGTATTTGTCCGCCCACTCCATAATCCGCCCGAAGTTTCCGCTCACGGAAGCCTCAACGGTCTTGATATCGCCTTTATAAATCTTACCGGTGGAGCCGTCAAGAGAGATATAATCGCCCTCATGGAACACCTCGCCGCCAAGCTCAAATACTTTATCTTCCTCATTGATGGCAATTTCGCCGCAGCCCGATACGCAGGCTGTACCCATGCCGCGGGCCACTACGGCCGCGTGGGAGGTCATACCGCCGCGCACGGTCAGAATACCTTCCGCCGCATGCATACCCTCGATATCTTCCGGAGAGGTTTCCAGACGCACCAGCACCACTCTCTCGCCCTTCTCGTGGGCTTCCTTCGCCTCGTTCGCGGTAAAATAAACCTTACCTGCGGCAGCGCCGGGAGAAGCGGGAAGTGCTTGTCCGATTACCTGACCCGCCTTCAAAGCGTCGGGATCAAAGGTCGGATGTAAGAGCTGGTCCAGTGATTTCGCTTCGATGCGCAGCACCGCCTCCTCGGGCGTGATCTTGCCCTCATCCACCAGATCGCAGGCAATCTGCAATGCCGCGGGCGCGGTACGCTTGCCGTTTCTTGTCTGTAAGAAGAAGAGTTTGCCCTCCTCAATGGTAAACTCCATATCCTGCATGTCGCGGTAATGCTCCTCGAGGCGGTTCGCAATCTCCATAAACTGCTTATAGCACTCGGGAAGATCCTGTTCCAGTCTGGTAATGGGCTGCGGGGTGCGGATGCCTGCCACCACGTCCTCGCCCTGTGCATTGATCAGATACTCGCCGTAAATGCCCTTGGCGCCGGTCGACGGATTTCTGGTAAAGGCAACGCCCGTACCGGAGGTATCGCCCATATTGCCGAATACCATGGCCTGCACGTTTACCGCTGTTCCCCAATCGCCGGGAATATCGTTCATACGTCTGTATACAATCGCTCTCTCATTATCCCATGAGCGGAACACCGCCTTTACAGCCTCCATAAGCTGCACTCTGGGATCCTGCGGGAACTCTTCGCCTTTGTTCTCTTTATAAATATTCTTGAAACGGACGATGATCTCTTTCATGTCCTCAGCGGTCAGATCCGTGTCAAACTTAACGCCCTTGGACTCTTTGATTTCGTCTAAGATTCTCTCAAAATAGGATTTGGGTATCTCCATAACAACATCGGAGAACATCTGGATAAATCTGCGGTAGGAATCATACGCAAATCTGGGATTCCCGGTCTTTGCCGCAAAACCCTCCACTGCTACATCCGTCAGACCCAGATTCAGAATGGTATCCATCATACCGGGCATGGATGCTCTTGCTCCGGAGCGGACCGACACAAGAAGGGGGCTTTCAGTATCGCCGAATTTCTTACCCTGTTTTTCCTCCAGGTCAGCAAGTGCGGTAAATATCTGCTCCTTAATCTCGTCCGAAATCTGCCTGCCATTATCGTAATAGTCTGTACATGCCTCCGTCGTCACGGTAAAACCCTGTGGGATCGGCAGCCCCAGATTGGTCATCTCTGCAAGATTGGCTCCCTTGCCGCCCAGAAGATTACGCATGTCCGCGTTTCCTTCCTCAAATAAATATACCCATTTTGCCATTTTATTTGCTATCCTCCATTCCGTTAAAATTAAAGCCATTTAGCTAGCATCTATTTTACCATATATTTGCAATTTTAACACTGGTTTTTTGAAAAAATTCACAAAAAGAAGGACAAATATTACAAAATATTTGTCACATTAGCGTGCGAAAGCGTTGTGCAATTTTTGAAAAAACTCAAAAAGGTCACAACCGGCCGGCTCTGGACGGAAGAAAACTGTCAAAAATAAACACGTCATACTCTCCCTGAACCGCTTCCAGATCCTGCTCGCTGCGGATCGTCCATGCCGCCGCCGGATGCCTGTAGAGCCGCCTGCATATCCTTCTTCCCGGCTCCTCGCTGAATTTATGGTTGTAAGCGATAAAATCCGGTTTGGTCAGGAAATTAAACAGAAGATGCGTCATGGCGAAATAGAGAATATTCCAGTACTCCCCCTCCCTGCGGAAATTCGAGGAAAGCTGTCCCCTCACCACATCCCCGCGGTTTAAGCGAAACCACCAGAGCACCATGGGATTAAAGGATTCAATACAGTAAGCGCCGTGATAAGCGCGCAGCAGTTTGTCTATGACCGGACAGCAGGAAACATCCGCCGTCTCCGCCTTGATCTCCACGATCAGAGGCACCCGGCCGTCCACCAGCGCAAGCAGCTCGGCCAGTCTGGGAATCCGTTCGGCGGACTGACAGAGGGTATAAGCCTGCAGCTCCTCGTAAGTGTGGCTCACGACCTTTCCCTCCGCGCCGCAGATTCTCCTCAGATTAAAGTCATGGAAAATAACCGGCACGCCGTCCTTCGTCACCTGCACGTCAAGCTCCATGCCAAGCCCTGCCTCCACCGCCTTCCGAAAAGCCGCCAGTGAGTTTTCCGGCGCATCCCCTCCATTGTCGTGAAGTCCTCTGTGGGCAAAATACCTCTTTTTAAAGAGGGAAGTATCGGGTCTTTTTATCATGCGCGGCATAATCGCCAGCAGATATAAAACGGCAAGCGCTGCGATACCGCACAATGTAATTTTGATAGCCGCCAGAATCATCTGATTGTCCGTCCTTTTAGCAGAGTATGTACTCCCGCCGGGAGTACATAAAGTTTCAAATGTCCGAAACCATTCTACAACCATGCCGGACACTTTTCAATATCTTTCGGCTATAATTTTCCCGCTGTTTTCACCCTTACCCGGTAAACCCCTGTCACCCGTCCGACAGCCTGACCACATCCCCCTTCTTAATCTCCTTCGTGGACGAATCAATGATCCGGCTCTCCTCCGTCACCGCCCCCTCTATAGCTGCCAGCTTATCGTTCTTGTCAACCACGCTGACAGTGATTTCCTCCACATAATATTCCGTGCCGAGAATCCCCTCCCGCTCGTTCACCACATACACATAGTTTCTCTCGTTCTCCATGTGCAGAGCCAGGAGAGATACGCAGTACGGATATTTATCGCCTGCTTTGGAGCAGATCATTTTTCCGGAAAGCCCCGGCGTCCCCGTCTCCCCGGGCAGATGCAGAACCGCCGTGTAGCTGCCCGGCATATTCTCATTTTCCTCGATATAATCCACTTTCGCGTCAATCTTTTTCCGCCCGTCCAGCTCCAGCTTTACATCGTCTCCTAAGTTTACATAACTTTTTTGTTCTTTGGTGAGGGTCACGCGGAACTGACAGGCCACCTCAGCGTCCGCCAGCAGGAAAGAAGCCGTATCCGGCACTCTGCCGCCGGTCTGCACATAGACGTCGGTCACCATCCCTCCAAAAGGACTGGTAATCTTCCCCTCCTGCTCAAGAATCGCCTGATAGGCGGCGATCTTTTCACGCACCGCCGCAAGCTCCGAGCGGTAGACAGCAAGCGTCGCGTCCGCGTTGTCCTCCTGCAGCACATCCTCTACCCTGCGTCCCGCATCCTTTATGCTGTTGTCCCGGTTCCATTTGGCGTCCGCCTCCGCGTAGGCCGCGGCCTGCAGCTCCTGCCTCAGCCGTTCCTCCTCCTGCTCTCTGGCCTGCTGCTCTGCCTCCATCTCCGCCTCAGTCCTGGACTCTCCATCCTCCTTCTGCCAGTCGTTCTCATGCTCCCTGTTTTCGGCCTGCAGCTCCTCCAGCGCCTCCTCCGCCTGCGCCACGCCCTCGGCCGCCCGGCCGACAAGTGTGTCCTGATATCTTGCCAGCGCATCATAGTCCTCTCTGGCTCTTGCCTCCTCCAACGCCTTCCGGCTCTGTGCCAGCTCCTTGTTATGGACGATGGCGTCGATCTGTAACTGCACCTTTGATGCCGCCAGTTCCTGCTCGCCCATGATCTGCTTCATATCTTCCAAATCCACCACAAACAGAAGATCCCCTTCTTCCACCTTATCTCCGGTTTGCACCGCAAGCTCCTTTACCCGCAGGCCGCTTAATACCGTCACCGGCAGCTTCGCCCCCGCCTCTACGATGCCCTCCGCCTCCACGATATGCTCGATATACTTGGAATCTGTCCGGGTCGTGGAAACCATCGGCAGCTTCGAGGCATATATACTTTTTGACACAAGCGTACAAAACCACATAAAAGCCATAAAAACCGCCAGCCCTGCGACAATCCTCTTCCTCCGCTTATCCATGATTCCATCCTCCTCACAGTCCTTCTATCTTTTCACTCTATTCTTTTAAGCCGGAATACACAATCCCCTGTTCCAGATAATCCTGTCCCAGCACAAACACAAAAGCAGCCGGAATCAGCGTGACAAAGGAGGCGCAGAGCGCAAAGCCCGCCTGCAGCCATGATATCTCCGGCAGATACAAGGACAGCGGCCACAGAGCCTTCTCTTCCAGAAATGCCAGCGGCTGTTCCATCAGATTCCAATATTCCAAAAACCCTAACACTATGGCAGATAAAATACCGCTTTTCCCCAACGGAAGCCCCATTGTCAAAAAGATCCGCAGTTCACCCGCCCCGTCAATCCTGGCCGCCTCGAAAAGCTGCGGCGGAATTGCCCGGAAACCGCCATAGGATAAAAAGATCGGCAGGGTCGAAAACACCGCCGGCAGAATGATGGCCGCATGGGTGTTCATCAGGGTCAGCCGGTCAAGCACCAGATAGCTGGAAAGCATCGTCACCTGAAAGGGCAGAAGCATCAGCACCACATAGAGGGCAAACAATGCCCTGCTCCCCCGCACGGAATAGGCTGCGAACGCCCACGCCGCGGGAACGCCCACCAAAAGCTGTCCCGCCAGAATGCAGATCACAAGCTTCACGGAGTTCCAGAACAGGACAAAGAAGGAAGGTGTTTTAAAGAGCAGTCTGCCATAATGCGCAAAGGTGGGATAATCCGGCATCAGTTTCCAGCGGATATACCCTTCCCCGTCCCCGAACACGGGAACCAGATACTGTTTCATCTCCAGACCGTCCATGACTGATCCTGTCAATATTAAAAGCACGGGCAGGCAGATCAGAACAGCCGGCACAAGCAATGCGCCCGCCGCCAGATATTGTCTGACCGCCCCGCCAATTTTTTTCTTCATCTGCAACATATGTTATCCCCGTTTCACCGGACGCCGCTCCGTTCCCACCGCGCTGCTGCTGCCAGGAGCCGCTTCACTCCGTTCATGCCGACGTAAGTTTCCCCGTTTCACTCCGCCTTGTCCCAGATCCGCTGTAATATCATAATCGCCACAAACAGCACCGCCCCCACGCAGACTGCCGCAGCCGCCATCTTGTCGAACTCCAGATTGACGAACCAGTTGTTAAACAGATGCTGGAGCAGGTAGATGTCCTCCTGCGGATAAGACCCCGCCACCAGATAAGCCTCCCTGTAAATCTTGAAGGAATTGAGGAAGGACAAAATCACAATCGTATAAAAGCTGCCTTTCAGGTTCGGGAGAATGATATAGCGGATGCATTTCCACCTGCCCGCCCCGTCCACTCTGGCCGCCTCGATGAACTCATTGGGTATGGCCAGAATCCCCGCCAGCCAGAGCACTACCGTGTAACCGGTGTTTTTCCACAGATAACTGGCCACCAGCACCCAGAAGGAAGCCCCTGTCCCCAGATAATCAATCGTCACGTTCTCCCACAGACCTGTAAACGCTCCGATCCTTGTGAGAAACAGATTGAGGAATCCCTGCCTGTAAAAGACCATTTTCCAGACAAGAACGATGGTCGCCGTCGGCATGGCAAGCGGAAACAGATACACCGATTTGATCAGCGAAGCGTTTTGAAACCGGCTCAGGGTAAACGCCACCAAAAGCCCTGCCAGCACCAGAAGCGGAATACAGACTACCGTAAAGCGCGCGGTATTTTTTACCGCCAGCACAAACGCCTGATTCTGAAAAATAACGCCGTAATTCTTTACGCCGGTAAACTCTCCCGTGACCGCCGTCTGGAACGACCGTTTCAGCACATCCAGAAAGGGCAGAAGAACAAAGAGCGTCACTCCTGCAAGGCTGGGCAGGAGAAATAACAGGAAGGCATACTGTCTGCGCCTGTATTTTTTCCCGCTTCCCCACACCCGGTTTTTTTGTACATTTGCGTTATGTAAACTTGTTAATATCTCCCCAATTCCCTTCATGCTGTTTGCAAACTCTCCCATTATAGTACAGATTATTACACATTCCTGCTATAATCTGCACAATCATATCACACCGCAAACCCATACACGGAGAATACTGCCCTTTCGCACTGTTATTCGGACATATAAATAGCCAGTTTCTCCTGCACAAACGCCACGGCCTCCTCCAGACTGCACCGCCCCTCCAGATACTGTTTCCCGGCTTCCCGCACCGCGTCTTCCACGACCACGTCAGACAGATAAGGTGTGCGGACAGAGGAGAGTAAGTCGTACAGTTCTTTCGTTTCCTGGTCGGTGGGCGCATAGATGCTCATTGTAATCATCAGACCGTTGTCACTGGAAAATGCATACCCGCCGTAAGGCTTTCCGGGCTCGGCCCAGTCCGGAAGCTGCCCGCCCAGTGTACTGAGATATGTCTGTAACCCCTCCTCGTTGACAGGAAAGCCGCATGGATAAATCACACTCTGTACATCCCTGGAGAGCATCTCCCGCAAAAGTCCGCCGGCAAGCTCCGCCTGACCGGATGCCGCGCTAATGCCCATCAGCGCATAGGGTCGAAAAGAGTCGTTTGCATTTCCGGGCGTCAGGGCCATCTGACAGTTCTGGCCGTTCTCCCCGTTGTCGCTCTTGCTGACTGACTTGAGAAAGGCATAATTATAAGCGTTTAACAGCTCGCCCAGAGCTACCTTTTCGTTTCCTGCCACGATCTGCACGCAACCTCCCTGTAAGTCGTTGTAAGCGCCGACCTCGCTGCTGCTGGCGACCTCATGCTCCGCTCTGTCCTGATATTGCTGCAAAAGTTCCTCCGGAAGTCCTTCCATACAGGCGTTATAGATCCTTTTCGTCTGTTCCAGATAAGCAGTCAATTCCTCCACGTTGAGCCGCCCTGCCTCCCCGATCCACAGTGGCGCAGACACAGGCATCAACGCATTCAGCAGCATCTCCTCACTATAGGTCTCCATAATTCCCTCTCCCGGATGCTCTTTTCTCAGCTTCTCTATCATGTCCGCCAGCGAAGAAAGATCTGACACATCCGTCATATTTTCTTTGTCTGTCATATACATGGAAACAGTTACCGCCGCCGGAAGCATACAGATTTTACCATCCGCGGTAAAGCTTTCTTTGACATTCGCCAGAAGCCTTTCCTCCTTCTCCAACTCCGCCAGATAAGGCGTCAGATCAGCCAGCACGCCCTTCTCCACATAGGAATCAGCCGGCAGTCCGTCCAGAAGCAGGAAATCCGGACCTGTGCCGGCCATAATTTCCGTGTTCAGCTTCTTCACCGCATCCTCTCTGGTGGTGGCGCCTTCCTCGTCCATGCCTACCTTGTATTCCACATAGACATCCGGGTGTTCCCCCTGATAGCGGATGATCGCCTGACGCAAAATATCGTTCCCCGTCAGACTGTAGGCCGTGAGTGTCTGCGACGGCACGGTGCTGATATTCGGATCGTAAGCGAAGGATGACACTTTTCCCTCAGAAAAAGCTGCCATAAACCCTTGCTTATCCGTCTTTATCATCTTCGCCACATGCTTCGCGGGATCGCTAAAACTGGTCAGACCGCCATTGATCACCTGTTCCATGACGGTACCACCGATCACATGGCGGTATACCCCCTTGCTGCATACAAAATAGATACCCGCCTCCTCAGCCGGGAAAATACTGTAAGCAGACTCCCCTATTAACTTGTTGACCGTACAGTTTTTCATCACAAAATCGGTGATAACATCATCCTCAATCCGCTCCAGCGTGTCCAGCGCATACAGGACAACACCTTCCCGATTGTTCTTGATCGCCATATAGTTTTCCCAGACACAGAACATGTGCGGCATGATATCTGCCGCCAGAAACAGCTTCGTCACTCCTGTTTTCAGGTCAGCCTCATGAATCTTCTGATCCATCGACGCTACAAAAAGTCTGCTGCCATCCTCCGAAAAGCAAAGACACCCCGCTATCTCATACTCGCCGACAGGCACATCGATCCACAATGCCTCACCCTGCGGCGGGATGACGCAGATCTTGTTTTCTATGCCGCTTTCCGCAGCCGTTTCTCCGGTCTCCGGCTCCCCACTCTTTCCGGTCTCATCCTCCGCTTCCGGCTCCCCACTCTTTCCGGTCTCATCCTCCGCTTCCGGCTCTCCGCTCTTATCCTCCGCAGCCTCTGTATCATCCGCCGTTTTTTCGTCCGCTTCGTCTTCCATTCCGGCCGCTGCCGCTTCCTCATCGGACGCTTCACCGTCCCCGGCTTCCTCCTCCGTCTCCGGCATATTGCCGTAACTCCTGCAAAGCAGAGCCACGCTTCCGTCGGGAGCCGCCTTCATGTCATATATATAATAGTTCATTGCAAGGTCTTCCCAGCCCGGCAGCAGATCCGGTTTCCAGGTCGTGCCGCCATCCTCAGACGTCCAGCGTCCCTCCGCGCCGTTTTCCAGAAGGACAAGCTTCCCGTCCGAAAGCTCTTTCAGATCCAGAATTTCCCCGGTATCCACATCCATCATGGTCTCCACATACCGCCCCATGGCCACGCTCTCGCCGGACGGCTCTCCTTTTCCGGAAGCGCCGCCGGTTCCGTCCTTCCCGTCCCCTGCCGTGCCGCCGCATCCCGCAAAAGACACGGCTATCGCACCAGCCAGCCACAACGCCGCCGTTCTCGTCCATCTTTTTTGTTGTTTACCGCCACTCTTCTGCATCCGAATTGTCCTCCGTTCTCTTTCTGATACCCCTCAAACCTTCTATGTCTCACATTGTTATTCGGCCATATACAATTCCACCCGCGATTTAATCTTCTGCACCGCCTGATCTAACGACATCTGCTCCTGCAGATACTGCGCACCGATCTCGATCACTGCATTTTCCACCACGGTATCTGCCACATAGGGCGTCTTCACCTGACTGCAAAGCGAATAAAGTTCCTGAAACTCCTCCTGCGTCGGCATATAGATATCCATATGGAACTCCCTGCCGTCGGCATAACTGCCCCCTACGGAACTGCTCGGCTCACCATACGCCTTATCCGTGCCTCCGTTCTTAAAAATCTTCCACTGATTGCTGAGCTGTTCTTTCAGCGCGGTCTGGTTCACCATGAAACCGTCATAGAGAAGGCTCTGCACCTGCGTGCCCATAATGATGTCAAAGAACCGCTCCGCCTCCGACTGATGGGCGGAAGATGCGGAAAGCCCCACCAGAATCGACGGTTCAAAAACACCCTCGCTCATACCGTCAAAAAACTTCATGTCCACATCCTCAAACCCCTCGCAGTATTTTAAGGATAATCCGCTCTGATAACCGTAGACATTTTTAAGTATACCAAAGTTGAGTTCCATACCCTGCATCATAAAATTGTCATAGTCAAGTCCCACGTTGTTGAAATGCTCATACGCGTATTTCTCTTCCTTATAATTATCCTTCTGCCATCCATAACTCTCCCTGACCTCATCCGGGATTCCTTCCAGCGCGGTCTTAGACATCTGACTCATGGCAGACAAATATTCCGAAAGCGCTGCGCCGTCGATGCCACCCGCTTCTTCAATAAAAGCCGGAGCCGCCACGGGAAGGAGCCAGCGCACCGTCGCCTCCTCGGAAAAGAAACGGCAGATTTCCGCCTCCGGCTTCTTTTCCTTGATCTTCTCCACCGTGTCCACCAGAGACGCAAGATCCGTAATGCCCGCAAGATCGTCCTGCCTGCCGATCACCATTGGAATCTGGAAAGAAACCGGTATCATGTACACACTTCCCTCCCTGTCAAACGCCTCCACGATATTGGGAAGGAGAACCGCGTCCCCCGAAAGGCTGTCAATATGGGGTCTCAGATCTTTTAAAATCCCCTTTTCCTCATAGGATTTCACAGGAAGTCCGTCCATAATGATCACGTCCGGCCCCTTGCCCGCCATCAGTTCCGTATTTAACTTCTTGATCGCGTCCTCCGCCGCTTTCGCGTCCACACCGCTGACACCCACTTCATATCTCACGAAAGTGTCGGGGTTTTCCGTCTGGAACTGGGCGATCGCCTGCCGCACAGCATCCTGTTCTTCCAGAGAGTACACTGAGATCATATTTTCCGGCACTGTCGGCACACTGGCATCATACTTGTAAAGCGCCACCATTCCGCCGGAAAACAGCGCCGCAAACTCATTCTCCCCGTATGCGGTGACACCGATCATATTCATGGACGGATTGCTGAAACTGGTGAGGGCGCCGTCGATGATCAGCTCCATCACGCTGCCGCCGATCACATGCCGGTACATCCCGCCCTTGCCTGCCAGATAG
>CARQVR010000086.1 GCA_949051815.1 uncultured Lachnospiraceae bacterium
ATGTGGTGGAGGGAAACTGCCGCATCAAGCAGGCGATTATACGGGACAAGCGTTATCCGACCCTGTTTCTTCTGCCGTCGGCACAGACAAAAGATAAGAGCGCGGTCAATCCCTCTCAGATGGTGCGTATGATAAGCCATCTGCGGGATCAGTTTGATTACATCATTCTGGACTGCCCCGCAGGGATCGAACAGGGATTCCAGAACGCCATCGCGGGCGCGGACAGAGCGCTTGTGGTCACTACGCCGGAAGTCTCCGCAATCCGGGACGCGGACAGGATCATCGGGCTTTTAGAGGCGAATGAAATACATAAGATGGATCTGATTATCAACCGAATAAGGCAGGATATGATAAAAAGGGGCGATATGATGTCCTCGGAGGACGTGGTGGATATTTTATCGCTGCCCCTGATCGGAAGGGTGCCGGATGATGAAAATGTGGTGATAGCCACAAATCAGGGAGAACCGTTAGTCGGAAGTAATACCATGGCGGGGAAGGCGTACCAGAATATCTGTTACCGGATCATAGGCGAGGAGGTGCCTTTCATGGATTTTGACAAGGGTGTCTCGTTCTGGACGAGAGTAACGGGTATTTTCCATAAAGGTTAGGGGGGATCAGCGTGTTTAAAAATCTGTTGAAACGGAAAAGCTCCAGAGAAATAGCCAAAGACCGGCTGAAAATACTGCTTATCTCCGACAGGGTCAATTGTTCGCAGGAGATGATGGAGATGATCAAGAACGATATCGCAAAAGTGATATCCAAGTACATGAAGATAGATGCCCAGAGCATGGAGATCCAGATCACGCAGACAAGCGGTAAGGGACACGGGATCAAGAATCCGACGCTCTACGCGAATATACCGATACTTGATTTAAAACAATGATAAGTTAATATTTTTTGTTACAACAGGATGAAGGAAGTTATATGCTGAAACATTACCACATCAGGGACTATGATTTTAAGTTAATCATTTTGGTGGTAGCGCTCACGGTGGTGGGCGTTCTTGCCATCGGCAGCGCCAAAGAATCTTTGCAGTCCAGACAGCTTGCCGGAGCCGTTTTCGGTTTTTTTCTGATGCTGGTTTTGTCCCTGTTTGACTATTCGGTGATTCTTAAGTTTTACTGGATTATGTATGTGACAAATCTTGTCCTTTTGTATCTGGTGAGGGCGATCGGCGTGACGGTGGGCGGCGCCCAGCGCTGGCTGAATCTCTTTGGCATCCAGTTCCAGCCATCGGAGACGGCGAAGATTCTGTTGATTTTATTCTTTGCACAGTTTATTATGAAACATAAGGAAGAGATGGGGACACTAAAGATTGTCGGGGGATGCGTGCTTTTGTTTGTTCCCTCCATCGTTCTAATCTTAAGCCAGCCGGATCTGTCCACCAGCATTATGGTGGTGATTTTGTTCTGTGTGGTGATGTTTGTGGGAGGCGTTAGCTGGAAATATGTAATTCTCGCGATTTCCGTGGCGGTGCCGGCATTTATTATCGCGCTGACGCTGATCTTACAGCCGGAGCAGGAGATCATCAACGATTTCCAGCAGAGGCGTATTCTGGCATGGCTTTATCCGGACCAATACTCCGATACGGAAGCCTACCAGCAGAATAATTCCATGATGGCCATCGGTTCCGGTATGCTTTACGGAAAAGGCTATAACACCAACGAAATCAGTTCCGTAAAAAACGGTAATTTTATTGCGGAGGTGGAGACAGACTTTATTTATGCGGTAATCGGTGAAGAATTTGGTTTCGCAGGCGGCTGTGTGGTAATTGTGTTATTGATTTTAATCTCATTTGAATGTATTATGGTAGCTAGGAAGGCAAAAGATCTGGCAGGTACGATTATCGCGGCGGGGGTTGCGGCGTTAATCGGCTTTCAGGGAATGCTGAACATTGCGGTGGCTACCGGCGCGAGTCCGAATACGGGTATACCGCTTCCGTTTGTCAGTTATGGTCTGACTTCGGTAGTCAGTCTTTATATCGGAGTCGGGTTTGTGCTGAATATACGGCTGCAATGTAAAAATGACAGGGGTGTTAGCAAATGAATATCGCGTTAATCGCACATGATGCGAAGAAAAAACTGATGCAGAATTTCTGCATCGCATATCGGGGGATTTTGAGTAAGAACGATCTTTATGCTACGGGGACGACGGGAAGGCTGATTGAGGAAGTGACGAATCTGACCATCCACAAGTATCTGGCCGGGCATCTGGGCGGGGCACAGCAGATCGGAGCGCAGATCGAGCATAACCAGATCGATCTGGTGATTTTCTTAAGAGATCCGCTCTATCCGAAGTCCCACGAGCCGGACGTCAATAATGTCGTTATGCTCTGTGACAGGCACAATATTCCGCTTGCCACAAATCTGGCGTCGGCGGAACTTTTGATTAAATCACTCGACAGAGGAGACATGGAGTGGCGTGAGATGTACAAATAACAAATCGAACTGCGTTCGATTGCGGGATTTGCTTTCAGCAAACTCGATAAAAAAGCAAATGGTTAACAGCGTTCGATTGCGAGATTTGCTTTCAGCAAACTCGATAAAAAAGCAAATGGTTAACAGCGCTCGATTGCGAGATTTGCCTCCGGCAAACTCGGCTTTAAAATGTAGAAGGTTGTGCGCTTTTCTGATGGCGGCTCTCGCCCTTACGGGGTGCGGGAGTACGAAGTATGACATGCCATATGAACAGCAGGGGAGCGTCAGCAGCTATCAGCTTATCAATATCGCAAACCGGGAGACGATAGAGCCTTTTGCAAAGGATCTGTGCGTGACGGCAGGTGATGTGACGGCGGGCGGTCCGGATCTGCAGCAGGTGGGGGCGGCCGCGCTTTTTGACACGAAGGATCTGGAGACGCTGTATGCGAAAAATGCGCATAACCAGATGAACCCGGCCAGCCTGACGAAGGTTATGACGGCTCTGGTAGCTTTGAAATACGGTTCTCCGGATGACATCTATACCGCTTCGGAGAATGTGCTGATCACAGAGTCCGGCGCTGTTTTGACCGGCATTAAGCCCGGGGACCGGATGACGCTGGATCAGGCGCTGCACGCGCTTTTAATTGCTTCCGGAAACGATGTCGCCGTGTTGATTGCGGAGGGGGTTTCCGGGTCTTTAAATGGCGGCGCAGGCTCCGTGGAAGCGTTTGTGGAGCTTATGAATCAGGAGGCGCAGGAAATCGGCGCGACGAACTGTCACTTTATGAATCCCAACGGCCTGACGCAGGAGGGGCATTATGTGACGGCTTATGACCTTTATCTGATTTTTCAGGAGGCTTTGAAGTACGAGCTTTTTAACCAGACCATACAGATGTCCTCCTACAGCACCGTCTATACTGCGTCGGACGGTTCTGAAAAGAAGCTGGAGATGGAAAACTCCAATCTATTTCTGCGGGGGATCTATAATCCGCCCGCAAATGTGACGGTAGTGGGCGGAAAAACGGGCACTACCAACGCGGCAGGGCACTGTCTGATCCTGCTTTCCAGAAGCAGCAGCGGAACGCCTTACATTTCCGTTATCCTGAAAGACGAGTCGAGAGAAGGGCTTTACGGGGATATGGAGGCACTGCTTGGAATCATCAAATAAGGTAGTTGTTTTTTCGGGGGAGTTCCTGTATAATTGACAATAAGATCATACAATTATTGTATGGGGGATCAGGGCAGTAAATAATAACATACGCTAGGAGGGTATCGACATGGTTCAGTTTATTGTAGGAAGGGAAGGAAAGGGAAAGACCAGGCATTTGTTAGATAAAGTAAATACGGAGATTAAAGATGCACAGGGCAATGTAGTGTATCTGGATAAGAGCACGAAGCATATGTTTGAACTGAACAACAAGATCAGGCTCATTGACGTGCCGGAGTATCTGGTGACGGACAGCGACGAATTTATCGGTTTTATCTGCGGTATTATTTCGCAGGATCACGATTTGCAGCAGATGTATTTTGACAGCTTCTTAAAGATCGCCTGTGTGGAGGCGGAAGATCTGGAGAAGGTAATCGCAAAGATTGAGAAAATCAGCGAGAAGTTCCATGTGGATTTTGTAATCAGCGTTTCCCGAGATGAGAGTGAACTTCCCGAGAATATGCGTAAAAACGTTATTGTTTCCCTCTGATATTTACATAGTCAATATAAAAATGATATAAAACCTCGGAGGATCCTTCCGGGGTTTTACCTTTGTGGAGAAGATTCAGTGGCAGATAATCGAAATAACAAGATAACAAAATACCGGAAGCCCATCAATCTCAACATCGGCATGATGGTTTTTGGCGTGATACTGGTCTATGTGGTAATTTGCGTGATTATGTACTTCCGGACGGATCACATTGTCCGCTACAGCGTGCAGGAAGGCTCCCTTACCTCAAACAGCATTTACAAGGGGATTGCCTTGAGGACAGAGCTGATTGTGACCGGACAGGACGCCGGGTACGTGAATTACTTTGCCAGAGAGGGCGAACGCACGGCGGTGGGCGATCTCGTGTATACGGTGGATGAGACGGGAAGGCTGTCCGATTATATCAAAGCGGGGGCAAACGGGGAAAATTCCCTTTCCGACAGTGACTTGTCCGGTCTTAAGTCGGACATCACTGCTTTTATGCACGGTTTTGACAGGAAACATTTCGATGAGGTGTACAATTTCCGGCATAATATGGAGAGTATGGCGATTAAGCTTGCGAACTATAATATTCTGGAAAACGCAGATGCGTTAAACGATGCTTCCGGTACGGTTCTCATCAATTACCGTTACGCGGCCAAGAGCGGTATCGTACTTTATTCCACGGACGGTTATGAGGAATTAAAGCTGGAAGATATGACGTCGGAGCTGTTTGAAGAGGAAAATTATGAGCGCAAGTATCTGGTAAATAACGGGCTGATTGCAGCGGGAGAGCCGGTCTATAAGCTGGCGACGTCGGAGGACTGGTCTATTGTGATTCCGGTGGAAAAGGCGGTGGCGGACCAGCTTCTGGAGAAGGAGTATGTGGAGGTACGTTTTCTAAAGAACCAGTACACGGCGTGGGGTGAGGTTGCGGTGTACACAAACGAAGCGGGAGAAACGTTCGCGTCTCTCACCTTCACCAATTCCATGATTACTTTCTGTACAGACCGTTTTATTGATATCGAACTGCTTCTGGAGGAGGAGAAAGGGCTGAAAATACCCAATTCCGCCATTGTGCAGAAGGAATTTTTCATCGTGCCAAAAGCCTATGTGACAAGGGGCGGCAATAACGGCGGCGACGGCGTGCTTTTAGAAACCTACAATGAAGAGGGCGAGGCTACCACGCAGTTTGTGGAGACGGAGGTTTATGAGGAGACGGAGACGGACTATTATCTGGATAATTCCACACTCCGGTCCGGAAATTATATTGTCATGCCGGAGACAGGGGAAAAATACGCCGTCAGCAAGACAGGTTCCCTGCAGGGCGTCTATAATATCAATAAAGGGTATGCGGACTTTAAACAGATCAGCATTCTCTATGAGAACGAAGAGTATTCCGTGGTAAAGTCAAACACCACCTACGGACTCAGTGTGTACGACTATATCGTACTGAATGCGGATATGGTGAAGGATAATGAATTTATATACGAGTAAAAACGGGAGTGGATATGGGAATAAAGGAAAATCTGGACAGCGTGAAAACGCATATAGAGGCTGCCTGTGCATCCTGCGGCAGGACCGCCGGTGAAGTAAAACTGATTGCGGTGAGCAAGACGAAGCCGCTTCCCATGCTGGAGGAAGCCTATGCATGTGGCTGCCGCGATTTTGGGGAAAATAAGGTGCAGGAGCTTGTGGATAAGTATGAGGCCATGCCGAAGGACATCCGCTGGCATATGATCGGGCATTTGCAGCGCAACAAGGTGAAATATCTGGTAGATAAGGTCTTTCTGATTCACAGTGTGGACTCGCTGCGCCTCGCGCAGGAGATCGAGAAGGAGGCGGCAAAGAAGAATGTAACGGTCAATATTCTTGTGGAAGTAAACGTGGCGGGGGAGGAGAGCAAGTTCGGTACGACATCTGAGGAGGCGTCTGCATTGGTGGAACAGATCGCGAAATTACCCCATATCAGGATAAAAGGACTGATGACCATAGCGCCCTATGCAGAGGATTCGGAACAAAACAGACGATATTTTGCAAAATTAAAACAAATTTATGTTGACATAATACATAAAAACATTGATAATGTTTTTATGGAGGAACTTTCTATGGGCATGACCGGGGATTACAAAGTCGCGATAACAGAGGGCGCGACATATATCAGGGTCGGCACTGGCATCTTTGGAGAAAGAGAATACGCGGCATTTTAGTATACATAAGTTGAAACCAAGGGGCACAATGGCAATGATGCCCGTGCTTGCACGAAGGCATCGCTTGGCATTAGTGACCCGTCAAACATGAGGAAGTAGTAATTTACGAAGTAAATTTACGGATTCCGAATGTTTGCAGGATTGCGGGAGTTGCGAAACAACGTAGCAATCTGTGGTATCAGAATCAATTCAAATTTGTATGGAGGATTTTACAGATGGGTGTTATGGACAAGTTTATCAGCGCCATGAAATTGAGCGAGGATGAGGACGATGGATATTACGACGACGATTTCTATGACGATGATCCCGAACCGATGAGAAAACCTGTTTCCAGTAAAGATACGGACAATGCGGAAGATGACAAGGTCAGGAAGATCACACCGAAGGTAACGCCCCTTAGACAGACGAAAAAGGTAGGCGCCGGTATGGAGGTCTGTGTGATTAAACCGACTACGGTGGAGGATGCGAGGGAGATTACGGAGACGCTTCTGGCGAACCGGACGGTAGTCTTAAATCTGGAGGGGCTGGATGTGGATATTGCCCAGCGGATTATCGACTTCACTTCGGGTTCCTGTTTCGCGATTTCGGGTAATCTGCAGAAGATATCCCACTATATTTTCATCATTACGCCGGCCAGCGTCGATATTTCCGGCGACTTTCAGGATATCCTGTCAGGCTCCTTCGATGTGCCGATAGACAAAGGTTTTTAAGGAAATCGAGTGCATAAAGCACTCGATTCTTTTCGCGTATAGGTATTATATGTACATGCATTATATAGGGAGGAAAATACATATTATGGCGAACCGTATGACAATAAACTATGAGAAAAAGCCCTGTTACGATATTGTTTTTGCAGGAGATTTCAGTCTGCTTGCAGAGGAGCTTGCCGGTTTGGGGGCTTCGCAGCGCAGGGTTGCCGTGATCTGCGACAGCAATACGGAAAAGCTGTTTGGTCAGGAAGTTGTGGAAATACTTGAAAAGGGATGCAAAAAGGTGATTTTGCACGCCTTTCCTGCCGGGGAGGCAAACAAAACGCTGGACACGGTGAAGGAAATTTATAAAACACTGATCGAAGAAAAATTTGACAGGAAAGACCTGCTTGTGGCTCTGGGAGGCGGGGTAGTGGGGGATATTACCGGCTATGCGGCGGCTACCTATCTGCGGGGCGTTGACTTTATCCAGATTCCCACCACGCTGATCGCCCAGTCGGACAGCAGTATCGGGGGAAAGACCGGCGTTGATTTTGACGGATATAAAAACATGGTGGGGGCGTTTTATATGCCGAAACTGGTTTACATGAATGCCGGTGTGCTGAAAAAGCTGGATGACAGACAGTTTTATGCGGGCTTTGCGGAAGTGATGAAGCACGGACTGATCCGGGACACCGCTTTTTATGAGTGGCTGCTTGACCATATGTACGAGATTCACGAGCGGGATCCGGAGGTCTGTGAGGAAATGGTGATGCGAAGCTGCGGCATCAAAAAGCTCGTGGTGGAGAAAGATCCGAAGGAACAGGGCGACCGCGCCCTTCTCAATTTCGGGCATACCATCGGCCATGCCATCGAAAAGGCAAAGCATTTTGAGATGCTGCACGGGGAATGCATCGCGCTCGGTATGGTGGCGGCTGCCTATATTTCCTGGAAGCATGAGAGTCTCTCTATGGATGAATACTACGAGGTGCGGGACATGTTCGTTCCCTTTAACCTGCCCATCAGCATTGACGATATTGATCCGGAGGAAATACTTGCATTGACCAAGTCGGACAAAAAGATGGAAGCCGGACAGATCAGGTTTGTACTGCTTAAAAAGGTAGGTAAGGCTTTTGTGGACAAGACCGTCACGGACGCGGAAATTCTGGAAGCAGTGAAGGAAATTTACTTTAGTGATGAGGATATGCGGGAATGAGTTGGAAGAAAAAGTTTTTTCTGTTTCTGGATCTGCTTATGATTACCGGTCTGATTGCCTTTGACCAGTATACGAAGCAGTGGGCGAAGGTATATTTAAAAGATAAGCCGGCATACAACCTGATTAACGGGTTTCTGGAACTGAATTATCTGGAAAACCAGGGTGCGGCTTTCGGGATGCTCCCGAATCAGAAAGTATTTTTTGTTTTTGTGGCGATTGTGATTTTGTTCGTGGTGGGCTATGTTCTCTTAAAGGTGCCGGATCAGAAGAAGTACACGATCCTGCACTTTTTGTTCAGCCTGATCGTGGCCGGTTCCATCGGCAATATGATTGACAGGGTGCGCTACGACTATGTCGTTGACTTTATCTACTTTGTGCGGATGAATGTTCCGATTTTCAATGTGGCGGATATCTATGCGACAATTTCCGCCATCGTATTGCTTTTCCTGCTGTTGTTTATCTATAAGGAGAAGGATTTGTATTTCATCAGCTTCAAGCAGAAACGCTACCGTGAGTTCAAATGATACCGTGAGAGGGGCAATATGGAGCAGTTTAGCTATCAGATCGGGGCAGGGGAGGATGAGGAGCGGCTTGACAAGTGGTTAAGCGCTGCGGTTCCGACGCTTTCCCGTTCTTATATTCAGAAGTGTATCAAAGAGGGGCAGGCGTTTGTGAACGGAAAGCCGTGCAAAGCCAATTACCGGCTGCGTGTGGACGACGAGGTGGCTTTTCAGATTCCGGAGGCGGTGGAGCCTTCCGTGGAGGCGGAAAACATTCCTCTTTCCGTGCTCTATGAGGACGCGGATGTGCTGGTGGTGGATAAGCCCAAAGGAATGGTAGTGCATCCGGCCCCGGGACATTATGACGGCACGCTGGTAAACGCGGTTTTGTATCACTGTAAGGGGCAGCTTTCCGGGATTAACGGCGTGCTGCGGCCAGGAATCGTGCACCGGATTGACAGGGACACGACAGGCTCACTTATCGTCTGTAAAAATGACGCGGCACACAGAGCGATTGCGGAGCAGCTTAAGGCGCATTCCCTGAACCGGAGTTACCGCGCCATCGTGCATGGAACGGTGGCGGAGGAGGAAGGTACCATCTGCGCGCCAATCGGCAGGGATGAGAAAGACAGAAAGCGAATGGCCGTCAACGAAAAGAACGGAAAGGAAGCGGTTACACATTATAAGGTGCTGGAACGCTTCCGGGATTTTACTTATATAGAATGCAGACTTGAGACAGGACGCACCCACCAGATCAGGGTGCATATGACATCTATCGGGCACCCCCTTTTGGGGGACAGCGTTTACGGGGCGGGAAAGACGGCCTTTCATCTGGAAGGGCAGACGCTGCATGCATATTGTCTTGGATTTATGCATCCCGTAAACGGGTCGTATATCGAAGTAAAAGCGCCTCTTCCGGCGTATTTTTCGCATCTGCTTACGGTTCTTTGAGATGCAAAATTATTAAAAATTTATGAATAAAAAATTAAAATATCTTGAAATTGCAGACGTAAAATGATACTATTTTAGATATGGATTTTGTTAAAATCTGAGGGGCTATGAAAGATACGAGAAAAGACATCATAGATATTTTATTGAAGAGTTACGTGGCTTATTATAATATAACGGATTTCGGAACGAAGCGGGAACCACTCCGTGCGCTGTGTGAATATTACGAGCACGCGGAAAAGTATATGGTTTCTAAGAAGGTTTCGCTCTGGGCGGCGGACAGTGAGGAGTTTATCTATCTTTTTGATGTGCCGCACCTTACGACGGAGGTCTTTGAAGCCTGTAAAAAAACAGCTTATGAGGATGGCATGGGTCGTCTGCATATCGGTCCCGGTCATATGTATTCGTATATCACCCCCATCATTGTCTGTGACACCTGTGATGAGGCGGCCATAAAGGCGTTAAAGAAGTGTCACATTTACAAAAGTTTTCGATTTTCGTTTCACGGCTGGATGGACTTTCATGCGGCGGCGGTCATCGGGGATAGTGACCGGATTGAAAGCAACCGTGCCGGACGTTCGACAGCGAAAATTTTGAAAAAAGTATTATATTCCAAAAAAAGAAAGGGAGAGTTTGTATGAATTCATTATTACTGTTAATCATCTGTGTTGCAATTCTTGTGGCCGGTTACATATTCTACGGCGGATGGCTTTGCAGACAGTGGGGTGTGGGAGACAGCAAGAAGCCGACCCCTGCGCATGAGATGGAAGACGGTGTGGACTACGTTCCTGCTAAGGCGCCCGTGCTGATGGGCCACCACTTCTCGTCTATCGCGGGTGCAGGCCCGATCACCGGACCGATTGGCGCGGCTATGTTCGGCTGGGTTCCTGTTGTGCTCTGGATTCTGATCGGTGGTATCTTCTTCGGCGGCGTTCATGACTTTGGCGCGCTTTTCGCATCCATCCGTCACAAGGGACAGTCCATCGGTGAGATCATTTCCACCAACATGAGCAAGAGAGCGAAGATGCTGTTTACGATCTTTGCCTATCTGACTCTGATCCTTGTGGTTGCGGCATTCGCATCCATCGTGGCGACGACCTTCGGCGCGGTAGTGGACGATGCGGGTGTCATTGACACGGCGGCATCTGCTACCAACGCATCTGTTGCTATGGTATCCCTGTTATTTATTGTAATTGCTATTGTTTTTGGTTTCATGGTGTATCGCCGCAATGCATCCATGGCTGTTTCCACGATTCTTGGTGTGGTTGCCATCGCGCTCTGTATGGTGATTGGCATGAATTTCCATCCGATTTACCTGACCACCAATACGTGGATGATCATTGTAGGTATCTATATCGCAATCGCATCTGTGACGCCGGTATGGATTCTGTTACAGCCCCGTGACTATTTGAGCTCCTTCCTGC
>CARQVR010000087.1 GCA_949051815.1 uncultured Lachnospiraceae bacterium
GTAGTCAATATCAAACGCCATACCGAACAGCCGGCTCAGGCCGTTGTAAAGGCTGGCCGTATAGGGAATCAGAAAGATAAAGATGATCGCCGATGCCGCTATTTTTAACGGCTTGCTCTCAAACCGCTCTCCAAAAAACTGAGGCATGGTCGCACTGTCAAGATGCTGCGTCATAATGCGGGTACGGCGTCCCAGCACGGCCCACGCGAGAAGAGAACCTAAAAACGCGTTCCCAAGCCCCGCCCACGTAGCGGCAATGCCGTATTTCCATCCAAACTGCCCCGCATATCCCACAAATACCACCGCTGAAAAATAGCTTGTTCCATAGGCGAATGCCGTCAGCCACGGCCCCACGTTCCTGCCCCCGAGCACAAACCCGCTCACATCGGTGGCATGTTTGCGGCAGTAAAGCCCGATACCGATCATCACCCCGAAAAAGATAATAAGCATTATTAATTTAATAAAGAGATCCATGATTGTTTTCTCCTTCCCACTCCTGACAGCAATGAAATTACAATTTAATATCTATTGTTATTCTACTTGGCTGTGTTTCTCAGTTCTTAATCTGCGCCTCCACAAGACTGCCGTGGCAGTACCGCTCCCTGAGCACCGGCTTCTCGATCTTACCCGTGGGATTTCTGGGCACTTTGTCAAAAATAACCGTTCTGGGCCGCTTATATCGGGGCAGCTCCTTGCAGAATGCCCCAATCTCTTCCTCCGTACTGCTTTCGCCCTCCTTAAGCTCAATGATGGCCGCCGCGATCTCTCCAAGTCTTAAATCCGGCAGACCGATCACCGCCACATCCTTGATCTTGTCATTCCTGCGCAGGAAATCCTCGATCTGCACCGGATAGAGATTTTCTCCGCCGGAAATGATGACGTCCTTCTTGCGATCCACCAGATAGATAAAACCGTCCTCGTCCATGCGGGCCATATCTCCTGTATACAGCCAGCCGTCTTTTAAAATTTCCTCAGTCGCCTCAGGATTCTTATAATAACAGAGCATTACGCCGGGACCGTGGACAATCAGCTCGCCCACATCGCCCTGTGAAACCTCTGCTCCCTGCTCGTCAACGATCTTCGCCTCCCAGTGGTAGCCCGGTTTTCCGATGGCTCCCACCTTATGTATATTCTCCACGCCCAGATGCACGCAGCCCGGTCCTATGGACTCGCTCAGGCCGTAATTGGTGTCGTACAGATGATGGGGGAAATGTTTTTTCCACCGCTGGATCAGACTGGGCGGAACGGGCTGCGCGCCGATATGCATGAGCCGCCACTGTTCCAGCAGATAGTGCTCCATTTCCACCTGTCCCGAGTCAATGGCGTCCAGAAGATCCTGCGCCCAGGGCACAAGCAGCCACACGATGGTGCACTGCTCCTCCGTCACCGCCCGCAGAATCCACTCAGGCTTCACGCCGCGCAGAAGCACCGCCTTGCCGGCTGTGAGAAGGGAACCGAACCAGTGCATTTTCGCCCCTGTGTGATAGAGCGGCGGAATGCAGAGGAATACATCCTCCTTCGTCTGCCCGTGATGGTTCTGCTCCGTCTCACAGGAGGCGCGCAGCGCCCGGTGATTGTGCAGAATCGCTTTCGGGAAGCCTGTCGTCCCCGACGAGAAATAGATCGCCGCGTTGTCCTCCTCACACAGAGCCACCGGCGGCGCGCTGGAGGAACAAAATCCCATCAGTTTCAGGCAGTCCTCCGTATAGTCCGGACCGCCTGCCCCCGGGAAAAACATCATCCCCACACCCGGCAGGTCATCCGCGATGCTGTCCATACGCTCGATAAACTCCGGACCGAAAATCAAAACCTCCACGTCCGCAAGCTCCAGACAGTATTTAATCTCCTCCGCAGAATAACGGAAGTTCAAAGGTACGGCCACGCCGCCCGCTTTCAGAATACCGAAATAGACCGGCAGCCACTCCAGACAGTTCATCATCAGAATGCCTACCTTCGTCTCCCGCGCAAGCCCTCTGCTAAGGAGCAGATTCGCAAAACGGTTGGCGCGCCTGTCAAAATCAGCCCAGCTTAACTCTCTCCGATAGGGCGCACCGTTTCCCGCGCTCTCGATCAGACTCGCCTCCCGCCATGTCACCGCGCTGTCCCGCTCCTGAGAGGGGTTCAGCTCCACAAGCGCCGGATCCGAGCCGTAAAGCCTGGCGTTACGCTCCAAAAACTCCGTGATTACCATTATATAATTCCTCCTTCTGTGTATCCCTTTTAATACCATTTGTTACTTATTTTACGGCAGAACGCTCAACCTTGTAATCGCCTTGTGCATTTTGGCCGCTTACTGCCCGAGCACATAGGCATTCACCGTGGCATGTGCCACATATGTATCCAGTTCATCCCGGATATCCACCGTCAACAGCGCGGTGGTGCGGCCGCTCCTTAAGCAGGACGCCTCCGCAATCAGTCGTTTTCCCCTGGCCGCCGCCAAAAAGGTGATGGACGCATTCTGGCTGACCGTCATCCTTTCCGAATACCCGTTGGCCGCTACCGCACAGGTAAAATCAGCCAGTGTAAAAATGGCGCCTCCCATGGGGACATTGTTCGCATTCATGTGATGCTGCTCCAAATGCATCGAACAGACCGCCTTTCCCGGCCCGGCGCAGTCAATCACTATTCCCGCTGCGTCCGTGGCGAAACGATCGTTTTTAAACCGCTCTCTGATCTCCTCCAATTTTGACATACCCGGTCCCCTTTCTGCGAATGTCAGCACACTCCCACGTCTTTCTCTGTATCCTATACTTTATACATGAATACAAAACTCCATCCATCACTTTAGCACTTTTACTCGCTAAAGTCAACTCCGCATAAAAGAACAGCCTCAAGTTTCCCCGCGGCTGTTCTCTCCTCTTACTCCTTAATCATATCAAGCTCTGTCAAATTAACTCCGGAAGCAGTAAGAATCACTTTCAGTTCGATATATCTTCTTTTCATCTTCTTATATGCACTGGAGTTTTTATCGGTTTCTATCATATAATCCTGCAATCTCGAAAACTCTTCCACCGATAATTTCAACATTTCCCCTTCAATCACACGACAGTCACTTCCTTCTTTGTATCTGCAAATAAATTTATTACAACTTAATTATACCAAAATTCCTGACAACTGTAAATGAATGCTTCTTCTCAACGATTCACCATCAGCTTCATCATCGCCTGATTCAAGCCGTCCACCGTCAGCTTATACATCGGAAAAATATTCTTGATCGCGGTCTCCGCCTCCCGCCACGGCGCATGTCCCGGCGCCATTTTCGGATTGAGCCAGACAACCTTCTTATAGTGCTGTCTCATCAAAAGCAGCCAGTCCATCCCGGAAAGCCCGCCGTTTGGCCCTCTGTAATTGCCGGTGGTGGAGTAAAGCTCCTCCGGCGCCATCGCCGCGTCGCCCACGATAATCACCTTGTAATCGCTGTCCAGATTGCGGAACATCCACTCCGTCTCGATCCACTCGCCGTTCTCGCACTCCGGCGTCTTGTAGAGATTGGAATAAATGCAGTTATGGAAAAAGTAGGTTTTCACGTCCTTATAGTGGTTTGACTTGTGCACGGACTGGAACAGCTCGCTAAGAAGCGTGGTATAAGGGATCATGGTGCCGCCCGAATCCATCAAAAGCAGAAGCTTGACCGAATTTTTGCGTGGCTTCTCCATCACGATCTGCAGACAGCCGCCGTTGTTGCAGGTGGCATCCACCGTACCGTTAATATCAAGCTCCGTCTCCGGGATATCTAACTTCGTGGAAAACTGCCGCAGTTTCCTGAGCGCCATCTGGAACTGTCTGTTGTCCAGCACCTTATCGTTTCTGAAATCCCGGTACTTTCTGGCTCCCACCACCTGAAAAGCGGACTGGTAGCCTGTGGTGCCGCCCACCCGGATGCCGCCCATGTTGCCGCCCATATTGCCGAAGGACGTCTTTCCCATGGTACCGATCCAGTAGCTTCCGCCATTGTGCTCCTCGTTCTGGTCCCGCAGCCTGTCCTTAAACTTATTCTCGATGTCGTCCTTGTCCAGCGTGATCACTTCCTGATTCATCTCGTGGCGCATTTCTTCAAAGACATCCTGCATTTCCGGCTTATCCAGCCAGCGAAGCAGATTTTTGCCCACCTCGTTCTCCGACATGATCCCCTTAAACACCTCGTCAAAGGCCATATCGAACTTGTCAAACTCTGTCTCCGACTTCACCAGAATCATCCGCGCCAGATAATAAAACTCCGTCAGGCTGCTGTGGCACAATCCCTGCTGCAAGGCGTCCTGCAAAGTCAGCCACTCGCTTAAGGACACCTCAAGCCCCTTATCTTTCAGGGTATAGAAAAATTTACTGAACATATGGTTACCTCATTGCAATGCCATACAAAACGTCTGGTGCGCCCTAATCAATTCTGTTTTTTACGGTCTCCAGATCCTCGTCCTTCTTCACCACAACACCGATAAAGGGAAGCTCCTGCCGCAGCCTGTCCGTGGGAATGCCGCCGATCTGCAAAGCGTTGATCCAGTCGATCAGCTCCGAGGTACTCGGCTTCTTACGGATATCTTTCATGGAACGGATCCAGTAGAACACCTCCATGGCGTCCTTTAGCAGTTTGTCCTCCACGTCGGGATAATGGGTTCTCACGATCTCCTCCATCAGTGTCTGATCCGGGAAATCAATATAGTGGAAGATGCATCTGCGAAGAAACGCATCCGGCAGCTCCTTCTCCGCATTGGAGGTGATAATCACAATAGGTCTGTTCTTCGCCTTCACGGTCCGCTTCGTCTCATGAATATAAAACTCCATCTGGTCAAGCTCCCAGAGCAGGTCGTTTGGGAACTCCAGATCCGCCTTGTCGATCTCGTCGATCAGAAGAATCACCTGCTCGTCCGCCTCAAACGCCTCACCCAGCTTGCCCAGCTTGATATAATGGGCGATATCGTCCACGCCCTCCTCGCCGAACTGCCCGTCATAGAGACGCTGGATCGTATCGTACATGTACAGACCGTCCTGCGCCTTTGTGGTGGACTTGATGTTCCAGATAATCAGTTTCTTTCCAAGAGATGCGGCAACTGCCTGCGCCAGCATCGTCTTTCCTGTGCCCGGCTCTCCCTTTACCAGAAGCGGCTTCTGCAGCGCAATCGCCACGTTTACGCTGGCCAAAAGCTGCTCTGACGCCACATAATCGGCTGTGCTCTCAAATTTCGTATTTCCCATAATCGTCTCCATTCCGCTTTTCACCCTGTCCGGTGGCCGCCTTACACTTTTTCGCTTCGCCTTCGCACCGGCATTCCCATACCGCTATGCACGTCTGGCACAGGCTGCGGCAGGTTTTCCTGCGCGCCGGCACACGGATTTAGGTGATTGCATACACTATAGATTTATGTTACGATATTTCAGATGCAAAAGCAAGAAATTGTTTCTTTTAAAACGCATCATGGTCAGATAACCAAAAGAAAAAGAAAACGGAAAGGAATCCATGTCATGGCACACACTACAAGTCTCTCCTTCGAGGTATTTCCCCCGAAAAAGGAAGAAGAATTCGACAACATATTTGATTTCCTGCGGGAGGCGTCGAAACTGCATCCCGATTTTATAAGCTGCACCTACGGCGCGGGCGGTTCCCGTGCGGGAAAAACCATCGAAATCGCCTCTTTCATCCAAAAGGAGCTGGGAATCGACGCGATCGCCCATATCACCTGCGTGGGCTTTACCCGTGAGGATCTTGAAAAAAACTGCGCGGCCTTAGAAGCCGCAGGCGTAAACCATGTACTGGCCCTGCGCGGGGACAGGCCACAGCATATGACGGACGAACAGTTTAACAGCCGCGAATTTTTCTACGCGACAGATCTGGTGCGCCATTTAAAAGCGCACACCTCCCTGCAGATTTCCGGCGCCTGCTATCCCGAAAAGCATTTTGAATCGCCCAGTCTGGAGGAAGACTTAATCCATTTGAAGGAAAAGGTGGACGCGGGCGCCACTTCTCTGGTGACACAGATGTTTTTCGACAACGCATGCTTTTACCGCTTTATGGAGCTGGTACGGGCCAGGGGAATCACCGTCCCCGTCCATGCGGGCATCATGCCCATCACCACAGCGAAGCAGCTCGGCACCACCGTCTCCCTCTCCGGCTCTTCCGTCCCGAAAGAGCTGGCAGACCTGATCGCCACCTACGGCGAGAACAAGGAGGACATGCGCAAAGCCGGAATAGACTATGCGGTCCGCCAGATCCGGGATTTGAAGGAACACGGGGTGGACGGCATTCACATCTACTCCATGAACAAACTTAAGACGACGACGGAAATCTGCGGTTTGATTTCCTGAGCGGAAGTCAATACTCTTTTGCAACCTGAAACGAAAGAAACATATGAGGAGGACTGAAACGTGGAAAGAGAAAAATTCGGCTCCAGAATGGGCTTTATCCTGTTATCGGCAGGATGTGCAATCGGAATCGGCAACGTGTGGCGGTTTCCGTACATCGCAGGCATGTACGGCGGCGGCATGTTTGTGCTGTTTTACCTGTTCTTTCTGATCGCTATGGGCATACCCGTAATGACGATGGAGTTTGCCGTAGGGCGCGCCAGCAGAAAGAGCGTCATCAAAAGCTTCACGGAACTGGAAAAGCCCGGTCATAAATGGCATCTGCACGGCTACCTTGGCATGGCGGGCAATTACATCCTGATGATGTTCTATACTACCGTGGCAGGCTGGATGCTGTATTATTTTTATCAGATGCTGACGGGGAAATTTACCGGAAAAGACACCGCTCAGGTGGCGGACATGTTTCAGGGGATGCTGGAAAGCCCCCAAGTGCTGACTACAGTCATGGTCATCATCGTGGCCTCCGGCATTCTGGTCTGTTCTCTCGGCCTGCAAAAGGGCGTTGAAAAAATCACCAAAATTATGATGACGCTGCTCCTTCTCATTATGGTGGTGCTGGCTGTTCGCGGCATGACGCTGCCGGGCGGCACGGAGGGGCTGCATTTTTATCTCCTGCCCGACGTGCAGAGAATGCTGGATGTGGGCATTTTTGAGACAGTCACCGCAGCCATGAATCAGGCGTTCTTTACGCTGAGTCTCGGCATCGGTTCCATGGCCATATTCGGAAGCTATATTGACAAGAGCCGGTCGCTGCTTGGCGAATCGGTAAATATCGCCATACTTGATACCTTTGTGGCGCTTGTTTCGGGACTCATCATTTTTCCGACCTGCTTCGCCTTCGATATCAGTCCGGATATGGGACCCAGCCTGATCTTTATCACGCTGCCGAATATTTTTAACAATATGGCTGGCGGACGGGTATGGGGAACGCTGTTCTTCGTATTTATGACGTTCGCTGCATTCTCCACAATTCTGGCAGTATTTGAGAACATCATATCCTGCGGAATGGATCTGTTTCACTGGAGCAGGAAAAAATCCTGTCTGATCAATCTCGTCGCGCTTACCTTCCTCTCCCTGCCCTGCGTGCTCGGCTTTAATATCTGGTCGGCATTCCAGCCGCTTGGCGGGGGAAGTACCGTTCTTGATCTGGAAGATTTTATCGTCAGCAACATCCTGCTGCCGGTTGGCTCACTCATCTATCTGCTCTTCTGCGTGACCAGATATGGATGGGGATTTGAAAACTATCTGAAAGAGGCCAACACCGGTGAGGGCATGAAAATGCCAAAGGCAATCCGCATCTATGTGACCTTTGTCCTGCCGGTTCTTCTGCTCTTCCTGATCGTGAAGGGGTGGATCGGCTGATGCCGCCTGTAAGAGACGGCAGCCTGCCATCCTGAAATATAATAAAACGCCTCATAAGATGATGATGCATCCTGTGAGGCGTTTCCTCTTTTCCTAATCCTTAACAGCCAGATTGCCTGCGGTGATCTCCGGCATTCATTTCTCCTCCCACGGAATCAGCGGGTTCTCAATCTTTTTATCCCGCAGCATCAGGTTCTTCACCGCCTCGTCCACGGGCATCCCTTCAAACAATACCGCGTTCACCTGCTCGATAATGGGAAGCTGCACCTGATACTTTTTCGCAAGTCCCATCGCCGCCTTGGCCGAGTGCACGCCCTCCACCACCATCTTCACCTCGTCCATGGCCTGCTCCATAGTGTAGCCTTTTCCGATCAGGATACCGGCGCGGCGGTTTCTAGAATGCATGGAGGCGCATGTCACAATCAGGTCTCCAATGCCGGTAAGACCGCTGAATGTCTCGATCCTGCCGCCCATGGCAAGCCCGAGTCTTGCGATCTCCGCGATGCCTCTGGTGATTAACGCCGCTTTCGTATTGTCCCCGCAGCCAAGACCGTCGGCGATTCCGGCCGCCAGCGCCACCACATTCTTAAGCGCCGCTCCCAGCTCGATCCCAAGCACATCGGGACTGATATAGACGCGGAACACCTCGTTCATAAATACATTCTGTAGATACTCTGCCGTGGCTTTCTTCTGTGCCCCCACCACAATCGTCGTGGGAATGCCTCTGCCCACTTCCTCCGCATGGGACGGCCCCGAAAGCACCGCCACTTCCGCCTGCGGGATCTCCTCCTCTATGATCTGCGACAGGGTTAAAAGGGTCTTCTCCTCTATCCCCTTCGCCACATTGACGATGATCTGGCCTTCACGCACATAGGGCTGCATGGAATGGGACGTGCTTCTTGTATAGGGCGAGGGAACCGCCAGCACAAGCACATCCTGATCCCGGACGGCCGACTCCAGATCCGTGGTGAATACCATATCCTCCGGCAGACTGACGCCCGGCAGCTTATCCTTGTGTTCCCGCTCCTTCGTAAGCATATCGATCTCCGATTCCATGATCGACCAGACCGTGACTTTATGTCCGTTCTTGTGGAGAAGAACCGCCAACGCCGTTCCCCAGCTTCCTGCGCCTATAATACCAATCGCTGCCATATAATCCTCCTTGCCCTTCCGTTTCCCAACCGTTTCTTACAATCGTTCCAGCCGTTTCTTTGTCTTCCCTTTTCGACCCTCATCCAAACAGGTGGCCTTATTTCGCACCGCCCGTTCTCAGCCCTGTGCGGATTTGTTCTCCGTGTTCTCCTCCGCCCCTGTGCTTTTATGCGTCAGATAGGTTTTACGCTCCGTGCCACTGACAAGCCGTTTGATATTCTCCCTGTGCTTCCAGTAAGCCATGACTGTCAAAAATCCCGCTATAAGATACATTTCAGTTAAAAATGCCTGTGACATGCCAAATATCCCCATCTGCCCCAGAACCACCAGTTCAATCAGAAATCCGGCATACACCAGAAGCGATCCGAGCGACACATAGTGGGTGATAAAGAATGCGCCAAAAAATAAGATAATTCCCATCGGAATAAGGTACGGGTGAAAAGAGAGAATCAGACCTGCGGTAGCCGCAATACCCTTTCCCCCTTTAAATTTCAGGTAAAAAGGAAAATTATGTCCGATAATGGCACCTGCCGCCGTATACATTTTCAACAGGTAAACCATGTCTGGGTGGCTGTCTCCAAAAACAACGCCCGTAATCACAACTGCCAGAATGCACTTCATAATGTCTCCCAGAAGTACAAGAAGACCGGCCTTCGTCCCGAATACGCGGAGCGTGTTCGTCGTACCCGCATTGCCGCTCCCGTAATTCCTGATGTCAATGCCATGCAGTCTCCCGTAAATATAAGCCGTCTGAAAAAGTCCAAACGCATAGCCGATCAGTAAGCAAAAGATCCGTTCCACTGTTATCTGTTATCCTTTCTCTCCCTGATAAAAAATTTCAGGGGCGTTCCCACAAAACCGAAGGTGTCCCGTATCTGGTTTTCCAGATACCGCAAATAGGAAAAGTGCATCAGCTCCTTGTCGTTTACAAAAATAACAAAGGTAGGCGGCTTCACCGCAACCTGCGTCGTGTAATAAATGCGCAGGCGCTTTCCCTTATCCGCCGGAGGCTGCTGCAACGCCACCGCCTCTGTCACAATCTCGTTTAACACACCTGTCGCCACGCGCATGGAGTGGTTTTCATTCACCGCATCTATCACATCATAAAGCTTCATCAGCCGCTGTCCGCTCACCGCCGAGATAAACATGATCTCCG
>CARQVR010000088.1 GCA_949051815.1 uncultured Lachnospiraceae bacterium
TCCAACCTTTTTGAAATAGTTTTGTTGCGAATCAATCTTAATTTAGTGACATTGCTGGAAAGGCTCCTTTTTTCTTTCATAGGAAATGCCGCACCGTAAAAGGAAATAAAAGGTAACAAAAAAAGAAAAAAATATATTGCATTTATTATGCAGGTATGATAGTCTCTAATTAATTAGTAAGGTCACTGGACAAACTAAAATGTGTAAAAGAAAAGGGAAATGTCTGAAAAAGGATTTTTCGGACGGTTTGGAGGAAAACATGGGTGTATACAGCCAGCAAACAATCAAAGCCATAAACAAGAAGAACATTTATATGCTGATTAACGCAGATCCCGGCATTTCGAGGATCCAGCTTGCAAACGTCACGAATTTGAGCAAAACGACGGTATCGGCTCTGGTCGATGAGCTGATCCATGAAGGGTATGTGACAGACGAAGGCAGCGTGGAGAGCAACAGGCAGGGCAGAAAACCGAACAGTCTGGTGGTGAACAGCGACGGGAACTGCTTTTTGGTAATCAACTGGCGGAAAAGAATTTTAGAAACGGCGATTGTGACCTCCTCCTTTGAGGTGGAGCATGTGAGTGAGACGGAAGTAAGGATCGGCGAAAACTATGCCGCGCAGATCGAAGAGCAGATTAAGGCATGTATAGAACAGTGCTGTGACAGAAAGAAAATATTGGGGATCTGTCTGGTGGTTCCCGGCATGATAGACAGCGAGCAGGAAGAAATCATTTCCATGGTGCTTACGCTGGATGAGAAGGAGAAGGTTATTCAGGAACTGCGGGCAGGAATACAGGAATACCCGCTGGCAGTATTCAATGATACCGCGTGTCTTGCCTATGCGGAAAACGCATTTGGTGACATGAAAGGGAGAAACTATGTATATCTGAATATGAATGAAGGTGTCGGTGCGGCGCTTGTTTATGAGGGAAATATCTTAAAGGGCGCTACCGGTATGGGAACGCAGTTCGGACATTTCTCAGTGGATAAGAACGGTGAGAAATGCGTCTGCGGGAACAGGGGATGTCTGGAAAACCGCATCGGTGAGCTTGCGCTGGCAAAGATAGCCAGGGAATGTCATGCGGAGGGTGCGTTTCAGGATCCCGCCACGATTCTGTTTAAAGATGTGGGAAAGCTGGCGGCGGAAGGAAATCAGGATGCACTCAAAATGGTAGAGGTACTGGCGGCGGATTTGAGCTACGCGCTGGGCAATCTGATTGCCATGTTTAATCCGGAAAGCGTTGTCATCGGAGGGATGGGAAGAAAGCTGGGGGACATTTTCTTACAGGACTTGCAGGAGAATGTGAAAGCAACAGGTTTTCAACAGTTCGTCTCCAGGGTGGATATCCGCTTTACCAGATTGAAGGAGGAAGCTCTTTTGCAGGGCGCGGCCAAATACTATATGGACATGCATTATAAATTTCTGGAAGATATGACAGATAAACTATTTCTTTATTGAGAAAATATGACAAAAGGAGGCAGGGGAAAATGAAACGGATAATCGGCGTCAATTCAAACTGTTACCATGGCTATCCGATTGAAGAGGCATTGGAAGGAATACATAAAGCAGGTTTTCGCTATGTGGAACTTACGGCAACGAAGGGGTGGACGGAGCATGTTTTTCCGACACAGTCCTTTTCGTACCTGACCGGCTTAAAAAAGAAAATGCGGGAGCTTTCCCTCATTCCTTTTGCACTGAGCGGGCATTGCAATCTGATGGATCGGGAAAGAATGAAGGACTTTGTGGAAAATATAGAGCTGGCCGGATTTTTCGGCTGTGAGTACATTGTTTCTTCCGTGGGAGAAGCCCATCTGGAGGATCAGGAGACAGCGGGCAACGAAATACTGGCGGAGAATATCAAATCGGTCATTCCCCTGCTGGAAGATGCGGACATGACCCTTGTGCTGGAAATTCACGGGGAACACAGCACCGGAAAAATCTTAAAGGAAATTGTGGATCTGATTGGTTCTGCGCATGTGCGTATCAATTACGACACGGCAAATGCTATTTTTTACGGCGGGGTAAAGCCGGAAGAGGACATGCAAAACTGCATCCATGAAATTGCCTATATGCATCTGAAAGATAAGCGGGGCGAACAGCGGGAGTGGGATTTCCCGGCGCTTGGAAAGGGTGAGGTGAACTTCCCGAAAATTTTTGAGCATTTGGAGAATAATAAAAATGCATGTCCGTTCAGCATAGAAATTGAATTTACGAAAGAAGGGACAAGAGACATCGGGGAGGTCAATCAGGCAGTTGCAGATTCCTATGCATACTTAAAGGAAAAAGGATTTGAGATATAAGGGTTCAAAGGACACGAAAGTGTTTTTGAAAATAAAGAATACAGGAGGACAAAAAATGAAAAAGATGACAGCAGTATTACTCAGCGCAGCAATGGCATGTTCACTGATGGCATGCGGAGGGACAAGTGAGCCGGAAGGGCCCGCTGAAACGCCGGCAGTGACGGAGGAGACACCCGCGGCAGAAGCGGAAACCCGGACGGAGAGCGAAGAAGCGTCTGTCGCAGAGGCAGAAGAGACGCAGACGGCGGCAAAGGACAGCTACACCTTCGGATATATCGCTTATGATATGACGGACATCTGGAATGAGTACTCGGCGAGAGCGTTTGAGTATGCCGGGACACAGGCTGGCGTAAAAGTGGAGACGGTTGTGTTAGATTCCAAAAACAGTCTGGAAGAATCTGTGACTGCAATGGAATCCTTAATCCAGCAGGGCGTTGACGGCATTTCCATTTTCCCGATTTCTACAGAACAGGGCGCGCAGCTTGTAAAAATGGCGAACGAAGCGGGGATCCCGGTTACCGTAGAAAACTTTAAGATGGACGTGGAGGATCCGGGAGACTATATCGCCAGTGTGGCCTGTGAATATGACCAGATCGGATATGAGGCGATCAAATATATTGCAGAAGTACATCCGAATGCAAAAGTATTCTTCTGTGCAGGACAGCAGGGTGCGGGCGTGTATGAGAAATATCAGGAAGGGGTGGACCGCGCCATAGAAGAGTTTGGAGATCAGGTGGAAATCGTGGCCACACTGCACGGCGACTGGTTAACGGACAAGGCATATAACGTGACGACGGATCTGATCGCGTCGGGAGAAGCGTTTGATTATATCTTTGCAAACAATGGCATGATGGCACAGGGATGTTATCAGGCATTGCAGGATGCGGGGATGGAGAATATTCCCATCGTATCTACGGGCGGATCGCCGGATGATTACAAAATGCTGCAGGACGGCATCGAGGCGGCGAACATGACGGCGCCGGTTTCCATTCAGGGCGTTCAGACATTCCAGAATTTATATGATGCCGTGGTGGAGGGCAAAACGCCGGAACAGTTTATCTCACTGCCGATTATTCCGGTATCTGCCGATAAACTGGACGAATTTATTGCCTGGGATGATTATGAAGCGGCATATGCATTCGTAGCGGGAAAATAAGTGATGACACAAAAAAGCTGCCTCAAAGCCAGTCGGCTTTGGGGCAGTTCCTGCGCTATAGGAAACCGTAACAGGAGGCAGAATGGTGGAGATTGATTACAACAACAATCCGATTTTAAGAATGAATCAAATCAAGAAAGAGTTTTCGGGAGTCTATGCATTGTCCGGCATTACCTTTGACTTATATCGGGGAGAAATACATTGTCTGGTGGGTGAAAACGGCGCCGGAAAGTCCACGCTGATGAAGGTCTTAAGCGGCGCGTACCGGCCTGCTTCGGGCAGCATAGAGGTGGAAGGGAAATCCTATGAAACGCTTACGCCCAACCTTTCAAAGGAGCTGGGGATCAACATTGTTTATCAGGAAAACGATCTGGTTGCGAGCATGAACGTGGTAGAAAACATTTATGTGGGAAATGAGAAGGTGAACCGTTTCGGGTTTGTGAAATTTAAGGAAATGCTGGAAGAAACACAAAGGCAGATTGAAGAGCTGGGGATACAGATGAATCCGCTGACTAAAATAGAAAATCTTTCTGTTTCCGATCAGCAGTTTGTAAAAATATTAAAGGCATTGTCGGTGGAACCAAAGGTTCTGATCATGGATGAGCCTACCTCCATGTTTAATGTGGAGGACGCGGCAAAAGTACTAAAATTAACGAAGACAATATCGGAAAAAGGAATCGGTATCATTTATATTTCCCATTTCCTAAACGAAATACAGCAGATAGCAGACCGGGTGACGGTGATACGCGACGGTGCGGTTGTCAATACGTATCAGAACAAAAACCGTGATATCCCGATAGCGACGATCACCACAGACATGGTAGGACGTCCGGTCGACACCTTTTATCAGAAGGAAAAGCAGCCGATTGGAGAAGTGCTGCTGGAGGTAAAGGATCTCCAGTTAAAGAAGGACAGTCCTAAAATCAGTTTTCAGGTGAGAAAAGGGGAAATCGTAGGATTTGCAGGAATGGTGGGCGCGGGAAGAACGGAGATTGTACGCGCGCTAACCGGGGCGGACAGTAAATATGGCGGGGAGATCAGGATAAACGGCAGGAAAGTGGAGATCAGAAATCCCGGAGACGGTATCAGGGAAGGGTTTGCCCACATTACGGAGGACAGACAGAAGCTTGGGCTGATGCTCCATAATTCCGTGCTTGAGAATGTCACGATCATCGGACTTCGGGATAAAATAAAGGGATTTTTTATTCAGATTAAGAAATTTCCTCCCTATGTTGAAAAATTAATCACCGATTTGCGTGTCAAAACGCCTTCCCTTTGGACGGAGGCAGTATATTTGTCCGGTGGAAACCAGCAGAAAGTGGTTTTGGCCAAATGGCTCTTTATCGAACAGGAAATTTATATTTTTGATGAACCGACACGGGGAATTGACATCAATGCCAAGGCAGAGTTTTATAAACAGATGTCCGGGCTGACGAAGCAGGGCAAATGCATTATCATGGTAAGCTCCGATATGCCGGAACTGATTTCCATGAGTGACAGAGTGCTTGTCATCAGGGACGGCGGGATTGACGGGGAACTGGCGGGAGAAGCCATCACGGAACAAAATATCATAAAACAGGCGTTGGGAGTGAAAAAATATGAAGAATAAACTGACCTTTTTAAAAGACCAAAGAATTTTGCTCAGTTTTGTTATTGTGGCCATTGTCGCCATTGTAGCGATGATCAATCCAAGATTTATAGCGGTGAAAAACCTGATTACTATTTTCCAGCAGATATCTGTCATCGGTATTTTGACGATGGCCATGAGTATGCTTTTGATCAGCGGCGGCATCGACCTGTCCATCGGCAACATTATGGTGCTGTCAGGCGTGGTGATGGCACAGATCATCAGCACGAGTGGAAATGTGGCGCTGGCGGTGCTGGCAGGTATGATAACGGCTATTTTGTGCGGCGTTTTAAACGGCGTTGTCATAGCGAAAAGTAAATGTATTCCCCTCATTATCACGCTGGGCACAAGCCAGATGTTTTATGGTCTTGCGCTTACCATCTCGGGCGGCAGGATTATGAGCTTTGGAGGCGCTTTTAATGCCATTGGAAAGACTAAACTTTTTAATGTGTTTCCTGTCATGCTGTTCGTCCTTATGGCGATGGTGCTGGTATCTTATGTGATTATGAACAGAACAAAATTTGGACGCCGTATCGTTGCCCTTGGCGGCAATGAGAAAAATGCCTTCCTGTCGGGGATTCCTGTCGTAAAATATAAAGTAATCATTTACGGAATCGCCGGATTCTTCTGCTCCGTGGCAGCGATTATTTTTTCGGCAAGAATAGACTCGATCACGGCCAATGCAGGAACCGGTTATGAGACGAATGCCCTGACTGCGGCGATTATCGGCGGCGTTACTTTTGACGGCGGAAAGGGGACCATTTCGGGCGCATTTCTGGGATGTATTTTGATGGGTGTCATCAGCAATGCCATGAATATTTTGCAGGTGGAAACATACATCCAGACGATTATTACCGGAGCGATTATCGTGTGCGCGGTAGTGCTCAGTAATCTGAATAATATGAAGAAAAACAAATAACAGGAGGGGTAGACGTGATTAAAATAGCAATTATAGGAGCCGGATTTATGGGCAGAACCCACGCACAGATATATGCGAAAGCGCAAAATGCCGGGGTGGCTGCATTATGTGATAAAAATAAAGCGCTTGGAGAGCAGTTTGCGCAGGAATTTCAGTGCGCATATTTTGAGGAGATCGAAACGTTGCTGGAGCAGTGCGAGGCGGATGTGATCGATATCTGTGTGCCGACCTTTCTGCATGAGGAGTATGCGCTGATCGCGGCAAAACATAAAAAGCATATATTTTGTGAAAAACCGGTCACCTTCTCCGTCAAACAGCTTGACGGGATGATTCACGCCGTAAAGCAGAGCGGCAGGAAAATGTTTGTGGGTCAGGTCGTGCGTTTCTGGCCGGAGTATGTGACGGCGAAGCAGAAATATGAAAGCGGCGAGCTTGGCGACTTAAAAGCAGTCTACGCGGCGAGATTGTCCGAGCATCCGGCCTGGAGTGAGTGGTATAAAAAGGTGGAAAACAGCGGCGGCGGCCTGTTGGATCTGCATTTGCATGATGTGGATTATATATGCCACCTGCTCGGGAAAGCGGAATATGTATATGCAGTAGGACAAAAAAACGAGTACGGCTGCTGGAATCATGTGATGAGTGTTCTGAGCTTTCCGGGTGGAATCAGTGCGTCCGTAGAGGGCATCATCGAAATGGCAAAGGGATATCCTTTTACCATGCAGCTTCGCCTGGTTGGCGAGAAAAAGGTCTACGATTACATAATGAAAGCGGGGGCCAATCTGGAGGATGTGGGAAGCGCAAAGCGGGAGACAAGAGTCTATGAAGATGGCATTACGACAGTGCTTCCTTTGGATGAAACAGATGCCTACGAGACGGAACTGCTTCACTTCTTAAGCTGTGTGGAACAGGATCGGGAGTCTGAAATTATCTGTATGGAGGACGTCAGGAATGTGCTCTGCACCATAGAGGCGATACGGACATCCCTGGAGACAGGGGAAAAAGTGAAAGTTTCCTATGCATAGTGTGAAAAGAACTTCTAAAGCTTAGCAGCAGAGGCTGCTTCGTTAAGAAGGGAGGGCATGATGAAAACAGGAGTCAGTTTATTTTCGTTTACGGAAGATGCGGATTTAGATGATGTGTTTGGAAAAATAAAGGCGGCGGGATATGACGGAGCGGAACCTGTTATGAGTGAGAACGGATATCTGAATCCAGGTACAACCATCGCGCGAATTAAGGAGATAAAAAATCTGGCAGACAGCCACGGACTGGAAATACCAAGCGTGGGTGTATGGGCGCTCTGGGAAAATAATCTGGTTTCCAATGATGCCGGAATCGCAAAGAGGGCGCTGGATATCGTGAAAAAGCAGATAGAGGCAGCCCATCTGCTGGGCGCGGACACGATTCTGGTCGTCCCAGGCTATGTGGGATGCGACTTTGCGTCAAAGCCGGAACGGGTCAGATATGATCTGGCCTATGACAGATGCCGGAGCGCATTGCAGACCTTAGCCAGAGAAGCGGAGAAGGCCAACGTCAATATCGGCATAGAAAATGTGTGGAACCGTTTTTTATTATCGCCTCTGGAAGTGAAGCGGCTGATCGAGGAAGTGGGATCCCCTAATGTGGGCGTTTACTTCGATGTCGGAAATATCATGTATATCGGCTATCCCGGCGACTGGATAGAAATTTTAGGTGACCATATCAAAAAGATCCATCTGTCCGATTACCGCACTTCCCAGTCGGGAATGGGGGCTTTTGTGGATCTGTTTGCAGGGGACGTGGACTTTAAGGAGACCGCGCACGCTCTGCACAAAATAGGGTATGACGACTATGTGATTTTGGAAATGCTGCCAAACTACAAACAGTTTCCCGAAATATCTATCGTGTCCAACAAGACGGCAGTGGATAAGATTGTCGAATTGACCGCCTCTTTCGGATGATACGATGAAAACGGACAGAGGAAAGTTGCTTTTTGGCAGGCCCGGTGCTATACTTTAGAAAATACTTTAATAAAGTGCAGGTGACGGGTGTGGATCAGAAGAAAATAACCAATATCGAAGTAAAGAAAAGAAACAGGAACGAGGTTTTCCGCTATATCTGTAAGCAGGAAACGGTTTCAAACCCCGAAATCTCTTATCATATGCAAATCAGTCTGCCGACAGCTACGCAGATCACGAAGGAACTGTTGGCGGAAGGGCTGCTGGAGGAGAGAGGAGAGTTACAGTCAACAGGGGGGAGACGGGCGAAAGCGTTGTCGGCAGTAGTCAACGCCAGACTGGCGGTGGGACTGGACATAACCAAAAATCACATGACCATGGCGCTCACCAACATTGCTGGAGAAATCCTCAAATATGAGCGCATCTCCAAACCATATGTTTCCGGAGAGGCGTATTATCAACAGGCCGGTGAAAGACTGGAGCTTTTTTTAGAGGAAAGCGGCGTTGACAGGGAAAAGATTCTGGGAGTGGGGATATCCTTTCCGGGGATAATTGATGTGGAGCGGGATATGATAGCTTATTCCCATGTATTGGGGGTAGAAGAGGTGCCTCTTGCCGATGTAAGCGCTTTCTTTTCTTATCCGTGTTATTTCATCAATGACGCCAACGCGGGGGCATATGCGGAAGGGTTTCATCACGATGGGGCGGTGCATTTTTTCTATCTTTCTTTAAGCAACACGGTGGGCGGCGCGATTTTTAACGGAAATGAGCTGATACAGGGCAGGAATTTCCGCTGCGGCGAAGTGGGGCATATGACCATTGTCATGGACGGGGAAAAGTGTTACTGCAATAAGAGAGGATGTCTGGATGCTTACTGCGCGGCATGGCATTTATCCGATGCGGCGGACGGGAAGCTGGAGCGTTTTTTTCTCCTGCTGGATCAGGGGGATGCAGAGGCGGCAAAGATCTGGGATTCGTATACGGATTATCTGGCAATCGCAGTCAATAATATTCATATGCTTCTGGACTGTGATATTGTCCTGGGCGGCTATGTGGGAAGCTGTATGGGCGCGCATTTGCAGGAACTGTGGGATAAAGTGGCCGCGCGCAATACCTTTGGGGAGAAGGAGCCTTTTGTGAGAGTGTGCAATTATAAAGTGGCGGCGGCAGCGCTCGGGGCAGCGATGAAGGTGATCGAAGCTTTTGTCAGTCAGATATAAAATAAGTTCTGTGCCTGAGTGGAAAGGTGATGAGAGGAAGTTTCAGAGATGGGACTTCCTTTTTTTGGTTTGCGCGCCATGGGCACGCTCTAGCGGGTGCAAGTCCCGAACATG
>CARQVR010000089.1 GCA_949051815.1 uncultured Lachnospiraceae bacterium
TTCACAGGGGATGTGTTACTCCTTTGAAAGCCCGAAGGTATTTGATAAATTATTGTTGCCCGCGGATGATCCGGCAAGACAGGCGATCACCATCGCGAATCCTCTGGGAGAAGATTTCTCGATCATGCGGACGATTCCCCTGCACGGGATGCTGACCAGCCTTGCCACGAACTATAACAGGCGTAACAAAGATGTGCGTCTCTATGAGCTTGGAAACATTTATCTGCCCAAAGCCCTGCCTCTCACGGAGCTTCCCGAGGAGCGGATGCAGTTCACCCTTGGCATGTACGGGGACTGCGATTTCTTCGATATGAAGGGTGTTGTGGAAGAGTTCTTCGAGAGCATCGGTATGCATAAAAAGGCGGTTTACGATCCGAAGGCTGGCAGAAATTATCTGCATCCGGGCAGACAGGCGGACATTTATTACGAGGATGCGCCGGTTGGCTATCTGGGAGAGGTGCATCCGGAGGTCTGCGACAATTATGACATGAAGACGAGAGCTTATGTGGCGGTGCTTGATATTCCGGCCATTCTGCCTCATGCGACTTTTGACCGCAAATACGAGGGGATCGCGAAGTATCCGGCAGTCCTCAGGGATATCAGCATGGTGGTGCCGAAAACCGTGATGGCTGGTCAGATTGAGGCTGTTATTGCCCAGCGCGGCGGAAAGATTCTGGAGGATTATCAGCTCTTTGACATCTACGAGGGAAGTCAGATCAAGGAAGGATTTAAGTCCATGGCTTATTCCATCACTTTCCGGGCAAAGGACAGAACCCTTGAGGAGGCGGATGTGACAGGTGCCATGAAGAAAATACTCAATGGTTTGGAAGGTATGGGGATAGAGCTGAGGAGCTAAAGAAACGTTGCCATTCGGAGGAATGAACGAATGTATCTTTTCATGGGAATCTTTATTTTCATTGCAGGTGGATGCCTTTTTGCATTTGCGAACCGAATGGCGGGGAACAGAGCGGCGGAGAAAATAGTCACAGAAAAGACAGATTTTGGAAGTACAATGTGCTGTAATGTGGTAGAATAAGAACAGATTGCGGCACAGGTCAGTTTGGCGCTGACTCAAAAAGCGAAAAAGAGAGGAGTGACAGCCATGGAGCAGAAAAACACATGGGAAACTTATGATGAGAAACAGCTTAAGGAAGTAGATGCTTTCGCAAAGGAATACATGGACTTTCTGGACAAAGGAAAGACCGAGCGGGAGTGCATCGACCAGATCGTAAATACGCTGGATGCGGCGGGCTATCAGGAGTTAGAGGCGCTGGTAAAGGATGGCAAAAAGCTTAAAGCGGGCGATAAGGTGTATTCCGTATGGATGAATAAATCCATTGTGATGTTTCAGATCGGTAAGGAGAAGATGGAGGACGGCATCAATATTCTTGGGGCGCACATCGACTCTCCCCGTCTGGACGTGAAGCAGAATCCTATGTATGAGGACGGCGGTTTTGCCTATCTGGACACCCATTATTACGGTGGTGTGAAGAAGTACCAGTGGGTGACCATTCCCCTTTCCATCCACGGCGTTGTGGTGAAGAAGGACGGAAGCACCGTAGAAATTAACGTGGGAGAGAACGAGGATGATCCGGTGTTCTTCGTGTCTGATCTGCTCATTCACCTCGCGCATGAGCAGCTTGAGAAAAAAGCGGATAAGGTGATTGAGGGCGAGGCGCTCGACATCATTATCGGCAATAAGCCCCTTGTCATTGATAAGAAGGATAAAGAGGATAAGGACGCAGAGTCCGGCGCACCGAAAGACGCTGTGAAGAAGGGAATCCTCGAGATTCTCAAAAAGGATTACGATTTTGAGGAGGAGGATTTCATTTCTGCTGAGCTGGAAGTGGTGCCTGCCGGAAAAGCGAGAGAAGCAGGGTTTGACCGCAGCATGATTCTTTCCTACGGGCAGGATGACCGTGTATGTGCATTCTCCTCTTTGAAGGCGATGCTGGAGATTGGACAGACAGAGCGCACGGCTTGCTGCATCCTTGTGGATAAAGAAGAGATTGGCAGCGTGGGCGCCACTGGTATGCAGTCTAAATTCTTTGAAAATGCGGTGGCGGAGGTGATGAACCTTCTCGGTGAGTACAGTGAGCTTGGTCTGCGCAGATGCCTTGCCCGTTCCTGTATGCTTTCCTCCGATGTGAGCAGCGCGTATGACCCTGCCTACGCATCCAGCTTTGATAAAAAGAACGTGGCTTATCTTGGCGGCGGTATGGTATTTAACAAGTTTACGGGCAGAGGCGGCAAATCCGGCTCCAACGATGCCAATGCAGAGTATCTGGGTCATATCCGGGCGATTTTCGAGAAGGAGAAGGTGAACTTCCAGACGGCGGAGCTTGGCAAGGTAGACCTTGGCGGCGGCGGTACGATCGCTTATATTCTTGCACTCTACGGCATGAACGTGATCGACAGCGGTGTGGCCGTGCTCAATATGCATGCGCCCTGGGAGGCTACAAGCAAGGCGGACGTGTATGAGACGAAACGCGGATATGTGGCGTTTTTGGAGAATGCCAGCCTGTAGGATGCGCCCGACAGCGTGGCACGAAATAAGAGACCGACTTAGTCAGTCGGCAAAGGTAAATGAGGAAACGAATGACAGAATTAAAGAAATCAGATTTTTATTTTGATCTGCCGCAGGAGCTGATCGCACAGGACCCACTGGAGGACCGCTCCGCGTCGAGACTGCTTGTGCTGAACCGGGAAACCGGGGAAGCAGAGCACCATCATTTTAAAGAGATTATTAATTATTTAAGGCCAGGCGATTGTCTGGTCTTAAATGACACCAAAGTTATACCCGCGAGGCTGTTAGGGGCGAAGGAAGATACCGGCGCGGCTATCGAGGTGCTTCTTTTAAAGAGACGGGAAAACGATGTATGGGAAACCCTTGTGAAGCCCGGAAAAAAGGCGCGGCCGGGAACCAGACTTTCCTTCGGGGACGGCATTCTCAAGGCGGAAGTTTTGGATGTGGTGGAAGAGGGAAACCGCCTGATCCGCTTCACATACGAGGGGATTTTTGAGGAAGTGCTTGACCGGCTCGGAGAGATGCCGCTTCCCCCCTATATCACCCACAAATTGCAGGACAAAAACCGTTACCAGACCGTGTATGCCAGATATGAAGGCTCTGCGGCCGCACCGACGGCGGGACTGCACTTTACGGAAGAATTGCTTGCGCAGATAGAGGAAATGGGGGTAAAAACCGCCTATGTGACTCTCCATGTGGGACTTGGCACATTCCGTCCCGTGAAAGCGGACAACCTCTTAGAGCATCATATGCACTCTGAATGGTATCAGGTGACGCAGGAGACGGCGGATCTGATCAACGGCACGAAGGAAAGCGGCGGGCGCGTGATCTGCGTGGGGACGACAAGCTGCCGCACGGTGGAGAGCGCGGCGGACGAAAACGGTCGGGTGCAGCCGGGATGCGGCGACACGGAGATTTTTATTTATCCGGGCTATCGCTTTAAAGTGCTGGATTGTCTGATCACGAATTTCCATCTGCCGGAATCTACGCTGGTAATGCTTGTGTCTGCGCTTGCGGGCAGGGAGAATGTGCTGTCGGCGTACCGGGAGGCGGTGGAGGAGCGGTACCGGTTTTTCAGCTTCGGGGATGCAATGCTTGTGATATGATTTGTAATTTATCGGATTGCGTACTATAATAAAAAGGACAAAGAGCCATAATAGATAAAACGGAAGGACAAAAACATGGAAGAACGCAGGAAAAACAAACGGTTGGAATTGACATCGAAGCTTCTGATTAAGAGATTGGATGCAGAGGGAGACACGAGAGAAGTAGATATTGATGTGACAGATGTGTCTAAGACAGGCGTCGGTTTTATGTGCAGTGAGGCTTTGGAGATCGGTGCGGTTTATGAAGCGTCTCTGACGATCTGGACCAAGGAAGTGATTCATGCTTTTATTGAGATTGTCCGCATTGAGAAGAAAGAAGACACCCTCTTTTCCTACGGCTCGATTTTTATCGGCATGTCAGAGATTGAGGCAGGCAGAATCGAGACCTACAGCACGATTGAGACGATGGAAGGTTAGAAAGATAAAGAAAGCATGAACAAAAATAAGAAGAATCATATCCTTCTGGAACTGGGTGTGATTGCCATATCCTTTGGGGCGCTTTTACTGCTTTTGTATTTTGTGATGGTGGTATCTTTCCAAAATGGGGCTGTTTCCACGGATTTGACGATGCGGCTGGCGGAGCAGATTGCCAGAAGGATATTTGAACAGCCCACAGGGGATCAGATTGAGACGACGGCATTGATGATACGTTTTGGTGCCCATCTTGGTCTGTTCTTTGTGGTAGGATTTGTGACCACTTTCGTGAGTATGGTAGTTTTCAGAAGGTATTACAGAATACTCGGTGTGATTGGCGCGGGTGCGGTCTGCTATGTGCTCGCCTACTACACGGAGTATTACAAGCAGTTCGTGGAGGGCAGGCATTTTCAGCAGTCCGACGCTGCGCTCAACTGGTATGGAAGCGTGATGGGGATTGTCTGCATGGTAGCTTCCTACTTTCTGAACAGGCTTCTGGTGAAACTTTCTTAGACCGGGGCACGTTAAAACCCGCACAGGCGTGCCAGATCCTTATAAAAATCGGGGTAGCTGATGGTGACCACATCGCTGCCCTCTATTTCTGTTCTGCCTTCGGCCACAAGAGAAGCCACGGCAAAGCTCATGGCGATGCGGTGGTCCAGATGGGAGTCCACTTTTGTTCCGTGCAGAGGCTGCCCGCCATGGATTATCATGCCGTCATCAGTACCTGTGATATCACAGCCCATAGCGCTTAAATACTGTACCATCACGTCGATTCGGTTGGATTCTTTGACCTTTAACTCAGCGGCGTCCCGGATCACGGTAGCGCCTTCGGCGCAGGCTGCCATAATGTTGATGATGGGAAGCTCGTCGATCAGGGTAGGAATGATATCCCCTTCAATGGTGACGCCGTGGAGCAGGCTGTGCTTCACTAACAGGTCGGCGGTGGGTTCCCCGTCGTGATTTTCGTTTAATAGCGTGATATCCCCGCCCATTTCTCTTGCGACTCTCAAAATGCCGTCTCTGGTAGGATTGATCCCCACGTTTTTGATCAGGATTTCAGAGCCGGGGACGATCAGTCCTGCGGCGATAAAATAGGCTGCGGAAGAGATGTCGCCGGGCACATCTATTTTCCGGCCTTCCAGACGCGGCCCGGGAGCGATGCCGGCAGTCGTTCCTTCCGCATGAAGATCCGCGCCAAAATAACGCAGCATGATTTCTGTGTGGTTGCGGCTTAAGGTCGGTTCCGTCACAAGGGTTTCGCCGTCCGCATAGAGTCCTGCCAGCAAAACAGCGGACTTCACCTGTGCAGAGGCCACCTTGGAGTGGTAGTGGATGCCGTGCAGGGAAGAGCCTGTGATGTGGAGCGGAGCGCAGTCATTGCCGTTTACGCTGACGATCTTTGCACCCATCATGGAAAGAGGCTCCATGATCCGCCGCATGGGACGCTTCTGAATGGAGGCGTCGCCGGTGAGAGTGCTCTCAAAAGGCTGTCCTGCCAAAATGCCGCTGATCAGTCTGGTGGTGGTGCCGCTGTTTCCCATATCGAGCACGGAAGAGGGCGTTTTAAGTCCGTGAAGGCCTTTTCCATGAACCAGAATTTTCCCGGCGTTATTCTCAATCTCAATGCCCATTTTCCGAAAGGCCTCTATGGTGGAGAGACAGTCCGCCCCCTGCAAAAAGTTGGTGATTTCCGTTGTGCCTTCGGCAAGGGAGCCGAACATCACCGCCCGGTGAGAGATAGATTTGTCTCCGGGGATTGTCACTTCCCCTCTCAGTGCATTCGCTTTATGATAGTTCATATTTTCCTCCATTTTTCTGTCCGGAGAATGCCGCGTTTTTGGCATTCTCAGAGTTTGCCGCAGGCATACTCTTAATGTTCGCTGCCTGGCGACGATTTTTTATAGCCGTGCTCTGTCATAATCTTCATTGCCCGGGAGAGCATGTCCTGACTGTAAAATTCGATGCGCAGTGCGCCCTCCGCAAGCTCTCTGTTGTGGTTGATGCCGATGTTTTTGATGCTCACGTCGTGCATGGCAAGGAGAGAGGCGATAGCCGCAATGGCGCCGGGCTTATCCGCAATGTCCACGGTTAACACATATTCCGCTTTGATGGGGCCGCTGGGCGCGCTGATAAAGGATTCACGGTAAGTTCTCGCCGTATCGAAAAACTGATAGAGCGTTTCCTTTTTATGAGCGTCTATATCGTCCGCAATGGCTCCCAGGTATTGTATGTATATCCGCAGCAGCTTTACAATGTTATCCGCATTGGTCAGACAGATCTGCTGCCACATTTCCGGGGAGGAAGATGCGATTCTTGTGATATCCTTAAATCCTCCGGCGGCGATCATTTTCATAACACCGTCCTCGGAGTCACAGCTCTTGACCACGTTAACGAGAGAGGCAGCGATGACGTGGGGCAAATGGGAGATCGCCGCAGTCACATAGTCGTGCGCTTCGCAGGATAAGGTCAGGGGAATCGCACCGATGGTTTCCACCAGCGTCCGGTATGCGTCCACCTTGCCAGCGGGAACTTCCTCAGAGGGAGTCAGAATATAGTAGGCGTTCTCTAACAGGGAAGCCTTGGCATTCTGATAGCCGAAACGCTCGGAACCGGCCATCGGATGTCCGCCGATAAACTGTTTTTGCAGATGCAGTTCCTCAATTTGTCTGTGGATGCCGGTCTTGACGCTCCCCACATCCGTCAGAATGGTGTCGGGTGTGAGAAACGGTTTCAGGGCAAGCAGGTTTTCCATATTGTGGGAGACCGGCGCGCATAAAAAGATATAATCACAGCTTCCGAAAGAGCCGTCAATGGCAGGACAGATCTGATTGATAACCTGTTCTTTAACAGCGAGGTTCAGGGATTCAGTATTGATATCATAGGCGATCAGGCGGGTGTCTGGCAGTTGGAGCCGGATCGCCTTGGCGATGGAGCCGCCGATCAGCCCGAGTCCGATAAAACCACAGGTGAGAGTGTTCATAAAAGCAGTACCTTTCGTGTGTTTGAGTTTCGTTCTAAAGATACCACAAAACGGGAGGTAAAGCAAGGAAACGAAGAGCCGTCTCCAAAGCAGGTTATTTCTATATGCTTGTATTCTTTATGAAAAAATGACATACTGTAGTGTGATAACTGACCGGTCAGGCAGAGCAAATGCGCACAGAGCTTAGAACCTGGAAAACGCAAATTGGGTAAAAAAATATGACGAGAGAACAGCAGAAAAAACTGAGAGAGTTAAAGAACGCTTTGCCGAAAATCATTCGGTCAGAAATTAAAAAATATAACCTGAAGAAAAAAGATTTTATGGTATGGGTTCAAAAAAGCGAATTGTTTTTTGATTTGATGATTTATGTTTGTGAGCGTGATGGGCATTGTTACTGTACAAGTATTGAGAGGCTAAAACCAATGTGGCTTGACGATTTGCTGTGGGATCTTTTAGAGATGCCTGAAAATAAAAATGAGCCGGTCAGTTTGCGGGCTGTCGGCGCCTTCACCGTATACGGTTCAGAAATTTACAGTACAAAAAATGAGCTTGTGAATTGGGAATTGGAAGAACTTGAGCGGTGTGTGGTTCAGTATATGGAACATTTTTATCAAAACACACAATCATGTGAAATAGGAACCTTTTATGAGAATATGTGTAAAACTTTATACCATCAGGAACTGAGAAGAGGATTGACTTATATTCACGATGGGGAATATAAAAAAGCAATTGAGTACCTCAGTACATGTGATAAAGGCAGTTTGTGTAATAAAGGAATATGGATCAACGATGCGATAACAGCTTATTGTAATGATAAACTCTTCATATGAAATCATAGGATGCGGATATGGTAATATTCTTATGGGAAAGCACGGCATTGCCGTTGCGGTGGACAATCTGTGCAGAGTGTATAAATAGTTGTTGAAATTGTTCTGAAAATTTAGTAAAATGTATTTACAACTTAGTGCCATGCGCGGAACATGACAATACAGACAGGACAGTCAGACATAAGACGACTGTATTGCCATGATTTTGTATGGTTTTGGTTGTAAAATAGAACAACAGAATTGGAGGGTTACAAGGCATGAATGTTTACACAACGGATAAGATTCGTAATGTGGTTTTGCTGGGACATGGGGGATGCGGCAAGACCAGTCTGGTGGAAGCGATGGCTTACCTTTCCGGCATCACATCCAGAATGGGTAAGATAGACGACGGAAACACGGTGAGCGATTTCGGTAAGGAGGAGCAGAAACGTCATATTTCCATCGCCACGTCTGTTGTTCCGATTGAGTGGGAGGGTACGAAGATCAACGTGCTCGACTCCCCCGGCTTTTTTGATTTCGTAGGTGAAGTGGAGGAGGCGGTGAGTGCGGCGGACGCAGCGATCATCGTGGTATCCGGCAAGGCGGGCGTGGAAGTCGGCACGGAGAAAGCATGGGAGATCTGTGATAAATATAAGCTGCCCAGATTTGTTTTCGTGACCGATATGGATATCGACAACGCTTCCTTCAGACAGGTAGTGGAGGACATGACGGAGAAATATGGTAAAAAGATGGCGCCTTTCCATCTGCCGATCCGTGAGAACGAGAAGTTTGTGGGCTATATCAATGTGATTACCGAGCAGGCGTACCGCTGGGAGGGCAAGGAAGTTGTGGAGTGCGAGATGCCCGAGTACAGCAAGGCGAACCTGCAGCTTTGCCGCGACACGCTGATGGAGGCAGTGGCGGAGACCAGCGAAGATTTTATGGAGCGGTATTTTAACGGGGATACCTTCTCAGAGGCGGAGATCCGTGCGGCGCTTCGCACAAACGTTATGGACGGCAGCGTCGTTCCCATGTCCATGGGATCCAACGTGCTCTGTCAGGGCGTCTTTACACTGCTTGACGATATCGTGAAGTATATGCCAAGCCCGGAGAACAGGGAGTTTGCAGGCATCGACTTAAAGACGAACGAAATTTTCCAGGCGAACTTCGATTTCTCCAAGGCGAAGTCGGCTTATATCTTTAAGACCATCGTGGATCCCTTTATCG
>CARQVR010000090.1 GCA_949051815.1 uncultured Lachnospiraceae bacterium
AAATCATATCCATAATCATCATGTCCTTTCATTTAATTCTATCAATAGCATAGAAGATATTTTTGAAGATTTCATAAAGAAAATATAGCAGGGTGAATGAATACGGCAAAAAGACCAGTACCACGATACCAATAGCAAGGCAGATACTTCCGTGATAATGGTGGTATTGTCGCCGCTTGCGGGTCTGTTCTTCCCGTGGTGGTAACAGAATTATATTTTATTGCAATAATTTATTGATTTTTCACGGTTTTTTTGTAAAAATAAGAGAGGATGCATGGCAGTATAGTGGTTGATTCCGTAAACGGTCCGTATACTGTTCAGGAAGAAATAATTTCGCAAGAGAGAAGGGATTAACAAATGGAAAGAAAAGTAGGAACGGTATCGAGAGGCATACGCTGCCCGATCATCAGACAAGGGGATGATTTGGCGAAGATTGTTGTGGACAGTGTTATGGACGCGTCGGCGGAGGATGGATTTGAGATCCGCGACAGGGATGTAATCGCGGTGACGGAGTCCGTCGTGGCCAGAGCACAGGGTAATTACGCGTCAGTGGAGGCGATTGCCACAGATGTGCGGGAGAAGCTTGGCGGGGAAACGATAGGCGTTATTTTCCCTATTTTATCAAGAAACCGCTTTGCGATCTGCTTAAGAGGCATCGCAATGGGAGCGAAAAAGATCGTGCTGATGCTCAGTTATCCCAGCGATGAAGTGGGCAATGAGCTTGTTTCGCTGGATCAGTTAGATCAGGCGAAGATCAACCCTTACAGCGATGTACTGACACTGGAAAAATACCGTGAGCTCTTCGGAGAGAATAAGCATCCGTTTACGGGTGTGGATTATGTGGCGTACTATGAAGAGCTGATCAAAGAAGCGGGCGCGGAGGTGGAGGTTATCTTTGCCAACGACTGCCGCAGCATTCTTCCCCACACGAAAAAGGTGATAAACTGCGATATTCACACGAGAGCGCGCACGAAGAGGATTCTTAAGGAAGCGGGGGCGGAAGCGGTGCTCGGGCTTGACGATATTCTTAACCAGCCTGTAAACGGAAGCGGATGCAATGAAAAATATGGTCTGCTCGGTTCCAACAAGTCCACCGAAGACACAATCAAGCTGTTCCCGAGGGAGTGCACCGGTCTGGTACTGGATATCCAGAAAGCTGTTCTTGACAGAACCGGGAAACATGTAGAAGTTATGGTGTACGGTGACGGCGCGTTTAAAGATCCGGTAGGAAAAATATGGGAGCTTGCAGACCCCTGCGTTTCTCCTGCCAGCACACCGGGGCTGGATGGTACGCCCAATGAAGTGAAGTTAAAATATCTGGCGGATAATGATTTTAAGGACTTGTCCGGAGAGGCGCTCAAGGAAGCGATTTCTGACCGGATCAGGGAGAAGAAGGACAATCTGGTAGGCGATATGGCGTCTCAGGGCACAACGCCGAGACGGCTGACGGATCTGATTGGTTCTCTGTGCGACCTGACAAGCGGTTCGGGCGACAAGGGTACGCCGGTGGTTTTGATTCAGGGATATTTTGATAATTATGTGAGTTAGTGAAACGGTCGAAGGAAAACAGGATATCACAGGAGGGCAATATGAAGCTGGTAGTTTTAGAGCGCAACAGTGTGGGAACGGACGTGGATGTGAGCTGCTTTGAAAAGTTTGGGGAAGTGGAATACTACCCGAATACGGTGGCGGAGAATACGGCGGAGCGGGTAAAGGACGCGGATATCGTTGTCGTGAACAAGGCGCCCATGAATGAGAGCACGCTTAAGGATGCGCCGAATGTAAAACTGATCTGTCTGTTTGCGACAGGTTTTGATAATGTGGATCTGGCATACTGCAAAAGCCGCGGCATCAAGGTTGCAAATGTGGTGAATTACAGCACGGCGGCAGTGGTACAGCACACACTTCTGCTTGCGCTTGCGCTGGAGGAGAAGCTTGCCTTCTATGATGACTATGTGAAATCAGATACTTATGCGAGTCAGGAACGCTTTTCTAACTTCGACAGGCCCTTTGGTGAGTTTGAGGGAAAGACATGGGGCATTGTGGGCATGGGAAATATCGGCCGTGGGGTGGCTAAGGTTGCGCAGGCTCTGGGCTGCAGGGTAATCTTTTATTCCGCTTCCGGCAAGAGCACCTGCACGGAATATGAGCGGGTGGAGTTTGACGCGCTGCTGGCGCAGTCGGACATACTTTCCCTGCACTGTCCGCTGAGTGACAGAACCAGAGGCCTCATCAATAAAGAAGCATTTTCTAAAATGAAAAAATCCGCCGTACTGGTCAATGTGGCGAGAGGCCCGGTGGTGGACACACAGGCGCTCTATGAGGCGCTGACGCAGGGCCAGATCGCGGCGGCGGGACTGGACGTGCTGGAGAAAGAGCCGATCAGCAGGGACAATCCGTTAAATGAGATCAAGGACAGTACGAAGCTGATCATCACCCCCCATATGGCGTGGGCGAGCACGGAGGCGCGAGGACGTCTGGTGGACGAAGTGGCGAAAAACATACAGGCGTTTCTGGAAGGCGAAGACAGAAATGTAGTCAATAAATAAGACAGAGCTTATGGCGGTGCTGCGGGCTTTGGCGTATCATTTTGGGAGAGCGAACAGAAAAGAGGTAGCAGAACATGGGAATTATCATTGAAAATATACTGGCGGTGCTGCCGGAGGGAGCGGAGGACGTTATCCGGGAGACGACACTTTATATCGAGGGGGACAAAATAACGGGTATCGGTGATAAGCCTGCGGGATTTACCGCCGATAAGGTGATTGACGGCACGGATAAGCTGGTGATTCCGGGTCTGGTTAACTGCCACACCCATTCCTATATGTCCTTTATGAGAAATGTGGCGGACGATCTCTCCTTTATGGACTGGCTGTTTGGCACCATCGACCCGATTGAGCAGCAGATGACGGACGAGGACACTTACTGGGGCGCGAATCTGGCGATCATCGAGATGATGAAGAGCGGGACCACTTGTTTTAACGATATGCAGATGAATATTCACCAGACGACCCGTGCGGTGAAGGAGTCGGGTATGCGCGCGGTGATCTGCCGCGGTCTTGTGGGAAGCGGCAGCGACGAGGCGGGACAGTCCCGTCTGCGTCAGGCTTACGAGGAGAGAGACGCCGCGAAAGACTGCGACCGGCTTACCTTTAAGCTGGGACCTCATGCGCCTTACACTTGTGACGACGAATTTTTAAAGATCGTAGCGGCCGAGGCCAAAAAGGAGAACATGGGCATTCATGTGCATCTGTCGGAGAGCGAAAGTGAGATCTCCCAGATTCAGGAGAAGTATGGATGCACGCCGATTGCGCTGGCGGAGAAGTGCGGTATTTTCGATGTGCCCGCAATCGCGGCGCACTGTGTACAAGTGACGGATGAAGATATTGCTATTCTGAAACGGAAAAATGTAAGCGTCGTGACCAACCCGGCCAGCAATATGAAGCTGGGGAACGGCTTTGCGCCTATAGCAAAAATGCTCGATGCGGGCGTTAATGTGTGTCTGGGTACGGACGGTGCGGCCAGCAACAACTGCCTGAATATGTTCCATGAGCTGAGTCTGCTGACACTGATCCACAAGGGCACGGGAAAAACACCCCAGTGCGTCAGCGCGAAAGAAGGTTTCCGCATTGCCACGATAAACGGTGCGAAAGCGCTTGGGCTGGAGAAGGAGACTGGTTCTATTGAAGTCGGCAAGAAGGCGGATCTTGCGATTCTCGATCTGAATACGCCGTCTCTCACGCCCAGGAATAATCTGATTGCCGGATTGTCCTATTCCGCCAACGGTTCCGAGGTGGATACGGTTATCATCAACGGGCAGGTTACCATGGAAGGCCGGAAACTGCTGACCATAGATGAGAAGCTGGTTTACGGCAAGATTCAGGATATTATCGTCCGGATGGGACTTGACAAAAAAACTTACTAATTAATTATGGAATTATAGAAGTTTTTTTGTTATAATCTACACATAAGCATTGAGCAGTGCACATCCGTCAGAAAAACAGCGACGGAGAGCCTGCTCGCCGAAGCGGTTATTCTGACGGATGTATAGGGCGAAAGCCCGTGAGCGAGATGAAGCGAAGCGGAATCGAGCTTGCACTGCGGGGAAAAAGAAAAACAGCGACGGAGAGCCTGCACTGCGGGGAAAGAGAAAGGTTATTTGGGGAGGGGAACGGATATGCTTGCTACACTAATACCATATTTTGATAAGGACATGAAAGTTTCGGCTTACGCTTTGGCTTCACAGAGGGAAAACAGTCTATTGAATCCCCCGATTTTCGGCTCAAGCAGCCCGAACGGTCTCGCGGAGATCGAAGGCCTGGAAATCGTACATAATATCGGCATTGATACGTTGTCGCCGGGGACGGTTGTGCTGATTCCGGTGAGCCACATTGCGGTATTTGCGGATCTGGAAGCGAAATGTGACGAGTTCCGTGGCAGGGTTGTACTGGCGTTTGATAACGAGGTGGAGAACAACGAAGCCTACAGAAAGCGGTTTGCACAGTTGAAAGAAAAGGGCTATATGCTGGCGATGTCGAAGCTTCCTGTAAGCAGATATGAAGAAAACAGCGATCTGCTTAAGCTGATGGATTATGTTATTTTAGACCAGAAGGAAGTGGATATTTCCAAGGCTAAGATTTATTTCAAAAGGCAGCATCCGCATATCAGGATATGTGTGGGGAATATTGACAGTCAGGACATTTTTGACAGTTTGAAGGATGATGAAGATCTTTACCGGTTTGAGGGTAAATTTTACCGCATTCCGATCACAAAGGGCGAGAACGAGGTCTCCCCGCTGAAAATTAATTATCTGGAGCTTATGAACATCGTGAACGCCCCGGATTTTGAGCTGACAAAGGCGGCGGATGTCATCGGACGCGATACTGCGCTCGTGGTGGAGCTTCTTAAGATGGTGAACCATATTGCGATCAATTCGCAGGTGACTTCCATCCGTCACGCGGCGGCGATTCTGGGACAGCGGGAATTGAAGAAGTGGATCAATACCGTGATTACCAAGGAGCTTTGTGCGGACAGACCGAACGAGGTGGCGAGAACATCTATGCTCCGCGCGAAATTTATGGAATCTCTGGCTCCGGTATTCGGGCTGGGTATGAAGTCTGCAGAAGTATTTCTGATGGGGCTGTTTTCCATTTTGAATATTATTCTCAATATGCCTATGGAAGACGCGATGAAGATGGTTACGGTCTCTAAGGAGATTGAGGACGCGCTGGTGCGGGGCACGGGAGATCTGGCAGGGATTTACTCCTTTGTGGTAAACTATGAGGCGGCGGACTGGCAGGAGATCAGCAGGCAGCTTATCGTGCTGAATGTGGACACCAACACGATTTATCAGGCGTACACCGAGACAGTCTGCTGGTATAAGGAGATGTTTTTCGAGACAAGTGTATAAAGCATCACTTGTCTTGTGAGCATAAAATAATAAGTGATGATAGGACAGACGACCATCACTATAATAAAAATTCGGCTGATTAATATTTTAGGAGGACACTATCATGGGCAGTGAAATCAGAGACATTAATCTTGCCGAATCCGGTGAGAGAAAAATCGAGTGGGTTAAGAGAAACTGTGACCTGCTGCGCACCCTGGAAAAGGAATTTTCCGGGAGCAAGCCTTTCGCGGGCAAGAAGGTGACGCTTTCCGTACACCTCGAGGCGAAGACCGCATACCTTTGTCTGGTGCTTGCGGCGGGCGGCGCTGAGATGTATGTGACAGGTTCCAATCCGTTGTCCACGCAGGATGATGTGGCGGCAGCGCTTGTAAAAGCGGGACTTGAGGTCCATGCATGGTACAATGCGACGCCGGAAGAGTACGAGACACACATCCGCCACGTACTGGAGGCGGAGCCGAATATCATCATCGATGATGGCGGCGATCTGGTGACGATGGTGCACACCCAGATGCCTCACCTCATTCCGAATATCATTGGCGGCTGTGAGGAGACGACCACAGGCATTATCCGTCTGGAGGCGATGAACAATGCGGGAGAGCTGAAATTCCCCATGGTCCGCGTCAACAATGCGGCATGTAAGCATTTCTTTGACAACAGATACGGCACAGGCCAGTCCGTATGGGACGGCATCAACAGAACCACCAACCTGATCGTGGCAGGCAAGATTGTCGTTGTGGCTGGCTACGGCTGGTGCGGTAAGGGCACGGCTATGAGAGCGAAGGGCCTTGGCGCGCGGGTTATCGTGACAGAGATCGATCCGATCAAGGCGATCGAGGCAGTGATGGACGGCTTCGACGTGATGCCCATGAAAGAAGCAGCTAAAGTGGGTGATTTCTTCATCACTGTGACGGGCTGTGACGGCGTAATTGATAAAGAGGACTTTGCGGAGATGAAAGAGGGCGCAATCCTCTGTAACGCGGGACACTTTGACTGTGAGATCGACATGGCGTGGCTGAAAGCCAATGCGGTGGAGACGAGAGAGCAGCGCAAGAACATTATGGGTTATAAGCTGCCTACGGGCCAGTGGATCTTCGTTCTGGCGGAGGGCCGTCTCGTGAATCTGGCAGCAGGCGACGGACATCCCGCTGAGATTATGGATATGAGCTTTGCGATTCAGGCGCTCTCCGCGAAATATCTGGTGGAGCACGCAAGCGAACTAAAAGAAAAGCTGATCGACGTGCCGGAGGAAGTGGATAAGGATGTGGCGAAGAGAAAGCTGGCATTCCTTGGCAAGGAGATTGACGTGCTCACACCTGAGCAGGAGAAGTATTTGAACAGCTATACCGTATAATGAAATGAACTTTAGAATGATTTTCTGATCTTGGAAAAAGGCTGCGTTGTGCCGTAGATTGCGGCATATACGCAGTTTTTTATGCCAAGACCCGTGCAGAGGAAGTATAGCAAACGGAATAGCCGGACAGAAAAGATGATAAAATATTGGCAGGGAAGGGGTGTGTCAGGTTATGAATGAAAAAGTGCAGCAGCGGTTTGCAGAGGGGTTGCTACAATATTTAAACGACAGTCCGACGGCTTACCACGCTGTGAAAAATGCGGCGGTTATGTTGAAAGAATGCGGCTTTCGGGAGTTGAAAGAGACGGAGAGCTGGTCGCTGGAACAGGGAGGAAAGTATTTTGTAGTCAAAAACAGTTCGGCGGTGATTGCCTTTACGGTGGGAGAGGGCGATCTGGCGGAAGAGGGATTCCGCATCATCGGTGCGCACACGGATTCCCCTGCGCTTAAGATCAAACCGGGCGCCTGCAGCGTGACGCCGGACGGTTATGTGAAGGTGAATGTGGAAGTATACGGCGGCGCAATTTTGCAGACATGGTTTGACAGACCGCTGGCATTGGCCGGGCGGTTGGTTGTCAGAGAAGAGGGCGTACTGCAGGAAAAGCTGGTGCAGATTGATAAACCTGTCTTTATGATTCCGAATCTCTGTATCCATTTCAAGAGAGATATGAATGAAAAAAGCGCCTGCAACAAACAGACCGAAATTCTGCCGCTCTTTTCCATGAAGAAGGAAGGTGCGGAAAAGGAGGAATATCTGTCCGCATTGCTGGAGGAAGAGACAGGCATAGAAAAGGCGGATCTTGCAGACTATGAGTTGTTTTTGTACGAGTATCAGAAAGGGATTTTTACAGGGCAGGGGCAGGAGTTTATCTCGGCGTCCCGGATTGATGATCTGTCCATGGTCTATGCGGGTCTGACTGCACTGACGGAAGCAGGGGCTGGCGCGGGCTGCCAGGTGCTTGCCGCCTTTGACAATGAGGAGGTGGGCAGCACCACCGCGCAGGGAGCCAATTCCGGGCTTTTGCTGCATATATTGAACCGCATTTGTAAGAATTTGGGAATGTCGGATGAGGGGTATTTTCGGGCTGTCGCCAATTCGACCTCGATTTCCGCGGATCTGGCTCACGCGGTGCACCCCAATTACAGCGACAAACACGATACGGAAAGCCGTCCCGTGTTAGGGGGCGGTCCCGTGATCAAATATTCCGCGTCCCAGCGGTACGCGACCACAGCATTCAGCGCCGCGTACTTTATGGAGGCATGCGAGCGGGCGGGCGTTCCTTACCAGAAGTTTGTGAACCGTAATGATATCGCGGGCGGTTCTACAATCGGCCCTGCGCTTTCCGGTCTGACCACGATCCCTGCGGTGGATATGGGTGCGCCGATTCTGGCGATGCACTCCATCCGGGAGTTTGGGGCAGTGGCAGATATGGAATATACGCGGCGGG
>CARQVR010000091.1 GCA_949051815.1 uncultured Lachnospiraceae bacterium
GTATGGTGCCGGGTATCGCCATCAATCCGGGGACGAGCATCGAAACGGTCATGGAGATGCTCGTGATCGTGAAGAAGGTGCTTGTGATGTCGGTGAATCCCGGAAACGCCGGGCAGATGTATCTGCCGTATGTAGGGAAGAAAATTACAAAGCTTCTGGCGATTAAGGATGAAATTCAATTTGATATTTATTGGGACGGGGCTTGCGGGGCGGACAAGATCAGGCAATATGCACCAAGAGGGGTGAAAGGTTTCGTGCTTGGGACGACGCTTCTGTTTGGGAAAGACGCGCCTTACGGGGAGACGCTGGCAGGTATTCGAAAGCTGAATTTTTAAGTGTGTGTCCGCCAGATTTGATGGATGTGAACATTCGGGACTGAATACAGTATGCCATGGGGGATGGAATTATGGTGACAGCATTGCTGTTGTCCGGCGGAAGTGGAAAAAGGATGGGCTTGGAGACGCCGAAACAGTATATAAAAGTGAATGGCAGACCGGTCATTTTTTACAGTCTGGAAAGCCTGTTTGCCCATGAGGGAATCGACGCGGTGGAGATTGTGGCGGATGAAATCTGGCATGAGACGATCCTACAGTGTATTGCCGCCGTCTGTGCCGGAAACAAGAATAAATTCAGAGGATTTTCCACACCGGGGGAAAATCGGCAGCTCTCGATTTTGAACGGCCTTACCGATATTAGAAAATATATGACCGATACAGACTATGTGCTGATTCACGATGCAGCCAGACCGCTTTTATCAGCGCGGCAGATTACAGTCTGTCTGGAGGCGGCAGTCGGACATGACGGTGTGCTCCCGGCGCTTCCGATGAAGGATACTGTCTATTTAAGCGGTGATGGTAAGTCGGTGACAGCTTTGCTGGACAGAAAGAAAATTGTTGCAGGACAGGCGCCGGAAGTATTTATGCTTGGTAAGTATTATGAAGCAAACCGGGCGCTCCTGCCAGAGAAAATTCTGGATATCAACGGGTCGACAGAGCCGGCTGTTATGGCGGGGATGGATATTGCTATGGTTTCTGGCGATGAGTTGAATTTTAAAATTACTACGCTGGCGGATTTACAGAGGTTTGAGAAGATACAGAAAGATGGAAAATGATAGCGTAAATATTTATGTAAACTAAAAGCGGCTGCCCGGATGTTCGGGCGGCCGCTTTTTGACTGCACTTATTTTTACGCTGTATTACTTGTTCTGCGTCTGCTCCTGTGACTGGCTCTGCGGCTGCTCCTGCGAAAGCTGGGTGTATGTCACGTTCTCGACAAAACCGAAAGCTTTCATGGCGAAGCCTTTCACAAAGGGCAGATCTGCGGATTGCTCTTTCGCTGTACGAAGGATGCCGATGACTGCCAGTATCAGTATAGCCAGAGAGATAAGGGATGTCACTACGCCGAAAATTCCGGAAAACAGTGTGCCTATTACGGGAATGCCGTAGATCGGGCTGATGATGCCGATGATCGTGGAGACGATACCGGAGATCAGGGAAAGGAAGAATGCCTGCATCACCTGAATGGTGAGCCATTGATCCTTATGTACTACGATCACAAAGCCAAGCAGCAGCAGGGCAAGTGTGGTGTGTCCTAACAGGGCAAGCACAAAGCCGAGCACTGCATAGAACCTGATGCAAATTCCAAAGTTATCTTTTCTCATTTCTTTTCCTCCATTTTTCTTAAGTCTTGTACCAGCATACCATTGTTTGGCGGGGAACACAAGTGAACGGGGGCAATCCTGCAAAAGAGTGCAATTTTGTGCAAGAAGTAACAAGGCCTGCTTGTTAACACAGAGAAACAATGATATAATTATATCTAAAGTATTTTAGAAAATCATAAAAGAGAGGGCGGGCAAACAATATGAAAGGACAGGTATGTGGATGGAAGCGGGCAGCCGCGTGCGGTTTATGTGCGGCTGTTATGGTGAGCGCGGCCGCCTGCGGGCAGAGCGCGGGGAGTGACGGTGCGGATGGCGGCGGCCAGGCAGAAACGGCGGTAGATGGAAACGTACAGGACAGCGCGGGTGATCCGGCAAATGGCGCGCAGGATGGACAGGCAGGCGCGGAAGTCGCCGGTCAGCAGACGGAAGCGGACGGGATTGTATATCAGGTCAATACGGATATTTCCGGATTGGATGACAGCCACCGGATTTCAGACACCCTGTTCGGACTGTTTCTGGAGGATATCAACTACGCCGTGGATGGCGGTATGTACGCGGAGCTGGTGAAGAACCGTTCCTTTGAGTACGGGATGGAGGCGAGGGACGCGCAGCTTCACGGCTGGGAGGCGACTGACGGCACGGTGGAGTTTTCGGTGCGGGACGGGAGCGCGGACGGCACGGCGCTGAATGAGAACAACCCGCAGTACGCAGTGGTGTGCCATACGGGAACTTCTTCTGCAAAACCGTATGCGGGAATCCGGAACGGCGGATATCTGGAGGGGATGGCAGTCGCGCAGGGGGCGTCCTACGACCTGTCCTTTTACTGCAAATCCGATGACGGTTCGGTGGACGCGGTGACGGTGAGCCTCGGAAACGAGGACGGAACGGTCTACGCGGAACAGACGGTGGAGGGCGTTACGGATCAGTGGCAGAAATTTGAGACAACCCTGACGACGGACGTGACGGAGAACAGACATGTGTGCCTTTCGGTGGAGATTCCGGCGGGTACGGCCTGCTTCGACATGATTTCCCTGATGCCGCAGGATACTTACAAGGGACTGCCCATCCGAAAGGATTTCGGGGAATATCTGGAGGCGCTGCAGCCTAAATTTCTGCGGTTCCCGGGCGGCTGCGTGATCGAAGGACGGGATGAGGAGAGTATCTACAGTTGGAAGGATTCCATCGGTGACGGGCTTGCCTTTGAGATAAACGGGGAAGAGACGGTGGGGGACGTGGCGGTGCGGCCGCAGGGCAAGAGCATCTGGCAGGGCTCTAAGGCGAATCCCTATTATACGACTTACGGGCTGGGTTTTTATGAGTATTTTGAGTTCTGCGAGGCTCTTGGCTGTATGCCGGTGCCGGTGCTCAACGCGGGCATGACCTGTGAAATCCAGAGTCCTTTCTACAAGGTGTACAGCATTGCGGACGAGGCGTTTCAACAGTATGTGCAGGATGCGCTTGATCTGGTGGAGTTCTGTAAGGGGGATGAGAGCACCCGATGGGGTGCGGTGCGGATTGCCATGGGGCATGAGGCGCCCTTTGAGCTAACCTGTATCGGCATCGGCAACGAACAGTGGCAGAGCGAGTACCACCAGCATTACAAACAGTTTGTTAAGGCGTTTGAAGAGGCTGCGGCTTCTGATCCCGGTCTGTACGGCGGTGTGGAGCTGATTGTGGCAAACGGTACAGCGTTTGACAGCACGGAGGGGTGGGCTTATCTGGCCGTGAACCCAGATCAGATTACCACGCTGGTGGATGAGCATTACTACCAGACGCCGGAGTGGTTTCTGGCCAACACCAACCGCTATGACAGTTACGACAGAAACGCGCAGGCGAAAGTATTTCTCGGTGAGTATGCGGCGAAGGCCAACACGCTGGACGCGGCGCTGGCGGAAGCAGCTTACATGACAGGGCTTGAGAAGAACGGGGATGTGGTGAAGATGGCCTGTTATGCGCCGCTCTTCTCCCACGAAAAACTGAGCCAGTGGGTGCCGGATCTGATTTTTTATGCCAATGACGGGATGTTCGGGTCGGTCAATTATTATGTACAGCAGATGTTCGGAAACAACGCGGGTCAGTACAGTTTAGAGACGTCCCTCACCGGTGCGCCAGAGCAGACGCTCTATGAGTCTGCGGTGGACGCGGACGGAGATGTGATTCTTAAGCTGGTCAATGTGTCGGAGGAAGAGCAGACGGTGCATGTGTCGCTTACGGGCAGGGAAATGACATGTTTTATGGAAGAAGCCGATGTGACGGTGCTTTCGGGAACGGACCGGAAAGCCGTGAACAGCTTTAAGGAAATGGCGGTGACGCCTCAGGAGAGTAAGATGCAGATCGGTGAGACGTTTGATTACACCGCTCCCGCAAATTCGCTGACGGTGATACGGCTGGGGGCTTTGAATCGTGATTTTTAAAAAACTGACCTGTTATTAAGGAAAAGAGGTTGATTTTCTCAGTGATTCTTCATACAATATAACTACGGGAAAATGCATCAATTCACAAAAACCCGAAGTGAGGAGACGGAATGGAGCCGATTAAACGTGATTTATATTTGAACCGATTGGTTGAACGCCGGGAAAATGGTTTGATTAAGGTGATTACAGGGATCCGGAGATGTGGAAAATCTTATCTTTTGTTCAGGCTGTATTATCAATATCTGTTGGATTCTGGCGTAGAGGCATCCAGAATTATCAGAGTTCCGCTGGATGACGATGACTTTGAGGAATTGCGTGACAGCAGAAAACTTAGCGGATATATCAGGGGCTGCATAACAGATGAGGGCACATGGTTTGTTTTTTTGGATGAAGTACAGATGTGCAAGGGATTTGAATCGGTATTAAACGGGCTGAACAGAAGGGATAATTTGGACATCTATGTTACCGGAAGCAACTCTAAATTCCTTTCCTCTGACGTGCTGACAGAATTTCGGGGACGCGGAGACGAAGTGAGAGTTTTCCCGCTTTCTTTTTCTGAATACGTTTCCGCATATAACGGAGATCAATATGATGCCTGGATAGATTACTATAATTATGGAGGGCTTCCGCTGATTCTCAGCCGAAAAACGGACGAGTTGAAATCAAGATATCTGATTGACCTGTGCAAAGAACTGTATTTGAAGGATATCGAAGAGCGACACAGACTGCGGGGAGATCATGTCATGGATACGCTGGTCAATATACTTGCATCGGCAGTGGGGTCTTTGACAAATCCGACAAAGCTGGCAAACACTTTCAGCAGTAATGGAATCCGTGTCAGCGATAAAACAATTGGCGCATATATTGGATATTTGCTCGACGCTTTTTTTATAAATAAAGCGGAACGATATGATATCAAAGGGAAAAAATATATCGCCTCTCCCTTCAAATACTATTTTACCGATGTGGGGCTGCGTAATGCCAGACTCAATTTCAGGCAGCAGGAAGAAAATCATATTATGGAAAATATCATTTACAATGAGCTGCTGGTAAGAGGTTTTAATATAGATGTGGGCGTTGTGGAGCGTTCCGAACGTAATGAAAGCGGCAAAGCTGTGCGCAAAAAGCTGGAGGTCGATTTCGTCTGCAACCGCGGGAACCAGAGGTATTATATTCAGTCTGCGTTTGCCATTCCGGATCGTGATAAAATGCAGCAGGAACAAAAGTCTTTGGTTCATATCGGTGATTCGTTCAAAAAAATCATAGTAGTCAAAGACCGGATAAAATTATGGCGTAATGAAGAAGGGATTGTGGTAATGGGAATTATGGAGTTCCTTTTAAACCCCAACAGTCTGGAGCTGTAGCGCACCATATATTCCCGCAATCCGTTCTATCCCTGCGTTTTCACATAATAATCGGTATAGCGTGTCCCGTCGTGTCCCACAAGCGCCTCCTGCGTGGCCGCAAAACCGAGCTTTTCCACCGCTTCCCTGCGCGGGGCAGCGGACGGTATGACTTTGGTGGCGATCATTTTGCAGTGGAACAGGTCGTAAGCAGGCGGCACGATCAACGATAAGATGTCATGGACAGCCGCTGTATTTTCATAGTCGCTTCGCAGATCCAGCCGCAGCAGGCCGCAGTCGTTAAAATAGTCCTGTGCCTGTCTGTTAAACAGCTCGATGGTTCCAACCGCTTTCCGGTCTTTCTGATCGACGATCACCCAGCGGACAAACCACTTCTCCCGGTAAGCTTCCATCCAGAAGTCTACGGCGCTCTGCATACGCTCCTGCGTTGTATAGTGGAAATCATCGCCGTGGCAGTTGTCGCTGTTAAAGAGGGGTACGGCCTTTTCGTCGGAATACACCCCGAGCAGGTCGAAAACATCGGCGGGTTCCACCGGTCGTAAAAGATAGCGGTCGTTTTCAAAGGTGGGACATGTTACATAAGGGTCTGTCATCAGATTCCTCCGTTTAATCGTAAGCATACTTAATAGTGAGTCTTGTTTTGTCCATTATACCAGAAAAATACGGAAAAGCAATTTGTTCCGCTGAGAAAGAGAATGAAATATAGAAGAAAAAATTGGGGATTGTGGCAATAGAAAAGGGACATGCACCGCAGAAGCGGAATGTCCCTTTCAGGTGTATCAGGCAAAGCCGGAAGACGGTTGAGAACAGATTGGTTTTGGCGCATCACCCCGGCTCCGAAATCCGGCTCACGCCCACATAGATTTCCGAAATTTTATACCATGTCGGATAGTCCACGATCCCGTTCGGCGGGAGATTGAAGACGCTCTGGAAGACTCTGACCGCCTCGGCGGTGCGGGGGCCGTAGACGCCGTCCGCGGTGACGCGGGGGATAGCGGGGTAATTCTGGGCGATGCGGTTTAACTGCTGCTGGATCTGCAGCACCTTATCACCGGAGGCACCTATGGTTAAGTTGTAGCCGGGCCACGAGGAGGGGACGCCGGAGACGGCAACGGCGCTGTTGATATACATGTCGCTGCCATAGTAGTAGCGGATAATCTGGATCGGGGAGTAACCTTCGTCGCCAAGATACTTGGAACCCCACTGGCTTAAGCCGTTGCAGGTCACGTTACGCCCGTCGCAGTAGGAGGTGAAGATGGGCTGGCGTACGCCCGGGCGGGAGAGGAAATTGGCGAAAATAGAGTCCACAAGTCTGTCGATGTTTTTATAGATATTGCGCCCGCGGATCCATTTCTGGTCGTAGGCCGTGGAGGAGGTGATGGTGAAGTTATATCCTTTGTTGCGGTACAGAGAAACCTATGGTTTTAAGTAAGGGGGAACAGGGAAGGAAAAAGAGGTATCTGTATAGGGAACTGGTGATAAAACTGGAGCCACGAAAATATAAGACCATTGGACAACCATATGAGATATTAGGCTTATAGATAACCAAAATATTGTGATATAAGGCACATAATAAAAATCGTTGCCATTATGACGATTCAGCGTTACCCTCACACCCTGTTAAAAACAGGGATAGGTGAGGGTATTTTTATGTAACCAGTCAATTTAGATTATAATACATTCTCTCTGGGATAATTGGGAAATGGGAAAAATCAATAAAGGCAAAATTGTCTTATAGGCAAGCGTGTCAAGGGCATGGTTTCGGTTTGATATCATAAAATACCTAAGTATTTCACAATTATAATTCACTGGTGGCAGGAGTTATGCGCCGGTCACGTCAATTCGGCATAGGGAAGGAGGGCGGTATTTCCACCTACCCCGGTTTTATCAAATATATGTTTATACTTATGGAAAAATCCGGCAACAGCCGCGCCCGCGTAATGGGTAGAAACGGAACAGGGAAAGGTTATTATTTCGCCGTGGGAGAAAAGGGAAACACATGAAAAGAAAAAGATAGATTGAAAACAAGCCAGCCGTCACTTCGTACAACATTGCGCGTAAACTCTGGCTATTCCC
>CARQVR010000092.1 GCA_949051815.1 uncultured Lachnospiraceae bacterium
TGAATATTTAGACGATGCAATGCGCTTTGACGTGTTCCGCTATCTCTCCAAACCTTTGGACAAACAGCGTCTTTTCCGTAATATGAAGGATGCCCTGATTTGTTATAATTCCATCACTGCCAAAATCCCTGTGGAAACCAAACAGGGGGTATACTCGCTTCTCACCTCGCAGATCATCGCCATAGAGGCACAGGGGCGCAAAGTGATCGTACATACTACCCTGCAGGATTTCAACTCGATTCATACGATGGATCACTGGCTGAAACAGCTTCCTGAAAACAGCTTTTTTCAGACGCACCGCAGTTTTATTGTTAATTTCGAACATGTAGTGGACTTCGATCATTCCACCATACATTTATCAGACCAGCAAATTACCGCTTATCTGACCCGTAGAAAATACAGTGCCTTTAAAAATGCTTATCTGCTGTATCTGGAAAGTATGAGGTGAAATCTATGGAACGTATCGCACTGCTTCCTTTTAGTCTTTTCAGCCTTTTTACAGAGGCCGTGATATTGTGGCAATACACATCCAGTCTTTTTATCCCCTCATACAGCGGTAAAATAAGGCTGGCGTTCATAAGCATTTCTTATACCATATTGTTTCTTCTTTCCCTGCCCGGACAGGCATGGATCAATGTCATCGGCTTTTTTGCGTTTAACATGATCATTCTTTATACCATGTTTCAGCTTAAGATGTTACCGGCATTTTTCCATTCTGCTGTACTTACGGCAATTCGGGAGATATCTGAATTTACCGTCTTTAGAATTATATCAGGATTCTTTCCGCATTTTCCTTTGGAAACAGGCAACGGACTGGTTTTTTATGCAGCTTTCAGCAAAATTGTCTATTTTGCGCTCATTTACTCGTTTATTTATTTTCTCAAAACAAAAAAGGCGGAACAGAGACAATACCTTCATCCCGAACTTCTTTTAATGCCAATCCCTGTTTCCTCTGTTTCTATTATGTTTACCTTCCTCGCGATTGGCGAAGCATCGTCTTTTGCCCCGCCTGTCGATTTTATGTTGACAATCTGCTCTGTTTTTCCTATTATGACGAACCTGTTCGTATTTGCGATCAACCAGTACAATCAGAGAAAAAGCAGAGAATTCACCGAACTGCAATTATCGCTGCAGAAAGAGTCCGATTCCGCCGAATATTATGAACTGCTGCTATCACAGAACGAAAATCAAAGCATCCTGATCCACGACATAAAAAAACACCTTCAATCCATTAAACTGCTGAATGAAAAAGGTGACCAGGATCAAATAAATGCCTATATCCGTCAACTCCTGGAAGCTTCTGACCTGAAGGAAGTCTCCAAAATCTGTGATAACGAAATGCTGAATGCAATCCTCTGCCGCTATCAACGGCGATGCGATCATAAACATATTATTTTCCATGCCGATATCAGAAGCGGCACCGTGCGGACTATTTGCCAGCACGATTTAACATCATTATTCTGCAACTTATTGGATAATGCGATAGATGCAGCAGAAAATATCCCTGATTCTTTTATTGAGCTTACGGTACGGAAAAAGGAAAATTCTCCTTTTATCGTTATTGTAATAATAAATTCCTGTCAAAACGCTCCCATATATGATAAAGACGGACTTCCACTATCTCATAAGTCAGACAACGCCAGACACGGATTCGGAATCAAAAGCATAAAAAAAGTTGTGAAACAATATCATGGAAATTTACAAATGTATTATGATAATGCTTCGGGTACTTTCCATACAATCATAGCCTTGAGACAATAGCCGCAGGGGAATTTCGCAGGTTTTGCAGGCAGCATTATTCGATCAGAGTCAGTCCACGGACGGCTGTCTTGCCGCAATATAAAGATCTATGTCCTCTACGATATAGTTGGCTCCCGTAGTATGCAGAGCCTCAAAGCAGGAATACACATACTCCCATATTTGATAGCGGGTGAAAAGTCCGGCCACCTGTTTGCCCGTCAAATGTCTGGCGTTTTTATAGATTTCCACACAGTAAATGAGAAACTCACCTTGTCTGCTCATAGTTACGTCTCCTCTGGCATACGAAAATCCCCTGTCGCTTTTTCCTCATCAAACATATTGAACAGAGTAAGGGGGCTGAAATGCCATAGCTTTGTGTCCTCCTGCTCCAGCAGGGAATAGACTTTTGATTCATAAAACTCTCTTGATGCTGCCATTTCATCCAACGGATAATTTTCACAAATCAAATTGATAACCTGCGGAACAAGCAGGGTCAAAGTTGCTTCAAATTTTTTATCTGCCATCAAAATTCCTCCTCCGGTACTGTACCAATAAAGTGCAGATAAGACAATGCCTTCTCCGAAGTCAATACCAACTGATCATACAGCTTCCTGATTTTAAGCTGTTCCAATGTCTGCTCTTTCGTCAGGATACCAGCGGTATAGAGTGTTAATGTCCTGTACACATCATCATTGGCCACAGGCCCAAAGATAAAATCGCATACTTCACCCGCATAATTACCGGAGCGCTGATTTGATACGAAGTCCAGCCATGCTTCATCCGGTTTATCAAAGCGAAGAATCGAACATTCTGAAAAGGCAGTTGCCTCATCAATCTTGTAAATGCTGACCGCTCTTTGGCCCATTCTCCGGCGCTTTGTGACCTTATCAGCAAAGCTGACCGCCTGGCTCTTGTTCGTTATGGTATAAAAGCCAAAACCAAAATCCAGAAACCGATTTTGCTGAACCAGTTCAGGTTGGTCGACAATCACATTGCTGCCATGATATAAAATCATATATCCCCCTCCAATGCCTGTTTGACAATCACACATGCATCCCTACACAACAAATCTGATGCCTGTAAACACAGCTCGTCTTACCCGGTCCGCACAATCATGACGCCGTCTTCCGCCCTGCGCTGCTCCCCCAGTTCAGTTTCAACAGCACAATCAACAACAAGATCGAACTCAGCGACCAGGTCAGCGGATACGCCCAGGAGATGGTCTTAAACACCGGGAACACCTGCACTGCCAGCGTCACATACACAATACGCACGCCACACCAGAACAACAGCATTGTGATCATCGGCACGAATGCCTTACCGCACCCGCGCATAATACCGGCCACGCAGTGAGAAAACGCCAGCAGGAAGAAAAACGGCGCCACCGTTCTGGCGTGAATAACACCGTACTCCACCGCATCCTGCGAATTCACGAAAAACCGCAGCGCATAAGGCGCCCACAGATAAATTACCACACCCACCAGCTCCGCAAGTACCATTCCCGACAGAATACCGAAGGCCGCGCCCTTTTTGGCCCGGTCCTGTTTCCCTGCGCCCAGATTCTGGCTGATAAAGGTAGGCAGCACCATGGATACACTCATGATCGGCAAAAAGACAAAGCCCTCGATCTTGGCATAGGCCCCATGTCCCGAGATCGCATAAGCCCCGAAAGCATTGACATTGCTCTGGATCACGATATTACCGATACTGATCACCGAATTCTGAATCCCGGTAGGCAGCCCCTGTCCGATTGCCTGCAGCAAAATATCCTTGTGGAAAAGCGATTCACCGCCAAATACAGCTCCTTTCCGCGGGTGCAGAGAGCCAAACAGCCGTTTCAGGTCCAGGCGCACGGTCTCATCCTTCTCCCGGCACATCCGCACCAGACACAGCACCACACTCAGCCCCTGGGCGATCACCGTGGCCACCGCCGCGCCGCCTGCACCCCAGTGGAACACCGCCACAAAAAGCAGATCCAGCGCCACGTTCACCAGCGAGGAAAAGATCAGATAATACAGCGGATGCAGACTGTCTCCCAGCGCCTGCATGATGGACATGCAGATGTTATAGAGAATTACCGTCGCCACGCCGGCAAAATAAATGTGGAAATACAACAGTGAATGAGGCATCACCTCCGCCGGCGTCTTCATCCACGTAAGCAGCGTCGGTATAAAGAGCAGTCCCGCCACTGTGGCCAGCACGGAGGATACCACGCCGAACAGGAAGTTGGAATGGATCGCCTTCTGCACGCTTTTATAATCCCTGGCGCCATAGTACCGCGAGATGATGACCCCGCCGCCCACCGCGATCCCGTTAAAGAATCCGATGATCAGAAAAGTCAGGCTGCCCCCGGAACTGACCGCCGCGAAATTGTTATTGTCCGCAAAATTACCCACCACCCAGGCATCCGCCATATTGTAAAACTGCTGCAGCAGCTGCCCGAGAAAAAGCGGTATCGCAAACTGAATGATCTTCTTTACGATAGCGCCTTCGGTCAGATCGATGTTCTGCGCATGGCCTCCCTGTTTGTGATGTATATGAAAAAATGTATGTTTTTTATTGTTACTCATCTGCGTAGTATACCTTTATCTTTTCTCTGTGACTTTACCTTCCAGCAATCTCCTGCTTATATCCATGGCACTATATAGAACTCTTGTCACTATAACCTCCATGTCTTCTATAACATAAAAAACCGGGTAATTATCCATCACTAATTGCCGTAATCCCATAAACCGTTCCGGCTCGGACTCCATGGGTTTTACTCTTTCAGGAAATACACGCAGCCCCTCAATGGCTTCTGCGATCCGATTATATTGTCCCATTGCATTTTCCGGTGCTTGAAGTTGTATAGCAATATAATGATAGATTTCTTCCATATCAGCCAGCGCCTTATCAGTAATGCGTACTGTATATTGCTTCATACCTGATTACTCTCCCTGAACTTCTTGAATGCTGAAGCTGCATTCTGCACCTTGCCGGACCGCAGATCATCATAACCTTCCTGCAGCTTTGCATGGATTTCCTCCGCTGTCATCAAATCCGCATTGAGTACAGAAGGTGTATTAGGTAAAGTAACAGCAAATGGTATTCCTCCTGTCAGAGATATTTGATTAAGATACATATCTATAGCTGTTGACATAGGAATACCTAATCTCGTTAATACAGCTTCTGCCCGTTGTTTTACAGCAGGGTTTACTCTTAAATTCAACGTTGCTGTCTTTTCCATATAAACTCATCTCCTTCCGTATTTATTGTAACGTTTTTGTCGTTACTCATCAATCCTTCTTTTGCTCTTTTTAACTTAAATCATTTTTTTGTTTCTATCATCATTCTTGGCAACGATTATTTTATCCAAATCAAATAATATGAATTACCAAAACAGGGCGGGCAACGTAGAAAATTGCCCACCGCATAAAATAGTCTTAAAAAATTTTCATCACTCGAGCTCAGCGTCAAATTCCTGCAACACCACATCAATCTCCACGCTTTTCTTCCCTGTAAGCTCCTCCGTCCTCCGGTCCGGCTGGCCGGTGCCTGCGTAAAGTCTGTATTTCCCGCTGCCCCAGACACGTTCTCCCGCTTCATTGACCACCCGGAATGCCTCTCCCGGCACGCAGACCTCAACACTTAACCGTTCTCCTGCCTGCAGCATAACCCGTTTGAAAGCGCACAGACACGGATTTGGCGTGGCATCTGCCGACTCCATATCTTTCACATAAATCTGCACCACATCCTGCGTCGGACAGCTGCCCTCATTCAACAGTTCCACACGCAGTGTCATATCCCGCGAATCCTCTTTCCGGGAGACAATCTCTGCCCGCTCCACGCGCACATCCCCGTATGTCAGCCCGTAGCCGAACGGATACAAAGCCTCCTGCGTCATATAGCGGTAAGTCCTTCCCTGCATCGAGTAGTCTTCGAAGTCCGGCATCCCTTCCAGAGAACGGTAGAAAGTCACCGGCAGCTTACCCGAAGGAGAACATACTCCAAAGAGAATGTCTGCCACCGCCCTGCCGCCTCTGGCGCCGGGATACCACAGCTGCACAACGGCCGCCGCCGACTCCTGCGCCACACAAAGATCTATCGCACTGCCCGCCATCAGGCACAGAACCACCGGCTTCCCTACGGCAAGCACGGCATCCATCAACTTCCTCTGGGGTTTCGGCAGTCTCAGGTCTTCCTTGTCACCGGATGCATAGCTGTTGCCGGTATCTCCCTCTTCGCCTTCCAGCGTCTCATTTAAGCCCACGCAGAGTACCACCACATCGCTGTGTCTGGCAACCGTAACTGCCTCCGCAATCCGGTCGTCCTCCTGGGCAAGGTTTTCCACCCGGTCCTGGAACAGATGACAGCCTTCGGAGTACAGCACCCTGCCGCAGTCGCCCACATAATCCTGAATGCCTTCCAGAACGGTTATATATCTGGATGAGGTACCGTGATAATTTCCGATCAGCGCCTCTCTGCTGTTGGCATTGGGACCGATCACACCGATCGTCTGCCCTTCTTTCTTCGCAAGCGGCAGCACACCGTCATTCTTCAACAGCACCACCGACTCCCTCGTAAGCCTCTCCGCCACCATCAGATGTTCCCGGCACTCTACCTTTTCATAAGGAATCTCGTCGAACTCACTTCCGTCAAACAATCCCAGAAGATACCGTGCAGTAAAGGCCCGCACTGCCGCTTCCGTGATCTCCTCCTCGGTCACCAGACCATCCTGCAGCGCTTTTAACAGATGAAGATAAGTCACACCGCAGTTGATGTCACAGCCGTTGTGCAGCGCCAGCGCCGCCGACTCCTCCGCCGAATGGGTCACCATATGGTTCTCATGAAAATCCCGTATCGCCCAGCAGTCGGACACGAAATGGCCCTCAAATCCCCATTCTCCGCGCAGGATATCCCTGATCAGCGTCCTGCTGCCGCAGCAGGGTTCGCCGTTGGTCCGGTTATAGGCGCCCATCACGGCTTCCACACCGCCCTCCTGCACGCAGGCCCGGAAAGCAGGGAGATAGGTCTCTTCCATATCTTTCTTTGAGGCCACGGCATTAAACTCGTGCCGCAGGGCCTCCGGTCCGGAATGCACCGCAAAGTGTTTCGCGCAGGCTGCCGCTTTCATTACCGCACCGTCTCCCTGCAGTCCTTTCACATAGGCGACACCCATTCTGGACGTCAGGTACGGATCCTCTCCGTATGTCTCCTGTCCTCTTCCCCATCTGGGATCCCTGAAAATATTCACATTCGGCGACCAGAACGTCAGTCCCTTATAGATATCCCTGTCGTTCTCCGCCGCATAGGCATTGTACTTCGCGCGCCCTTCCGTGGCCGCCACGTCTCCTGCTTCTCTGAGAAGCTCCTCGTCAAAAGTCGCCGCCATGCCTATCGCCTGCGGGAAACTGGTAGCTACGCCTTCCCGCGCCACACCATGCAGCGCTTCTCCCCACCAGTTATAGGCCGGAATACCCAGCCGCTCGATTGCAGGAGCGTCATAGCGAAGCTGGGAAGCCTTCTCCTCCACCGTCATCTGACTCACCAATGCCTGCGCCTGTTTTCTTGCTTTCTCACGATTAGTCATACTTTTCCCTTTCCATGTCATCTGTTGTGCTTTCGGGGCTGCCTGCCGTTCGGAACAATTACCATATGTCCAAATTCTGCACTCTTATAATGGCTTGTTTTTGACTTTTCTTAATCTGCCAAATTACTTTTTA
>CARQVR010000093.1:0-5265 GCA_949051815.1 uncultured Lachnospiraceae bacterium
TGATGAATTGCAAAATATTAAAATCATATCATGCAGAGGACACTATGATGATTAACGCGACTATTCCTAAAAGATCTGATTGACGTGTTGTGAGCATTTTGTTAGAATCTTGTTAGTAAACTTACAGCGAACAATGAAAACGCCCGAAAAGCTGCGAAAAGAACTCCGCTAAAATACAGCATTTCACGCACCATCAGGCAAAACCGAGATAACACAGATAAAGCGTTATTGCATTTTGGTAGTGCGGAGGTCACGGGTCCGATTCCCGTCAGCAGCTTCCTAAACCCCGTCGGTTCAGAACGGGGTTTTTTCAATTTTTCAATCCATGGAGAAATTATGCGCGAAGATTACACAAGGTACAGCGACGAGGAGCTTCTGATCCGCCTGCGGGACGGGGAGCAGGGCATCACGGATCACATCATGAATAAGTATAAAAATCTGGTGCGGAGCAAGGCCAAATCCATGTATATTCTCGGCGCGGACAGCGAGGATCTGATTCAGGAAGGTATGATCGGCCTTTTTAAGGCTGTCCGGGACTACGACAGCGGCCGGGATGCCAGCTTCTTCACCTTCGCGGATCTGTGTGTGTCCAGACAGATGTACACCGCAGTACAGGCCTCCAGAAGGCAGAAACACATCCCCTTAAATAATTACATCTCTCTCTACGGAAGCGCCTCCGAAGAGCGCGACGGCGAGGAGGAGGCCCTTGTCAACGTGCTGGCCTCCGGCTCAAATCCCGAACAGCTTATCATTGATAAGGAAAACGTGGACCGACTGGAAATGCTGATAGAACGCGAACTGAGCAGCTTTGAAAAGCAGGTGCTCGACCTGTATCTGACGGGCATGGGCTACCAGCAGATCGCCAAGGTGCTGGGCCGGGATGACAAGTCCACAGACAACGCCCTCCAGAGAATCAAGACGAAACTCCGAAGGGCGATGAAATGACAGATTTATTCGATTTTATTACAGAAAATGCTTCGTTTTATCCCCTATTGGCGCCGTGCGGACATCCCCCGCACGCGCTGCAGTTCTTCGCTGCATCCACACTGTACAGTTCTCTCGGACTTGCGAGCAGGCACACGGCCTGCGCGGAAATGCCCTCGCCCTTTCCGGTAAATCCAAGCCATTCCTCGGTGGTCGCTTTCACATTCACTTGAGACACTTCTATGCCGAGCGCGCCTGCTATGTTCGCCCGCATCTTTTCAATGTGGGGCCGCATCTTCGGCGCCTGCGCGATAATCGTAGCGTCTATATTTTCCACGAAAAACAGATTTTCCGACAAAAGCGCCGCCACCTGCTCTAATAGTTTTACAGAGGAAATCCCCTTGTAGGCGGGATCGCTGTCAGGGAAATGCCTGCCGATATCTCCCAGCGCCGCCGCCCCTAAAAGCGCGTCCATGATGGCGTGAAGCAGCACGTCCGCGTCGGAATGACCCAGAAGTCCCTTCTCATACGGAATCTCCACCCCGCCGATGATACATTTTCTGTTTTCCGTTAGTCTGTGTACGTCGTACCCTGTTCCGATTCTCATCTTCCAACCTCTTTCCGAATATTTCATGCAGGACATGCCACGTCATATCCCCGCCGCCTGCGTCTATTATCCCATATCTTTTCCCTTTTATTCCGGTCCGGCCTTCCTCAACTCAGGCATCCGCCTTTCTCTTTCCAAGCATCTTCCTGCAGAATATCCACGACATCACCGTCGCGATGACCCAGCCCACCGGCCATGACAGCCAGATACCCGTGTCCCGCCAGAATCCGGAAAAGATAAAAGCGAGAATCACGCGCAGGATCAGGTCCGTAAAAGTGGCCGCCATAAACTGCCGCATCCGCTCCGCTCCCCGCAGCATACCGTCCGCCACCAGCTTGACCGCGATCAGAAAGTAAAAGGGCGACACAATCCGCAGAAACGTCATACCCGTCTGCAGGGCGCCGCTCCCCGTGTCTTCCAGAAAGAGCCGCATCATGGATCGCCCGAAAAAGAAGTAGACCGCGGAGAAGGGCAGCGCCACGAGAAGCGCCATCTTAATCCCCGCATAAAGTCCCTCTCTGATCCGCTCTCTGCGGCCCGCGCCAAGGTTCTGGGCCGTAAAGCCGGAAACCCCGTTTCCAAGCGTGGTAAAGCCCGTGATGACAAAGGTATTCAGCCGGATAGCGGCAGAATACCCAGCGATCACACCGGAGCCGCAGGAATTAACCAGTCCCTGAATAAAAATATTGCCGACAGACACAAAACTCTGCTGTAAAATACTCGGCACCGCGATCAGGCTGATTTTTTTCAAAAGCGTCATGGAAAAAACCGGCGGTTTTCCCTCGCACGCCACACCTTTAAGCCGCTTGCCAAAGGTGATCAGCGCCAGCACACAGGCGATGCCCTGCGCGATGAAGGTGGCCCATGCCACACCCGCCACGCCCCATGAAAAGACGGCCACAAATACAAAATCCAATACAATATTCCCCAGCGAGGACCCGATCAGAAAATAGAGCGGCGTTGTGGAGTCCCCCAGCGAATTAAACATGCCCGTCGTCACATTGTACAAAAAAAGAAAGACAAAGCCGCCTATGTAAATCTTCAGGTAAAGCGCTCCGTCCCCAAAAATATTTTCGGGCGTCCGTATCATATGCATCATTGCAGGGGTCGTGAGAAGCCCCGTCACCGTGAGAACCGCCGAGAGAATCGTTCCCGTAAGCAGAATCGTCGTCACGGCCGTCCGTACCTTATTATATGCCTTCGCCCCAAAAAGCTGGGACAGCACCACCGAACAGCCGATATTGCTCCCCACCGCCACGGCCATAAAGATCATGGTGATCGGATAGGAAGCCCCTACCGCCGCCAGCGCGTCCTCCCCTGCGAACTTTCCTGCAATCATGCTGTCCGCCATATTGTAAAGCTGTTGAAACACCACGCTGATAAACATGGGCAGCGTGTACCTGATCAAAGTCTTTTGCGACTCTCCCTCCGTCAGATCCTGAATCATACCAACCTCCATCTGTCATCTGTATTACAGTGCCATAAGTCTGTCAAGCAGCCTGTCCGCCACTTCCTCTTTGGACAACAGCGGCAGTTCCTCCGTCCCTTCTTTCGTGAGCAGCGTCACCACGTTTGTGTCCGTGCCGAAGCCCGCCCCCTCCTGTCTCAGATTATTGGCCACGATCATATCTATTTTCTTCTTCTCAAGCTTGGCTCTGGAATTTTCCAAAAGATGCTCTGTCTCCATGGAAAACCCGCATAAAATCTGCCCTTCCCGCCGATTGGCCCCAAGCCATGCGAGAATGTCTTCCGTCCGCTCTAAAAGGACTGTCAGCTCCCCGTCCTTTTTCTTGATCTTCTCATCCGCCGTCACAGCCGGACGGTAATCCGCCACAGCCGCCGCCTTGACGATGATATCCTGCGCGGGCGCCGCTTCTTTCACTGCCTGCGCCATATCCGCCGCAGAAATCACCGGCACCACTTTCACGCCTGCAGGCGGCTGTAAAGCCGTTACACCTGACACCAGTGTCACATCTGCACCGCGAAGCATCGCCGCCCTTGCGACGGCATATCCCATTTTTCCTGTGGAATGGTTACTGATGTAGCGCACGGGATCCATCCGCTCCTGCGTCGGCCCAGCCGTAACCAGCACCTTTTTCCCTGCCAGATCTTTCGGCGTAAGCGCTTTCACAATGGCCTCAAAAAGTGTCTCCGGCTCCGGCATCTTGCCCGCACCCGTGTCGCCGCACGCCAGATACCCGGCCGCCGGAGCAATCACCTCCATGCCATAATCCCCCAGCTTCTGTATATTATCCTGCACAATGGGATTTTCATACATTCTCGTATTCATGGCCGGCGCAAAAATCCTCGGACACCGGCAGGCCAGAAGCGTCGTGGTCAGCATGTCGTCCGCGATCCCGTGGGCCGCTTTCGCGATCACATTGGCGGAAGCGGGCGCCACCAAAAACAGGTCCGCCAGTTTGGCAAGCGCCACATGCTCTACCTGAAACTGGAAATTCCTGTCAAAGGTGTCCACCAGACATTTATTGCCCGTCAGCGACTCGAACGTGATCGGATTGATGAAATTGACCGCGTTTGGCGTCATAATCACCGTCACGTCCGCCTGCCTCTTCACAAGCATACTGGCGAGGGACGCAATTTTATAAGCCGCAATGCTGCCCGTTACCCCCAGGACTATATGTTTTCCTTTTAATAACATCTGTTTTCTCCCGCAATTTTCCTGTCAGTCCCGCTTCTCAAAATGCCTGCGCGCTGACTGCAGTTTCAATCATAACATTCGTTATGTTTCTATATTCCTGCGATAAATCAGCCCCAGCCCTTTCAGGGTAAGCTCATTGTCGCACACTATTTTTCTCTTACAGTGGGGCACGATGCTCCCCGCAAGTCCGCCCGTAGCCACCACCTGCGCTTCGTACCCGAGCTCGTCGTAAATCCGCTCGATCATGCCGTCCAGACAGGCGGCCTGTCCCATCACGATACCGCTCTTCATACAGTCGATGGTGTTTCTGCCGATCACCTTTTTCGGCGGTTCCAGACTGATGCGCGGAAGCTGTGAAGTGCGGTTTACGAGCGAGTCCAGAGAAACCTTCGCCCCCGGCAGAATCATGCCGCCGATATAATTTTTCTTCTCGTCCACCACGCTGATCGTCGTGGCCGTACCCATGTCGATCATAATGATCGGCGCACCATAGTAGTGCAGTCCCGCCACCGCGTTGACCACCAGATCCGATCCAAGCTGCGCCGGGTTGTCCATCAGGATGTTCAAACCGGTCTTAAGCCCCGGCCCCACCACCATGGGCGTCCGGTGGAACAGCTTCTCCAGCGCCGCCTTCACGATGTTGTTGAGGGGAGGCACGACGGAGGAGATAATGCTCCCGGTGATATCCTCCACGCCGATGCGGTACAGATCAAACAACGCCCGAAACTCCACCACATACTCCAGCTCCGTGTTCGCCTGATTGGTGGAGACACGCTCCACGAAGCACACCTTCTCTCCGTCCATACAACCGATGACAATGTTTGTATTGCCGATGTCAACTGCTAAAATCATGCCTTTGCTCCTCATTTAGTGTATTGTACTCGCAAACTCGCGCTTTCGCGCTCTTTGTCCGTTTTCAACGGACGTTCGCTCGTTTTCGCCGCCGAAAAGCAAATGCCTGCTTCGCAGTCGCTTGCTTTTCTTGCGCGGCTTCTATATTGTACTCGCAAACTCGCGCTCTCGCGCTCTTTGTCCGTTTTCAACGGACGTTCGCTCGTTTTCGCCGCCGAAAAGC
>CARQVR010000093.1:5365-6164 GCA_949051815.1 uncultured Lachnospiraceae bacterium
AAATGCCTGCTTCGCAGTCGCTTGCTTTTCTTGCGCGGCTTCTATATTGTTCCCGCAAATCCGCGCTCCTACGCCTTTCTTGCCGCCAGCAGCGCAGCGTCCTCCGCCTCCCGTCCCTTATTCGCGTACAGGGGCTTTACTCTGCTCAGGGCCAGTCCTACGCCGGTAACGATGATGGCAGCTACCACGGCCTCCACCACGCCGTTGAAAGCCACCACGCCCATGATGACATCCAGAACCGCGTCGCCCGCCACGCCCATAGCCTGCGCATAGGCGTCCTTATATAAAATATATATGCCGCTCATGACAAAGAGCGTATTGGTAAACGCACCTGCAAGTCCCGCGTAGGAGAGCGCGATGTTTGCGGAGGCCTTCTTCATGCCCCCGGCAGTCAGCACTGCCATAAGCGCTGCGCCCGCCACTGCGCCGATCACCGTACAGACAACTGCGCTCAGTGTCTCCGGTAACAGCCGCATCAGAAACGCCCTGACGGAGAAAAATAGTATAACAGATGCTATTAAATCTACTGCAGTCTTCCCCGCCTTGTTATCACCCTTCACGATCCTGCGGATCAGAAGCCAGACAAAGTAGGGCGCCACGCCGACCAGAATGCGCGGCACAAAACAGATGTACAGGCTCTTAAAGATACCTGACACCCCTGCAACCTGATAGGCCAGGACCGGCGAAAACACGAACGCCGACGCCGTAGCCGCTTTAAAAGTGTTGTTGATTAAGCTGGTGAGTCCAAATACGAATCCTAAAAATGCACCTTTCTTCGGTCCAAGAAATAGCGCTCCAA
>CARQVR010000094.1 GCA_949051815.1 uncultured Lachnospiraceae bacterium
GTTCCATCAGCCCCTCAAAGGACAACTGATCCTTGTCTAACGCCGTCACGATATCCGTCAGAGATCTGGTGGACAACCGAAAACAGATCTGGTCCAGAATCTGATCATTGAAACTGTCCACCCCTCCTCTGCGAAGCGCCTCCGCCAGATACTGTGCAGACTTCGCCGAATCGGAATAAATAAAGATATTCTCCCAGTCCGACCCGGACACACGGCCGCGCTCCAAAAGACACCGGAAGCACTCGCTCACGATCTCATCCTTCATATAGGGAGCAATGACGCACAAAATACCACTATCAAATTCGCTGATCCTTCCGGCCTGCAGCTCCTCCAGCAGATACTGCGATGTCAGGTTCTCATCCGAATAAATCCACAGCTCCTGCCAGTTGTCCCTTGACAGAACAATCTCTTCCTGCCATGCAAGCTGGCATAATCTGCTTATCTCCTCTCCCTTCAAATGAGGGAACGCCTCTTTCACTCTGGATAGATCGAATGGCCGGTTCCCATTCAGAACCTGATAAGCATACTCCTCATTCTCATCCACATAAATACTGTCAATGTTTCCCTTTTTGAGCGCCCTGTATGTTATGTCGAGTTCCTTAATCTTCGCCTTCTGACCAACCATCTTGATCACGTTTCTTCCCTGGGGAAGCGTAACCTTCACGGTATTCTCCTCTCCGCTCTCATTGAGCGTCTGCACCGTCTGATCCGGCCTGACACAAACAATTTTAAAGCGGCCATCATAGAGTTGAAACACAGAAGAAACCTGAAACGTCGTCTCCTTATTGGCATAAAAAATCCACAACGTATCGGACCCGTTAAGCATAAACTTATTTGCGTTTACACTGCTGTCACCACCCATGTATGACCACGCGCGCCAGCAGTCGCTTTCACTGTCTTCTGCAATCAGGGCGTCGTCATCATACATCCGGTAAGGCTTTCCGCTGCTGCTCACCAGAATCGGCTGATTCAGATCAAAGGAGTCTTCCCACATCTGAGACCACATGCTTTTTTCCCAGAAATGCTCAGTAAGCGCCATGAAGCTCTTTTTATAACCCGTAGCAATCGTTTCCCCGAAACCGCCCCCGCTGTCCGCCGCGCCACAGACGACAGACACCGCGAAAAACAGAATAAGCGCCGCCGCCGAGCAAAGCCCGACCACTATTCCCGTCCTATGATAGCGCGCAATTCCACGCAGTCTCTCCTTTAGCGTGCTCTTTTCCTCCAAAAGGGTCATGGCCGGTACATTGCCGTACATCTTTCCGCCTTTTCCGGAAAACGCATCCCCAGACCAATGTTTCTGCGCCACATCCAGAAGCACATTTCCGTATGCCCTGCGCCCTTCCTCCGACAGAAGCTTTAACACCGTTTCGTCACAGGCAAGCTCACAGTCTACGTTAAACCTGCGGCTAAACACATATACCAGCGGGTTGAACCAATGCACGCAGAGCGCGGCCTGAAACAGCCATTTATACAAAATGTCTTTTCTTTTATAATGCACAAGCTCGTGATGCAGCATCAGACAAATATCGTTCTCCCGTCCTGCCATCTCTGCAAGCATTGCCTGCGGCAGATAAATACGCGGCCGCCAGAATCCGATCAGCATCGGACTGTTGATCGCTGTGCTCTCATAGAGCGGCACCCTTTTCCCGATTCCAAGTCTTATCTGCATTTCCGCACTTTTATGAAAGACTTTTTCCCAGGTGAGCGGCCTGCTTGCCGCATGAATTTCTTTGGTAAAACGCCAATAAACATAAAACCGCCTGAGCACGGCAAAAAGGACGCCGCATACCCACAACATGCTCACAACACGGAAAATCCATGCCCGTCTCTCACCCGCCGTTTTTTCATCTGTGCCGCTGCCGGCTGTCATGACCATTTCCCCGTTCGATGTATTTTGCACCGTTTCCGTATGATCAGTCCCCGTCCCGGCCGTTTCCCCGTCCGATGCCTTTTGCACCGTTTCCGTATGGCCAGTCCCCGTCCCGGCCGTTTCCCCGTCCGATGCCTTTTGCACCGTCTCTGTATGGTCAGTCCCCGTCCCGGCAGACTTTTCCGCCTTACTGCCAGTGCTTCTCTGCTCACTTTGCAAAGCATCAGACGTCGTGCCCTCACGCACGTTTTCTCCTGCCGCTCCGTCCGCATCGGTCTGTCCAGCCACCACCGCCGTCAGTTCCTCCGACAAATATCCCATCAAATTGATGTCCGCACGAAACGGCACAAGCAGCCTCACAAGCACCAGAAGCCACAGATAATATGTCCATTTTTTTGCAAAAAACCGGCCGGTAAGCGGACGAAACAGCAGGATCAATAGTCCCACCAGCGCACCGGATAACGATAATGATAAAACCACTGAAAATAATTGCGTCATAATTTCCTCCATCAAAAACACGATACACTTCTCACACACGTTTCACTCGTCAAATCATCTGCGCGATCTCCTGATCACCGTCTGTCAATCCGCAATTCCCTTTACCTGAAATTATCCCGAAAATAATTTCTCAACTCCTCCACATCTTCCCTGCTCAAATTCTCATCCTCGATGAGAGCCGCCGCCAGATTTTTCGCATTGCCCTTAAAAAATTTGTTAAGGAAGCTCTTCGTCTCCTCTTTCACATAATCACTCCGCGCCACGAGAGGCGAATAATAGTAAACCCCCTGTTTCTCCTGCGCGATTACGCCCTTATCCAGCAATCTGCGGATCAGCGTCAGCACCGTGGTTCGCTCCCAATCTTTTTTCTCATTCAGCCGCGCACGGATTTCATTGGCATTCAACGCTTCCCCCGCAGCCCAGAGCGTTTCCAGAATCTCCAGCTCTGCGTCGGATATTTTCGTGTCTTTCATAAGCATCTCCAGTTTTCCTCTTAATTTTTTATGTTTACACACGTAGACTTTTATATATAGTCTACGTGTGTAAACACTCTTTGTCAATACAAACTTTTCTAAATCTCCCGGTACTCGCAGTACGAAAAATCTGCCTATAAAAAAGCGGCCATGCCATATATTGCACGACCGCCTAAGCGTTCCTTTCATATAAAACGATCTGATACGGGAATTTTGTCTGTTACATGTTTTCCGTAATTTTCTGTATTGCTTCCTCTTTTGTCTCTACAAAGAAAAAGTCTTTCCCTTTGTTGCTCTCAAAGATAAAATCCTTGAGCGGCTTGCTCGTATAATGGGAATAGTCGCCATATATAGCAAGTTTTCCACCGTAATTAATATATTTCTGGAGAATTTCTCCTGCCAAACCACTGCTTAAAATAAAGAAATCCTCTGTGACTGCCTTTTTATCCACGACGAGATACTCCGTGCCTGCTTCGTATTTGGCAGACATAAGCAGATCAAGCGCAGAATCGACATCTGTAATCACCACATTGTCGCTTGAAACAACAGCAATGCTTCCATTGCCGCAATCCATTTTTTCAAGTCTCATGTCTGTACCTCCTTCCATAACTTGCAGACAAAATCCCGCAGTACCGCCGCCGGTAACGCTTCCGTGTATTGTAGCACAGTCATTTTTCTAATGCAAGATAAATTTGGAAAGACATGAAAGAATGATAATGGAAATCTGCTTATAAATCTGTTATATTGAGTATCTTCTGCACTTTTTCAAATTCCTGTATCAACTGTTCTCCTGCCACGAATATCTCTTTTTTCCACGGATGGCCATACAAACCCATTGACCAGTCAAATGATACAAAAAAATGATAATCGCCATCTGGATAATAACTTGGAAAATATACATTACAATTTCGCTCTGCATCATAAAACCAATAATCTAATGGTATTTCTTCACATGGATTGTAAATGAAACAATCATGCCGCCAGTCCAAGGCATACATATTTGTGGCATTTACTCTGCAAAAAACAGAATTGATAATTTTTTCCTGTTCTTCCGTGAAAACCCCGTTCAAATGATATTTCTTATACTTCATTGACAATGACAACCATGGTTTTGAATCGGTTTCGCAAGAAGGATAAAACTGGAAATCATAATATATTTTATCCCAAATGGCGTTGTATTTGTTATAATCCAAAATTATTTCCATTTTTCATTCTTCTAAAGGCTAATCAGTTTTTCAGTTATTATAATCCCGATTTGTTTAACTGTACCGGAAAAACTATACCATATCCTATTATATAAAGCAATCTGTATCCTATGTCCGTTCCGCCTATCCACAAAAACCGGATCTATGATAAAATCAGACGAAAGAGGTACTGTTATGATTGTTTCCATCACTTTAGGGAAATATTTAAACGGAGCAAACTTGCGCAAACAGGAACAGGACTTTCCTTCCGCAATTTTATAAAATGATTTCACACAAGGAGCCTGAGTGAAGACCCCGCCCCGCGCGGCAAAAAAAGGAAAGGCAGGAAACGATATGTCAATACAACTGATTCAACAGGCAATACGCTATATGGAAGAACACATTTACGAGGACATTAATTATACTGATGTGGCCACAAGCATACACATGTCCAACTATAACTTCCATCGCACATTCAGCTTTATTGCCGGAATGACGGCTAATGAGTACATCCGGAACCGCCGTCTCACGCTGGCGGCGCAGGAGCTCCAGTCAACGGGTCTGTCCGTCATTGACACCGCATACAAGTATGGCTATGAATCGCCGGAGAGCTTTTCCAAAGCCTTTACCCGCTTTCACGGTTCCACACCGAAGCAGGCAAAGAAGCCTGGCGCAAAGCTTCATCTATTCAGTCCCCTTGTAATAAAAATCATAACGGAAGGTGGTAGTATTATGAATTACAGAATGGAACACAGACAGGCACAGCAGTTTCTTGCACTGGTCAGGGCTTTTCCCAACGAGATCATCAATGATGACAACGACCACAGCATCCCCGATTTCTGGACGGCGTGTTTCGACAAGAATCTGATCGAACCCATGAAGCAGCTTAGAAAAGAGGGGAAACGGGATATATTCGGCCTTTGCAGCCCTGCAAAAGAAAACGGGACACACTTTGACTACGGCATCGGCATCATTATGGATGAAGATACCGATGCCGGGGGCGCAAAAAAACTTTTGAATAACGGCTACACCTTATGGAAGGCGGAGCCAGCCGACTATGCCGTGTTCAGGTGCATCGGCACGGACGGAGGCTGCATCGGCGAGACATGGGCCAAATTCTACAAGGAGTTTTCTCCTCAGACAGGTTATGTGCAGACGGACGATACGGACTATGAAATCTATTTTGAAAAAGGCGAAGAAGATCTGTTCTGCGAATTATGGGTTCCTGTCACGAAGGGTTAATTCCCTGCATACTATAACGAAACCGATAGTAAAACCG
>CARQVR010000095.1 GCA_949051815.1 uncultured Lachnospiraceae bacterium
ATAAAAATGGAGCCGTTGCTCCGGCAGATTATTCATCTACTTTTGCAACAGCCCCCTCTTTTGAGACGTTATGAAGATTCACTTTATTTCCAATTCCAATTGTTATTTTTATCAGTCACGCCGCTCACACTGCCGCCGAATCCAGACCATTTAACGGGCGCCTTGTCACCTTTACAGTTCTCTATTGTAACGCCTTTTACATGGGCGTTTAGCTGTCCGAGAATCTGAATGGTTCCGTTGGCATTTCCCCGAAACGTGGAATCGGATATGGTCACGTTGCTGCAGGTGTTGCCCTTATTTGGTTCAATGTCAATGCCATACTGCGGATCAGTGCCGCTCGCATAGTTAAATGCACAGTTTTTGACCGTAACATTGGACACGTCGGTAATGGAGAGATTGTTTCTGCGGTTATGATGCAGATTACAGTTGGTGATGGTAATATCGCTGCTGAAAAATTTCTTTGGGTTTCCGTCCTCCCATCCATTGTACAGGCCCAGATAGATGCCGTCTCCCCAGCATTGTGAAATATCCACATTTTCGATGGTAATGTCCGTGCCTCCGAATACAGCAATGCCGTGTCCCCACTCGCCGCCAGTGCCTTTATGCTCCTTGCGCTCACCGATGATCTGCCCGCCGGAAACAGTGATACCTTTGTGTCCGGTGATGTTGATCACCTGCGAGTTGCCCTTATTGTTGGGAAGAGCGACCAGCAGTGCACTTTCTGACATAACAAGTTTTTGGTTACTTGTCAGAACAATGCCGCCAAACTGCCATGCGCCATTTTGATCATAATATCCTCCGACAGCATCGATGTAATATACGCCTGCTGGGATATACAGGCATTCATATTCATTGGGGTTCCACTCCCATTGTCGAAGGAACTCATTGATGCGTTCCGTATCTCTGGCAGGGTCTTTCTGGTCATAAATATGCACCTTCTTTCCCTCGGTACTTTCCGGTGCGCTTTCGTCCGGATTGATCGCCACCGCATAACACTGCTGGGTGAAATTTTTGTTACTTCCGGAAGTGTACACAGCCTTGATAATAGCTGCGCCTGCCTGCTTCATGGTGAGCAGACCGTTTGGATCGACGGATATCTTTTCCGGATTGCTGCTTTCCCATTTGAGTTTACTCTTATCCTGTGTTTCTGCAAACTCCATGCGGAGCTGGTATGTGCCGCCAACATTTTCTTTAATTGTCTGACCGGCTTCAAGTAAAATCGGGGCGTCGATCACGGTAATCTTGCACTGTGCCTTTTTGTTACCGTCCTGTGAAGTGGCGGTAATTGTCACGCTGCCTTCCTTTTTCAGTGTGAGTATGGCGGAAACGGAGGCCGTCTGTTTTTTGTCAGCAGATCCGGAGACCGTGCTGTCAGGTATTTCCTCTATGGTGGCGATATTGTTGTTGGAGCTGGTCCAGATTACGGTCGGATTGGCGATCTTTTCATCGATTTCCGATGTGACCGTAGCAGTGAGGGTTCTCTTTTCCGTATCCGTTTCAGCCAGAGTGATGGACTGGCTTGTTTTATCCAGCTGTATTCCCTTCACACGGTTAATCTGGTATTTCTTTTTTTGAATCTTAAAGGAATAGTTTTTCGTCCCGCCGTATTCCCCGATACCGCGCAGGGTCACCCTGGCAGTGCCTGCTTTGATGTTATTTGTGTATTCTTCGATTTCATAACAGCTCTTTGTGATCTCATTCTGCTTTTTCTTTGCGTCGGTACTGTTGGCATACAGATGAATGTCCGTGACCGGAGTCAGGGTAATTTCTTCCCCTGTATATTCCTGCGGATCAATGACAACCTTTAGTGTACTGATATTTTTAGCAAAGATACGATAGGATCCTTTGATGGAAGAACCCTCGTAGCAGCCAAGTCCCCTTACAGTGACTTCGATAGTCGTGTCCTGCGGCGGCGACTGTTCCTGTGTATGACTAAAAGTGAAGTTTGCGTCATAATCGGTCTTAGCTGCCAGTTTTTTGCCGTTTACGTCTTTGATTGTAACGGTTGATTTCCATTTGTTCGGCTTATCGCTGCAGGGTTTATCGGGAATGGAGATGGTGCATTTACCGATGTCGGCTTTTGTCACCATAAGCGTAACCGTTCTTTCATACCCTTTATAGCTGCCTTTTCCCGTGATCTCACAGGTCATGGGTTCGCCGGGCGTCTTGTTATCTTTATACTTTATGGTGTAATCGGTTTTGATTTTCAGGACGGTATAATCCTGATCCTTTAAAATAAGCTCTGGCACAGCGCCGCCTTTTTGGTAGGCAACTTCATAAGTGCCGTTATTGTTTGTCACATTTTTTCCCATGACAATTTTAAGATCCGTGTTTGGGGTAATCGTATAAGTCAGCCGGAGCGTGCCTTTGTATCTGCCTTTTCCCGTAAAGGTGGCCGTCACCCTTCCCGCTTTTTTGGCATTGCTGTATTTTACGGTATAATCGGTTCCCTCTGAAAGGGTTTCTTTTCCGGTGCCTTCGCCAAAGGTCAGTAAGGCGGGGCTGGTCTGGAAAATTCCGCCGTCTTTATCCACCGTCTTTTGGGAGAAGGGGAGGTTTTCGTGCCAGTCTGCGCCGGGGACAGCGTCTCTGATCATTCTGTCGCCCACCAGCTTTAATGTGACTTTTTTGCAGCCCCGGTAACCGGCGTTTCTGCCAGCATCGGTGGGAGAGAGCATGAGATATGCGCCCTCTGTTCCTGACGCGCAGACTTCGTAATCATAAAGTGCCTTATCCAGAACCAGACCGCTTATTTTCACTTCTTCAATGAGAACATCCGCTTTAGATAAAGGCGCGCCGCTGTATGCATACTGCCTTTTATCAAGCTTCACCGATGCGGAGCTGAAATTCCGTGTTTTATCGTTCAGCACAACGAGCTGCATGGGAAAAGAACCTGTAAAGTTGCCGGTACCCAAAACGGTGTAGGAATATGCCTTTCCGGGTTCGTAGAGCGAGCCGTTTTTATAGTCTGACGGTAAAGCTGTCATGTTTTCCCCAGGCGTAGTATAGTCGCAAATAAAATCCTTTTTTACAACCAGTTTCTTTTTGCCGAAGGTCAGAACGGGAGCGGGAATGTTGAGTTTTTTACTGTAATTGACGGTCTGCTCGTAGCCCGGTGTTTTTTTCACGCCGGTTCCGTCTTCACCGGGGACAGTTATATCCGGATTGTAGATATCAATGTCGTTAATATCCAGAGGCTTAATCGTATAGTATAAGGTCACGCTTCCCTGATACTGACCCTTGAGATTGATGGTCACGCTGGGCGCTTTGGCGCTGTTCCATGCGGCGGCGTTGACGTTATTTTTATAACTCAGGGTATAATCCGTTTTTTCCTTCAAAAGGGTATCTTTATGGTAAACACGGAAATTTTGCGTGATTTTCTGTCCGTTATAGACCAGCCTGTCATTTTCTTTTTCAAAACCGGCTACCCGGATGTCGCCGGAAAGATCGAGATGCTTATCGTTATCGGGATTTTCCTTATCAAGGACAACATCGACAACGACGGAAGCCGTTATACTGCGGCAGGACACGGTGATTCTGGCATATCCCTCCGAGGCCCCCGTGATTGTGGCAGTCCCGTTCTCACCCGCAGTTACAGTGGCGACGGTTTCATCGCTGCTTTCCCACAGAAACGCTGTCGGCTCCATTTCCGGATCAGCCTTTGCGGTAATCTGCTGTGTGTCGCCAGAACCCAGTGTGATCCGTTCTTTCGCGTCAATGATATCAGCCTCGTCTGTGCCGGCGCCTTTGTACAGGGCTAACCGGCCGTCCGGCTCTTCTTCCAGAGGCGGCAGTTCTGCGTCTTCTGCAAGTGCGGAAGCACCCTGTATACTGCTGTTTTCGGAAACGGTGGAAAGTGTTTCGGCGGTTTCATCTGTCAGGTCATTTTCTGTATTCGGATCTTCCGATGATTCCGGGGAGCCGCTTTCGTCCTCATGCAGGGCGTCGGTTTCGATAGGACCGTCCTCAGAAAGCGCATTTTCAATTTCATCGGCGCTGTTTTCCGAAACGGAAGCCTCCTCCGGGGCAGCGTCCTCAGGATTTTTCACCGTATCCGCGGCATTCTCCGTGATTTCGTCTGTTTCCCCGTCTGCGGCTGTGTCCTCTCCGGGCACAAACGGTACGGTAGTGGCAGCGTAAAAGTCCCCGTCGTTTTTAGCCGCAGCTTCCGTATAATAGGCAGCGCGGATATAGTAAGCATAGTTTTCAGACGTTTCTTCCGCTTTATGGTTTTCGCTGCCAGTGCCGGCAGAGAAGCCCTCTTCGGGAATAAGCGCCATCATCCGGTAATATTCGCTTTCCGCATCTGTTATTTCTTCCAGGGCAAAGAAAGGGGAAGAGGACACCTCCTCGAAGCCGTTCCAGTCGTCCTCCTCATCGAGCAGGTTTGCGCTTCCGGCTTCCAGTCCCTTTTCACCGCGCAGAATGCTCCATACAAGTGTCCCTGCTTCTGCGGTCTCCGGGATTTCCGCTATGTCATAACTGGCGAACAGGATCAGATTTTTTGCCGTCTCAAAAGAGAGCGGAAGATCATAAATGAAGGTATCGTCTCCCGCGTCGGGAAGCGATTCTCCTTCGGCAATCCGTCCGATATGCAAAGCGGGCAGATCTGTTTCAGGATCGGCTTCTTCCGCTTCTTTTATTTCTTCTGCTCCGTCCGTTTCATCGCCGTCGTCCGCATCCGGCAGGATATTTGTCTCTTCCGGCGCATCGGGATCGGCAGAAGAGTCGGAGAGAGTGTCGTCATCCTCATTTTCCCCGTCTTCAATTTCCGGCATTTCATCCGAAAGCGTATTGTTTTCTGAGACTGTGTTCTCCGCGTTAAGTGAACTCTCCGTGGCAAGCGACGTCATACCGCCGCAGTCACCGAACGCGATCACGATGGAAAGCGCTGCCGCAAGCCATCTTTTTTTGCTTCGCATGATCAATTTCCTCCTCGTTTTGCATATTAAAAAAGACGATATTCCTATGTATTCGGAAACACGTACTTTCTGCGATAAGAACATAATTTGTAACATTATAACACATAACCGGCGGCATGTGATATGGCATATTTTTCTGTAGCTGTTATTTTATCGGGAAATAGCGGTGCGTTTCTTGTGTTGACAGCATTTCTGAAGCTGTGCTATAGTGATCATGTGAAAAGATATCATAGGAAATTCAGAAAGGCGGCTTAGGCGTGGGAGTTTTTATTCAGTGTGCACGTACCCGGGTGTTTGACACTTCTTTTTAACATCATATTGCAAAAATCCTTTATTTAAGC
>CARQVR010000096.1 GCA_949051815.1 uncultured Lachnospiraceae bacterium
AAATACAAGGGATGTAACGATTTTTTCTCTTATCAACTGTCAAAGACGGGATTATGTTTTGGTAAAGAAAGCCTCGCTAACCGAACTAGAAACCCCCAAATGTGAGAAAATATCAAAAATGTGACACCAGTTGTCATCTTTTTTGTGTTATTCTATTAGCAAACGAACCAAAAAGGAGCATGAAGATATGAATATAAAAGCGGCACTTGAAACAAAATTAAGTTCTAAGAGCGGCATCTGTTTAAACAATATTGAAATCGATCCGCTCACGATCAAGGCAGTTATGATCAATGAAGTGGTCCCCTCCGACCCCTCACAGGATTTTTACGGCGCACCGGACGCCGGCTATCTGAAAACAACCCTCCCCCTCTTACAGGGCGCGGGCGCGGAAGTCACATCCATTCAGGACGTGTTACAGATGGGCATTTATATCACAAACGCCGTAAAAACGCCTAAGACGGCATCTGCCATTGAGAAAAGCAGCATCGAAAGCAGTCTGCCTTACCTGGAAGCAGAGCTTTCTTTATTCCCCAATGTAAAGGTGATTATGCTTATGGGTGATGTCGCAAAGAAGGCTTTTAACATGATTACGAAAAAGGCGTCTAAGAAAAATGCGGTTCCCGCCGTTTCCACCTACAAACTGCGAAACAGCGAAATCTATTATGAGGGGATCCGGGTCATGCCGTCATACATTATGACCGGCAGAAACATATTGATCGAGAAATCAAAGGTGACAATGGCGACAGAAGACATCGCGACGATGCTCGAAATCATCAGATAAATCCCATATAGTGATGAAAAGCCTGACCACACTGCTGTCAGGCTTTCTCTATCGCAGATACCGGGTGAGCATGTCATTGACGCAGTCCCTGACCTCACGCGCGGTTTTTCCCGCCTGCGTTTTCCTGATTCCGATTTGATCCGCCACCGCCAGAATATCTTCAAGCCCCGGGTTTACCCCGTTTCCATTGACGGTAGTTGCATGTTCCCCGTTCAGCGAGCTGCTGTAAGTGAGATCATACGCGGGCGCAAGGCGGTAACAGCCGTTTGGCTCGTCGTATAAATAAGAAAAGTTCTTGGAATGGTCATCCCTGTTATGGGCAAACACATTGAAGCACATAAGCCGGAACAGCCGCAGTACCTCCGAAAAATCCTTTGTGATCTCCAGCGTCAGCTTCATTAAAAGATGATAGTCCAGATTAGGAATCCGATGGGATGTCTCCAGCACTGCGCTGACTGATATCATATGAACTCTGCTCTCCTGCTCTCCGGCCTTCTTCCTGCGGTCGAAACGCTTCGTGCCAAAGTAACCGGCGCACCTCCCGGATGGAAACAGTCTTGTCTCATCCATTTCAATGCCGCACTCCCTCGCACACAGAGAGTATTCGTACTCCTGTTTCCCGATATCCTTCGTATCGTCGCCGGAGGGAAATTTGATGATCCACTCCTCCCCGTCTATTTCTGTCAGAATTTTAGGCCGCGCTCCCCCAGAGGATCCTCCCAGCCGGAATAACCGGTCCAAGTCCTCCGAATATTCTGTCTTTAGCAGCGCTTCGCACGCTGCTGCAATCTGATCGAGTTCTACTGTCGAAGGTGCGTCATTCAAGTGAATCGCTGGCCGATAGGAAAGCGCCCCCATACCCGCGTCCCCCACAATGGCAAGTCGGTTCAAAGTCCCAACCGCCGCAGGCTCTATCCCGTTTTTCAACATCAGCCGGTCCACCAGAAACCGCCCCCATCCATCCGGCAGGCTGTCCGCAAACACCCCAAACAGACCGTCAAAAGGATCCGGACGCGGGACAAAAACCTTCTTTTCCAAAGGCAGAGAAAAGGGGCTGATCGGGAATCCGCTTTCCAGCCACTCCTGCTCATATGCAAAAGCCGCCAGACGTTTTTTGTACGACGCCAGAGTCCCGACTTTCCTCTCATGGTAAAACACATCCAGATGTTCAATCCTGTCCATGAATGATCTCCTCTATTGACAAAGGCGGCACCTCTTCAAACAGGCGCTCCAGCTCCTCGTTCAGTCCCAGCGCAAATGTAATTTTAATAAAGGAGAGAAAAGAGATTTCGCCGCTTCGCTCGAACCGCTTCACAGATCCCAGGCTTACTCCCGATAATTCGCTCAGTTTTTTCTGTGAAATTTTCCGTTTTCTGCGAATGGTACGCAGGCGGTCTGCAATGATCTCCTGTATCTCTCCCGGTGTCTTTGAAAGAAATTTATAATTTATATTCATAGATAATATTTTATCTCATTTCATCAATAAGCACAAGTTCTGGCTATTATATTAGCTACTATTATCTATTACTTTTCTCTGAAAACAATATAAAAAACTATCTGTTCAAAGGATCATCTAAATATATCTTAGAGCCAGTTGCCCCTCGTTGTCCCTGATATTTACCACAATAAGGATTTGAAGCAGCCTGATCCATCTGCGCGAACACTAATTGCCCTATTCTATATCCGGCCTGTAGTTCAATCGCACAACGATTTGCATTAAATAATTCCAGAGTAATTTCACCTGAAAAGCCCGGATCAACCCAGCCAGCGTTTTGAATGAACAATCCCATGCGTCCAAGTGAGCTTCTTCCTTCGACAAAAGCAGTCAAATTGTCCGGCAGACTTATTGTTTCTTTCGTAGTCGCCAAAACAAATTGTCCGGGTAATAACAAATATTTTTCTGCATGTATTTCTTTATAAATCATTCTATCGGTAAAAGTTAAAATAGCCGTGGAAGAATCTTCCACAACACAAAATGTATTGCCAAGCCTGATATCTACACTTGCCGGCTGTATTTGATTATTTTGAATTGGCGAAATAGATAATACTCCTTTTTGAAGCAACGACAAAATTGATCTGTCAGATAAAATCATCAGTCCATCCTCTTTCATTACACTAAATTATCAATCCTGCAATGAATGCTCTTAGCAATTTTTGCAAATTATGTGTTTACTTCTGTAACATCCATACTTTTTATGGTTGATCCTGCATCTTTACGTTAAGATACCGAACTCATTACTATATATTAGAATATACCTAATAATTACAATAATTACCAGATATATTTACCTGCATACACAAAAATTTTTAGCTGTATTTGAAAAAATCAAACGAATATTTCAAAAGAATTTATGGGCGGCCACAATTTGCTTGTATGTCATTGGATATACTCTGGAACGTATACTATATTTCAGGAGTTCAACGAAAAACGCCTCTATGAATAACAGATTCATACCCGGCAAAACAGGCAACGCAACCACGCCGCCTGTTTTCACTCTTTCACAAAAACCCTTCTCCTATAGTATAGTTTTACATCCCTTCCTTCAAAACACCCTGATCCCGCATCACCTTCTCCACTGCCGTTCCTTTCACCAGTTTCAGCAGCAGCTTCTTCACAGGGTTGAGCGGTCCCAGATTGATTTCAAGCGGGGACTTGCCATCCATCAGCTTCACGCTGCTGGAGAGAAGCTCCCTGATATCGTAAACGCTGCCCCACACTTCCGGCACGCCCCTGTCCACGCCCAGCAGTCCGTATACGGCTTCCATAGCGGTTCTGACAGAATACTCGGTGGTGAACACGGTATCTCTCGGTGTCTGGGCGAACTGTCCGAGGAAAGCGAAATTCACACAGCCGTCAGGAATGACATCCGGCCTGTCGCCCGCCGTCCTTGGCATAAAGAAGGCGGTAATATAAGGCATCATGGTAGGCACGCACACCGCGCTCTTCTCGGAAAGCTCCCCGATTTCCTCTACGGGCACGCCAAGATGATAGAGCCACTCCTGCGTGATCTCCTTACCGGTACAGTCCTTCATGGGCTTTTTCACATAATCGCCCTCCACATCCGTGAAAAGACCGTACACCCATACGCAGACCTTATTCTTATCCTGCTCTTTAAACTGGCCCTGCCTGTTGATGGTCCAGCTAAGAAGCCATGAGGAATCCTGACAGCTCACGATACCGCCGGTCACCACCTTGCCGCTCCTGGGATCGCGCTTGCAGATGGCTTCGATATAAGGAATGATCTTGTCGTCCAGCGTGGTGACGGTAGCGGACTCCCAGTTGGTCTTCGCCACATCGGAGCAGAACTTCTCGGGCCGCCCGAAGGACGGATCCTGCTTCGCGATATTTTTCCAGAGACTCCAGCAGCCGCTCGTGCGCACCTCTGCGTCCCCGTTGGGCGCGTGGTTCTGATCGCCATAGACCGTTCCCTCGGTACAGCTTCCGTTGGTCACGAACACAAGGTCATTCTCGGTTAACATAATACCTTTTTCCACGCCCTTCACCTTACACTCGATGGCTTTGGCGATCTTTTTATCCCCCTCAAAGTCAAAGATTACGTTGGTCACTTCGGTGTTAAACTGGAAGTCAACCCCCGCCGCCTCCAGATACTTCTGCATAGGCAGAATCAATGACTCATACTGGTTATACTTGGTGAATTTCAGCGCGCTGAAATCCGGCAGGCCTGCGATATGATGGATAAAGCGCTGGAAGTACAGCTTCATTTCCAGTGCGCTGTGCCAGTTCTCAAAGGCAAACATGGTGCGCCAGTACAGCCAGAAAGTGGAGTCAAACACTTCTTCATCGAAAACATCCTCTATCGTCTTATCATAGAGATCCTCATCCTTTGTCATAAAGAGCTTCATAATTTCCATGCAGCCCTTCTGGCTCAGATTAAATCTGCCGTCCGTGTGGGCATCCTGCCCCCGGTTTACGGTAGCGCGGCAGAGAGAATAATTCGGATCCTCCTTGTTCAGCCAGTAGTATTCATCCAGTACCGACACGCCGGGCGTCTCGATGGAAGGGATGCTGCGGAACAGATCCCACAGGCATTCGAAATGGTTCTCCATCTC
>CARQVR010000097.1 GCA_949051815.1 uncultured Lachnospiraceae bacterium
CCCTGTCCCGCCATGATGATGCGGCGGTAGATCTCATCCTCCGGATTCAGGAAATGCACGTCGCAGGTGGCGGCCACGGGCTTGTGGAACTGCTCACCCAGCTTCACAATCCGTCTGTTTATGTCCTTGATGTCCTCCATGGACGTGATATCCGGTGTCCGCTCCGACTCGATCATGAAGCGGTTGTTGCCAAGCGGCTGTATTTCCAGATAATCATAAAAATGTACAATCCTTGCGATCTCCGCATCGGATTTTTTCTCTAAAAGCGCCCGGTAAAGCTCTCCCGCCTCGCAGGCGCTCCCCAGAATCAATCCCTCCCGGTACTGCGCGAGCAGGCTCTTCGGAATCCGCGGTCTTCTGGAAAAATAAGTCAGATGGGACTCGGACACGAGACGATAAAGATTCATGCGCCCCACATTGTTTTTCGCCAGAATGATCGCGTGATAGGTCGGCAGCTTTTTAATGATATCAGGGCTGGACTTTCCTCTGGCATTCATCTGTGCAAGCGTCGTGATCCCTTCCTTCGCCATCATGGGAATCAGCTTCACGAAAATTTCCGCCGTGGCTTCCGCGTCGTCCACCGCCCTGTGATGGTTTTCAAGCGACACGCCGAGGGTTTTCGCCACCGCGTCCAGTGTGTGCTTCTTCTGTCCCGGCAGAAGGATTCTCGCGATCCCCACCGTGTCCACATAGGTGAAATCATGGGAAATTCCCTGCCTGTCGCAGTTTTCCATGATAAAGCCCATGTCAAACCGGGCGTTGTGCGCCACCAGAATACAGTCCCCGCAAAAGGATAGAAACTGCGGCAGCACCGTGTCAATCTGCTCCGCCCCCATTACCATATCATCTGTTATTCCTGTCAGCTTCTCAATCTCGAAGGGAATGGGCACCAGCGGATCGACAAAGGTGGAAAAGCGGTCCACAATCTTACCACCGCAGACTTTCACTGCACCGATCTCTATGATACGGTTCTTCGTGGGAGAAAAACCTGTCGTCTCGATATCGAAAACCACGAAATCCGCCCCGAAATCCTGACCCTTCTCGTTGGTGGCAATCTCGTGCAGATCGTCCACCAGATAGGCTTCCACGCCGTAAATGACCTTGAAAAAGCCCTGCTTATCAGGCTCCGGCTCTCCCGCTTCCTTACAGCGTCCCTTCTCCGCCTTCCACAAATCCTCCCACACATGGTTCGCGTCGGGAAAAGACTGCACGACCCCGTGATCGGTGATCGCGATAGCCGGATGGCCCCACTTACAGGCGCGTTTCACGATATCCTTCGCCTCGGAAACGCCGTCCATATCGCTCATTTTCGTATGACAGTGAAGCTCCACCCGCTTTCTGACGCTTCTGTCCTCACGGGACGTCGTAAAGTCAGGAATCTTCTTAATGCCCGCAAGGGAACCGATGGTCAGCTCGTGATCAAACTTATCCACCGCAGTCATACCCTTAATCTTGACAAAAGCGCCTTCCTTCATAACATCCGCTATTTCTTTGACCTGCTCGTTTCGCACAAAAAACTTCACAGTCATTGTATCTGTGTAATCCGTGACGTCATAAATCAGAATGGTTCTCTCATTCTTAATCTCCCGCTTGTCCATCCGGATGACCCGGCCGCGGATCACCACCTCCCCGATCTCACCGATGATATCCTCGATGGGCATGGCCTCCTCCTCAAAGTCCCTGCCGTAGATCACATCGGGATTGTCGGAACGTTTCAGCGGCCGTTTAAAGTCGCCCTTCTCCTTGTCTCTGCCGCCTGCTGCCCTTTTGGACGGGTAAGAGAACCCTTTGCTGTCCGGCATGGACGGAGGGGCGGCTGCTTCGGGCGCACCGGACTGTCCCTGCGCCGCTGTCTCTTCCGCCGCTTTGGACGCTCCACTCTCTCTGAACGTCTCCCGCTCTCCCCCGCCGGAAAGACCGCCTTCCTCCGTTCCTTTTCCCTGAGAAAGGCCGGCACCTTTCATCTGCACCGGAAATCCTGCCCGCGCAGAAATCTCTGCCACCTGTATGGCCAGACGCCGGTCGTCCTCCTCACGGTTTCTGCCTGCCGCCTTCTCCTTGTAGGCAAGCTCCACCTGTACCGGAATAGAACAACGCTCGTTATATATTTTTTCCAGAATCCGCACAAGCTCTCCGCCCTTCTCCCTGCCAAACACCGTATCTTCCAGTGTCAGCAGCAGCTTGTCCGCCGAAAAGGACACGTCGGCACGCTTAAAAAGGCTGTATTCTACGGGGGATGACTCCCGAAGCTCCAGCAGAATGCTCTCCCGGTATACGTCCATCAGCTTCTCCGGATCATACTGGGATGAGAGCGTAAAGTGTTCATAAAACTTAACGATGACAGGTATATTCGGAAAAAACTGCTTCCCGATTTCCCGCTCCACCCGGAACACGTCTTCCTTTTGAATCAGATGATCGGACGCGATATAAACGCGCAGAAAATCCTTCCGTTTGGTACTGGTCACCTTCTCTACCGTGACATTTTCAAACAGATCCCGCAGTCCCGTATCCAGTTTTAACGTGGGAAACACATCAAAAAAAACCTTACTCATTCCAGTGCAAAAGCTCCTCCCTGAGCGTGTTTAAAAGCTCCTGTTCGGGCACCTTCCTCACGATCTCTCCCCGCTTAATCAAAAGACCCTCTCCAATGCCGCCTGCTATGCCGATATCGGCCTCCTTCGCTTCCCCGGGACCATTCACCGCACAGCCCATGACAGCCACCTTGATGTCCAGCGGAATGTCCTGCACCATTTCCTCCACCTGTTTTGCCAGACCGATCAAATCAATTTTCGTCCTCCCGCAGGTCGGACAGGACACCACCTCGATGCCGCCCTTTCTAAGCCCGAGCGTCCGCAAAATCAGCTTCGCAGAACGGATCTCCTCCACAGGATCTCCCGTCAGGGACACACGGATCGTATCGCCGATGCCCTGATTTAAAATAATGCCAAGCCCCACAGCCGATTTGATATTTCCGCTCATTACCGTGCCGGACTCCGTAATCCCCACATGCAACGGATAATTCGTCTTCGCCGCCAGAAGCTCGTGCGCTCTGACACACATCATCACATCCGATGACTTTATACTGATGACAAGGTTGTCATATCCGCAGTCCTCGATGATACCCACCTTATCGAGCGCGCTCTCCACAATCCCTTCCGCCGTTACGCCATGATATTTCTCCACAAGCGCACGCTCCAGTGAGCCGCTGTTTACCCCCACACGGATCGGAACACGCCGCTCTCTGGCCACCGCCACAACAGCCGCCACCTTATCCTTCCCGCCAATGTTTCCCGGATTGATGCGGATTTTGTCCGCACCGTTTTCCATCGCGGCAATCGCCATTTTATAGTCAAAATGAATGTCCGCCACCAGCGGAATCTGTATCCGCTCCTTGATTTTTGCAAGCGCCTGCGCCGCTTCCATGTTGGGAACGGTACACCTGATAATCTCGCATCCCGCCTGCTCCAGGCGCAGAATCTGCGCCACCGTCGCCTCCACATCCTCCGTGGGCGTGTTGGTCATGGACTGGATCAAAACGGGGTTCCCCCCGCCGATCTTCCTGTCTCCGATTGTGATGACTTTTGTCTGTTCTCTATGTGTTTTCAAGGCTGCCTCCTAACCTTTCCCGTTCTATTGCTGCTTAAGTAATTGCGAAACTCATCAAATCGTTGCTTTTTTTGTGCAAATAGCATAATTATAAGCAGACCCTTAATTTCAACCGGCTTAATTGAGATTCGCATTTATTCATATTATAAACGAAAACAATCTGTTAGACAAATCTGTTTTTCCACATGCCGCACAAAAGCCTGTCCTCTCCTCCCTTTTCCCCTGATCTCTTTCCGGTTCAGGTCCCGCATCACCTCCCCCGCCACCTGATAGCGCGCGGGAGTTTGACAGTTGAATATTTATAAAAGTACTTGCAGGTTGCGTAAAAC